>JAHRHA010000138.1 GCA_020027875.1 Micromonosporaceae bacterium | reverse complement strand
CGAGATCAACCAGACCCCGCCCCATATCCCCGACGACCCCCGCCCCCTGACGTACACCCTCACACCATGATCAACTTAAACTGAGCGACACCCCCTCACTTCCGGAGGTCTGAGGCTCAACCCCCATCTGTTCAGAATTGTGATTTCCCATGTTCCGGCTGAATCGTTAACCCCCCTTGCACCAATATTGAAACCCCCCTTGCACCGAGCAATGCAGAACACCCCAGCGTTGGACAGTCGATGACTGTTCCTGGTGTCCCGTGACGCTCGTTCCATTGCATTCGGTGTGTCGTTGAATGGGTTCGAGGGTGCGGATCGTGCTGTGGATGGCTGAAGGAGTGCGCACGGTCGACATGGACGCCCCGGTTGCCGTCATTGCCTACAGTGGACAGATGGGTTTGACCGGTTTGAGCTGAGGTGGGTCGCTGGCCTGCTCGAGCGTTCTCACGCCGCGCCTCGGCAGCCGGTGCCGGCGTGGGTGGCATCGCGGATCCTCGCCGTGACCCGGCAGAGTCCCCGGCCGCGACGGGGCCGTCGCATTGGCCGAGCCGGCAGCTGGCCGCCCACGTCAAGCGCACCGAGGGCGTGTGCGTGTCGTGGTACTGCGTCGCCACGCTCTCTGGCGCAAACACAGGCTCAAGCCGCACCGCCAGAGCGCATTTAGGCTCTCCCGTGACCCGAGGTTCGCGGCCAAGGTGGCCGACGTGGCTGGCTTCTTCATGGACCGCCCGGCGGCGCGGTGGTGTTAACGATCGACGAGAAGACGCAGGTCCAGGCGCTGGACGAGACCCAGCCGCTGCTGCCGGTCGACTCCGGCCGAGCGAAGATACGCACGACTACATACGCCACGGAACCACGAATCTGTTCGCCGCGCTCAACACGACAACCGGCCTGCGTGGTGATCCCTGTGGCAGACCCACCGACAAGGATTCCGCCATCAGCTCTGCCGGGGATAGTAAGGGCGGTGCGATCGACCGCCGATACGACCAACTCGGATGTGCGCGGCGTCCGCTAATGTAGTGGCGCACGCACAACTCATTTCGGCACCGCCCGTCCTCTGACCAACCGTGGCTCCTTCGGAGTGATAAAACGACGGCCTCCGGCATCGCAGCGGCCAAGCAGCAGCCGGGGCCGTCGTCATACGTCGTCGTCATCTGGTGCGCCGCCGGCACCCGAGGTAACGTTCCACGGCCGCCTGGCAGATCCGACCATGCCGATAACCACCGCCACCTTTCGACCCGTGCCCAACACTGGGCCTGACGCCCCGCGCTTTAGGTGGTCGCTAGCTTTATAGGGTTGGCGCCTGCCGAGCCTGGTGCCGCCCGTCCAGGCCGAGGCTTGGTCATCGAAGACCTGCAGCCAGGGGTCAGGCGCGTCGACGACGGCGGACTCGCGGAACATGGCGTGGTACGCGGAGTCGATAGGTGTTGGTCCGGTTGTCCAAACCACTGGCTTGATCCACGATATCGATGAGCCCTTCGCCGCGCAGCCACCGCAGCGCCCGCTGAACGTTTGACCGGCTGGCCGGCCCGCGCCGGGACGCCACACCTATCGCTGCGGCGATCGCACCGGCCGAGATCGCAACCTCGGCGTTGTCGTCGGCAGCATCGACGAGCGTGTACCACACGGTGCGCCGAAACGCGGCTATACGCCGACCGGCCATTTCGATCCGCGCGCCCTCCCGCCGGCGGAACGGCACCAGCGTCGGCAGACGTCGCACCTGACTCGCCCGGTGCAGCATCGTGCACCTAGGGCATTATCTTGCACTGACAAGGTCTCCTTCGGCGACTTCGTTGGTACTCATGAGCGAGTCGCCGCCCGTAGATCTTGCGGCGCTCGGTCACGCTGTCGCTCGGGCCCGGCAAGCCGCAGACCTCACCCTCGAGGGTCTGGCCGAGCGCAGCGGAGTCTCTCGGCGCATGCTGGTCGAGATCGAGCAGGGTCGGGTGAATTGCACACCCAGGTATCTTGCACGCGGTCGCCCACGCCGTGGGCACGCCGCTCGGCCAGCTGGCTCAGGCGGCCTGCGCACACCCGAACCGTTAGGACCACCCGGCCGCTGTCGCCCGCGCTGGGTGCCTGTGGTGCGACGGGCTCATCGACGCCAGCGAGCCGGCCCATCGACATCCGCTGCGAGCGGGAGCGCCAAGCCGCCCGGTTATCGACGAGGGTTCCCGCCCCGAGCGCCGTCGCGCTCAACACCCTCGCCGCAGGTGAGGCTGTCGACCACTTCGTACTCGCGGTCACCGGTCCGCACCCCGACGACGACGAAGGGGTCTGGGTCCCCGCCGCGCGCTCACGACGCCTCGCGCCATCCCGGAGTCGGCCGACGGTCGCGGACCTGGTGGCGATCCGCACCGTGACCAGGTCACCCCTCATCGGCGGGCCGCTGTGAACGCGGTCGCGTTACGTCCGGCCAGGTACGCCTCGAGCGTGAACATGCCCTTGCGCGGCTCGATGTGGTAATGGCACGGCTGTGCGGCGCCGGTTGGTCGGTAGCCGAGCCGAGCCTGCAGGAACGCCACAGAGACTCGATGCCGGTTGGCTGGGCCAACTGATCACGGGAACTGTCCACCAGCGCTTACCAGTCGGCCTCGCGAACGGGCGTCCCAGATATACCTGGTCTCATCATGTAGGGGCACTTGCCGCGTGAGTGGCCACTGCTTGTCATTCTCAGCGAGTTCACCGTCGAGCAGGAGGACTCTGGTCCAGGCGAGCAGGTCGATGCCGGCGAAGGCCAGTTCGAGCCATGCCTGGTTGATCGCGAACAGGCGTGGCGGGGATCGGCCATAGCCTGAGTCTTTGCCGCAGCGGATGCGATCTTCGACCCGGGCGTGCGAGCGGTGACGCAGCTCCAGCGACTGCATCGACCAGCCAACCGGAGGTGGCACATGTTCGCATGGTTAGATTCCTGCTTCCACCTGCCCGTATCTGGTCCGGGCGTTCTCGTTGCCACTGAAGGTGGCGCTGGTGTTGTGGAGGCGCGGCCTTCGTGGTTGACGTGCGAGGAAGGTGAGCCGGTGACAGCCCAGCTTCGACTGGTCCGAGGCCAGACTGCCGAGCCCCCGTCTCAGCCCGCGGTTCCGTGGCGGTTTCAGGAGCAGTGCGTCGACGCGTACGTGTTGTCGTGGGTCGCCCGCGGGTGCAGCCCAGTCACCGTCGACAACGACGCACGCGTGCTGGAACGGATGCTGACCGCGTTGGGCCGACCAGCGTGGGACGTCACGGTCGAGGACGTTGACCAGGTGGTCGGTGGCATGGGCACGTCGACGGCCGGGCGTCGTCGACGCGCCGGGACTATGTGAAGGTGTTCAAAGGCTGACCTAAGTCCACTGACGTGCGTCCGCGCTGGTCACTCGGGTCAGGTGGTCTGGCGAAGTACAGGTAGGGTCGGCCCAGTTGATGTCAGAATAGGATGTCAAACGATCTTGAGATCGCTCGACTAAGGTGCTGGCTTGATTAGATCAATATGTCATCGGGCACTTGGTGAAGATCAAGATTCCGCCGCGATGCGTGCGTGCAAGGGTGGGATTCACGTGGGAACGAGCTACGAAACGATGTTGGTGGCGGCCGGGATGGACGAGGTTCGTGCGGTGATCGCGGCGGTTGGATCGGTCGCTGCTTTGGTTCCCGTCGAGGACGGACGTACGGCCGTCATACCGATGGAAGGGCAGCACGGCTATGCCGAGACCTACGACCTGGCGACAGCGGTGAGCGGGGCTCTCGGATGCCCAGTTGCCACCTTCGAGGTAGCGCATTCCGACGTTCTGGTCGCCGAGTTGTTTCGTAGCGGCGAGCACGTTCATGAGTACGTGTCGGACCGATCGGCGTTTGCCAACGTGTACGAAGACTCAGACGGTGAGTTCAAGCAGGAGCTCGATGGCGTTGTCTATCCGGCAGACGTTCGGTTGCCGGTCACCCCCGTGGGGGACGATCCAACGGTCTTTGCACCGTTCGCGGTTGGCCAGCCGGATCTCGTCGGGCTGGCGACTGCCCTAAGTACCAAGCAACTGTTCGCCGAGCGCCAGCATTGGGACATCCTTGCGGCCCTCAACCTCGACCCAGGCGGTCTGACCGTCGCCTACCGTCACCTCGACGACGTCGGCCTTGCAGGGGTACTGCACGTCGGAAGCTGACCCGTAGCTACTGATCGTCACCTGGCGTTGGAGTGATCCTGGCAGGATTGTGCCCTGCGCAATGGCCAGATCCGTTCCGTGACAAGGAAATTGGTTCTGGTCATTTCACGGCCTTTCACGGGGATTCTCGGGCAAGAGGCCCAGGATGTACACAGCGTGGCCGTGGCTTCCCTCATGCGGCCTTGTCCTCGGCCGGCGGGATCTGAACCCTGACCCCCCCTTGACCCCCGAGACGTTGCGCTAGACGTTTGCGCACGTCACGCACGGTCTTGCCATTGGCTCAACGTGTCGAGTGCAGCGTCGCGTCTGGTATCGCGCCCGACGTGCGGTCCCCGCCTAGTCCCCAGCTGGACGCGGACCGGGATCAGGCTGCGTCCGACATCCGAACCCAACGCTGCCAGTGGCGCTATCGACGTCACAGAGATCTCCTGATCGCCCCGACATGGGGCATACTTCGGGCGACGCACCGCGACTCCTCGCGACTCCCCAAGTCTGTCTTCTCAATCTGGCACGGATCTGGCACGGTTGTAGTTTCTCAATAGAACTGTCGGTGATCGATCCGCTGACCTGTGGGTAGGAATCGACTTCTCATCGAATTGTCGGCGGCTCGTTATGAGCGATCTGTCGGTTTCTGCGATCTTGGACTCCCCGTGGCCACTTGTTGTCATCAGGACGGGCGGAGTTCGTGGCCGCCCGCGGGTAGTGACCGTCCGCTCTATCTGACCGCTGGCGGTCATCGCCGCAGGGACCGCAGACTGAACTGGCTGGGGCCACAACGGTCACATGGTTGGAGTGAATATGGGGCATCCGTACGGGCACAATCCGGCCTATATACCGGGAACGTCGGTTCCGATCCAGGCTGTGGCAGGAGGTGTACGGCAGCCGAACTACGATAATCCGATCGAGTCGGCCCACGAGCAGTCACTGCGTGATGCGATGCTGCGGGAGGGTGCCGTCTGCCAGGTCCAGACGGTCGACTGTGGAGCTCCTCCTGCAGTAGCGCGATGCCGTGACTGCCAGCGGGCATTTTGTCGAGTGCATCGAAGCCGTTACCAGAGTTTTGAGTACGGGATGGTGTACGAGCTGTGCATCGAATGCCAGGAACAGGATCTGGTCAGGATGGCGGAACGAGCCGCACATAAGCGCGGTTTAGCGTCCCGCGAAGTGCGACCGACACGCCGGGCCGAGGGATTGTCAACGAGATGTCGGAACCGACATTTACACCGACACAATGCTGAGAAACCGAAAGATATCTAATGAGAAGTGCGATGGCCCGAGGGACGCATCACGGCTGCCCGAACGCTCGCCAACCTCATCGCCAGCCTGCCGGCCGACCACGTGGTCGCCCTGACCGGCTAGATCGCCAACCGCACGCATACCGGCTTCCACACGGTCGCCGAGGCCGTCCCAACCCACCTTGGCCGGCCGCCGCCACCGCATGCCAACAAAGTGGCAACGCTTGCAGTTTACCGGCATCCGCGTACCTTCCCGGCTCCAAACGCACCCGCCACCACATCGGCCGCACGCTCGACCGCCCCATCCGACCGCCAGCGGTCGCGGCGCACCAGTGACGAAACCAAGATCAGCACAGTGCCGCGCGAACGCCCGATGGGGGGCGACCGGCGTAGCCCGAGGAGTGTCGGACGCTTCCGCTGGCGCGCAACGCGAGCCCGACTGCGGTTCGCGCCGAACCTCAACCGAGGGCGTTCCGTCTCGAGTGGTCGCGGGGGCACGCCTCCGACTCTTGCTCGTCACACACGCCTGCCACGGCGCAGCGCTGGTGCCCGGTCGCGGGTGTGGTAGCGGCGAAGCGCCCACCAGATCAGCGGTACGCCGACAAGGCTGGGTAGCAGCCAGTAGGTGACGTGTGGGAGGCGGTCCCAGATGGGCAGGAACGGGCCGTTGTCGACGTAGAAGCCGGTCAACAAGGCGATGTAGGAGCCGCCCATGCCGATTGCGTGCCGGGTCGGCCAGCCGGGCCGCTGCCGCCGCCGGGCTCGCCAGCCGAACAGGCCGAGCCCGAAGGCGACGCAGGCGATGGCGAACAGGTGAGCGTCCTCGCGCCAGCGGATCGCGGACATGACGGTCGCCGTGACGAAGATGAAACCCAGGGCGATCAGGTAGGTGCGGCCCGCCTTCGGGTGGCGGCCGGGGCGCTTCATGGCAGTGGCGGCGAGCCCCCCGGCGATGACCGCGGCCAACCCGGCGGCGATGTGCACGGCGAGGGCGACGGCGAACACCGGTCCGGCCTCGGGGATCGGCAGGCCGAAGATGTCATGGCTGAGCATTGGCGCGCTCCACGGCAGCGGCGGGGGTGACGGTACCGGCGTTGCCGTTGACGGTGACGATCTGTCCGTTGTGCAGGCGGCTGGTGGCGTTGCTGGTGCCGACGACGGCGGGGATGCCGTACTCACGGGCGACGAGAGAGGCGTGCGCGGCGAGGGTGCCGCCGTCGGTGACCACGGCTGCCGCGCGGGCGAACAGCGGTGTCCAGGCCGGGGAGGTGGCCTTGGCGACCAGCACCTCACCGTCGGCGAAGGCTTCGAAGTCCTGCGGCTCGAAGATGATGCGTACCGGTCCGGTGGCGCGCCCGGCGGAGGCCGGATGGCCCACGATCGCGCCCTCGGCGGCCTGTCCGGTGCGCGCCGCTCGGACCGCATTGTCGATGACGTCGCCGACCAGACGTGGCGGCTGGCCGATCGTGACCGGTGCCGGCAGCCGCCGGTGCTGTTCCCATGTGCCCCGCCGGTCGGCGGCAGTGTTGGCGAGCGGCGTCGCCTGGCCGGTCACGGCGGCGTCTACCTCGGCCTGGGTGCAGAAGTGCACATCTTCGGGTGCGGCGAGGACGTGTCGCTTGGCCAGATGCTCACCGAGGCGGGAGGCGCATGCGCGCAGCACCGGCCAGCCCAGGGTGAGGTCGCGGGACTGTTCCTCGCGAATGGCCGCATACCGTTGCGCGACTTTCAGGAGCGCGTCGAACTCGGCCCGCCGGACCGGCGCGAGCGCCGTACGGCAGGCGGCCTGCGTGGCCTCGCGTTCGGCGGTCAGCTGCCGATGCCTGGCCGCGACGGCGCTGTGATCCGTGGTGATGGCGGGCAGCTCGGCGGCGATCGGGTGATACCAATCCAGGCTCTGCACCGCGTGTGGTGAGGCCGGACCGGGTTGGGTGGTGGGTAGGCCGCGCAGCAGCACCTGGATCCCGCCCGCGCGATCGATCGTGCCGGCGAGGTGTTCGCGAAGGAACCGGGCGAGACTGGCTTCCATCTTCCAGGCGGAGCCGCCGACGATGGCCAGGAACCACATGTACTGCCCGGCTTCACGGGCTATCGCGGCGACCAGCTGCCTCACCCGGGCCGGTGACGCGGCGGGGAGCTCGGCCTCGGCCTGGGCGACCAGCTCGCGGTAGCAGCCCACCAGCAACTTCTCGCCACTGTCCAGGTTGGTCACATACTCCACGGCATGAGCCTCGGCGCCCGCCGTCACCGCCAGCACCTGCCAGCGCCGCGCGGCCAGATCGTGGCCCAGTTTCAGGCTCAGCCGAGTCTTGCCGACCCCACCGGGGCCGGTGAGCACCACCACCGGATTGGCCGCGGCATCGGCACACTAGGCATGCAGTCCGGAAAGTTCCCCGGTGCGCGCTCAGCGAAAATAACCACCTCGTTGGCCGGGTGCGCAGCGCGGTCAGCGACACCGCTGGCGCCGCGTCGATCAACTGGTCGGCGACCCGGTCCTGCGCCTTCTGCGCATCGAGCTTCCTGCGTGCCCGCGACACCAGAACCGTCGCACCCGTCCCTGCAAGTGCCAAGGCCGCGGCGCCGGCGATGGCACGCCACGTTGTCCTGCCGTCGGTGACCTGCTGCAAGACGAACACGCCCGCCACCGCGACCAACCCCAACACGAGCAGCAGCCACCACCGGGCCGTGCGGCGGCGCGGACGAGCAACCGGCGTCATGCCCGCAGGGTACGGCAGCTTCACCACCCACTGATCTCCACCAATCAGGCCAGACACGGGCTGCGCTTGGGAAGCGAAATGCGTGCCGAAGATCGGTGTACACTCAGGCTGGTTCGCCTGTCACTGAAGGCTCGACTTCAGCGGGCGTTGGCACGACGAACGGACAGCCAGCGGGGCGCGACACCAAGGCCGGTGAGGAAGATCAATGCCGGGAAGGGTCCGCAGACAGCCCGCACATGGACCGAGCTGCTTCGGCAGTCGACCTCACAGCGCGACCTGCCAAGGCGGGGCCGCCCCTTGCGGTTGACCACGGCCACGCCTGTTGTCCAACGAAGGGGCGGAGCTGCGGCCGCTGCGTGCGGGGGCTTCTCTGCCCGAGCTGCAACGGATTGCTCGGCGCACTCGAGCAATCCGCCCGCTCTCGTGGATGGTTCACAAGGACCGCGAGTGGATCACGGCGGCTCTTGCGTACCTGCGTGCCATCCGCGGAGCGTATGCTTCACACCTGTGCGCGCATGAATGAACACAACACGCTAGATTCCTTGTGTACCAAGGAATCCGCGCATGATCACTGGATCCGCGAGGACACCAATGATAGTGCCTCTATCCAGAGATAGAACCATGTGACTACGGACTGCTCGACGTCGCCGACGGCAACCTCGTCCACTCGTGTCTGTGATGGCTCTAGAACCCTGTGCTGATGCGAGATCCGCTTGACCCGACGTCGTCCAGGTTGGGTCACGTATGCTCAACGCAACATGAGGGGGCACTCGTGCGTGTGCGGCCACTGCCCCCGTCATCACCCCGCCGCTCACCCGCGGCCGGTCAGCCGCCGTTCCAACGGCATGTCACGGGCGGGTGCCGTCGTCGGTTTGATCCCGATGATCCCGACGAGGTCCGCGAGATCGGCCGCAAGAACTCGCCACGTTCAGGATGCCCCACGAGGCTTAGCGGGGCACTTCACCTATAGGCCCGTCGGCGCAGGCTGCCTGGGCCAGTCGCCCAAGCGGGACATTGACCGCATGCGCGATCGCGTGCAGCACCCCGATGGTGCAGTTCACACGACCCTGCTCGATCTCGATCAACATCCGGCGCGAGACCCCGCTTCGCTCGGCGAGGCCGTCCAGAGTCATATCGACAGCCTGTCGAGCCCTCGCCACGGCATGACCGAGCTCCGCGAGATCTGCAGGCGGTGGCGGCTCGATCATGAGTATCAGGCAAGTCGTCGCCGATGCCGTTGTCAGTGCAAGATAGTGCCTTAGGTGCAAGACCTTGCACCGTTGCGCACCGTCCAGGCGGAGGTGCGTCTCGGCTCGACGGTTGGGCCGGCCCGCTACCGAGTTGCTGCCTCGGGCCGCGGGCGGTGGCCCACTCGCTCGGAAGGGTGCCGGGGGCAGACATCAGGGATGACGATGATTGACAGGGCGGCGCTACATCGACTCTTCTACAGGCGCCACCCGCCCGTACCGAGAGGCGCAGCGCACACGGTGATGGGACGCATCGCCAGCCTACGACGAGCCGTGTGGTGGGCACTCGTTGATGCCGCCGACGAACACGGCAAGGTCGCGTTGTCGGCACCCAGATCGCAGAGGCCATCGCAGGGCCGTCTGGGCAACCACCGGGTGGCCGAAGAAACATCCAACATGCCCTGAAGTGGCTTCGCGAAGCGGGACTCCTCAGGGTCCTCGATCACGGCCACGGGAATCGGTGCAACTCATACCAGCTGCCCTCGCACCGACCCCCGCGGGTAGCCCGTCCCCGGCCCCCGGCAGCCGACCCCCGGTTGCAGGCCTTCGACGAACGTGCCAAGACCTGGACGGTGCAAAGGCGTCGGATGTGGCGGGCCGTGTGGCGGTCGATCCTCGCGTCGGCCGGCGACGATGGAGTCTTCGACGGCGATGTGGCACGCCTCGCCGATAGCGCCAGCGACAGGCTCGGCGCAGACATCGCAGACGAAACCGTGGCCAAGGTGCTGCGATGGAGCGTGGCCAGTCAACTCACCGTCGAGATCCGGACTGGGCGCACAGCCACATACCGCATCCGGCAATCGCCTGAGGTCCGGTCTCCGGGCGACGAACCTCCGCATGCCCAGGGCCATGCCTCATTCCCCAAGAGCGGGCACTTGGGTGGCTTGAGAAGACCTGCAGGATGACGGCCGCGGGGTTGCAACGGCGGGCATCGATGAAACACTGTCGGGACGGCGGTCGGGACGGTGGATTTCAACCCGCGACCCTTTTATCCCTAGTCACGGCGGGTGGGTTCAGAATCCCGTGCCTCCCGTCCTACCCCGGCTCGCCTAAGCCAGGAGAACCGGAGGGTTGAAGCGTCACATGTTCTCTGATGCTCATTCCCGATAACATCACTTCTCGTGAATCAGATTGAGGCTGTTGAGCCGTCTCCTCCCATCGAGGTCGAGCGATCCTTCGACGCTGTGCCGATCGTCGTGGAGCCGATCACGAGCGGCACGATGAGGCCGACGGCGGGCGGCGTCCTGGGGCTCGCGACGGGCGTGGGCGCTGACCGGGGTCTGTCCGAGGGGACCCGGCGGCGTGTCGCCGAGTCCGTGCCCGCGTCGACCCGGCGGGTGTACGCCGGCGACTGGTCCCGGTTCACCCCGTGGACGGGGGCGCGAGGGCTGGCCGCGTTACCGTCGACCGCCCACCAATCTGGCCGAATACGTCAACGCGCTCGCCGAGGCCGGCAAGGCCCCGACCACGATCGAGCGGGCCCTGGCGGCGATCTCCACCGCGCACCGGGCCGCCGGACGCGACCGGCCGGACCTGACACTGGCTCGGGCGGTGCTGCGCGCGCACCGCCGGGAACGCGTCTTGGCCGGCACCGCCCGGGCGCGCAAAGCCGCCCCGGTCACCATCGCCGCGCTGCGGGCGATGGTTCCGCCGGCGCTAGTGTGTAGCTGTGATTGACCCAGTTCCCCGACTCCTCGCCCGCCACCCACGATGGACCGGCGTGGCGTGGGTCGCCGCAGCCATTCTCTTTGGCGTGCTGTGGGGCGTACTCATGACCGTGGTCGATCGGATCCTCGACGACGAACCATGGATGCCGAACCTCGCCATCAACGTCGGGCTCGGAGTCGTCGTTCTCGGCCCACTGATCTATTGGCCACTGCGGCGGGCAGACAGGAGACGGCAGTCCAAGGACCACCTTGACGCCGGCCCCAGTGAGCTGACGCGAGCGCCGGACACGGTGGTGAACGCGCTTGCGGTCTACGACCTCATACCGGGCCGACGGCGAAGCCGGCACACGGCCAATGACGACTGACGATGGACAGGGTCGGGCGCGTCGTCGCAAGATCCGGACTTTTTGCCGAATGACCTTGGCGATACTCGATCATGATGACCCGCCTAACCACAGCTAGAAGGCACTATCCGTCCATATAGGACTGACTTCCTTACCGTGTGTTGCAGGTTCGAATCCTGCCGGGGGCACCAAAGTGATCATGTGCAAACCAAGCCGGACGGCACCGCCGTCCGGCTTGTGCGTTTCTGTCCGACAGGCGGAACTGTTGACGAAGACGTTTGACGGCCGCAGCCGCTCCAGTCCTTGAGCATCGCGGCCGACTTCTTCCACATCGACCGTGTCCGTTGTGTTGGTGTCTTCGCGGCCGGAGAGTCGGGCCGTGGCCAGGTCATTGACCAAGTTGCGGTCGAGCAAGGTGGCGAATGGCTTGGTCATCTCGAACCGCTCCACCGCGCAGTCCTGGGATATATAGAGCTTCTTGAAGAGTCACTGGTTGATCATCCGCCGTTCCATCGGCTTGGCAACCAGGTAATGGCGTTCGCGCTGCTTCGACGACGACTTCGGCCCGTTCTTCCTCGGGTTCTGCTCCTACTTCCCGTTTGCCGCCAAGCTGTGCATCAACGGCAACGAGTGGGCCAAGCGGCAGGCCGCCAAGGCTGGCATCGGCTTCGCCGCCGTAGACGACCCGGCCGCGGTGCAGGCCATCTGCGACCGGCTCGGACCCGAGCACATCGACGCCCTGCTCCGCAAGTGGTTTCCCGCCTGCCGCACCCGTTCACCGCCGCTGACCGGGCCGCCGACTACCGTTACGCGATCTCGATTCTGCAAGCCGAGTTCTCCCTGACCCAGATGCTCGACGCCCCGGTGTCCGGGCGGATCTTCTTCGAGCAGGTCATCCGCGACAACCTCGACCTAGGCCGCCCCGACCACGTCGGGCTGGTGTTCAACCGGCGCGTCATCACCAAGGGCCGCCACCCCACCCCGAGCCGATTCCGGACCCGGGTCATCCGCTCCGCGGCACGAGCGCGCGCATCGCGGCGGATGAGTGACGCGCGGCGCGACCGGCGACGTCGGCATAGGTCTGGCGGGAGACGATCGGTCGATGCGCGACACTCCGGAGGGATCGCGGTCATGCCCGACCGTACTGCCCACTCGGTCCCGTCACAGCGGCGTGCTAGGCGCGGAGCGGTTAGATGGTCGATGTGAAGATTCCGCCGCAGCTGCTCGCCGGGGCCGGCCTGGTGGACACCGGCCGGACGCTGCCCTCGCGCGAAGCCACCTCATGGCTTGTGCGTCATGAGTCCGGTCTGGCCGTCCTGCGCAGGTTGGATCCGGGACTGTTCCGGCCCGACTTGTCGGTGGTACGCCGCGACCTGGCATGGTTGCACGGCTACCTTGATCGACTGACGGCGATCGGCTTTCCGGCACCCCACCCGGTGGCCGCCCTCGATGGCGCGAGCTGGCTGTGCCGGGACGACGCTCTTTGGGAGCTGGTCAGCTATCTGCCTGGCCGGATTATTGGCTGGGACGCCCGACCCTCGATGGAAGAGATCGGCGAGCTGCTCGCCCGCTACCATGACGCCGCGGCCACGACGCCGCGACCAGCTCAACGGCCGGTCGCCTACCCGCTGGACACGCTGCCGACAAGGGCGGCCGGCGCTGAGGTACGCGGCTGGCTCGATGCGCTCGCCGCCGACTTGGCCGCGATCGGGCACAACAACGCCGACCGGCACGTCATCCACGGCGACTTCACCGCGCACAACGTCCTCGCCCATGGCGAGCCGCCTGTGCCGGTCGGCGTCATCGACTTCGCGCTGTCCTATGTGGATGTGTTGTGGGCGGACATCGGTTTTGGGCTCTGGCGCAGCGGTCGTCAGCAGCAGCGGGCGATCGAGCTTGATCTGGATCGGGTCTGCCAGTTGGTCACGGGCTACTGTCGGCGCCGGCCGCTTCCTCCGCAGGCGGCGCCCGCGATCTCGGTGTACGTCCGCGCGCGTGGCCTCCAGCAGGCCGTTAAGGGCTACGATCGCGGTCTCTCGCCGCGCCCGCGACTCGTCGCCCGCGTGCGGTGGCTGGCCGAACATCGCACGATCCTCGAGGACCGACTCGCGAGTGCCATCGCAGGAGCCCGCTCAACAATGGCCGCCCGACGCCCGACTCCGCGTGGGCGCCCCCAACGGGAGACGCGCGATCGCGGTGCGGAGCATAGGGCGCAGCTGGGCAACACCGATGGCCCAGACATCGGCGAGCGCCTCTGATGCGGAGGGTGCTCGTGCGCTCGGGGCCTTGGCCGAGGTGTTCGGCGGGAGGCTGTCTCATCGGCTGCCCGCCTCTGAGCGTGGTTCTCATTTGGCGTGCGCTCCTGCCGGGCACCGCTGACGAGGCTGTGGCTCAAGAGCGCCTCTGTGTGTCAAGGGTGTTCGCCGATCGCCGTTGTTGATCTTTGAGAATGCACCGGTAGATGACGTTGGCGAGGCGTCGTTTCAATGCTCGTCGTGCCTCGGCAGGGGTCTTGCCTTCCGTTATCTTGCGGAGGTAGTAGACGCGGCCGGGCCCGGGGTCGCGGGCTTGGCAGATGGCGACGATGTGCAGGGCGGTGTTGAGTTGGCGATTGCCTGTGGTGTTGAGGCGGTGTCGGCGGCGCTCGCGGTCGTGTCCATCCGCCGGTGTAAATGACGACGGGCGTAGGTTCCGTACAAAGAGGACCAACTCTCGAACGGAAGGACTACGCCCGTGCAAGCACG
>JAHRHA010000264.1 GCA_020027875.1 Micromonosporaceae bacterium | reverse complement strand
CACGCCGGCTCGACCGCTCTACCTCCGCAAACGTCCCAACCAGAAGCCCGGCTCAACCCAAGATCAGGGCTGGCCGGGCTTCCCGTGAATCGAGGTTAGACGCGATGACAGCTTTTGCCTTCGATGTTGCGATGGCGGCTCTCGGAGTGAACGGACCTGAGGACGTAACCTCCAGTCGGACGCCATCAACTGGCGCCTCCGCGAGGACAACGTACGGCGGCTACGGGGCAGGATCTTCAAGCCGATGAAGGATGGTGACTGGCCCTCGGTCAGAACCTACCACCTGAATCGCCCACGGGCTTGCTTGAGCCGTGTGCCGCGACGAGTGGCACGCACGGTGTTCACTCTTAGGGGGGCGGGGCGCAGCAATGCGTCCCGCCCACCCGACTGCGTTTGATCTTGTCGGGCGAAAGGTCCGGCGTCGGCTCCTCCTGAGCCCGTTGGTGGGACGCTACGACCGTGCGGGTGTCTGCGATAGCCAGCGCGCGCCGCATACGACTCCATTCGACCAGGTCATGCCAGTCCAGGTCGCATGAGCGCAGGTGCGCAGTGACTTCGTCCGGGGCCGCCTCGTGGAAGTACGGAAAATGCACCTAGTCCGGTGTCTTGGGGAATATGGCATCCGCCGCGGCCCGCTGTCGACCGCGCCATAAGGCGGGATCGTCACGGGCTTCGCGAACCACGACGGCGAGCCGCCGCCAGGCGGGAATGGCCTCATGAAACCTCTCCGCGGGCATGGTGCGCAGCATGTCCTCGGTATTGTCGACCAGTCCAATGTCGTCACGCTCGACGTATAGCAGCGCGTGCGTGCCATCCACGTGCCAGATCACGCCGCCGAGCCCTCAGCTACGTCGCCATCCCGGGCCGCGTCGATGAGCGCGTTCAGCGCCGATGCGATCACCTGACCGCGCTCCCGGCTGGCATGCTGGTAGATCATCACAGCTCGCGTGCTCGAGTGGCCAATGCGCGCCATCACCTCTCTGAGCGTGGCTCCGCTCTGCGCGGACCAAGTGCGCCTACATTGGACCGCTGGTCGCGTCCGGCACCATTGGCCAGGGCGTGGTCGAACCACGTACCTTCCGATTTCAGCCAGGCAGAAATCCACGAGGACGTGGCCGCGCAGCTCGGCGGGCCGGAGTGGCTCAGAGTTGAGCCACTCGGTCACCCGCGCGCGATGGCATGTGCAGGCGTTCGGACACGGTCACCTATCGAAGCGATTGGAATGCCGCACGGATCTCGTCGGAGAACAGTTGCGGTTCCTCCCAAGCGGCGAAGTGGCCACCCCTGTCTGCTTGGTGGAAGTAGATCAGACTGGGAAAGGCGTGGCGGGTCCACGTCTCGGGGGCTCGAAAGAGATCGTCGTCCGGAAACGCTGTGATGGCTACCGGGACCGAGATCTCCTCGGTCTTCTGCGCAGCCGCACTGATGAGGTTTACATCGCGGTTCTCCCAATAGAACCTCGCCGCCGAGGCCGCGGTGTCCGTCAGCCAGTACAGCGATAAGTTGTCCAGCACCTCATCTCGCGTCGGCGACTGCTGCGGGTCCTTGCCGTATGCCCACTTACCGAACCCGCCGTGAACGAGCAAGAACGCCGCGAGGCCGGCGGGCGAGTCGGCCAAGCCGTAGCCGACAGCCTGCGGCCGCGAACTCATCATCGTCAGGTAGGCCCAGCCCCCGTTCTGGATGAATGTTCTTATGGAGTCGAATTCCGCGCGTTCCTGCTCGGAGAGTCCCGCCGGCGCAGGCCCGCCGCTGGCGATCGCCGCAGCTGCATTGGGTGGGAACACGGCAGGCAAGTTGATGTGGATGCCGAGTAGTCCCTCGGGTGCCTGCCGCGCCATAGCCTCGACGACGCCCGACCCCCAATCGCCGCCCTGCGCGACGTAGCGTATGTACCCCAGCCGCTTCATGAGGACGTCCCACGCATTGGCCACGCGTTCCACCCCCCAGCCGGTCTCTGTCGGTCGCGATGAGAAGCCGAAGCCCGGCAGGGATGGAATCACCACGTCGAAGGCGTCCTCCGCTCGGCCGCCGAATGCCGTCGGATCGGTGAGCGGACCAATTATCTTGATCTGTTCGAAGACCGAGCCGGGCCACCCGTGCGTGATGATCAGCGGCAGTGCGTTCGGGTGGCCGGAGCGGACGTGGATGAAGTGGATGTCGACCCCGTCGATGGTCGTTACGAACTGCTCAAAGGCATTCAGTTGCGCCTCGGCCTTCCGCCAGTCGTAGTCCGTGCCCCAGTACCGAACGAGCTCGTCCAACTCGGCCAACTGTGCACCCTGCGACCGATCGGAAACCGTCTCCCGGTCAGGCCATCGGGTCGCTTCGATGCGCCGGCGGAGGTCAGCGAGGTCCGCTTCCGGCACATCGACACGGAAGGGTCGGATGGCGGGGGCGGTCTCCCGCACGGTGTCGCGTTTCGTCATGGTGGTCTCCTTCCCAGGGGTGTCGGGTGGGGCACGCGAGCGGTCCGGCGGGCGACCGCGGTGTGCTCGTGCCACGATCGCCCCGGCATTCAGCGGGTCCACTGGTTCGGGCAATCGCTCACTCGCTGTTGTGCCTGTCGCGGTCCTCTCGTAACGCCTCTCGTAACGGTCATCTACCGAAGCGACCGGAACGCGGCGCGGACCTCGCTCGCGAAGAGCTCCGGTTCTTCCCAGGCCGCGAAGTGACCGCCCTTGTCGACCTCGTTGAAGTAGATGAGGTTGGGATACGACGCCTCGACCCAGCTGCGCGGTGCCCGAAAGATCTCGTCTGGGAACGTGGTGAAGCCGACCGGTAGCGAGACTTCCGGAGGAGCCTGGCCGGCCGCACGTGCTTTAGCTTGAGCTTGTCCGAGGTCCCAGTACCATCGGGCTGCCGAGGTCCCGGTGCCCGTCAGCCAGTACAGCGTGATGTTGTCGACGATGTGGTCCCGGGTGAGATTGCCCACGGGCTCGCCTTCGACGAAGGCGCGGGAGATCTTGGAGTAACTGTCCGTGTCGTGGTCGAGCATCCAGGCCGCCAGGGCGACGGGTGAATCGAGCAGGGCGTAGCCGATCGTCTGCGGCCGCGTGGACTGCTGCAGGAAGTAGCCGAAGCCGCTCGTCGTGAACGTGTTGATCGCGTCGAGCGCCGCGCGTTCCTCCTCCGTGTCTCCCGGCGGTGGTGTAGGGGCCCCCAGCGTCGTCACAAGCAAGTTGGTGTGGATGCCGACTAGCGCCTCGGGCGCCTGGCGACCCATCGCGTCGGCCACGATCGCGCCTAGGTCGCCGCCCTGGGCGACGTAACGGGAATAGCCGAGGCGGTGCATCAGCTCGGCCCAGCCGCGCGCGGTGCGGCCGGGGTCCCAGCCGACTTCGGTCGGCTCGCCGGAGAAGCCGTAGCCGGGCAGGGACGGCAGCACGAGGTGGAACGCGTCCTCGGCGCCACCTCCGTAGGCGGTCGGGTCGGTGAGCGGGCCGACGGTCTCGAGCAGCTCGATGACCGAGCCGGGCCAACCGTGCGTCATGATCAGCGGCAACGCGTCCGCGTGCGGCGACTTCACGTGGATGAAGTGGATGTCGACCCCGTCGATCTCGGTCTTGAACTGCGGTAGCGCGTTTAGTTTCGACTCGCACTGGCGCCAGTCGTAATCTGATGCCCAGTAGTCTGCGAGCTTGTGAATCGTCGCCGACTGGACACCCTGCGACCGATCTTCGACGAGCTCCTTGTGCGGCCAGCGCGTCGCACCGATGCGGCCGCGCAGGGTCTGGAGTTCCGCGTCAGGGGTCTCGATCGTGAACGGCCAGATCCCGGTGGCACCCGCTGACGCTTCGGTCGTAACAGACATGTGGACCTTCTTTCTGTTCCGAGGTCATCGGAAGCCGAGCAGGGCTCCTGCCTTCCGACCGGCGACAAACTAGTGGCCTGGCTCGGACCTCAGGGAGGAGCACAGTCAGTAACGGCGCCGCCTGAACTTGTGCCAGTCCCACATAGGCACGCGGCCCTGCCCAACCGCCAACCATAGGACGCTTACCGCGTGACCGGGGGCTGAACGAGCAATCCCGGTCGAACTGCTCGGGCGCTACGACCAACACTGCCGACAGTTCGATGGACGCGGAGAAGCCAGGCAACGCCTCGACGCCCTACATGAGCGGCCATGATCATTGCTAAGCTCCGGCACCTCTAGGCGCTGGCATACTCATCTGTCGAATTGAGTGCGTTATGCGGGTGAGCGGACGCTGCGCCTGGGCGCTAGCGTCGGAGGCGGCAGCACGAGGAGGGCGGCGTGCCGTACGC
>JAHRHA010000137.1 GCA_020027875.1 Micromonosporaceae bacterium | reverse complement strand
CAACCGGCGGCTACGCTTCCGCTTCCCACCCCGCTAACCCCCCGCCAGCGCGGGCCCAAACCTCAACTCAATTACCGGACCGGGAATCGAGGCTAACCGAGAGGACGGGGACCGGTGCGTGGCAACATCCCACCAAGCTGGGTGTGACCTCGGGCCTCGCGGCCACCGCGTTCGCCGACGAGAACCGGCTTCTGTGACCGGTGGTGGGTAAAACCAACCATGCCACCGACGGGCTGAGTTGGGTGGTTCGCCCGATGCGAGTGCGCCGCATCACTCATAGCTTGCAGCGGTAGGAGTCCTCTCAGCACGACCGACCCGGGACTGGTCCGGGGTGGAGGGATAGCCATGGCGAGCACCGGCGGCTCCGAGCGCTTCGAGACCGTGATCATCGGCGGCGGTCAGGCCGGCCTGGCAGTGGGATACCACCTAGCGAGGCGGGAGCGGTCCGTTGTGATCTTGGACGCCAACGAGCGGATCGGCGACTCCTGGCGCAAGCGATGGGACTCGCTCCGGGTGTTCACGCCCGCTCGCTATGACGGGCTTCCCGGTTGGTCTTTCCCGGCGCCGGGATGGTCGTACCCCACGAAGGACGAGGTGGCCGACTACCTAGAGTCGTACGCAGCCCGATTTCGGCTTCCCATCCGCACCGGGATCCGCGTTGACGGGCTCTCCCGGGAGGATGGCGGGTATGCGGTCACGTCCGGGCTGCGCCGGTACGAGGCGGACAACGTAGTGGTGGCAACAGGCGGCTACCAGGCCCCACGGATCCCGGTGTTCGCCTCTGAGCTCGATCCGAACATCGTGCAGCTCCATTCGAGCGAGTACCGAAACCCATCGCAGCTCCGGGAGGGCGGCGTCCTGGTGGTCGGCGCCGGCAACTCCGGGGCCGAGATCGCCCTCGAATCGTCACCAGATCACCACACGAGGCTGTCCGGTCGGGATACAGGCCAGGAGCCGGTCCGCGCCGGGAGCCTGTCGGATCGGCTGTTCACGCCGCCGTTCTGGTTCCTGCTCTCCCACGTGTTCACCCTACGGACACCGATAGGTCGAAGGGTTCGGCACCAGCTGTCCAACCGGGGGCTCCCGCTCGCTCGGGTCAGACGGAAGGATCTCATCCGAGCGGGGGTCGAGCGGGTGCCGCGCGTGACAGGCGTACGCGACGGTCTGCCGATGCTCTCAGACGGTGGAGTCCTCGACCCCGCCAACGTGATCTGGTGCACCGGGTTCGTGCCCGACTTCGGCTGGATCGATCTCCCCGTCTTCGATCGGGACGGCGAACCGCGGCACGAGCGCGGGGTCGTCCGATCTGAGCCCGGGCTCTACCTCATCGGCCTGTTCTTCCTCTATGCGGGGTCCTCGTCGTTGATCGGCGGCGTGGGCAGGGATGCGGCGCACATCGCCCGGCATATCGCCTCGCAGCGCGCCCAAGGTGGCGGGGCCGAGCAGGAGGCTTCCCGGACGAGCGAGAAGGCGTCGGACTGAGCGAGGGCGACCACGGTAGGCGTCGCCACCCGCCCGCTCTTCTCTTCTACGATCTCTCGCAGGGAGGCCGTGCCATCGCGGCTGGTCGTGGTCTTGGCGTTGCGGCCGCGGCGGTCGCGATAGCCGCTGGCTCACCGGGACTAGGTTACAGTCCAGCCGGTAGGCGCAGCTGTCGGTGGGGCGGGTAGCGAGGCTGGCGAGGTCGTTGGATGTCGTCCAGCCCGTTGCGGACCAGCCGACGTTGCCGACGGACCGGTCGTTGCGCTGACCGTCGACGACCCCGTCGACGCGTATGGCGAAGTTTGTCTGGCAGGCACGTCGAGGTCGTGAGCCCCGATCCTCGATGACGGTGAGGGTTGGGGCTGGGTCTACTCTCGCGCCGTCGACGGACAAGTCCACCAGATCCACGGGCCCGTACGGCACGACACGTCGTACGTGGGTGCCGGAGGATGGAAGCCATGAAGGCCGTTGTCTACACACGATACGGACCGCCCGATGTGCTTCGGCTGACGGACGTGGAGGTGCCCGCGCCCAAGGACAACGAGGTGCTGGTCAAGGTACACGCGGTATCCCTCAACGGGTCCGACTGGGAGATGCTGCGGGGGAAACCGCTGTATTCCCGCATCGCGGGCCCGTTCCGGCCGCGACAGCACATACTCGGGTCAGACATCGCCGGACAGGTTGAGGCGGCGGGTCGCAACACGACGCTGTTCCAACCAGGCGACGAAGTGTTCGCAGACATCCTCAGTCATATGGGCGGGTTCGCGGAGTACGTGTGCGTGCCGGAGAGCGCACTGGCGCGAATGCCGGCCGGCATGACCTATGAGGAAGCCGCGGCCCTCCCCCAAGCGGGGGCCATCGCGCTGCAGGGAATCCGAGACAAGGGACACGTCCAGCCCGGGCAGAAGGTGTTGATCAACGGGGCCGGCGGCGGCTCAGGCATGTACGCGTTGCAGCTCGCCAAGCTGCGCGGGGCCGAGGTCACCGGGGTGGACAACGCTGAGAAGTTGGAGTTCATGCGCTCACTCGGCGCCGACCACGTCATCGACTACACCCGGGAAGACTTCACCAGGAATGGGCGCACCTACGACCTGGTTCTTGATCTAGCCGCACATCGTTCGGCATTCGCCTACGAGCGCTCGCTGACGCCCGGGGGACGCTATCTGTATGTTGGCGGATCGGTGGCTACGCTCCTCCACGTACTGCTGATTGGGCCTTTGACCGGAAGAGCCGCGGGCAAGAAGATACGCCTCCTAGCCGTTCGACTGGGTGCGCAGCACCTGGCGCCGATCGTTGAGCTCTGCCAGGCGAGTAAGATCGCTACAGTCATCGACCGTCGGTATCGGTTGAATGAGGTGCCCGAGGCGCTGCGGTATCTCGGCGAAGGGCACGCCAAAGGCAAGGTCGTCGTCATCGTCGAGTAGCCTGCGGCGGCCGGTGCGCGTCGGTTCGCTCGCCGCCTTACTCTTCTGCCCGCCGATGGCGGGCATGGCAGGTGGTGCGTACGGCGCGGACATTTGGTGCATGACCAGTTCTGCCCCACACCGGCTGTTTCTGATGATCTGCTGCGCGTCGCCTCGCCGCGTATCTAGCGGTGCTCAGGCGGCGAACCTCAGCGCTAGAAGCGCGCTGAGCCTTCCGTGCCGGAACTCGCCACGACGCGAATGCAATAACGATTCAAGAACGTTCTGACACGCCGCGCACGGCGAACTTGTTGGTGCGCCGGCTGGTCAGACATCGACGGCCAGGCGGACCGTCACCATGTCGCCTACCTCAAGCCCTTCGGCCTTCCGCATCCACGCCTTTACCGGCACGATGTACCGCCCATCTTTCGGGAACGCGGCCCAAATCTGAGGCTTGGGGCTGACGGGGGCGCACCGCGATGGAACCGCACGGGGGAACCTTCGATGTCAACCTGCGATGAGAAGCAACGTCATGACCATCACCGCGCGGGACTCAGCCGCGCCACGCTCGCCCGTGAACCACTGCTGGAGTGGCAACCACTCCGCGTCACCGACCATGCACCGGGTGGTGGCCTTACAGGAAAGACCCTGCATCACCTGCAGGGTTTCGGCCCGGCCTCCGTGGCCGATCTCGCACAGTTCGCGATCGTGCACCGGACCCGGGTCCGCGCAGCGCTGCGTGCGCTTGCTGACTCGGTGCGCACACTCGAGGGACCGGATGGCGCCGAGAAGTATGACGTCCTGGTATGACGTCCCGAAGGCACCCAAGCCTTCGGAGGACACCCCCGCGCCGCCGAGGCTGATATCGTGCGTTTCCGCCACGACGCGCGCTCGCTTCGCTCACGTCATTCCCTTCGTCGAGTTCTTGATCAGGTCGGTCGGATGCCGTCCTCAATTGCCGCGAGTCGCGCTGTTCGAGTCTGTGATGTGGATGAATCGCGCCATAGCAACCTCCTGGTCAATGCTCAGAACGGACCGGCCTGCAGATGTTTAGCCCAGATCAAGGCCTTCCGATACGGTCCGTCGCCGCTCCTGTCGAACTGCGGCTCGTCGAACGTGACCGAGCAAGCCGGCTCGCTCGGGTGAGCACGTCAGGTGCTTCGTGAGCATGGTGTGCCGTAGGCGGCCGGTGGAAGGCTCGCGGCCTGAATCTCAAGACCGTGGGGGTTTCGGCGGCGAGCGGACGTTCATCGGCTATGAATGCTCGGGCTCGTTGGCGGCCTGGTCGCAGGACCTCGATGACGTGTAGCAGCTCCTCGTTGACCTTGTCACCGCGGGCGTCACGCGGTGACGGCTTCAACCGAACCCCGATGATCTTCTGATCGCGTTGGGCTTCTCCACTCGAACGATCCTGGCTCGGCTTGGTACCATGCCGCCGCAGCTCAAGGCCTGCGCTCCGGCACGAACGCCCGCGCAGACAACAGCATCGCTATGTCCGTGTTTCCGATCGCGCCGAGACGGGGAGTCGGGCTTGCGGAAGTCGCGGCGCAGCAACGCTCGAGTAGGGAGGTCGTCCTGTGACCGATAATCGGATGAAGGGCCGTGTCAAAGGGCTGTTCGGAGGGACGTCCCCTGACGACGAGCTACAGGACCAGACACATGCACTTCCCGAGCCGGACGCCCAGCGTCAAGCCCTTCAGGTGCTGATTCTGGCCCAGCGAACCGCCGACGAGCATCTCGCCAGTGCGCAGCACCAAGCTGACAAGGTGCGGGTCGACGCGCGAGCAATGGCAGAGCAGATAGCCCGAGACGCCCAGGCGCACGCCGACGGTGCTCGGCGGGAAGCCGGCAATGCTGTGTCCGATGCGCGAGCAATGGCAGCGCAGATAGCCCGAGACGCCCAGGCGCATGCCGACGGTGTTCGGCGCGACGCCGAGAAGATTCTGTCCGATGCGCGAGCAAGGGCAGAGGAGATAGCCAAGGATGCTCAGGCGAAGGCCGATGGACTCGAGCGCGAAGCCCAGCAGCGGTATCAAGACGTCGTCGGTAGCCTGGCAGCCAAGCGTGCAGCGCTGCAGCAGCAGATCGAAGCGTTGCAGCGATTCGACCGGGACTACCGGGCCGAACTCAGGACCTTCATGCAAGGTCAGTTGCACGCCCTCGGGGCGGATGAGCCGCCTTCGAATGCTGAGATCCAGCAGCCGGATTCCATGGCAACGACTCGGCCATCGCTAGCACAGGAGTAGTGGCTGAGCTCGTGAATGACCCACATCTAGCGGCGGAACCTGTCTCGGAGCAGATCTGACAAGCGTCGCGGTAGGAGGCTGAGATGTACACGGCCACGTTCGCCGTCACGCGGATCGTGAACCGCTGGCTGGACAGCCGCAGGCACGGTTCCACATTCCGTTCGACATCGGGCAGTTGGATACCGATACGGCACGGACGGGGCATTCACGAACTGAATCGACCCAGGCCGTTGCCGCCAGGCCGGACTGACCGCCACACCCGTCCGGCCACCTGAAGCAGCAGCCCGCCGGGCACTCTGCGAGCGCCGGCCCAGCGGCGCCGAGGTGCGGCGACGCCGTCATAGCGCCATGCCACCTCACGCTCCGCCAACTCCACGGCCGCGGCGGGCCCGAGGTCACCAGTGGCGGCGATCGACCGGGCGATGTCCCACCCGTCCCGCAGCGCTCCCCGCGGCGGGCGCCCGTCCGCCCAGGCCGCGAAGGATCCGTTCCACTGTGGACCAAGCGACGCACACAACGCCGGCCATACGCCGGCCACCTCGCCGGTCCGCTTTCGCATCAGCGCATCCGAGGCAGCCCGTACGCTCGGTTCGTCGAAACCCGGCGGCAATGGCGCGCCGGCGACGATAGCGGCCACCAGGGCCGCCTGGCGTTGCGCCAACAGCTCTCTACTCATCCGGACTCATCCGGTTACCCGGGGCAGGCCGGCCGCGTCGGCGATCGCGTCCAGCTCATCGCGCAGCGTCTGCGCCGCCGGATAGTCGCCGTCGCGCTCGAGCATAAGAGCTGGTGGGCGGTGCCGTTCGCACAGCGCCGTCACCAGGTCGAGCACCTCCGCCGGCACTGCATCGGTGTGAGTGTCGTGGTAAAGACCGTCGTGCTCGGCGCCGCCGGCGACGTGGACATAGGCGACCCGCTCCAGCGGCAGCCGATCGAGCAGCGTGAGTGGGTCCTCGCCGCGGTTTCGGGCGTTGGCGTAGACGTTGGCGATGTCGAGAAGCAGCTCCGCCCCCGTACGCTCGAGGATTTCGCACAGGAAATCGGCCTCGGACATCTCGTCGTCCGGCCAGTCGAAGAGCGCGGCGATCGGTTCCAAGGCGAGCGGCACGGGCAACTCGGCCTGCGTACGCAGGACATTGTCCACAATGGCGTCAACCGCGTCCCGTGATCGAGGTACCGGGAGCAGGTGCCCCGCCTCCGTTCCGCCGGCACGCACGAACGCGATGTGCTCGCTGACGAGCGGCGCGGTCAGTGCCACCGCGCAGTGCGCCAGGTGGGCCACCCGGGCCGGGTCGACTGCCTCCGCTCCGCCCAGGGAGAGCCGTACGCCGTGGGGGACGATCGCGACGCCACGGTCGCGCAGCGCCGCAAGCCCGTCCGGGATGCCTGGGCCGCGGCCGGGCAACGACTCCGCGACAACCTCGGTGAAGCGCAGCCCCGGCAGGCCGGCGACGAACCCGGCGATCTCGCGTCGCCAGCCGATGCCGACGCCGTACCGGTTCTGCGCGCTCCCCGCCGCGCCTTGGGCGGTCACCCGCCGCAGCCCCCGCAGCCGCCCCCGCCGCAGCCGCCACCGCCGCCGGAGTCGCCCCCGCCTGAGCCGCCCCCGCCTGAGCCGCCCCCGCCTGAGCCGCCCGAGTCACCGGTCCAGGCGCTGCCGCCTGTGTCGGTGCTTCGCCGGATACCGGCCTCGCCTGCGAACGCCGGATCGGCGGCCCACAGCGCGGAAGTGCCGAACAGCGCCACACCCATGGCGGCGCCGGCCATTCCGTACGTCGACCACGCCGGCGCCTGGCTCGGTGCGAGATGCGCGTGCCTGCGTCTGGCCTGCGCGATGGCTCGCTTGCCCGCTGCAGATTGGCGGGGCACCCGCATGAGCATCGCGCCGGCGAAGAAAGCGATGGCGGCGAGCACGACGATGAATCCAACGGCCTTGTCGTTGGCGATGCCGGCGACCATCCTGACGATCCCGAAACCGCCGAGACCGAGCAGCATCCACCCGCCGAGGCGTGCGCTAGAGCGCTTGGTGGAGTCGAGTGCCCATCCAGATCGCTCGATCTCGGCGCCGAGCTCGTCGAGAGTGGACGCGACCCGGTGGTCGGCAATGAGGTTAGTGACCCGTACTCCCCGGCCCGCCGCGTCATGGACAGCGTGGTCGAGACGAGTCATGCCCGGCGGCACCGGTCCGGTCACGGTGAGCGCGCCTCGCGCGCCAGTTCCGACGGCGCCAACCGCGCGCAGGCCGGCGATCGATGCGTACATCGCACGAGACCGACCGCCCTCGAGCATGGCGATTTCGCCAGGGGTTGGTTGGCCGGCGTCGCCTCCGTGGTCGGAGCGGGTGACCCGCAGCCGGATCACGATAGCCGCCGCGAAGAAGACCGCGAGGGCGCCGAGGTAGACGGTGAGAAAGTCAGGTCCGCTGATGCCCCAGGTGTCGCCCGGGGCTGCCAGGTCGAGCATTGGATCCGCCTCCTGCGGGTATGGAGCTCGACCGTCCGTTGGATGGTCGCACCGTCATTGTGGAGCCGGTACGCAATACCCGGTGCCCAAGATCCCGCGCCCCAAGATCCCCGTGATCATGATGTGACCGTCGCCAAAACGCGTCGATCATGACCTCCAGGTCATGATCGACGGTGATTGGGGCGGCGGACTGCGGCCTCCACCAGGTCGAGGACGCGCTCAAGATCCACGCTCGGCCGGCCCATTGCCAGATGCAGGACGAGTCCGTCGTAGGCGAGCTCGAGGAACTGAGCGAGCACGTCGACGTCGATATCAACGCGGAGCACACCAGCCTCGCGCTGGCGGAGCAGCCGGTCGCGGGTGGCCGCGGCGATCGCGTCGGCCCGGGCGGCCCATCGTTTGGCGAACTCGGCGTCGGTGCGCAGCCGCCTGGACACCTCGAGCTGGGTGCCGAGCCATCCGGCCACATCGGACTCCGCGCCCGGCTCTCCGCGCGACTCCGCCCTCGACTCCGCGCCCGACTCCCAGCCCGTGGCGACCCGGTGGAGGAGGTCGCGCATCACCTGGACGAGACCGTTGCGGGCGACGGTCTCCACCATCGCCGCGGCGTCGTCCTCCGCGACCGCGAGGAAGAGCGACTCCTTGTCCCGGAAATGGTGGAAGATGGCGCCGCGGGACAGCCCGGTCTCCTCCTCGAGGCGGCGAACAGTCGCCCCTTCGTATCCGTAGCGGGCGAAGCAGGCGCGGGCGCCGGCGAGGATCTCATGGCGGCGCGCGTCGAGCTGATCCTGGCTCACCCGGGGCACGAGTCGATCGTGACAGGCGCCGGGCGAGGGTGCAATACGTACGTACGGCTTGGTAGGTCGGCTTGGCGGCCCTGTCGCTATCTGGGTCCCACCATGAGCGACTGGGCGCCGCGCCCGACTCGACCGCTCGCGTCGTACAGGTCGGTCTCGGCAATGCCGACACCGCTGGGGTCGAGGGTTGAGCGAGCATCTATGAAGATCCACTCGCCGGACGGGACGCGATGCAGGTGAATGACCAGGTCGGTGTTGATGTACCACCAACGGTCGAAGGACAGTAGGCTGCTCAGCCCGTTGCCAGAGTCGGCGACCGCCGCGAGCCGTTGGGTCGGGGACGGGTCCTCGCCGGCGACGAGCGGGATCCGCAGCCGCGTCCAGGCGCTCGCCGGCCCCGGGATCTCCAGATGTCCCGAGACGAAGCGCCACTCGACCGCACCGAGGTAGGCCTCGGACCACGTCTCGTCGCGGAACCCGTCGGCTGTCGCCGGGATCGGTGGCGGCGGCGACAGGTGTCCATTGAGGCCGTTCGGCAGGTTGATCGACGTGCTGCGGATCCGCCACGCGCGGACCCGCATGGTCGCGCGGCCGTTGGCCTCGAGTTCGCCCTCGACGAGCTCCACGGCGCGGCCCGGCCTCGTCACCGTCGCGATTACGCTGACCTCGCCCGTGGGAACCGGACCAAGGATCTCGACGGCTAACCGGGTGAGCTGGCTCGGGCCTTCGATCGATGAGGGGAGCCGCTCTATTGCACGGGTGAGGAGGGCCGACGGCGGGCCGGCATGCTGGGTGCCGGGCGCCCAGGGTCCTTCCGTACGGCGGGTGGCGAGGAACCTCGTCGGGTCAGCGGTCGGAAGGTAGAAGGCGGCGTCCGTGTCGTCTGGCACGATCGTCATTGTGCGCGTTGCCGGGCCGGGGACGGGAGGGGCGGGATGACACAGGATGCTGAGCAGGACGTCGGCACCCGAATCGGACAGATCGCCGACGAACTGCGCGCGCATGCCGGGAACGGCCTCTTTTTCAGTACAGACCCCTATGACCTCGACCGTTTCCGCCGGACCCGGGATCTCGCCGCGGAGTTGCTGGCTCTCGTCGATGGTAGGTCCACTGTAGAGATTGGACGGATCTTCCAGGAGGACCTCATGTGTACGCCGGCGGTGGCGGTCGATGCCGCCGTCTTCGACGCGGACGGGCTGCTGCTGCTGGCACAGCGAGCCGACACGGGTGACTGGTGCATGCCGGGCGGGGCCGCCGACGTGGGGGAGTCGCCGTCCGCCGGCGCCGTGCGGGAGACTCGGGAGGAGACGGGGCTCCTCGTACGGGCGACGCGCGTGATCGGGGTGTTCGACAACCGCACCTGGGGTCTCCCGTCGATCGCTCGGCACGCGTACTACCTGGTCTTCGAGTGCGAGGTACTGGGTGGCGAGCTGACGCCGAGCATCGAGACCACGGACTTTCGCTGGGTCACCGAGGAGGAAGCGGTGGCCCTCCCCCTGTTCCGGGCGCACGTATGGAAGGTCCCGGAGGCGTTCCGCCTGCACCGTATGCCTGGCGCCCCACCCGCCTTTCACTGACGGCTGCCGGGCGCCCCACCCGCCTTTTACTGACGGCTGCCGGACGCCTGGCACGATGGGCGCATGAGCGAGCCGACGATGCCACTGCTGGTCGCTGCGGTCCAGGCGACTCCGACGCCGGGTGAGATTGACGCCAACGCGCGGTTGGGTGCCCGGCTGGTGGCTGAGGCGGCGTCCAGGGGGGCCCGGTTGGCGGTACTGCCGGAGCTCTTCCTCTGCGCCTACCACCCACCGACCCTGTACGTCGCGGACCCCGCCTCCACCCATGTCGACGCCGACGGCGACGGCCGCGTGGACGACACGCGCCTGGAGCCTCTCGCGGTGGCGGCACGGGACGGCGGCGTCGTCGTGGTCGTCGGCGCGGCGGTGCGTCACCCGGACGGCCGGCGTACCTGCTCCTCGTTGGTGGTCGATCGGGACGGCTCGGTGGCCGCGGCCTACAACAAGCAGAACCTGTGGGGGCCCGACGAGCGGGCGCTCTTCACCCCCGGCTGGCACGGGGCGACCATCGAACTCGACAGTTGGCAGTTGGCGCTGGGCATCTGCTACGACGGCTGCTTTCCCGAGCATGGTCGGGCGGCCGCGGTTGCCGGGGCACACGGCTACCTGTGTCCCTCAGGCTATCTGGCTGGGTCCGAGCACAGGCGCGACCTCTACTACGCGGCACGAGCCCTGGACAACACCATGTACGTCGCATTCGCCAACTCTGTCGGCGGTGGCGATCCATGGCGGTTCAACGGGGGAGCGGCGGTGTACGAACCGGAGGGCCGGCCGCTGGCGAAGGCGCCCGACGACGGCGAGGCCATCGTCATCGCCACGTTCGATCCGGCCGAACTCGACCGGGTGCGGCGAACCCACACGATGCTCGCCGAGTATGCGTCTTCCTCATCGACCCTCTGGATGTAGGCGACGTGTGGTAGCTATGGCGCCACAACTGGTCTTGATCCACCGGGCCTGGCCTACGTTGTACGGTCGTCGACGTCGCGATAAATGAGTTGCGCTTCAGCGGCCAGCCTTGGCATCATGGCCGCGTCGTCGATCGGGCCGGCGGATCTCCGCCGCGCCGAGAGGGGAGGGGTAAAGCCATGTACGCGCCTGTCGCGCGGCCGCTGCCGCCTGCCCTCACCCCGGTCCGGGCCTGAACCGTCCAGCGTCATACGACGCGACGCACACCGGCGGGGTAATCGATCCGACCAAGGAGACCCCACCGTGCGCCTGCACGAAGATTCGCAACATCAGGTCCGTTCAGGAAAGCGTCGTTTTGACGACGAGGAGACGTTCAGTAAGCGTGGCCACCGGCGGCAGCTGGAGGTCATCTGCGACACCCCGGACGACGGGACACGCTGGTCCACCTGGGACCAGTCGTCCCCCACCGAACGCGGCCCGAGGCCGTACCCGGAATGGCTCGTGACCGAGCTGGCCGCGGTCGACTTCGAGCTCGGCGTTCTGAAGACCGGCAAGGAGGCCGACGTCTTCCTCGTCGAGCGGGCGGTGCCCGACACCGACCGGGCCTGCCTGCTCGCCGCGAAGCGCTATAGGGCGTCCGAGCACCGCATGTTCCACCGCGACGCCGGCTACCTCGAGGGTCGTCGGGTCAAGGAGTCCCGGGTCAACCGGGCCATGGCCGCCCGCACGGCTTTCGGCAAGGAGGTCGTCGCGGGCCAATGGGCGGCGGCCGAGTTTGGCGCGCTGTGCCGGATGTGGGAGCTGGGCGTCCCGGTGCCCTACCCGGTACAGATCCTCGGCACCGAAGTACTCCTCGAGTTCATCGGCAGCAAAGACGGATCCGAGGCGGCGCCGCGGCTCGCTCAACTCCGCCAGGACACCGCCGACCTGCCGGATCTGTGGCGGCAGCTCGTTGAGGCACTCTCCACAATGGCGCGGGCGGGGTTCGCTCACGGCGACCTCTCCCCCTACAACCTCCTTGTCCAGGATGGACGGTTGGTCGTCATCGACCTGCCGCAGATTGTGGACGTGGTGTCCAACCCGCAGGGTCGGGAGTTCCTCGTCCGCGATGCCCGCAACGTAGCGACGTGGTTCTCGGTGCACGGCGTTTCGGGGGCCGACGGTGACGATCTGGCCGCTCTCCTGGTCGCCGACGCTGGCCTGGGCTAACCTCGATTCACGGGAAGCCCGGCCAGCCCTGATCTTGGGTTGAGCCGGGCTTCTGGTTGGGACGTTTGCGGAGGTAGAGCGGTCGAGCCGGCG
>JAHRHA010000263.1 GCA_020027875.1 Micromonosporaceae bacterium | reverse complement strand
GCCGGCCTGCTCACCCTGACCGAGATGGCCACCACCCTCGGCGTGTCCACCGGCACCGTCAAAGCCTGGCGCGACGCCGGACTTGTCAACGGCCACCGGTACAACGACCACGGACAGATGCTCTACAACCGACCCGGCCCCAACCCCCCGACCCGCCACCAAGGACACCCGGCACTCACCAAAGGCCGGCCAGCACAAACACCCCAACCTACCGCAACGAACCAATGAGGTGCAGTGTGAAACCAACGGTTTCGATCGAGGTGCCAGGGCTGGGGTGCGCACGATCCGGATGCCTTCGGCGGCGAGCACCGCGTCGAACCCTGCGGTGAACTTGGTGTCCCGGTCGCCACCATCACGCGATCCTGCCCTGCCCGGGCGAAACGCCAGCTCCCAACCCGTGCGACGGGTTTATGGCAGTACAGGTCATACTGCGCGCTCGCGTTCAATGGCAGGATCCCGAGCCGGTGTCCCGGAACGATCCGCCGGGCTCCGGCACGAAGCTCCAGGCGTAGCCGCCCGGCTGCAGCGTCAACCGCAGGATGCCGAACGTCGTGGCGTCGCGGACCTCGCTGTTCGCCGCGATCGTCGTAAACGAGGTGTGGTTGGCACCGCCGGTGCCGACCACGAATTCCCGCACACCATTGGGGTCGGGCTGACCATCCGGGTCCTGTGGAGCGAATCGCTCGTAGATGTGGTCGTGCCCCGTCAACACGAGCTCCGCGCCCGCCTCGTAGAGGGCGGTCACCAATGCCTTGGCATTGGGCGACGCCCGGCCGCCCGACGACCACAGTGGGATGTGGAAGTACGCCACGGTGCAGGCGACCGGATGCAGGGCGAGATCCTGCCGCAACCATTGCTCCTGCGCGCTGCCGACACCGCAGCCACCCGCCTTCTCGCACGTTGTGTTAAGCACGATCACGTGCCAGGTGCCGAGCTGGTAGCTGTAGTAACCTTTTGCCGGATCTCCGGCCGCGGCACCGAAGTAGATGTAGTAGCCGGCGGCGGTTCCGTTGGCGTCGCAGTCCGTGGCCGGCACGGTCGAGCTGCTCGCGATGTACTCGTGGTTGCCCACCGTCGGGCGAGTGATGGCCTTGAACCGACCCCACGAGGGGTGGTACGAGACGTCGAACGCCGCAAGACCGCCGCACTCATACTGGACGTCCCCGAGCGCTGCCACCGTGGTGATCGCCGGGTCGGCGAGCACCAGGTTCGCCACGGTCACCATGTGGCAGTTCGAGCTGGTACCCGCACCCCCGTTGAAGTTGGGGTTCAGCGGGTCGCAGGCGATATCCCCAGCCGCGGCGAGAACCGGGTCCGGACTTGCCGCGGAGCCCGTCACGGTGACGGTGTCGAAGCCGAGGTCGGCAGTGCGGCCCGGGACGTTCTCGCCGATCTGGACCCGGCCGACCGCGGTGGTGCCGAGGTTGGCGGCGTTGCTGGTCAACGCGGGCACGGTGGCACCGTCGAAGAGCACCTCGGTAGTGCTGGCGGTGCCGTTGACGATGATGTGCAGGCGCACGTCGTGCCACACCCCGGTAGTCACGGTGTTCGGGCTGTTGGTCGCGATCCCGGTGACGTCATTGCGAAGCCCGAGGATCCGCGTGGGGGTGATGTACAACTCCGCGATCGCCGTACCGGTGGTAGTGCGCACCTTGAGGAAGTTGAACGAGCTCGTGCCGCTGATCGACACCAGGTGCAGGGCCAGCCGGACGGTCATCTCGCCGGTGGTGGCATCCAATGTGCGGTACGCGTAGGACGCCGCACCGGTGGTGGTGCTGCGGGCCGCCCAGGCGCCGTCAGCGACCAGCTGCTGCTGGACAAGCAGCCCGGTGCCGCCCGACCACGCCGACAGGGTCCCGGACTCGAACCCGTCGGCGAACAGCACGGGCGGGCTGGCGTCGGCCTGCTTGGAACCGGCGGGGGCCACTAGCGTGCCGAGCGCCAGGATGAACGCGGCCGAGGCCAGTGCCACGGCGCGGACGGGTCTTTTCGCCAATCGCCCCATTGTGCGCGACGCTACGGCAGCCCGGGTGGGCAGGGCTACGTCCGAAAGGGCCCTGGTCGTTGACCAACCGGCCAACGCCCACATGCAAGAGGGCGAGTTCATGTCTGCCGCCTTGTCCCTGGCCGGATAACTCGCGATGGCACGACCCCTTCCATCACCGGCTGGCTCCTTGCAGCCGTACCAGCCCTGGGCTTCCTCGCCCTCACCAAACTCGTACTCTCCCGGCCCACTGCGCCGCTCACCGTTGCCCAGCTGATGGTGCAGCCCGTTAGATCCACGTTGGACGTTCCGGCCTCGGTGCCGGTCCACGCCACGCTTCACCCCGCTACCGGCATGGGTGACGTCATCCCGGAAGAGCTGATCCCGAGGCCCGCATCGTCGCCGGTGACTACCGCAACGCCACCGGCATGCACATCAACCGTGAGGCCCTCGCCGAGAGTCTCCGGGTTCCTCTGCACACGGCCGAGCGGCTGCTCGCCGACCTGGCCCACACCGAGCCACACGGGACCGCACAGGTTCCGGCTCGACTCAACGGCAACACCGCCGCCGTGGAGGCGCTCGCGTGAGCGTCTCATCGCTGACCGCCTCGTCCGGAGCACCCAACGCCCCGCGCGGGACCCCCACGCTGCATTGAGTGCTACTCGCCGCCATCCTTTGCTACCGCAGGAAGCTACTCGTCGAGGTCTCTTTCCTCACGACCGGAAGGGTCCAGCGACTGGGAGTCTTCGTGAAGTGCGCTGACCGCCCGTCCGGTTGGACGGCAGTGGGTCAGGCCGCGCGGTGGGACTCATGGATCAGGCCACCGAGGACGTCGGCTCGTTGGATGTGCCCGGTCAAGCTGGTTGGCCGGCGCTGCCGGTTTGCGGCGCTGGGACGGGCACATCGAGGTTGATGCCGCGATGCGGACGGCCGGTGTTGTAATGCTGCAGGTAGGCGGTCAGGACCCGCTGAAGATGGCGGTGGTTCCAGATCAGGAGCCAGTCGAGGCATTCGGTACGCACCGTCCGTACCCACCGCTCGGCATATGTGTTTGTCTTCGGCGACCGCGGCGGAATCTTGATCACCTCGGTGCCGGCCGCCGCGAACACCGCGTCGAACGCGGTGGTGAACTTGGCGTCGCGGTCCCGGATCAGGAATCGGAATCGGTGTGCGTGTTCGGCCAGGTCCATCAGCAGGTTGCGGCCGGCCTGGGTGACCCACGCACCGGTCGGGTGGGCGGTGATGCCTGCCAGGTGTACCCGGCGGTGGTCGAGTTCAATGCGAACAGGATGTACAGCCGGGTGAGTCCGACCGTCTCGACGGTGAGGAAGTCACAGGCGAGCGTCCCGGCAGCTTGGGTACGTAGGAACTGCGTCCAGCTCGGCCCGCCGCGCCGGGGTCGACCCGCCCGTCCGCCACGTCGTCGTTGGTGACGTCGTCGAAGTATGGGTTGGCGTTGCCGTCGATGTCCTTCGGTGTGATCAGCCCCATCAACTGGTGGCTGAACTCGTCCGTCACCGGGTTGCCGAGCAGCAGCAGGTCTTCGTCCACGCCGAGTGTCTCGAAGATGTAATGCAGGTAGGCCCAATGCGCGTCCTTCCACATCCGACCCTGCTGGACGTACGTGTCCTCGTCCACGATTCCCGCCTCAAGGGCAGAGGCGGAACTTGGGCAGGTCCGGCGCGATCTCGATCGCCATGACGGAGAAGCCCGGAGTCTGACCCGCCCGTGGCCCATCCAGTGTGACCTTGATGTCCTTCCAGCCGCCGTGGCCGAGCTTTGCGCCCGCGGCGCTGCCGTTCTTGCCAGCGCTCTCGGGCACGACGAGCACCCCGTGATCGGTGTCGGCTGCGATGCGCAGCCGGGTGCCGCAGGAGGAGGGCCCTGCCCGATTCCTAACCGGCTTAGGAGACTTTGCACCGTTCCGCCCACCACGCGATGATCAGGTGGCGCGGCTGGTGATCCGAGGGGAGCGACGAGTGCAACTTCGGCGAGGTCTCGTGCGGGCAGCCGTCTGAGGCGGCGACCGCCGCGGCACGGGTGGCCCGGCCGGACCAGCCGACCCTGGCACAGCGAATCGGCGGCGCCGGCCTGGCAACACGTCACCTGGCGCCATCTGAGCGGCGGAATCGTCGCGCTACACCGAGCCGAGCGGGCTCCGGGCCCAGATGCGGAGGTGGCTGCCAGGTTGTCGCCCGCAAGAGCATCCACGATTGACAGTTCGATCGGTCGCCCAAGGTCTTGGCGGTCAAGGCGGCCCCGCGGCTCCAGCGCAGAGGCA
>JAHRHA010000262.1 GCA_020027875.1 Micromonosporaceae bacterium | reverse complement strand
TGCGCCTCGATGCGGATGGCGTCGCCACCGTCGACGTCGTCGCCACCGTCGACGTCGACGTCGAGGACCGGCCCGGCCGGGGTGGACGCGAACCGGGCGGCACCGGCGAGGATCTGCCAGCCGTACCCGGCGGCCAGGTCGACGTACTTGTCGGCCCGCATCGCCCGCACCAACGCGTCCTTACCGGTGATCAGGTCATCGAACGCGACGTCCCCGGACGAGGTGTGGATGCCCGGGAATCGACCGGCCGACAGGGCGACCTGCCGCGCCTCGGCCGCCGCCAGCAGGGCCTTGGACGGCACACAGCCGGTGTTCACACACGTCCCGCCGACGGTGCCCCGCTCGATCATCACCACCGACGCGTCCCGGCGACGGGCGGCGATCGCGGCGGCGAACGCCGCACCCCCCGAACCGATGATCGCCAGGTCATAGCGCATCGCGTGCCTCCTCCGCCGTTTGGACTCATCCGGCTTGCCGGATGCTTCCCCGTCGACATAGCATCCGCTTAACCGGATGTTATCCGCCTGAGCGAATAGGTGTGAGGCGACGCCAAGGAGGCGCCGATGACCGAGGTCATCGAGCAGGTGCGGCTGCTGCCCACGGCCGCGGGTGGGGTGAACACGGTGGCGAAGTTCTTCCGCGCGCTGGGCGACCCGACCCGGCTGCGGCTGCTGGAGTTTCTGCTGCACGGCGAGCACACGGTCACCGAATGTGTCAGGCATATCGGCCTGTCGCAGGGGCGGGTCTCCACCCACCTGGCCTGCCTCGCCGACTGCGGCTATGTCGAGGTCCGGCGTACCGGGCGCAACGCCTTGTACCGCGTGGCCGACCCTCGGGTCGCCGACCTGGTGATGCTCGCCCACGCCCTCGCCGCGGACAACTGCGCCGCCCTGGCCGACTGTGAGCGCATCCCACCCACCAGGGACAACCCATGAACACCGACCGCGGCAGGATCGCCGGCTGGCTGGGCGGAATCGCCGGTGCCGGTGGGGCCGGTATCGCGATGCTGGTCTGTTGCACCACCACGGCCGCGGTGGCCGGCGGTGGCCTGGCCGCGACCGGCGGGATACTGCGCAGTCCCTGGCTGATCGTCGCCGGTCTGATCGTCGCTGCGCTGGCGATCACGGCCATCGTCCTACGACGCGCCGGCCGCACCGGCGTTGGTGAGGACTGCTGCCCGCCGTCGACGACCGACACGGATCTGAACGCTGCGAAGCAGGCCGGCAAGCGATGAGGGTGCGCGCCCGTGCCGTCGCCGTCAATGCCGCATTGACCACCGCCCAGGCCCTGGCTGGTGCTGGCTGCGCCGCCAAGGCGCTCAAGCTTGGTCGTGCAGACCTTCACCCGTGACATCACCAAGCTGTCCTGCTGGGCCGCCTGAGCACGTTTCCCGACGTTTGGAGGCCATGACATGAGCGCGCCGGACACCGACCCGGCCGGGTTGACGGTGGGGGTCACGGTGGGGGTCACCACCGACCGCTTCGCGCGGGTCAGCGCGGCCGCGCGTGCCGTGCACCGCCAGGTGTTGACCGCCTTCGCCGCCACCGGCGCCCCGCCGGCGCGCGACACGCTGGAGGAGGCCGCCGGCGGCGCCGACCTGGACGCGCTGCTGAGGGAACTGCACGACCGCGACGTGATTCGCCTCGACCCACACGGCGCCATCCAGGCCGCGTACCCGTTCTCCGCGCGTCCCACGCCGCACTTGGTCGTCATCGCCGACGGGCCCCGCGTGTATGCGATGTGCGCCATCGACGCCCTTGGCATCGCTGCCATGCTGCGCCGCGACGTCACCATCGACTCCACCGACCCGCACAACGGCCAGCCGGTCACCGTCACCGTCCACAACGGACGGGCCAGGTGGACACCGAGTTCGGCGGTGGTCGTCGAGGGCGCCATCACAAATGCGGAGGGCGACTGCTGCACACCCGGCGCCCCAGCCGGTGCGGTCCAACCCGCGGCGGAGCGCTGCTGCGGCGTGTTGAACTTCTTCACCGACCCGGCCAGTGCGACGGCCTGGTTGGCCGCCCACCCGGAGGTCACCGGCGCTGTGCTGACGCAGTAGAAGGCACTGCGCCTCGGCGCGGCGATCTTCGGCCACCTCCTGGACGGATAGGCGGCCCGCCCCGGTTACGCGGGGGCGAGGCGGGCGGCGACCTCGTGCAGGACGGGTTGGTCGATGGTATCGGCACCCACAGGTCAGCAGGCGCATTTGTCGGTCCTATTAGGCATATACTGCAAGCCATGTCAGCGCGCAGGTTCGCCGCGTCGGGCCGCGAACGCCCAGGTATGACGTTTGAGGAGGTGGAAGCCGACTTCCCCCAGGTTGCGGACGAAGATGCGGCATCTCGTCACCGCCGCGGTATCGCATTCGAGCTGTTGTGTGTATATGGCTCCTGCAAATCGATCCAGTGTTCTCTGTGGACGTGGCGGCGGTGTGGCGGTGGCCTGAATGGCCTGATCGCCGAGGTCCTGATCGCGGCATCGACATCGTGGTGCGAGGCGTCGACGGCGAGTTGTGGGCAGCACAAACAAAGCGGACGCACCGGAGCACGCGGTCACCAAGAGCGAGGCCGTGGTCGAGCACGGTCCACGACCGCGGCTCGCCGGACGGCATCACAACTTGCTGGACCCGCAACTCGGACCTCCATCGTGGACACCACAGATAACCGTTCCACGACAGACAACGAGCACACACAGACCGTTACGGTTGCGTATCAGACAGCCAGCGGAGGACTAGAGATAACATTGGCGCGGCGCAGCTCACGGTTCTCCCGCTCCAACTCCGCGACCCGCTGAGCATCCACAGTAGACGTACCCGGTCGCTGGCCGTCGTCGACCTCGCCTGCCGTACCCAATTCCTGAGCGTCTCGCGGTTAACGCCCAACTTGTCCGCAACAGCGGCGATCGCACCATGCAGCTGCCCGGACTCCCGGCGGACCTGGAACACCATCCGGACCGCCCGCTACCTGATCTCCTGGCTGTACCTCTTCGCTGGCACGGCTCCTACCTTTCCAAGGTTCGGAGCCTCCAAGAAACCCGGAGCGGTTCAGTGGCGTCGACCTCCTGCCATCCTGTACACCACCAGACCGCTGGTGGACAACCCTGAGTCGTCCACATAGAAGCAGTCGGAACTGGCCGGGAGTGGTGGTTGCCGTGGGCTCTCCAGGTCGGGCGACCCAGATTCGGTGGAACCTCAACCCGAGGCGTTCCAGTTGCTGCTGGCGCAGGCGATCCCTCGCTCTTGCTGTCTCTTGTGCACAAGCACGGCGACTCCCTGGCGGGTGAAGTCGCCTACCTTGCCATCAGAAACGCTCGCTTCGCGCATGCTCTCAGCCAGGTATGGGTGGCCCACGGCGTCCTGACCGCTGACACGGAGCAGCGATTGTCCAAGTGAATCATAGTGACGGTGCTGCCAGGCGTCGGCTCCGGTAGGTCAAGGCGACCGACGATGAGGCCCTGCAGCGGCCACACCCCCGTAGCCTCCCTCTTGTTTGTATCGGGCCGTTTCCCGTATTGTCGGCGCCAACCCCGGCCGGCTGGCTTCCCCGTGGCCAGCCGGCGGAGCTGTGTCGTACGCTCGACGCGGGTGCGCTACGAATTGGCGGTGTCTGATGGTGGCGCGCTCGCCCTGTCCGGGCATGGACTGGTGAGATCATCGAGCAAGCGGGCCAGCTCGAGCACACGTTCAACCTGGCGAGGCAGGTTCACGAGAACCACGTGTTTGGCTTCGGCGCTTGCGGCCCGGCGGAGCCCGATGAAGGTGGAGATGGCGCTGGAGTCGCCGATGGTGATGGCACTGACGTCGATCTCCAGCACTCGCGTGCGGCCTGCCAGGGCGTCAGCCGCGGTCGTGGCCAATGAGTCCCGGGTGGCTCGGTTGATCTGTCCGGCTACGACCAGGCGGACGCGGTCTCCGTCGCGGTGCACTCGGAAGCTGAGCGCCGGAGTCGACATAGGTCTCGCTACCACCGCGTGAAGGGTTGCCGACACGTGCGGTTCGATAAGTCCTGGTGAACAGGCGGTTACGGCCCGGCGGTGTCCTGGGGGCGCAGGGGCCGTTTGAGCGGAGCTGTGGAGGGCAGCCTTGCACGGTTGGTGCGTCTCGCAGGGACGGTAGGGTCCAACCGCACGGAACGGTGCCAACACATGGTTTCGACATGCTGCGTCGTTACGCCGCCCGCCGCGACCGGCTCTGCCCTGTGGGGTTCCAAAATTGTCGTTACGGGCCCTGACCTGGGCGGATGCGTCGATGTCCTTCGGCGGTGCGGGATGATCGGGATGTGTGGTTGCGTCT
>JAHRHA010000136.1 GCA_020027875.1 Micromonosporaceae bacterium | reverse complement strand
CCGGTCGGCGGCACGATGTGCGCCGCGTCGCCGGCGAGGAACAGCCGCCCGTACCGCATCGGCTCCACCACATAGCTGCGCATGCCGGTGATGCCCCTCTCCAGCACCGGCCCCTCGGTGAGCGTGAAGCCGTCGGCGTGCAACCGCAGGTGCAGCTCCGCCCAGATGCGTTCGTCGGGCCAGGCCGCGATCTCCTCGTCCGGTTCGACCTGCAGGTAGAGCCGAGTCACCCGGGGCGAGCGCATGCTGTGCAGCGCGAAGCCGCGTTCGTGGTACGTGTAGATGAGCTCCTCATGCGACGGCGGCGCCTCGGCGAGGATGCCGAGCCACGCGAATGGATACGTGTGCTCATACACCGTCGTGGCGGCGGCCGGAATCGCGTCGCGGGTAACGCCGTGGAAGCCGTCGCAGCCCGCGATGATGTCGCATACCAGTTCGGCCGCTTCGCCTTCCGCCGTGCGGAAGGTGATCCTGGGCGACTCGGTGGTGAGGTCGTGCACCGCGACGTCAGAGACGTCGAATAGCGGCGCGGTGCCGGCCGCGACCCGGGCCGCGATGAGGTCCTTGACGATCTCCTGCTGGCCATAGACGGTGATCGACCGCCCGGTGAGTTCGTCGAAGGCGATCCGGTGATCTGATCCGTCGAACCGCAGCGAGATGCCATGGTGGATCAGTCCCTCGCGATCGAGCCGATCCGTCACCCCGGCCGCGCGCAGCAGCTCCACAGTGGGCTGTTCCAGCACACCCGCGCGTACCCGCCGTTCTACATACTCTCTGCTACGCGCCTCGAGCACGACCGACTCGATGCCCTCGAGGTGCAGCAGGTGGGCGAGGACGAGACCAGCCGGCCCGGCACCGACTATGCCGACTTGAGTACGCATGCGTGACCTCTCCGTCGTCCGACCGCCGAGAAATGTCTGACCACCACCCTATGGTCAGACGCATGACACCTCAGATCGATTGCGTTGGAGTCGTCGTCAAGGACATGGCGGCGTCATTGGACTTCTACCGCAGACTCGGGCTGGATTTCTCGGCCGATGCGAACGCCGAGTCGCATGTCGAGGTGGCACTGCCCGGTGGGCTGCGGCTGGCCTTCGACACGGAAGAGGTCATCCGCTCGTTCGACCCGGACTGGCAGCGACCCACGGGCGGGCACCGGGTCAGTCTGGCCTTCCTCTGTGCCGACCCGGCCGACGTTGACCGGGCGTACGCCGAGCTGGTCGCGGCGGGATACCACGGTCACCGTGAGCCGTGGGACGCGTTCTGGGGGCAGCGGTACGCCGTGGTGCTCGACCCGGACGGCAACGCGGTCGACCTCTTCGCGCCGTCCGCCTGAGCGCACCGCGCGGCGAGCTCAGCTGACCGTGGCCGGCTCGTCCTGCTGGCCCCAGGCCGTCTTCATGGCGTGCTCAACGAGGGCGATGAGGGTCTCCTTGGCGGAGTCACGCCGCCGGGCGTCGCACATGATCACCGGGACGCCGGGGTCGAGATTGAGGGCAAGCTGCACTTCGGCAGGTTCGAACAGGCGGGTGCCCTCGAAACAGTTGACCGCGACGATGAAGGGCAGGCCACGCCGTTCGAAGTAGTCGACCGACGGGAAGCAGTCGGCGAGGCGGCGGGTGTCGGCGAGCACAATCGCGCCGATCGCGCCTAGCGCGAGCTCGTCCCAGACGAAGAGGAAGCGATCCTGCCCCGGGGTACCGAACAGGTAGAGGACCAGGTCGTGGTTGAGCGTGATGCGGCCGAAGTCCATGGCCACGGTGGTGGTCGCTTTCATCTCGACGCCAGCGGTGTCGTCGACGCCGACACTTTCATCGGTGAGGTACTCCTCGGTCAGCAGCGGCTGGATCTCGCTGACGGCGCCGACCAGCGTGGTCTTGCCGACGCCGAAGCCTCCGGCGACGAGGATCTTCAGGGCAGTCGGCAGGGCGTCATCATCGACGCCGAGGTCGACGCCGAAGTCAGAGTGACCGGAGACCATCGAGGACCGCCTTGAATACACGCTCGGTGGGAAGTTGGGTGGCCGACACGGGAGAGCGTGTCCGGATGAGGCCCCGGTCAAGGAGGTCGCCCAGCAGGACCCGTACCGTCCCCAACGGCAGATCCAGCTGCGTCGCGAGTTCCGCGACCGACATGGGATTCTGGCAGAGCCGGACGATCGCGGCATGCTCGGGTTGCAGTCCGGCATTACTGGCGGTCGCGGCGCGGGCGGCCATGATCAGGGTAATGAGGTCGAACTCGCCACGGGTCGGCCGGGTCCGGCCCGAGGTCATCGCGTAGTGGCGCACGACCGGGCCGGCGTCGTCGTCGACCCACATCTGCTCCAGCGGCTCCGGCACCATCATCGCCGGCTCTACCCCTGCCCGTTCGCCGTCGTTCGGACCGGTGTCGACAGGTACTGTCCGACGCGGGCCACCAGCATCTCCATCTCGTACGCGATCAGCCCGACGTCGGCGTCCTCGGCGCCCAGCACGGCGATGCAGGCCCCGTTGCCGCCGGCCTTGACGAAGAGGAAGCCACTCTCCATCTCGATGATGGTCTGCCGCACCGAACCTCGGTTGAACCGCCGGCCGGCCCCACGGGCGAGGCCGTGCATGCCCGCGGCGACGGCCGAGAGATGCTCCGCGTCCTCACGCGACAGTGCACCGGACTTCGCGATCAGCAACCCGTCGTGGGACAGCACCACTGCTTGCTGGACGTGCGGCACCCGGTCGACCAGCTCATTCACCAACCAGGCGATGTCGACGGTCGTGCTCGTCCTCTGCGCCACGGTGTCACCCTCCCTGGTCGGTGTCGCGCGACTCCTGGGCCGGGGGTGTCCACTCAGGAGGGTCCGGGTCCGCGAGCCGCGCGGCGTCGGTGCGTCCCCGAAGGGTCCCGGATCGATACGACGACACTACGTTTCGCGTCTCGTCGGGTCCCCGTCCCGTCCGCACAATGGGACCGGTAAGTCCAATAGGACCGGTAAGTCCTGTGGGATCATCACCCGACTGCTCGGCGGACGCGATTGGCCCGGTGCCGGTGGCGCTGCCCCCGGGTGACTCACCGGGGCCCGACGGTCGCTGCCGCCACGGTAGGCCCGACGGCGTCAGGATCGGCGGGTCGGACCGTCGGTCCGGCGCGTTGTGGCCGAACAGGGCCGGGCGCGGCTCGGCCGCCCCGGGCCGCGGCGCGACCGGATCCGCCCCGGGCCGCGGCGCGACTGGATCCGCCCCGGGCCGCGGCGCGACCGGATCCGCCCCGGCGATGAGGTCGGGGAACGCGGCCTCGGCGGCGTGCCGGTGCCGGCCGGCGGCGATCGCGCTGAGCTCCGCCGCGCGGGCATCGAACTGGCTGGCGTCGATCCGCTGGATCTCGTCGGTGGACTCCTCGGCCATCAGCGTCGCGGGCAGCAGCACGATGGCCGTCGTACCACCGTACGGGGATTCCGTCAGGCGCACCCGGATGCCGTGCCGCTCGGCGAGCTTGCCGACGACGTAGAGGCCGAGGCGGGCGGTGCTGGATAGCTTGAACTCCGGCGGGTTCTGCAGCTGTTCGTTGGCGGTCTCAAGCTCGTCGGCGCGCATGCCAAGTCCACGATCCTCGATCTCGATGGCGAACCCGTAGCCCACGACGGAGCCACCGACGCGGACCACCGTCTGCGGTGGCGAGAAGGACACCGCGTTCTCGATGAGCTCGGCGAGCAGGTGGATGACGTCGCCCACGGCCCGTCCGATCAGCGACGCCGACCCCACCGGAAGGACGGTGACCCTGGTGTAGTCCTCAACCTCGGCGAGCGCGCCGCGCAAGACGTCGACCATCGGGACCGGCCTACGCCACGCGCGTCCGGCGGTCGCGCCGGAGAGCACGATCAGGTTCTCCGCGTTGCGCCGCATGCGGGTGGCGAGGTGGTCGATGCGGAACAGCTCGGCCAGCTCCTCGGCGTCGTTTGACCGGCGTTCCATCGCGTCGAGCAGCCCGAGTTGCCGGTGCAACAGGGCCTGGCTGCGCCGCGCCAGGCTGAGGAAGACATCCCGTACGCTGCGGCGAAGCTCCGCCTGCTCGACCGCGACCCGCACCGCGGTCTCCTGCACCGCGTTGAACGCCTGGCCGACCTGACCGATCTCGTCGCGGCCGAAGTCGAGCGGAGGAGCCTCGTGGCCGACGTCGACCTTCTCGCCCTGCTGCAACCGTTCGACGACCCGGGGCAGGCGGTAGGTGGCCAGGTCGCGAGCCGCGGTACGCAGCCGCTCGAGCTGCCGGACCAGCGCGCGCGCCGTCGTGATCGAGACGATGATCGAGGCGATGACGGCGATGAGCCCCAGCCCGCCGGCGAGCCCGAGCCGCACGACGACACCGATGGCAACCGGCGTGGCCCGCGCGACAACGTCGTTGCCGCCGACCACGATGAGGTTGCGCATCTCGGCGATGACCGGCTGGGCCGCCGTCTCCCATTCGACCGGACCGACCGTGAGCGACGGGCCGAAGGAGCCCTGCTGGATGACCGTCTCCTCCAGCGCCCGGAACCGGCCGAATGCTGCACCCCCGACCACCTGCTCGTACCGCGTACGGTCGGCCGCCGGAAGCAGCGCCGCCGCCTCGGCGAAGAGGAATCGTTGCGCGCCCACGAGCTGGACGAACTCGGCGTGCTCGGTGGCGGTCACCTCCCCGGTCGCCAGGGCACCAGCCAGCAGTGCGTCCTCCTGCGACATCACCTCGGTTGCCCGCACCAGCATGATGAGGGTGCGGACGTCCCGGGCGATCTCCTGGTCGTCCAGGCTGGCCATGGAGTCGTAGATCCGGAAGAGGGAGTCGACGATGGCCGTGTAGCTCTCGCCGGCCTCACGCCGGGTGAAGCCACTGGCGTCGATCCGCGCCCGGTTCGTGGTGAGTTGGTCCAGGTGCCCGAACGTGTCCGTCAGCCGCTGCTGCAGCGCCGGGCTGGCCGCGAGCTTGACATCATCGGCGCTGGCGAGGGCCCGGAACGTGTCCGCGGCCCGGTCGGTCTCCGCCCGCTGGTCGAGCATCGCCTGGCGCGGCCCGCTGGTCCGGTCGCCCAGGTAGAACAGTGTGAGCCGGCGCTCCTGTTGCAGCGCCGGTAGCAGAACCTCCGCCGGCTCGGCGATGCCCTGATCGAGGGTGGAGACCCACAGCAGAGTCAGGCCGTCCCGCACCGTAACGAAGGCCGCGAACGCCCACAGCGCCACGAGTGAGACGAGCAGAGCCACGACCTTGGTCCGCACGCGGGAGCTGCGGGAACTCATCACACCCGTCCCAACAAGCCAAAGGGAGTGCTCAGAACAACGTCATGCCATCGATCCGCACTGGCGCACAGACGGTGGCATAGACGGGAGCACGGCGGAACCCTAGCAGCGATAAGTAGTACCACTCAAGCTGTGCGTGACGTGCGCTGCATGGAGCGCGATCGCTGCGCCAGGTCGGCCACGGCCGGGTTGCGCTGGGCCAGGTGGATGGCCGCCAAGGCGTTCGCCCGAATGATGGCGAGGGGTGCATAGAGGTCCTTGTCGTGCCAGAGCGGCTGGGGGTCGGGTTGGTCGATGGAGGCGATAAACGCGTAGCCGCGCGCCGCCACGGGCGCGACCACGTCGACGTGACCGACCTCGTCGACGTGACCGACCTCGGTCGACCTCGTGGCAAGCAGCACCTGCATCGCGTACGAGGTCTCTTCGACCGTGCCCTGCCAGCGGCCCCAGGAGCCGTCGGAACGCTGGGTCTCGAGCACCCAGTCGACCGCTCGGCGCACCACCGCCGCCGATCCCTCGCCGCCGAATCGAGCCAGCGCGAGCGCGCAGCAGGCCGTCGCGTAGTACGGGGAGGCGTGCCACCGGTCAAGCCAGCTTCCGTCCGCGCGCTGCTGCTCGCGCAGCCATCTCGACAGTTTCTCCGCCGTGGCCGGGTGGGACCCGAGGGCCTCCAGCACATGGGCGTTCACGCTGGTCGACGCGCCCTGCTCACCCGGCCAGGTGCAGAAGTGGGTTGGCGTCTCATAGCCCGACAGGCAGTCCAGGTCACCAAAGACACCAAGCTCGGCCAGTGCGAACAGGGTTACCGCGGTGGTGTCCGCGTCGGGTGGGAGGCCGGCACCGCCGGGCGTGCCGTTCTCTTTCAGGGCCGAGAAAAGGCTCGCCACCAACCTCGTCGGTCGTCTCCGCACGATGCCGGCGCGCGCCAATGCGCTCAGTACCCAGGCTTGCTCGAAGATCGTGACTGGGAGACCGCACGGCACCGGCCCGCCGCTGCGCGCGACGATCTGCTCCAGATAGCGTCGCGACGGGTCGGCCGCATCGGGAGCTCGATCTCCGAGCCACGCTGCGGTCGCCGCGGGCGACGCCCCGACCGTGCCCGACGCCTCCGGCCGTACGCCTCGGGCGCCGCGCGCGGCGCTGCCGGCGACCTCCAGGGCGTGCACGAGCTTGTCGGGCACGCCCTCGCCGGCCGCCAGCCGTGCGCGGATCCCGGCCAGCCGCGCGGTGTCCATGCCCGCTGGCAGATCGAGGCGGGCGCCCGCCCACCACCGGTTCAGGCCGGCGAGCGGCTCGCGACGACATCGATCCAGCTGCTCATTGATCGAGGCGATGAGTGACGGCACGATAAGCTCGATGGCGGGCATGTCGGGAATAGGGATATGTACGCGTGCATGCAGCCATTCGAACAGCCTCGACAGCCCGCGGCCGACCGCACCTGCCACGGCCACGCGACCGACGCCGTTGACCGAGTCGGGGCGCGCCAGGGTTGCGAGCATCGCCTCGGTCGCGCTCAGGGTGGGCACGAGCGCATAGCCATCGGGACCTCCCCATGCCCCGTCGGGTCGTTGGGTCTGCGTCAGGAACGCGACTCGAGCGTCCTGCCCGGCGAGCCACGGGGCCGAGGCGACCAGCCGACCCGTTTCGTAGACGGACGGCGAGACCTGCCCGTTCGGCTGGCGGAGCAACCCCGTCAACAGTTCGTCGGAGGCCGCCGCCACATCGACCCGCGGCCGCTGATCACTCACAGGCTGCCCCAGTAGTCGGTGATCCCGTAGAAGCCCCGACAGAACTCCATCTGGCGCTCGAGGAAGACTGCCATCCTTGGTTGCCTGTTCCGCAGCGGTCGCAGCGCCAGCTCGCATCGCTCGCCGAGGTCGGCCATCCACTCGGTCACCTCCTTCTCGGTGACGCCGAGCCGGAGCAGGTTGAGGTCGCCCCAGCTGAGGTCCCGGTGGTAGGTGCCGAGATCGTTGAGCAGGCGAAGCACCTGTTGTTGCGCTCGGGTCGCGGTGAGGACGTCGGCGACGTGCTCGGGCGTGGAGGGCTCGGAGTTGGCAATCCAGTGGGTCACATTGACAAATGACGAGCCCAGATTGTCGGCATTATTTAGATATTCCTCTGCGGTGATCGCGGTGATGGTCGCACCGGCTGATCTCCACTCGAACTCCCGCGTCATCGCCTCGAACATCCGCCGAAGCTCGTCGCGCCAGATTGTGTGGAGGTCGGCGAAGGCCGGCTGGGAGTTCAGGTCGTCCCGAAGGGTGGCAAGGAACGCCGCCAGCGAGTCGCCGACGGCGGGAGCGGATCCGTCGGCCACCGCCAGGCACCGCGTCGCGGCGTCATCGACCTCGCTCCTGGACGCGGCGAGGTAATCAACCAGCCAGTCGACGCGGAAGGCCCACAGGCTCGCCCGGTTCGCCATTCGCAGCCGATCGGCCGGCAGCCAGGGGGCGCTGAACGCGTTGGCGAGGGCGAGGGTGCTGAATACCGCCGGGTCGAACGGTTTGGCGGGGAACAGATCGCTGTATACGTTTGCGCATTCCTGCAGGTCACGCTGGCCCTGCGCGGCGACGGCACAGATCATCCCACTGTGGAGGGCGTCCGGGAGCTTGGCCGGAACTGTGTCGCCGTCGAGGGGGGGTTGACTCATGGCGATTCCTCATGTCCAGTCCTGATCAGGCCGCCCGGGCTTCGTGGTCTCGGGCGGCCGAGCCGGTGCGGCGGACCGGCGCGAGCATGAGCTCGACCGGTTGGCGCGGGCGAAGAGACGCCGCAGGTAGCGGCGTGACCTGGGCCCGGTTGCGCAGCTGGGGGCGGTAGCGGGTCAGGATGGTCGCCGCGATGAGCTGCGCCTCGACCGTGAACAGGTGACTGCCGAGGCACTGGTGCGGGCCGCCGCCGAACGGGAAGTACGCGAACCGGTCCCGGTGCTCCGCGCGACCCGGCTCGAACCGGTCCGGATCGAAGACGTCCGGACGGTCCCAGAATTGCGGCATCCGATGGGTGAGGTACGGACTGATCAGGACGGTGCCGCCCCGCTTGATCACGCGTCCGCCGACGACGTCACGCGCCGCCGCGGTTCGTGGAATGAGCCAGCCCACCGGGTACAGCCGCACCAGTTCCTGCAGCACCATGCGGGTGTACTGCAGGCCCGGCAGGTGCGAGGCGCTGACCTTATCGGTACCAACCACGCGATCGATCTCGCGGTACATCCGGGCGGCAACGTCAGGCCGAGCGTCCAGTGCCACCCAGAGCCAGGTGAGGGCCGTCGCGGTCGTCTCGGTCCCCGCCGCGAACAGGCTCACCACATCGTCGCGGACCTGCCGGTCGCTGAGCAGGTCTCCGTTCTCGTCGCGGGCCTGACACAGCGTGGAGACGATGTCGCCACTGGGACCGGCAGCGTTCGCGCGGCCGCTGGCGTTGGCGGGGCTGGCGGCGGACCGGCATGCGCGAACCAACGGCAGGACCACGTCATCGATGGTCCGCACCGCCCGCCGGAAGGCCCGGTCCCCGGGCATAGGCAGGCCATCGGGCACGAACGGCAGAACGAGGCGGGCGCCGATGGAGACCGCGGCCGAGTCGATCGCTGGGATCAGCCGGTCGATGTCCGCCGCGGAGATCCGGTCGCCGAAGAAGACACGGGCGACGGTACGGTGCACGATCCGGGCCATCTCGTCCGATGCGTCGAGCGGCCGACCGGACCGGGCCGCCGGGTCGAGCCGGTCGACCGCCTCGCTGATCGCATCCGCCATCCCGGCCACGAGCGAGTTGACGTTCCTGGCCGCGAACAGTGGTTGTATGCGTCTGCGGCTGGGTTCCCACGTCGGACCGTCCACGAGGATGCCGCTGCCGAACAGTCGCCGCAACGGCTTCCAGAACATCCCTTCGCGCACATAGTTGGCGGCGTTGTCACGCAACACGTGCTGCACGTGGTGGGGGTGCGTGATCAGGTACGGCCGAAACAGGCCGAGGTTGAGCCGTACGACATCGCCGCCGGATCGCCTGGCGATCTCCTCGAGCGCGATGAGTGGATCCCGGAGCAGTGCCCGAATGGTGCGGTATAGCGGGATCGTTCTGGGCTTTCTCGGTGCTTCGTTCGACGCTGCATTCTTCGACGTTGCTTCGTTCGACGGCATGTGACCTGTCCTCGTCCGCCTCAGGTCGCCGATTCCTCTCTGTACAAAAGCTCTGTACAAAAGCTCTGTACAAAAGCGACACTTCCCACACGCGATGTTTTCTCGCGTATTTCTCTATTGTGTCACGATCAACTTACTGTCAGCAAGATCGCGATGACCAAGCGTGCGCGCGACATGAGTACAAAGTCTGACGAGGGTCATGCTGTCGTTGTTATACGGGCCGAATGACCACAACAGCCTTACCGTCGTAGAGACGGCGCTCGAGGTTATCCACAGGCGGATGGTTGGGTCTGGTGTCGACGGGCGGCGTGCGGCACGGTGATGCCCGTGGCGCGCCTCCCCAACATTCCGGAGGAGATGACCTATTTGGACCGTTTCGAGGCAGCGTCGCGGTGGCCGAGAAGCAGCTGGTGGCCCAGGTGCGTGGGGCCATCTTCGCGGCGGGCCGGGCCCGCGGGGTCGTCTGATCACGTCGCGGCGCGCCGTTCAATCATCGAACCGGGGTCATCGCCGCTGGCGGGCAGCCTCGTAGAGCACGATGCCCGTGGCCGTCGCCGCGTTGAGCGAGGAGGCGGTGCCGCCGATCGGGATGCGGACGGTCTGGTCGCACGCGTCGCGCCACGCTGACGACAGGCCCGTCGTCTCGTTGCCGACGACCAGGAGGGTGGGTGGGGTCAGGTCGTGGTCGACGAGGTCGACCTGGGCGGACTCGTCCGTGCCGACGACACTGAGGCCGCCCGACCGGGCCCAACTCAGGACGTCCGCGGCCGACCCGGCGCGGACTACGGGCAGCGCGAAGAGTGAGCCGGTGCTCGCCCGTACCGTCTTCGGGTCGTAGATGTCGGCGGCGTGTCCACACACGACCACACCCGAGGCACCGAACGCGTCCGCCGACCGTATGACGGTGCCGATGTTGCCCGGACTGGTCGGCCGGTCGAGCACCACGACGAGCGCGCCGGCCGTCGCGATCCGCGACCGGTCGTCCGGCTTGGTGGCCACGACGGCGACGAGCTCCGGCGACTCCTCGTCGGTGCCGCCCAGGGTCTTGCCGCCGAGCTCCGCCAGCAGCGGGCCTGCCATCGCCACGTGCTCACCCTCGTATCCGTCCAGCATGTCGGTCGCCCAGCGTGACAACCGCCGGCCAGAGTCGTAGAGCAGGGCTCGCACTGCCCAGCCGTGCCGCACGGCCATCGTGATCGGCCGGACTCCCTGGACCAGGAACTCGCCCGAGCGGTGGCGTTTCGTGCGGTTGGACAGCAGCGCCTGCCACTGTTGGAAGCGGGCGTTGCGGGTGGTCACCCGGAGATCGGGCCGCCGAGCGGATGTCACATGATCAAGTGTAGACACGCCTATCGACGAGCCGTAGCCTGGCGGAGGCGTTCGGCATGCCGGCGGGCCTTGTTGCGGTTGCCGCACCACGCCATCGAGCACCACCTCCGGCGGCCCTTGGGATCGGCGAAGACCCAGCCGCAACCGGCACCCGGGCATGCGGCGACGTACGCCGCCGCAGTCGAGGTCAGCAGGTCAGCGGCCGACCACGCCACCGCCATGAGCGGAAGGTCCACCTGGGACTGATCCACGAGCCGCCACGACGCCGGCAGGCGAACCGGCGGCGCCGACCCTAGCGCCGAACCGGCCGCGGCCGCTTGTACTTCCCGGTTGACCGCGTCCCAGTCCCACCCTGCGCCGGGGCCGACCAGCACTGCGTACAGCGCCGACCGGAACGCCACCGCCCGCGCCACGACCTGAGCCGCGGCGTCCGGGTCCCGCGCCGCCGCCCGTCGCAGCGCCGGCATCGTCGACGGCTCGATTAATCCGTTCTCCCGCGCCCACACCGACAAGTGGGCGTAAGTATGGAGGTACTCCTTCGGCGCCGGGGCACCCCAACCCGCTCTGGTGTTGCAGAAGTCGAGCGCCGGATGCCCCGCCACGGATACGGGTACGACGAGCCCGTCGACGACAATCGAGGCCACGCCCGCCCCCTCCCACCGATGATGCGGTGTTAACCTGCGAATGAAAGTTTACCGGTTAGGGATAGGGCACGTCAGGAGGTCGCGTGCGCGTCGTCGTCTCTCTCGCCTGGGCGCGTCTGCGCCACAGACCGGCGCGCTGGCTGCTCGTAGCGCTGGGCGTCGCCGCGGCCACCGTGCTACCTGTCTCGGCAGAGAGCACCGCCACCGTGGTCGCCGCCCAGGCGCTGCGCCACGGCGTCGAGGCGTTGCCGGCCGGCGATCGCAGCCTCGCCGCAATCCGCTCCGGGGTCCGCGAGTCGCCGCAGCGCATCGGCGAACTCGACGCCACCGCCCGACGAGCGCTCGGCGAACTCGCCGGCGGCCCCATTCAGCTACAGATGCTCACGCGGGCCATCTCCGACGGCGTCGGCGGCTCCTACTACTTCGGCGCCGCGGATGGCCTGTCGAGCGTCATCCGGCTCACCGAGGGCCGCCTGCCCGCGACGTGCACCGCGACCAGATGCGAGGTGGTCGCCATCGGCCCGGGCACACCACGCCTGGGCGAAGACACGGGCATCGTCATCGTCGGCCGGGGCGTGCGCACCGACCCGCTGCTGTTCGCCGGCTCCTTCGACCCTGGCGACGGCGCGCCATTATTGATCGCCGACACGGTGGTCGCCGCCGCCCAACTCGAGTACCTCTCCGAGTTTCAACGGTATTACGCCTGGATCACCCCGATCGACCTCGACCGGGTCAACGCCCTCGGCGTGGAGGGCTACCTCGCCCGCAGCGCGCGGGCCAGCATCGACCTCTACGGTGCCCGGCTCAGCCTTACCGCGCCCGACCAGATCCTGCGCGCCGAGGCCGACCGGGCGCAGCGCTCGGCCCGCCGGTTCGCCCTCCTCGGCGGCGCCGCCATGGCTCTGCTGCTGGGTTTCGCCGCCATCGGCGCGATCGGACTGCGCCGCGACCACGCCGCCACGGTCGAGTTGCTGCGCCGGCGAGGTGCCCGACGCGCCCAGGCCGGCGTGCTGACCGCGATCGCCGCGGCCATTCCGG
>JAHRHA010000261.1 GCA_020027875.1 Micromonosporaceae bacterium | reverse complement strand
AGGGCCAACGCGTTTGCCGAGCGTTGGGTACGTACCGTGCGCGCCGAGTGTCTGGACTGGACACTGATCTGGAACCGTCATCACCTGCAGCGCGTCCTCGCCACCTATCTCGGGCACTACAACACGGCCAGACCCCACCGCGGCATCCACCTCGAGGTTCCGATCCCTCCGGGGAGACCGCCCGAGGCGTCCATTGATCCGGGCGCACGCATCGAACGCGTCGACGTCCTCGGCGGGCTCATCCACGAGTACCGCCGCGCGGCCTGACCGGTACCCACCCGGGGCAGCTGTACTCCCGTCGGATCACGGGCCCGTGCAAGCCTCAACCACACCGCCCGGGTGTTGCGGCGTCGCGATCGGCGTCGACGTTCCGCACAACGCTGCGCCAGCTGGCCGAGCCACGCACCAGGCCTGCCGATCGTATGTCCGGCTCGGGCCCCGCCTGTCATCCCGGACGCGGCCGCTGAGCGCGGCACGAGGCTGACCGACCCCTGACCCATGAAATGGCACCCTTCACCCAACCCGCGGAAGTGTGTCATATTCCGGGATCCGGCTTGCCCACTCCGGCAGTTCCGACTATCGCCAAGATCGCAGAGCCGCCTCGGTCAACAAGACCATCACGCGACCTCATCAGTTCGTTGGGGTGTTGGGCACGGCCAACAAAGGTTTGGATCGCCGCGGGAAGCTGCCGCGGCGCCGCCGCAGGCACCTCATCCTTTTGTCGGCCCGCCTGTGCGCAATCTTGGGCCGAACGAACGCAGATCCGACGGCACAGCGGACGCCTCCCAGCGAAGTCGCACCGGGTCAGTATAGGACCGTGAATGTCGAGCAGGAGTTCTTGGTCATGCTCTGCGTCTACCAGGTCATTGTCGGCCAGAGCCGGCGTCATGCCGCGTCAAGCTCATGGAGAGCGCTGCGGAGAATCTCCTGCGTGCGAGTCAGCGGTTCGGCCTCGATGAACAGCCGTCCCACGGCCTCTGCGTATCGGTCCACGTCGTCGCGCCTGTCCAGGTAGAGGGCACTGGTGAGGTGTTCGATGTAGACCACGTCGGGTAGATCCTGGTCAGGGAAGCGCAGGATGCTGAATGCGCCGCCCGCTGCGGCGTGCCCGCCGGCGCGGAACGGAATCACCTGGAGCCTGACATTAGGTAGGCTTCTGGCTTCCTCAAGGGCCTCGATCTGCGCGCGCATGACCTCGAGGCCGCCGATCGGTCGACGCAGCACGGCCTCGTCCATGACCGCCCAGAGTTGGGGTGGGTCAGGCCGCGTGAGCAGCTGCTTGCGGGCCATCCGCAAGCCAACGCGGCGGTCGATCTCCTCGTTGCCCGCGCCGCCGTATCCGAGCAGGATGACGGCACGGGCGTAGGCATCGGTCTGCAGCAGGCCTGGGACGAACTGAATCTCGTAGGTGCGGATGAGCGCCGCCGCAGCCTCCAGGTCCAGATAGTACTGAAGCCAGTTCGGTAGCAGGTCGCCGTAGGGATGCCACCAGCCAGGCTTGTTGGCCTCACGAGCCAACGTCAACAGCGCGGCGCGTTCGTCGGCATCGGCGACGCCGTAGAGCGTGAGCAGGTCGGCGACGTCGCGGTCCTTGAAGCCGACCCGGCCCAGCTCCATCCGGCTGATCTTGGATTCGGAGGCACGGATCGCCCAGCCGGCGTCCTCGCGGCTGACACCCTTGTCCTCCCGCAGCCTGCGCAGCTGGGCACCCAGCAGCATTCGACGCACGGTCGGCCCGCCCCCGGTACCGCCGTCCTGCTCAGCCGTACTCACCTGCGGACCTCCAGATGCCACTCAGCCCAACAGTGGCGCCGCATTCTCCCCTCTAGGGCTATGGCTTGCGCCCGACGCCACAGCGGCCTTCCACATCGGTGGGGAGGCCGGCCGAGCTGGGGTCTGGCCGCCACCGTGGCTGGGAGACCACGCCAGGGTCCAGTAGCTCCAGACCGTCGAAGAAGCGCGCGATCTGCTCAGGGCTGCGGAGGTGATAGGTGGGGTTCGCGGACTGGTTCCAGATTCGTGCGGCCTCCACGACCTGCTTGCTCGTGTTGGTACCGTCACTGATCACCAGATGGCTACCGGATGGCAGGGCGCCAACCAGCCTTTTCACGATCGACTGCGCCTCGTCGTCGTCGGCGAGGTGCCCCAGGATTCCTAGCAACATGAGCGTGGTCGGCTGGGTGAGGTCCAGCGTCGACGCTGCGGCCTGCAGGATCTTGTCCGTGTCCCGCAGGTCGGCGTCGACGTAGTTGGTGACCCCCTCCGGGCTGCTGGTGAGCAGTGCGCGAGCGTGCACCAGCACGAGGGGGTCGAAGTCGACATACACGACGCGGGACTCCGGTGCCACCCGCTGGGCGACCTCGTGGGTGTTATCGGCGGTGGGCAGGCCGGTGCCGATGTCGAGGAACTGGCGGATGCCCGCCTCGCCGGCCAGATAGCTGACGGCACGGACGAGGAAGGCCCGGGACGCGCGGGCCATGTCGACTATCTCCGGGAAGGCCTCACGCACCTGGGCGCCGACCGCCCGGTCGACGGCGAAGTTGTCCTTGCCGCCCAGCCAGTAGTTCCAGATACGGGCCGTCTGCGGCACGTTGGTGTCGAGCATGGGCGCCTCCTGCTGGCCGCCGGTGGCGGAGGCGGTCGAACTCTCGGTCACGTGTGCACCCTTCGAATCCATGCTGGACCACACCTCGATATCTGGAGCATAGTCCAAGATCGCGAACAGGGGGAGTGCGGCTTAGCGTGCCGGCGCGGCCGGCAGGCGGAGCTCGACGCGCGGCCCGGGGCCGGCATCGCCCCGGGGACACCGTTCCGCCGTGGCGACCGACGAGTTCGCGCACGATCGCGGGGCCCAGCCCGGCGCCGCCGGCGTCGCGGGCGGCCGTCGTCGAGCTGGGTGAAGCACTCGAAGACGCGGTCGCGGTCATCGACCGAAATGCCGGGTCCATCGTCGGTCACGTGATCACCTGGTACGCCCCATCGGCGCGCGCCTCCAAAACGGCGGACCGGGCATGCTGTACGGCATTGTCCAGAAGATTCGCGACGACACGTCGCAACGCGTCGGCGTCACCCGGGGTCCACGGAGGACGGCCAACAACCTCCACAGTGGCTTCGGATACCGCTGCGCGACCAGCGGACCGAGCTCGATCGGCTCCGCGCGTGACACCCCAGTAGCCTCGTCGGACCGCGCCAGCAGCAACAGGTTTTCGACGAGCCGGCCAGCCGGGTGGTGTCGGCCAGCAGGTCGTCGGCGACCGAGGGCCAACGCCTCGACATCGCGGACACGCGGGAGCCCATGGCGGCCATGCACTATCTGCGGGACGCGGCCAGCCTTGCGGCAACCTCCACCTCGACGACCTCGATGACGCGGCGGTCCGCCGCATGCGGCGGGTCGCCCGGATGGATCACGGCCACCAGACGATCTCAAGCGACTTGAACATCCCTGGCGAGTTCATCGACGCGGAGATCCGCAACGCGAGCGACGGCGCGAGCTGGCAGGAGGCGATCGCCGCCTGGCTCGACACACGGGCACCCTCCGGCGACCGGGCGGCCAACGAGCGCACCGCGCGTGACGTCCTGGCACGTGCCGGCGCGCGGCGCCGAAACGAGCCAGCAGCTACAGATCTGACTGACCAACACCGAACCCAGCCGTAAGCAGGGTGCGGGTTCGTCGACCGAACCCACCGGTGCACCTCCATGGGCACCACAACGGCGGCCGGGATGCTAGCAATCCGATCCTGTCGATGGCAGCCTCCCTGCGACGCGGATCGGCTGCATGCCGAGGCGCCAGGAAAGGAGGCAATGTGGCGGTCAAGGAGTCGATGCGGATGCTCGTCACGGTGAAGGCCTATCCAGGTCTGAGTCAGCGACGAGGTGAGACCGTGTGCGTCGCCGGAGTGCGCCTCGACACGGAACATGCGGCGTGGGTGAAGTAGTACCCGGTCGCCTTCCGGGACCTGCCATTCGCCCGACGGTTCAAGAAGTACCAGGTCATCGAGGTGAAGGTTCGCAAGTCCAGCGACACCAGACAAGAAAGCTACGCCCCGAACCTGGACTCGATCAGCCTCGGCGAAGTGATCTCCAGCGACCACCGGTGGCGGCGCCGCTGGGAGCTTCTCGGCGACGGGGCAGGCGCCACCACCACGTGCGCGCTCCTACGCGCGCGGGACCAATCCAGTGCTTGGCCCGGCGCTGTTGCGTTGAGTGTTGGCAAGATCGGGCAGACTTGTGCGGTGAAGTCGTTGACTCGTCCTGGCCCGTGGGTGCCACCGATGTCGGCGTTCGCCGGGTACCGGTTCCCGCCAGAGGTGATCGTGGTCGCGGTGCGCTGGTATCTGCG
>JAHRHA010000135.1 GCA_020027875.1 Micromonosporaceae bacterium | reverse complement strand
CCATGGAAGCCATGCGCTGCCTCAAACGGCGACTGTCCGATGTGGTCTATCGGCAGATGGTCGCGGACACGAAGGTGAGCCCGCGAGGGCACTCGGGGGGGCGGTGTCGGCGCACTGGTGATCGCCGAGCGAGAACTGGACGCGGTCGAGGCTGATCTCGCGTTGGCCCGTGGCCGGGTCATTCATGGGCGATTCCTTGAGGAGCGAGACGAGGACCCGCACGAGCTGGCGTTGTTCGAGCGAGCGGTTCAGCTCTACCAGATGCTCGGCGACGTGCGCGGCGAGGGCGAGTCCTTGTTCTGGGTCGGTATCGTCCACCAGGTTGCCCGGCACGACAACGACGCTGCGGTACCTGTATTAACACGTTCGTACGACCTTGCGGCGCAGGTTGGCGACAAGCGGACGATGTCCGACGCGCTTCGGCACTTAGGCATCGCGGAGCATACCGCCGGCCGGCTAGACGCTGCCCGTGAGCGGCTGGAGGAATCATTGCGGCTGCGGCGGAGATCGGGCACTTGCCCGGCGTGGCCGCAAACTTGGTTGGCCTGACGTATATCGCTGCCGGAGAGGGCCGGCACGAGGAGGCTCTGGCGCTCATCGAGGAGGCTCGTGCGATCGCGGATGCCACCGTTGCTCACGGCACCGTGCGTTCGATCGAGGAAGCACGCGGGGCTGTAGGTAACCGCTGACCCACGGCGAAGGCGCCCACGCACGGTCATCGGCAGATCCGGTAACTCGATTCCGGTAGACGCAGCCCAATCGCGGCCGATGAGGACGTGCTCGGCATACGTTTGCGGGCGAACAGGCCCGGTTGACGACGCCCTGAGTGGCGCTACTCATTGCGGGACCGCCCAGCCCCGGCAGACTATGTGCATGCTTCGAAAGCTCCTCACGCTCGCCGTCATCGCCGCGCTCGGCGCCCTGACGCTAGTCGCCTGCGCCGCCGCCTCCAATCCAGCCCAGGAGAAGGCGGCCGCGGTCATCGCTGGGCTGGCCCCCAGCCACGCCACCCTCCACTGCGACAACGGCGACAACGGCCGCGGTATCGATAACCGGATCCCGTGGCACACCGCATACCTCACGGCCGACGCGACCAACGCTGAGTCTGTCATCGCCGCCGCCCGGGCATCCGGCTGGCACCTGACGACCGACGAATCGGCCATCCGCATCTACGAGGTGACCAACGGCGACCCGGGCCAGTCATCGGCCAGCCACGGCCGGCCATTGGCCGGTGTACCGTACCGGCAGTCGACTGTCTACCTAGCCGACCGGGGATCAGACTGGCAGCTCGTGGTGGACGTGGTCCACGAAGGCAGCGTCACTACCTACTGCCGCGACATCGACACGTATGGGCATCCGATATCGCCCGCCCCGGATCACGTAGTCATCGTGGTGCAGGTGAGCGGACCGGAGCAGGGGTGAGCTGTCATCAGAAAGACCCTCGAGAACGACAGTATCGGCCATACACCCACCGGCGCTCGCCGACCGCACCATCGGTGGCAGAAGAGTGCATCTGAGCCGGTCGTCGCCGGGCTTCATCGGTCAACCATGTGGCGAGTGGATGGAGCTGGTGTCACGATCCGGTGTGTTAGCGAGTGGATTCGGCCCCACGATGATCCGGTCCGCGTGGTCACCGGCGGCCTTGCCATGTTCGGAAGCGCGTTCTTTGCCTTTGCGGCGGTCACGATGGTTGCGCAATGGCGCGAGACCACGGTCATCAAGGCGGGTGTGCTCGTCGGCTCCGCTGCGGTGTGGCTGACCTTCATGTGGCGACGGCACCGAACGGCGCTGCTCGTTGGTGCCCGCGGCGTCCGGGTGCGTTGGCTGCTGCGGACTCGAACCATCCCGTGGCACCAGATCCGTGAGTTCCGCACCCGCAGGGAGCGGTCAATCACCCGGCTCTTCATTGCGTTGATTGATGGCACCATGGTCAGCACACCGGTGCAACGGGTACGACGGCGACTCTTCGGTTCGGTGCTGAGCGACGGTGGCACGTGGCTGCCGCCCGAACCCTACGACCGGACGCTGTCATATCTCCAGACCCGGCTCTCGGCCGCAAGATCGCGAGAGGTGGCTGAGTAGCGGCAACCGGCGCGGATCACGACTACGCGGGTGCACGCCCGCGTGCACTGCGGCATGACAATGCGTTCGTGGGCGAGGCGGGGCGCTGACGCAAGCAGGGATGGGTGCTTCGGCGTCGTTGGACCGTGTGCGGTCGCTATGACAGCATGGGTTTGGTGAGGACGATGCTGATCACGGGCGCCAGCGGCGGCATCGGCGCTGCCGTGGTACGGGCGGCAGCCGACCATGGTTACCGCGTGATGGCCGCCGGCCGGGACGCTCTGCGGCTCGACCAATTGTGCGCTGAGACGCCGCAGACCACGGCGGTATTGCTTGACCTGCGTCGCCCTGACGACCTGCCTGACTCGCTGATCGAACTCGACCGCTTGGACGCGATCGTGCACTGCGCCGCAGTCGCCGATGTGGCCAGCGTCGAGGACACCCCGTATCCGTTGTGGTTGGAGACCTTGACCGTCAACGTCGCGGCCGCCGCGGAGATCACGCGAAGGTTACTACCGGCGTTGCGCAACGCCGTTGGCCACGTGGTATTCGTCAACGCCGCGCCCGACACGCATGCAGTGCCGCGGTGGTCGGCGTATGCAGCGAGCAAAGTCGCGCTGCGCGAACTAGCCGATTCCCTTCGAGAGGAGGAAGCCTGCCTCGGGCTCCGGGTAACCACTATCTACCCGGGCAGTACAGCCACCGAGTTGCTTCAGAAGGTCCGAGCGCAGTTCGGGAGGCCATTCAACCCGGCGGACTGCATCCAACCAGCGACGCTGGCATCCGTAGTGCTGACCGTCCTCGACATGCGCGATGATGCGTACCTGCCCGAACTCTCGGTGCTGCCTACACCTCGTCCATGACACCGCCGGCGACGGCGCAGTCGCGTAGCTGCGGCGTCGGGTTCACCCGTGCGGTCATCGGCATGATAGCGACGCCGGCGGGGTCGGCTTGATCAGGTTCCTGATGCCATGAACGCCGCGAGGACGTAGTTCGGATGGCGGTCGAGGTTCTTGCGGGCGCGGTCGTAGCGCATGGTTGTTCTCGGGTCGGCGTGGCGGGCGGCGATCTGCACGTCGCGGAGGCTGACGCCGGCGTCGAGCATGGTAGGGACGAAGGTGTGGCGCAGCATGTGCGGGTGCATTCTCGGCGCGCTGTCGCGCGCCGAGGTGCGGCGTGGCCTTGCCGTCATGCGGCAGTACCGCTGGGCGGTGCAGGCGGACTACTTCGCCACCCGCCTTTGGACCAACGACCTGACCAGCATCGCCGACGCCACCGAGAACGAGCTCGGCCTCGAACACGCCCGCTCCGCACTCGTCGGATAACCACTGGTCGTGAGGGCACATACCTGCCAGTGGGTTTCGACGCGTGCTTCGCCGCCCCCATAGGCCAATTCGACTGGACCGTCCGCAACACAAGGTCCCAATCGCTGGTCAGCGGACCGCCCTCAATCCGGCATGAGCGGTTGCCGCAGGCGGCTATGCGGCTCACCGGCGGGCTTCGGCCTCCACGGGCCTAGACAGGAACGCGTCAAGCTTGTCTCCCCACCAGCCCTCCTCGTCGGCAGCCGCCCAGTACTGGTCCGTCAGCTCAACGAGCTGGTCGGCGTTCGACAAGGCGACGTATGGTCGCACCACCGAATGCTCCGGCTGCCGGTTCATCTCGTCGCGTCGAGCCGCCCACTCCTCGCTAGCGGCGGTAACCGATTCCGCCGCCCGCATCACAACATCGGCCATCCCGGCCGCGCCGATATCACGCAGCGCTTGGACAGCCTGCGCAGCGTGCCGGCCAGGCGTGTTGGAGAAGTACGCAAGCAGCGATCCCTGAGTGACTTCGAAGTCGAGCCAACTCAAAACCCACATCACGCGCAGCGGCACCGGAAGCCTTGCCAGCAGCTCGTCTTCCTCCTGATAGGAGTGACCAGCCATGACGACGTCGAGCTCGGCCAGGAGTGCCGCCTGAAGTTCGCCGGAGGACAGGCCGCTCAATTCACGCCAGTCGAGGACCACGACCCGGATCGTCGCACACGCGACCCTGGCCCTTTGCACAAACCGACGAACTGCGACCGCTCCCAGCGACCTTCGGCCCGAACGGGGCTGACGGACGAATGGCGTCACGATCTTCTGCACCGCGCGATCAACACGCTGTGGCCGGGCCCGCCGGACAGACATCCGCTCATCAAGCATGACCGCGCGCTTCGCAAGCCGATCGGGATGGCGCCGTCCATACAGACGCATCTGAAAGGGCCGCTAGCGCGGGGGGAGCAGCGGCCGCATGAAGGTCCGCTCATGGCGTAGCACGCAACCGCTCTCGTCCCTGATTTGGTCCGCCGCTATGAAGTCGGGGTCCGAACCAAACCGCTCACGGTACTGCTCGTACGAGGCAAGACTCGGAAAACTGAACAAGGCCAGGGCTTTGTCGCTAGCGCCCTCAGCAGGCAGGAAGTAGCCATGGTGCACGCCTCCGTGCAGATCGACCAACTCCATCCACCGATGAGCGAACCGCTCAAAGGCATCGATCTCCGCTGGATCGATGACGTACTCGACTACGCAGGTGATCACACCCGGAGCGTAACGAACCGGCTCGACAGCGAGGGCGTGCTGGACTTGCGAAGGAAACTCCTGCCATCATTGCTCGCTCATGTCCGCCTTCAACCCGGAATGGTAGCCACGCTTACAACGTTCCGCGTCGGCGCAGGTGAGGCCGTCATGCCGACACCGATGACACGCGCACTCATCGGCAGAGTCGGACGATTCGGCGGCACCTGATCACCGCGCGATTCGCGGCATGTCCGTGCACGTGATCTTGCAACACGACCGTGTCAGGTCGCCGCCCCGGCCTACCAAGGCACCCGAGCCTCCACCTGCAAGACACTCGAACTCATCTCCCCTTGCGGTCACGACGCCGCGCGGGTGATCAGATCGTGCATGCGGCGCCATGCGAGCTTCATGCGGATGCGCCGGTCACTGCGAGGATCGGTCATCGTCGGGACGATTGGCTCGCCGATGACGAGGACCATCGTGGGTTTGCGGCGGAACATTCGCCTCACCCCGGTCGGCGGGGTGAAACGGATCGACAGCGGCACGACTGGTACCCGTGCTTGGGCGGCGAGGTGGAACGCGCCCTGCTTGAAGTCGCGCAGGCTCGTGTCGTACGGCTTCAGCTCACCCTCGGGGAAGAAATGCACGATCCTTCCCTTAGCGAGGAAGAGCTCCATCTCGGAGAAGAAGAGCGGCAGCCCAGAAGGGGTATGCGGCACCGCGACGCCGCCCAGCAATCTCACCAGACCGCCGTACAACCGATTCTCGAGGTTCACCGGTGCCGAGGTGAAGACGAGTCGGCGCGGGAACAAGGTGGTCGCGATGAGTGCGCTGTCGAGGGGATGCACGTGGTTGCACACCGTGAGTGCGCCGCCGACTCGGGGGAGCCGGTTCCTACCTTCGCTGCGGGCACCCAGGATCACACGTGTCAGGAGGAAGAGAAGCGGAATCGCTATCACGTAGTAGAAGGCGTTCGACAACAGCCGGTACACCCGGCCGGCGTACCCGGCCGGTGCTTCCGGTGCGTCGCCTGCCGTCGCATAGACCCTCTCGATGGCCTTGACGCTGCGGTCGACCGCGTAGAGCTCCGCGTAGCGGGCGTAGGTTTCCGACGCGGCATCGAGGGCCGCCGGATCGTCGATCCAGCAGTCGATCCGTTCGGCAAGCGATGACGGGTCACCGGAGCGGAACAGGTTTCTTGCCCCAATCGCGAACTGGCCGGTCGCGCTTCGCCGGCTGTCGGAAATGATCGGTACGAGTCCGCAGGAGAACGCCTCGATGCAGGACACCCCTTCGATTTCGACATCGGAGGCATGCACGTAGAGATCGCAGCTGCGGATGAGTTCGATGAGCTCCGCTTGTGAGTAGAAGCCGAACTGTGCCGGGTTCGCGAGCTTCGAGGCCATCCGGCGCAGGCGCTTCTCCCGCGGGCCGTGCCCCGCGAAGTGCAACTGGATGCGTGCGGCGTGGCGCGATCGCCGCACGGCCCGGATCAGAACATCCTGCCGCTTCTCGGGGGAGAAACGGCCCACCATGAGTATTCGGAACGGCTCATCGGCCCCCCGGACCCGGGCCGGTCCCCGCCGAAAGCTGCTGCCCACACCGTTGGAGATCACGTGGAGCCGTGCCCGGTAACCGTGGTGGCGTAGCTGCGCCGCGATGAAGGTCGACGGACAGTGGATGTCGGCGAAGCGTCCGTAGAAAGCGAGGCGCAGGAGGAAGTACACGATATACGCGGCTGGTGGGAACCAGCCCAGGCCGATGTTGTACGTGATGTGTTCGGGCTGTATGTGGAATGCGGCGATGGCAGGCACGCCGAGCTGGCGTGCGATCCGCTCCGCGGCACGGCCGAGCGGCCAGGGTTGGTAGATGTGGACGACATCGGCGCCCTTGATCGCCGCGAGTAGCACTTCTCGGTCGGGCTTGGCGAACACGGTGTTCTGACGATGCGCGAGGCGACTCGCGATCGGGACCACGAGCTCCGGAACCCAGAACATTTCGGGCCGCTCCCACCCCTGTCCGGTCGCGTCACCCGGCTCGCCGCACGCGACCACGCGCACCGTGTGCCCTCGCGAGATGAGGGTGGCAGCGAACCGCATCGCCGATACTGTGGTTCCGTTGTTGTTGACATTGAACGTGTCGATGACCAGCGTGATGATCATTGCCGCGCCGCCGCTCCCGGGTCGTTCGGTGCCGGCCCACCGCGTTGGCCGACCTGTTCTACGTCCTCCCGACTGATAGATCTTGCCCGCTGGGCCGCGAAACGTATCGGCGGGGGTCGGGTCCGGCGAGATCGGCGAACCGAGGAGTCCGAGAGGGGCGCTCGGCCTGCGGGAGCCGGTTGGGGTTCGAGCCGACCGTGGTCCGCGACGCATACGGCGACTGACACGCCGATGTGTCGCTGGAATGCGAGTGAGACTGGGAGCCCGAGCATGGCCTGCAGACGTGTTCTGAGACGGCCGAACGGTGACCAAGGTCAGCCCGTGCGACGGTCACCAGATCAACGCGGCCGCCCACGCCGATGACACGCTCGGCGGCGCCGCGTACCGCTCATCGCGCTGGTGCTTCGGTGGGGTCCGGAGCCAGTCGCCAAAACAACCAGACCAGCGTCTGGCAGCCCCGGCGACGCCACGCCCTGTCATCGGCATGACCGCGCGCTTCGCGGTAAATGCGGTTGTTCGCGTCGCCGCCCTCCTACGCCATGCTCGCTTGCTCCGCGCCGAGGACCAACAGATCCTCGAGGCAGTTATGCAAGCCCTCGCCGACTGACCGCGACACGACGCCAACGCAGCCGAGACGGGATGCGGTGCGGTTCATTGATTGAGCATGCCTGGGATCGTGGTCGATCGGACCGGGGCGGCGGTCGGTGTTGCTCGGCCGGTGATTGCGTTGGCCCATTCGACCGCGTTAGCCAGCGGCGTGAAGCCGGACAGTTCGGCTGCAGCGAGACGGGTCGGGATCTGGTCGGCTTCACGGAGGTGGAGCCATTGCGACTGGCTGAGCGCCAGCACGCGCAGGTCGGCGAGGTTGGCCATCTGCGTTTGGTTGCGCACGGTGACGCCGGAAAGGTCCAGCCGGGCGAGGGCGGGCAGGGTGGCCAGCAGCTCGATATCGACCGGCGTGGCAAGACTGCCCACCGTCAGGTCCCAGATCGTGGAATGCCGGGCGAGCTGATCCAGGTCGGCGCTCTTGGCCTCGAGAGACAGCGACTCGACGGGGAGGTGGCCCGGCAAAGCCGCTCGTACGCGACCGGCCCGGTTGATCGAGATTGCCCGAAGGTTGCGCAGTGGTGCCAGTGCGGCGAGATCTAGATCATTGCCATCGTTGAGGTATGCCGTCTGGACGGCGAGCGGGTCGTCCAGCTCGGTGACCGCAGCCGCCAGGTCGCGGTCGGCTACGGCGATGCTCCAGGTGTGGGACGGCCTGTCGGTGACGGCTCCCACCGACGGATGCGGCCGCAGTCGGGCGTCGTCGGGATCAGGGTCCCAGATCTCGCCGGCGCGCAGCGCCTTGACGACTTGGCCGAGCAGGACGGTGACCGACGGCGCCAGGTACCCGACCGGACCGTTAACGTCGCGGCCGTACTCGATGAGTTGTCCCGGCGTGCCGGCCTCGGCCGGGTCGAGGTCGACCGCGCAGTAGTTCCCGCTGTTGTCGGAGGCGACGGTGACCCACCAGTCGCTGCGGGAGACCCGCCGAACCCGTCCAGGGGGATGTGACTCGAACACCACTGGCTCGAGGGTGAACAGGTCGTCGTTCCAACCGGATGAGCCCGGTGCGCCGTCGAGGTAGGTCGCAACGACCTTGTCGAGAGGCACGAGACAGTACTGGCCGAGGACGCCGTACTCGGCCACGTCGTCGTGGATGACGCGGTACAGCGCGCGCAGGTCGTCGGGCATTCGCAAGCCCATCCTGTGCTCCGCGTCGGCGATCTCCGGTTCGGTGTACCCGGCGGCGAACTGCGGCGGCCGGCCCATGACCGCTGCGTAAAGCGCGACGTACTCCGCGACCAGCAGGCCGACGGTGTCCAGCGTGTGTGGGTCGGTCGGCTCGCCGGTGTTGGCCGCAGCCGGCGGCAGCGGCATTCCCGGCAGCGGATGACCTGGGTACCGGTAGCCGTGATCGACTACGACGCGGGCCGGGGACAACGAGTCGAGGCCGACGCTGTACCCAAACTCGAACTCGCCCGAGGCCAGGACGCGCAGCTCGATCACCATGACACCCGCGTCGGCCGCCCGCCGCAATTCGGGCACGACCGTCATAAGCGAGTCAGCGGCACGAAACGGGCTGGGCGAGCGGACCGGTTCACCACTCAGCTCGAAGGCCTTCAGCTCTGCCAATCTGCTGCGGTAGACCGCCTGCAGCACGCCCGGCCGTCCGAGGCCGGCGGCGAACGTCCTCGCCACCGCACCTACCAGCCTCGCCAGGTCACTCACACCGCGCCTCTCGACCCGTCGCGAGCGCACCGTTCCAGCACGCCCGCTCCCACCGCGGGCGGTACCAGGAAGCGCGCGCCACAGCCACCAACCCATCCTGCCACCGGGCCCGCCGGAGCCAGCCGACCGGCAATCCCGAGTCGGACTCGGTCGCTCAAAGCTCAACACCCGCTAGGCGGCTAGCGCAGCGGCACGGGAAGCCTTGCCAGCAGCCTGACCAGCGACCGGGCGGGAGATGGACATCGGTGGGCGTCGCGGTTCGGCGACGGTCACGATCTCGGGGACGATTCCCGATGTGAGCGGGGTGCCTGTGCGTGTGACGCTGTACCGGGGGAAGCCTGTGCACATCGATGGGCAGGATCTGAAGATTGATACGGACGACGCGCCCGCCAGCAGCCACACGGACTTCCGAAACGCCGGCATGTTCTGTCTCATCGGTGGCGCCCTCCTGGTGGGCGCCAATGTGCTCATCGGGTCCATCGGTCGGAGGCGGGCTACGCCTCGCTGACCGGGCCGGGGCTCCGGCGGAGGATGAGAAGCGGCCGCTGCGACATACCTCCTCGGCGATGCTGAACCGCACGGTTGGATAGATGATCGGCCCGGACGTGTTGTCGGCAAGCGGACCGTCGAACTAGGCGCTCACGTCGTCGTCCTCGGCCCGTTCGGCACGTCGATTCACGAGCGCTTCGATCGGCGGGACCACCTCACCGCCATTCCCCCGGCGGCCCCTGGCCGCGAGACGCCGCCAGTCGTTGAACATCCTGCATTCGGCATGACCGCGCGCATCGCGGCGGATGAGGACGTGCTCGGGCAGACGTTCGCGGGTTCCAATCCACAGGGCGCCGTGCGCTAGGAGGAGGCCATGAGAGCGGTCGCTGAAGGCGAGGTCAGATGTCGGACGCCGATCGTCCGGAATCCGGGTTACCGTCCCGTCTATGGACATGCTGACGGGCGAGCAGATCGCCGAGACCAACCTGACCGACTGGCGCAAGCTGGGTCAGGGACTCCATGCCCGCTACGTGGTCGGCGACTTCGGCACCGGCGTACGGCTCGTCGCCGCAGTGGGCGAGGCCGGCGACGCGCTCGGCCACCACCCGCGCGTGACGATGGGCGACGGGTACGTCGATTTCAAGCTGGTCAGCGACGACGCCGTCTACCGCGACGACGAGGGCACCGAGCACGTCGTCGAATGGGTGACCCAGCAGGACGTCGACCTCGCGCGACGGATCACCGAGATCGCCGCCGAGCAGGCGGTCGACGCCGACCCGGCCTCGATCACCACGATCGAGCTCGCCCTCGACACGGCGCACGCCGCGACAATCGCCCCGGTGTGGGCTGCCCTGCTGACTGGGAGTACCGGGGCCCGGGGCCGCGGGACTATCGGCGACGACGTCCGGGACGCCACGGGACGGGTACCGATCCTGTGGTTCCAGGACACCGACGAGCACGAGACCCCGCGTCAGCGGTTCCACATCGACGTCTGGGTGCCGCCCGAGATGGCCGAGCAGCGGATCGCCGCCGCCGTCACCGCGGGTGGGATCGTCGTCGATGACAGCCAGGCGCCCTCGTACACTGTGATCGCCGACCAGGACGGCAACAAGGCGTGCGTGTGCACGACGATGCCTGCGGCGCAGAAGCGGTGACCCGCTAGCGCCGATTCCCGCGTCGTGGCCTGATCAGGTGTGACGCCTGCCCGCTCACGCGGCGAGGGCTGGACTCGTGTTGATGTGCCTGGGTTTGTGGCACGCGCACCGTGATCCCGTGGCTCAGCGATGGGCCAGTTTGGCTGTCTGTTTTGTCGCGCTGCCGGCGGTCAGCTCGGTGCGCCAGTGCAGCAACTGTTACTACGCGGCCGGCCGTCCAGGTATCGACATCGGGCCTATGCTTCGACGGCGAGCGTTCGGCACGCTAGTCGTGGCACACGGGCAGCGCCGGGCCGGTCACGCGTCCCGCACGAGCGAGCGGGGTTCCCGACCGGCCAGCAGCCAGGCCGCTGCGGCCGCCACCAGAGGCACGCCCACGAGGGTTATCGCAAGCTCCACGACCGGCACCCGACCGAGCCGTCCGATCTCGCTCGCTTGGATCCCGGCCAGGGTCAGGTAGGCGACCGCGACGCCGAGGACCGCGCCCAGAAACGCGAGCGCGCCCGCCGTCGTGGCGGTGAGCGTGCGTCGGATCCGGCGGGTGGCGCCGGTCGCGGTGAGCGTGCGTAGGTCCCGCGCGGCCTCGCCCCGGATCAGGCCCACCGTCATGGCGAGGACCCCGAGGGCCAGCACCCCGCCGGCCCCGGTCGCCCCAGCCCGCAACTGCATCAGCGACGCCTGCGTGTCCTTGGTCTCGACGCTCAGACCGTTCTGCACGGCCATCGCCCGGGCCGCCGCGACCTGGGCGGTCGTGAGCGGCCGGCCCGCTTCGATCAACCAGCCGGCACGCACGGTCGTCCACCCGCGGCGTTGCACGGTGGCCGGGTTGAGCAACGAGGTGGGCAGCGCCTCGTAGGCCGGACGCGCCATCGGCGCCGAGGGCACCGGCGGGGGGACCTCGCCCTGCTTGAAGTCCTCGGCGTCGGAGAGGAACACGATGGTCCCGGGGTGGACGGTGAGCACCTCGGTGCCGGGACCGAGCTTGCCGGGATCGATCCCCAGGTACCGCATGAGTTCCGGGCTGGCGACGTAGAGCGCGCCGCCACCGTCACCAGGCTCCAGACCATACATGCTCCTGATCCGGTTCTGGGCATCGCGGATCAACTCACCGATGGACACGGGCGTCCGGCCGCCGACCGGATCCCGGCGGGCCCGTTGGTCCATCGCCACGTCCAGGCCAATCACGATCGGCGCGCCGACGGTCACAGTGAAGTCCCGGACCGCTACCTCCGTGGCCGCCGCCTGGGCCGGGGTACGGTCCGGGATGCCCTCGCTGTAGGGGTTGGCCAACCGGATCATGAGTTGCCGGTCGGACAGGTTCGCCCGGGGAGGAGGAGGGCTGCCCGCGCTCTCGATGACGACCAGGGCCGGGACCGCCAGGGCCAGGCTGATCCCGGCCAGCGCCGCTCCCGAACGGGCCTGGTGGCGGGCGAGGTCGCGCAAAGCGAGCCGGGGCGCGACGGGAAGGCGGGCGCCGGCCGCCGCGGCCACGCGGATCGCCGGGGGCCCGAGGAAGGGCAGGCCGATCACGACGCCCGCGATTCCCAGGACGATGAGCAGCTCGTTCTCCAGGCGGGCCTGCCGAAGGCAGACGTAGCCGGCCGTGAGGAGCAACACGGCCACGATGGCCGAGCGGTGTGCGGCCGCGGACGCGGAGGGCGCATCGACAGGGCCTGCGTAACCGGGATCCGGGAGGCCGCCCGGGCTGGCCACCAGGCGGCACCCACGGCCGTGACCACGGCCAGCAGCAGGCACGCGCCGACCGGCCACCAGGGCAGGTCGAACCGGCCGATCCGGTGCGCCGCGGCCGCCTCCAGCCGCGGCTCAACCGCGATCCACAGTGGAACCGCGACCGCCGTTCCGAGCGCGGCGGCCGCGCC
>JAHRHA010000134.1 GCA_020027875.1 Micromonosporaceae bacterium | reverse complement strand
GTCGGGTGGATTGAAACCGCCGACCTTCGACACTGCGGCTAACGCTGCGCATCTGCCGCGGTGAATCAAGGCGGCCAGCGGGTACCTACCGAGTTCTGCGAGCGTTACACGTACTCGGGTGGCGGGCGTGCGCCCGACGATGGTCGACGAGCGTGGTCGCTCGCCGGCTGGCGCGCTGGTACTCGGCCATGACCGGCGCCCGGCTCCAGCCGCGTCGCCGGTCGACCGGGCCTTCACTTCGCGGAGTAGTCGGTTGCTGAACAAACGTCCGGGCAACCGCTGAAACCGCTGAGCGATGCACACGACCAGCGCGACGCCTTGTTGACCGCCGCACGCGACAGTTTCGCCCACCGATACCAGATCGCCGCCTCGACCGTCGTCGGACGGCCTACAGCGCTCAACAATCCTGACATGGACTGGCGCAGCGGGCTACGCCTTCACGCGTTCTCCTGATGCCGCGGAACTCACGCCCGACGTTGTAGGCGGGCGCTCCTTCCAGGCTGGTAAGCGCGGGCCACTTCTGCGTAAGCGCCGCCGGGGCAGCAAGCTCGGCGGGCTCGTTCCGCCCGTGGGCTCCCCAGACGGTCAAGGGAAAGATTTGCGGCTGTGCCGCGGCAGCGGTAATCCGCAGCGTTCCGTCGGTGCCGTTGATTTCCCACAGGAACCCGATACCGCCGGCCACTGCCTCACGGACGTGGATGCTGGCGGTCGCCCCGGACGCGAGGGTGCCGATCACCGCGATTTGGTCGGCCGCCGTTTTCACGATCTGCTCCCCGGTCTCTTCGATGGTGATGAACGGCCTGCGAAGATCCGACACGGCCGACAGGTCGGCGAACTCGCCCAGTACATGGTTGAGGACGTCCAGGCTGTGGCCGACGGCGATCGTGAGCACGTTGGCCCCGTTTGTCTTGTCGAGCATGTAGGCGTTGGGCTGGCCCACGACGTCGCCCGGGACCGACAGCCCGATCATGGTCGTTGACAGAACCTCGCCGACGTATCCGTCGGTGAGCAGCTCTTGGACGAACTCGATCGCCGGGGCCTGGCGGGCCTGCAACCCGACGACCGTGCGCACCCCCCGCTCGGCGGCGAGCGCGGCCATCGCTCGCGCGTCGTCGAGGTCGCGGCCAAGTGGCCACTCGCAGTAAACGGCCTTGCCGGCGGCAAGTGCGGCGGATACGAGCTCTCGATGGTGCGGGACCTTGACCGTAACAGCGACCACGTCGATGTCTGGTTGGGTCACCATCTGCTCGTGGTCTGAGAACACCGCGCTAACCCCGAACACATCGCCTGCTGCGCGGGCGGATTCCGCGCTGTGCGCGCTCAGTGCCCGGATCTCGTAGTTCGGCAGCGCGCGCAGTGCCGGGATGTGGGCGGTGGCGGCCCAACCCCGGACAGAGCTGACCCCGATGATCCCGACACCCAGCGTCGATTCAGCCATGGCTAGAACCCCAGCGCCTCATCGCAGAGGACGACCGTGATGCGATCGGGTGTCCACTCGCGATTGACGATGAGAACTTTGTTTACGCCGCTGTGCACGCCGTACGCAGCCTGAGCACGCGCGTCCTCGAGCGGGAAGACGTATTCGTCGATGCGCCGGAGTGCCTCCTCGAGGTCGGACACGATCTTCTGCGTCCCTACCACGAGGATGACCTTCCCGGCCCCGGATACATACGGGCCGAGTTGGCTGCCACTCACGGACGCGGCGACCAGCGACCCGGTCTCGGTGACGGCGTGGACACTACCGAGCATGACGTCGGGCGAGGCGGTTAGGCGGCGGATCTCGTCGGCCTGCGTCGCGCGGTCCATGCTGAAGACCCGTGGTCGGCGGGGCTCGTACCGACCGGACCTCTCTACCTCGTGGGCGATGCCCGAAGCCTCGAGCGACTGCGATGCGCCCTGGTGCACCCGCGACCCCGCCGGGATGAGATCCAGCACGATGCGTTTCGCTTCTGCGCTGTTCGGGGCGCGGAGGACGGTGATCCCGTTCGCTTCGAGCGCGGCGGCGGCTCGCGTCACGCGGCCGTCCTCCGCCGGGGCCGCGAAGCGACGGCTGAGTGTCTTGTCGAGGTCGTGCTGGACTTGGGTCATGAGACGGTCCTCCGCACCGGTAGGATATACTTGCAATTGCAAGTACTCTAGATGGGAACTAGTTGCGTATGCAAGAAAATTCCCCACCGGGTGATGTAGCTGCTCTCTTCGGCCGGACTATCGAGGAGTCGCTGCCGGGTCGGCGCGGAGAGCAGGCGTGGCGCGCTTTGCTGCAGGCGCAGGCCACGCTCATGCGCCAGCTCGATACCGAACTCAGGGAGGTCACCGGCCTGCGCCTCGCCGACTTCGACGTATTGGCTCAACTGGCCGAGGCCGGCGGCGATCTACGGATGACGGAGCTCGCCGCCCGCACGCTGCTCTCGCGCTCGGGGTTTACTCGCCGCGTCGCGAGGTTGGTTGATGAGGGTCTAGTACGTCGAGCAAGCGCCACTGAGGACGGGCGCGGCGTGGTTGTCACCTTGACCGACGCCGGTATCGCACGTGTGACCGAAACTGTGCCGGTCCATCTTCGCGGAGTGTCGAAACTGTTCGTCGAGCGGCTCGACGATCAGGAACTCGCCGTTCTCGCGACCGCTCTGAGAAAAGTGATCGTCGACTGTACGTTCGGCTGAGGATAGGCCGAAGGAGAGCCTTGCTCAGCTGACTGCGCTGGTGAAACTCACGGTGTTCTCGAGGCGGTCGGGTTCGTCTACCGAAGACCAGATGGTCTACATCGAGCTGGTGAGCCGCCACGGCCCGCGAATGCCTGGGCGTCGGGGATCACGTCGCGGCCACGGATGAGGCCGGCGACCGTGGCCGCCATCCCTACGCGATGGGTCGAACGCACGCTGGCCTGGATTACCCGCTACCGGCGCACCGTCCGCGACTACGAACGACTCGCAACACCACGCCACCATCGTCCAATGGTCAATGATCATCATCATGACCCGGCGCCTCGCCCGACAACATCCGCGGCCAACTACCACGCCTGTCCCGATCGCTTCCGGGCGACCTCTGAATGGAGGCGAGGATACTGCTCCTAGGTCACCACCCAGACCAGGCCACGCTCGACGTATTGACATCCCAACTGGGGGACAGGGCGCGGCACGGCGTGGAAACGACCACCCATAGAGATTCGCCAACAGGCCCGCTTCGATTCGGTGGGCGTCCAGCCGTTGTGGATCACCTCTGGCGGCGCTGATCCCATCGACGACTGCCGTTGCTTTCGACAACATGGAGGGGATGATCCCCAACAATCCTCGTTAGATAGTCAAAGGTATTGATCTAGTTGGTCACTGATCATGCCTCTGACCTGCACAAACGTGGAGCGGGTGAAGGGAATCCCACCCTCATTGTCAGCTTGGGAATCGCACACGGAACGGTCTCCGGGCTGGCGTTTACCTGGTCGGCGCGGTCTCGTGTGGCCTGGCGGTGCCGGTCATGGCCTGGGTTACTGGCCCGTGGATGGCCCGAGGGGTGTCGGTCAGCGTGGACCCTTGCGTCGCTGGTGTCGCCGCATGGCGTCGACGCGGGCGGTGAATTCGGCGGCTCGGAGGATCGGCACGCCGCGCCAGGGGGACATGCTGGTGAGGTCGGTGTCCTCGGAGACGGGCAGGAGTGCGCCGACCTCGGCGGCGAGGTCGAGGACGAGGTTGTCCTCGCGGTCTGGACAGTCGTGGACGGTGCGGGGTGGTGTCAGAGTTCCGCCGCCGGAGGCGTCGGCGATCTCGGTGAGGATGTCCTTGTAGTCGTCTGCCTCTTCTTTTGGCGTCCCGACAACCGCCATGAGCACGCGGGTGGTGTTGTCGAGGATGTGCGGGGACAGCCAGAGCGCGAATTCGGCGGCGTCGTTCATGCTGCCCAGGCAGTCGGCGAATGCGTTGCCTGACGTTGGCGGCGGCGAGGGCCAGGAGATGTAAGGGCTGTTGCCTGAGGCGATGGCTTGGACGAGGACGTTGACGTCGAACACGACCGGAGTCGGCACCGGGCCGGGGAGTGTCACTCCCCGGCCCCCTTGTACGCCTCTCGAATCAGGTCCGGTAGGTCGGCGGCGGATACGCCGCGTTCGGCGAGTCGGCGGTGGTTGGACGCCTGCATCTCGCGGAGACGCTCGGCTCGGCGTAGAGATTCCATGACCTTTAACGTCGCGCGAAGGTACGCCGAGCGGTTGCCCCCGCCGAAGTGGTCGACGAGCCGGTCGAGTCGCTTACGGTCCTCGTCGGAGATCGCAAACCCGATGGTCTGTGAAGCCATCTCGTCACCTCCGCGTGCGAGTCTATAACGGGCTGCGCATGGCGTGCAATCGGTTGCACATGCGATGTGGTTCTGGCCCTCGACGGTCAGCCGGGAGGCGGACCGTCTGGTGGAGGGCGGCCTCATCACGGAGCAGCGGCGGTGGAACATGCGGCTGCTGCAGGCCAACGTCGAAGGTCCTCTTGCCCGGCCGCTAAACGTGTTGACCTGGTGCGTCGCCTGGCCAGCGCTGGTGGGCATTGACCGTGAGGCACCGTTGTTCACCGTTGTCTACCATGGCTCCGGGCACGCGACGGGCACGCCGGGGGCACAGCCGACCGGCTGGAACGATCTTGCTTTTCCATCAAGTCGATGCCTCGGCCTACCGCCAGGCATGGCGTCATGCCATACTTGGGCAGTGCCCAATGTGGGAAATGGGGTTTGAGATGGTTGACATATTGATCGAGCTAGACGAACGGCGGCGAGCTTCCTTCGGAAGGATCGGCCGCCCGGAGCATCGCCGTTACCTGGCGCACGAGGAAGAGGACGGCACGGTCGTTCTAGTGCCAGCCGTAGTCATGCCGGAGTCTCAGGCGCGGCTGATGGCCAATCCCGAGCTCGTCGCTCAGATCGAGCGGACTGTCGCTGATCCGGACTCTCGCGTTCGGCGTACGCGTCCTCGACGGAGGGGCTGAGGGTGCTGGAGCCTTCGTACGGGGCCGAGGTCGCACTCATTCTGGACAAGATTGAGTTCGACGCGGGACGGCGCCCGTTGTGGAACGCTATCTGTGACGCTATTGATCTTGTTTGTGATCAACCGGATAGCGCCGAGGCTAGGCGTGAGGCGCTTCGCCTGCCTAGCGGAGCCACGGTGTGGCAGGTGCCCATTCGGTGTCGGGTCGAGGACGATGATTGGGTGTTGCTGTGGTTCCCGGACGGTGCCGACGCCGTTATCGCCTACGTCGGATCGCGTACGTTCCGTTGAGCGCCGTGAGGAGCACGGCGCAAGGCAAGGCGGCCGTTGAATCGGCTTTCGTTACTGGAGCGGGTGAAGGGAATCGAACCCTCACTGTCAGCTTGGGAACTCGCTACAGATCATGGTCAGTAGGTCGTTGACATGGTGCAACTCCTTGCTATCGGCCAACTCCGTTGTCCGGGAGGCACCGTGGTCTCCCGCGAGTGACCGTGGCTCCCGGCACGTGAGGGGCACGCCGAGGCATCAGTTTCAAGCGGTCGAGCGGATGGACGACATACCGAGGTTGGTATATCGTGGCGGGTGTGCCTGGGCGCTACGTGATCGAGTTGGAGCCCGAGGTCCGGGATTGGTTGGAGACGTTGTGTCTCAGGGACTACGCCAAGGTCGAAGCGATGGCTGACAACCACGCCGAGACGTTGGGCGAGCCATACTCACGGCATCTGGGCGGGAAGACGCGTGAGCTTCGGTTCCGGCTTGAGCGGGCGGCGGTCAGGATCAGCTACTGGCTCGCGCCTGCAATGAGAGTGGTGCTGTTGACCGTGTTCCGGAGACGCGGCAGATCGAGCGGACAGAGGTCGCTCGGGCGATCACAGCCCAGGAAGCATGCGAGCTCGGGCACGAGGATCACGCACCGGCTGACGAGATCTACGAGCGGAAGTGGCGCTAAGCGGTGATGGGAGGGTGAGCGACATGGCGAGAGGTCACGTCCGCTGGGAGCGGTCAGGCGCCGACGAGCACGCTGCCGCCTACGAGGAGGCGCGGGCGTCGTTGTTGCTCGGTCAGATGGTCCACGACCGGCGTACCGAACTGGGATTGACGCAGGCCGAGTTGGCTGAGCGCGCTGGGATGACCCAGCCGCAACTGTCGCGTCTTGAGTCCGGCGGGGCGACACCGACTGTGCCACTGCTGGCGAGGCTTGCTTTGGCGCTCGAGGCGGACCTGGACATCAGCTTCAGGCCGCACTCCTCGCTCGCGGCATAGCCCGAGTGCCGCTCAACGGCACGAGGTCGTATTAGCGATCAAGGGATGAAGCCCAAGCACGAGGGAGACCTCTGCCGGACCTGAGCTTTCGGGTCGAGAGCGGGTGAAGGGAATCGAACCCTCACTGTCAGCTTGGGAAACGTACCGACGTGCGCGAGGACGCTGGCGACCAACCCACTGGTGGCTGCCATGGGTAGCCGTTGTTGACCCTTGGTCCACCTGGTTAATGGCACGTTAATGGCACGGCGGCTCAGGTCATGCGGCGACCGCGTATGCGGATTCGATCTTCGGTGATTGCGACGAACGCGTTCTGTGTCGAGTTCGTGGAGATTGTTTTCGATGTTGACGAGGAGGACTTGGGCGAGGAATGCATTGGCGCGGTTTGAGCGTCGGAAGAGGACGACGCTCGGTGTCTGACCGTTCGGGCTCGTGGCTCGTGGCCGCTGTCATACCTTTTGTTGGCGTTGTCGAGGACGACGCGGGGCGAACTGCGCGGCGGGCACGGCGTTGACGTCGGAAGGGATAGTTCGAGGTCGCTGACGTTGGTCCGGCCGGCACAGGTACCTCTGATGCAGCTACCCACGTACGTCAGGCACACATGATCGCTGGATGCGTGAGGGGTGATCGGATGGTAGGGCGATGTTTCGCCGGTTCGCCAACCCGTACGGTTTCGAGATCACGGTTCGGCGGCGAACCAGCCGACGCGTGTCAAAGCGGAAATTCGAGCGGAGACGTCCCCGCTACATTCTGCGCAGCGGGTCAACATCCGCCTGACTGGCCAACGGGGTGGTTCACAATGGATCGGGATGCGTTGCTCAGACGGCTGCTTAGCCCGGCCGGGTTCCTCCTCGTCACGTTCTGCTTCCTCCTGCCCTTCGTGACTGTCTCGTGCAGCAGTCCGGGCGCTGACGCATCGGCATCGGGCAGCTTCACGGGCGTCGATCTCGTCGTCGGTGGTCCCGCCTCGATCGCTTCCAACCCCCAGGTCCGCGCCAACCTGCATCCGATGTCGTCGGCGCCAGGCCCGAGCGATGAGTTGCTCTTGGAGCCGATGGGTCGGCAGCCGCTGGTGGTCGGAGCCCTGGCGGTCGTGGCGTTGGGCGTGCTCGCAGCGGCCCTGCCGTTGGTGTGGTGGCGGGCGCTCGCCGGTGCCGGAATCGCCCTGATCGCCGGCGTGCTCCTCATCGGCGGTCAGGTGCTGGCCCGGCGGACGGCGTTTGATCGAACGACGACGGGGCTGGCAGGTCTAGCGGCGGGCGACTCGTCGACGCCTTTGACGATCACGGTCTCGAACGGATCGGGATTCTGGCTCGCGATAAGCCTGTTGGCGTTCCTGGCCGGTTCGTGGCTGACCATCCTGGCGCGCGAGTCACGCCAACGGCCGGTGGCCTCCGTGCCGCCGGACTCACGCGGCCCCGGCGAACCTCCGTCAGATGAGACGTTGCGGCCGCCCGGCTAGTTCGGTACCAGGGTACTGGCGCTGGTCCGTCCGAGTCCGACGGTGGCAGGCACCCGCCAGATCCTTCCTGACCCGGACTCACTCTAGGAGCGGGTGAAGGGAATCGAACCCTCAATGTCAGCTTGGGAACTCGCTATAGATCATGCCCTCTGGTCGCCTGACCAGGGCTCGGGCATGTTGGACGGTTCCGCGACCACCCCGCTGGTAGCCGCAGTTGGCCATGAGTGACCGTGGCTACGGGCACGCGAGGGGCACGGCGGAGGCCTGATATCGGGCTGGGTCCGGTGTAGGTGCCTCTGGCACGCGTAGACACGATGCCTTTTCGTTTGCTACGTTTACTTCGATTATTGCGATTGACTGGAGGTGCCGCATGACCGTCGCTGTCAGTCCTGTCACACCGGACGCCGAGTCGGCCGCGGTTGCGGCGGAGGCGCTGGCACGGGTTCAGTCGTACCTGCGTTTGCATCCCACCGGACCTGCCACTGTCCGTCTGGTGGACGAGGACGGTGATCAGCTTGTGGTGCCAAGGGCTGCGGTTGAGTTGCTGTCGCGGATCCTGGCGCACATGGCGAGCGGGCATGGTGTCTCCGTGGTTCCGGCGCACGCCGAGTTGACCACTCAGCAGGCTGCGGATTTGTTGAACGTGTCGAGGCCGTACCTGATTGGGTTGCTTGACGCGGGTGAGATCGAGTATCGGAAGGTGGGAACGCATCGGCGGGTCCTGGCGGGGTCTCTGCTCGAGTACAAGCATCGCGATGACGCGCGCCGCCGAGCTGCCGCCGACGAGTTGGCGGTGTTGGCGCAGGACATGGATCTGGGCTGAGTGATGCCGTTCGTCGTGATCTATGACGCGAGCGTGCTGTATCCGAGCACGCTTCGGGACTTGCTCCTCCGGGTCGCTCAGGCTGGGCTTGTGCAGGCTCGGTGGACGGAGGAGATCCTCGATGAGATGTTCGCCGCGTTGAAGCGTGACCGTCCTGAACTCGATCCGGTCAGGCTTGATCGCACTCGGGTGCTCATGGGTATGGCCGTTCGTGATTGGAAGGTCACCGGCTACGAGCCGCTGGTTGATGCGCTCAAGCTTCCTGACCCGGATGACCGGCACGTTCTTGCGGCGGCCATCCGTGCTCGTGCGCAGGTGATCGTGACCTCGAATCTCCGACACTTCCCGGCGGCCGATCTGGACGCCTGGGACATCGAAGCGAAGTCGCCGGATGACTTTGTGCGTGACCAGGTCAGCCTCGACCGCCCAGCCGTCTATGCCGCTGTGCACCAGATTGCAGACTCGTGGCGTAACCCGCCCGGCAGTGTGGACGACGTCCTGGATCGCCTCGAACGCAACGGTCTGGCCGTGACGGTCGCCGAACTACGAGCCGGCCGCTGATTGGAGCGGGTGAAGGGAATCGAACCCTCACTGTCAGCTTGGGAAGCTGATGTTCTGCCATTGAACTACACCCGCGAGCGGACATCACTGTACCCAATCGCCGCGGACGTCGCACCCACGCTCAGCACCACGTCCTTGCCCGGGGCCGGGGATCCCAGTACAAAATTCCTGGATTCATACTGCCCAGGTGATGGCGGTCTGTTCCAAGATTCGGTGCCCCCCTCGGCCAGGGAAACACCCGCAGATGGGCCACCTCCATCCCATCACCGGCGCCTCACAGGTAACGTGCGTCACCCCCGCTGACAAGTCGCTGACCCTCGCCCGGCCAGCCCAACCGGATGCTCGACCATTTGAACGCCTATCGAGCGGCGTAGCTGCGGTTGTTTGACGGTCCCGCTCAACCGGGCGGGTCCGTCGCACGCCACACGCGATACTCCGGCATACGCGGGTGTCCCCCCCGATGCGTCACCATCGCCACCTCGACCGCCAGTTCGAACAGCCGCCAGTCGATGTCTGGCGCCGCTCGGTGCGCCCTCGCCACGAGGTCCCGACGGTGCGGGTCAATCACTGGCTGCGCTCGCCCCGCCACGTACGCCTCATCGTCGATGAGTTCGGCCGGATAGGCGTGCAGGGCATAGCGCCCGTCTCGCACCAGGTCCGCACGCTTCGGCGAGGCCATCACGAAACAGAAGAGCCCGCCGTCCGCGATGACCGGCGAGACCGGATGCACCCGCGGACCCCCGTCGCGTCGTACCGTCGCCAGATATCCGAAGCCCTGGCCGTACTGCTCCAACAGCGCCCGAACGTCGGCCGCGAGACCCGGCGAGGCCCAGGCGAACGCAGACCAAGAGACCCAGTTCGAACTCATGTTCACAACTATACTGAACGTGTGTACGAGATCGGAAGTACCAATTTCCGTGGCTCACGATGTGGGCGTCGACCGAGATTGGGGGGCCGCTCGCCCGTACGCTAAGCGCATGACTGCCGCGCAGCTCATCTCGTTTGCCCGGGGCGCACCGTCCCTGGACATCATCGATGTCGCCGGGCTTAAGGCCGCCGCCGCGAGGGCGTTCGACCTGGACCCGGTCGCGGTGACGGGCTATGGGCCGGCTACCGGATATCCCCCGCTGCGTGAGTGGATCGGTGCTCGGCTCGGCGTCGATAACGACCACGTGCTCATCACGAACGGCTCGCTACAGGCGGACGCATTCCTCTTCGAGCATCTGGTCAGCCCGGGCGATGAGGTCATCGTAGAGAAGCCGACGTACGACCGGACGCTGCTCAACCTTAAGAACATGGGCACCAAGATTCATCAGGTCTCGTTGGACCGCGACGGGCTCGATGTCGCGGAACTCCGCCACCTGCTCGAGTCCGGCGTCCGCCCGAAGTTGGCCCACATCATTCCCAACTTCCAGAATCCGGCCGGAGTCACCCTCGCGCTCGATCGGCGTCGGCAGCTGATCTCGCTCGCCCGCGAGTATCAGTTCACAATCTTCGAAGACGATCCGTACGTGGACATCAGGTTCCGGGGCGAGGCACTGCCCTCCATGCTCAGCCTCGATGACCCCGGCGCGCCGGCGGTGGTCGCCGCCGGCTCCTTCACCAAGACGGTCTGCCCGGGTGTGCGAGTCGGATACCTTGTCGGGCCGGCGCCGACCATCGCCAACATCGCCAAGCGGGCGGTTAACACGTACATATCGCCGAACATGTTGGCCGAGGTGACCGTCCACCAGTTCTGCGCATCGGGAGACATCGACCACTCGATCGCTACTGTCCGCGCCGCGTTGACCGAGCGCGCGTCGTTGCTGGCGCGCGCGTTGCGGCGAGAGGTTCCGGGCTGCGAGTTCCACGAACCCGATGGCGGTTACTTCCTTTGGGTTGACCTTCCCGATGACGTAGACGTCGACAGGCTGGCGCCGGCCGCGACCGCGCGGGGCGTGGCCGTCGTCAAGGGCAGCGACTTCCTGCTTGAGGGCGGTCGGCACTCGCTGCGCCTGGCGTTCTCCGCGGTCACCACCGACCAGGTCGATGAGGGAGTGCGGCGGCTCGCCGCCGCCATCGCCGACGTGCGCGGGCAAACCTGACGACATAGCCGGGTTTGCAACCCTGGCAATGGCGGTCAAGGTCGTTTTGTTACAACTGTGCATAAAGTTCGGCGGCTTTCGTCCAAGGGTCTTCCGCCAGAACACGATGTCTGATCACATAACGGCCAAGACTTCACCCCCGCCCCCACTGGCACCGGGTGAGCCGGCCGCTCCACCCCCACCCCCCGCTGAGGCCGGCTCGCTCGGTGCCTATTTCCTGGCAGCTACGCTGCGGGCACCAGCGAAACCACCCACACCGAGAGGGGGCGAGCCGCAATGGCCGACACGGAGCACGGCGCGGGCGGCACGAGCGGCATCGGTCGGGCGATCATCGCTCCCGTCCGCGCGGTTACCCGCATCTTCACCCCAGGCCCGGTCGACTTGAGTTCCGCCACGAAGCGAGCGGCACACCATGGGAGCGCGGTCGTCGACTGCGCCGTATACGTCAACGGCGAGCGCCAGCCCGGCGAGTGTGACTACGCCCAGGCGCGGGAGGCCGCCCGCACGCAGGAGGGCGCCTTCGTCTGGCTCGGTCTGTACGAGCCCGGCCCGGAGGATCTTGAAGGCATCGCCAGCGTCTTTGAGCTGGACGAATTCGCCGTCGAGGACGCCATCAAGGGCGGCCAGCGCGCCAAGATCGAACAGTACGGCGCGATGACCTTCCTCGTGGTACGCACGGCTCGCTACGTCGAGCACGCGGAACTCACCGAGACCAGCGAAATCGTGGAGACCGGCGATCTCATGATGTTCATCGGTCGTGACTTCGTGATCACCGTACGCCATGGCGAACTCGGCGCCCTCGGCCCGATTCGAGCGGACCTGGAGGGGAGTGAGCAGCTGCTCGGTCTCGGTCCGTGGTCGGTTGTCTACGCCATCCTCGACCGCGTCGTGGACTCGTACCTCGAGGTTGCCAGCCGCGTCCAGGAGGACATCGACGCGGTCGAGTCGCAGGTCTTCGCCAAGCATGTGCATGGCCGGATTGCCCGGATCTATCAGCTCAAGCGCGAACTGGTGGAGTTCAAGCGCGCCGTCGTCCCACTGCAGCGACCCTTGGCCGCGATGGTCGAAGGCCGTCAAGGCGCGATGCCCAAGAAGGTCCTACGCTATTTCCGTGATGTGAACGACCACCTGCTCCGCACGGTCGAGCAGGTCGTCTCCTACGACGATCTACTCAACTCGATCCTGCAGGCCCGCCTCGCCCAGGTGACGGTCGACCAGAACCACGACATGCGCAAGATCGCATCGTGGGCGGCCATCGCGGCGATGCAGACGGCCATCGCCGGCATCTACGGCATGAACTTCACCAACATGCCCGAGCTGACCTGGAAATTCGGGTACCCGCTGATCCTGCTCGTCATGTTCGGCTCGGCCATCGCGCTCTACCGGCTCTTCCGCCGCTCCGGCTGGCTCTAACCAACCCTTCATGATCCCCGTGATCATGAGCTGACCGTCGTGAAACAGCGCCGATCATGACCTGGAGGTCATGATCGGCGTGATGGGTGACGCGTGATGGGTGACGCGTGATGGGTGGCTAGGGACGGGTGTTCTTGGCGTTCGCCTTCGCGGCGTCGTCGTCGGCCGTCTCTTCGGCGAATGAGGAGAATGTTCCCTTGCCGGAGGGCTTGTCCTTCGTCGTTGACGCCGCATCGCCGGCCTTACCGGCGGCCTTCTCAGCCGTATCGGCCGTCTTTCCAGCCACCTTCTCGGTTGTCGAGGACATGCCCGAGGAACCGGACGTCCCCGCCTTCTCATGCAGCGTCTCGGCGATCTTGCCGGATTTCTCAGATACCGTCTCGGCGACCGAGGCGGCGCCGGCGGTGACCTTCTTGGTCGCGGACGACATCCGGTCCTTGGAAGTGTCCGCCATGTCGCTCTCGGCGCCGTAGCCGATATC
>JAHRHA010000260.1 GCA_020027875.1 Micromonosporaceae bacterium | reverse complement strand
CTCGGGTATCTCGTTGTGCCGGGCGACGGTGACACGGAGGCTTCCGACCCGGTACAGGTCGTGGTTCGCGCCGTGCCGTACGAGGGTTACGGTTAGACCCTTCGCCGCCGCGACCTCGGCTATCTTTTTAAGGAGCTCGCTCCTCTTCACCATGCTAGTCTAGTCCAGCTAGCCGCGCAATGTCTAGTTCAACTAGCCACGTCATGCCCCACGGAGGGCCCCGTCTCGTGCTATAGGTGTGGTCAGGCTGCTCGGTAGTACTCGTTGAGGACGCCGCCGAGGATGCGTCTTCGCCCCGAGCGCATTGATCGCCACAACAACGGCTGGGTCGTGTCAGGACCGGCGTATGGCCAGGGGACGGTCGGGGGGACAGACCATGATCTCCGGCCCAACAACGAGAGTCATTACATCGATCGCGGTAAAAACCAGCAACCTACCGGCCGGCCTTGTCGGCAATTCTCCGTCCGCCCGGGGGTCTCACTAACGAGTACCAAGGAGCCGCGTAGAATCAACCAGCGGATCGGGATCCGCGTCCCCTAGTCATTCCCGTCCCGCCGTCTGGCGGAGCGACCGAGGAGGAATGACATGAGGCGCATCGGAACTCTGATCGCGACATTGGCCGTGACGCTTCTGCTGGTGGCTGGTTGCCGGACGGCAGCTGCACCCGTCGGAGCCCAACCCTCCATGGAGCCGGCCACGACAACGCCGGCCACGCCGGCAACCGGCCAGTATGGCCTGACGATGGGCCGCCGGGCGTGCTCGCAGCCATCTCCACGCAGCATTTCCCCGACCATGACCGGGTCGTGTTTCAGTTCCACGGCGCGACGCCGCCTGAGGTAACCATCAGCTACGTCAGCCGGATCACTGAGGACCCGTCGGACCTGCCGGTTGCGTTGCTCGGGGAGGCGTTTGTCGCCGTCGTCTTCCACGGCGCCGGCTCTCCACCGCGGCGGCGGAGAGCGACCCGAGCAAGGTGGTGCGCTACGCGGAGCCGACCCGACTTACCCCGCGCTACCCGGTGCTGCAGGAACTCGCCGTTTCGGGCGACTTCGAGGCGGTGCTCAGCTTCGGGCTGGGCTTGTCCGCCGTGGCCCAGCTCGACAAATCCGCGCCGCCCGGTAGAGGCAGCGTGATCCTGGATCTGTGGATGACCTCGCCGACGTAGGCCGGGCTGGGGAGACAACGCCGGGCGGGTCAGCGCACACCCTGACCCGCCCAGCGGCGACTGCGGCCGAGATCTGCCGGCCAGCCAGCCGCCGGCGTGGATGCGAGCCTTCGGGCACCCAACCCGCGGCCGCGACTTTCGCCGTAAACTGGGTCTGCCCTGACGAGGATTAACCGGGCGGCCCAAATCGACGGCGAGGCGCCAGACGCCCCGCCTTGGCCATTGTCGGACGTCAAGGTCGCCTGACCGCGGGCCCCCGCAACCGCAACGGAGCCTCAGTCAGTTGCACATCAGCTGCTTCACGCCTCGGCCGATGAGCCACCGAACTGCCTCGGGCTCGGTGTCGAATACGTGGACGAGGTCGCCGGACAGGTAGATCCAGCACTGTCCGTCGTCACGTTCCTCGACCCGGTAGCTCCGGTCTGGGCTCAGGTACACCCGCACCACCCGACCGTAGCTCCGCGCAGAAGAGCCCCTCACCCGGTGACCCGGCGGGGGGCCCCGTCTTGCGGTGGAAGCCCGGCGTTCGCCTCTTTTCGCGCCATCCTGTGGCGGCGCGCCTCCGCAGGGCCACGAGCCAGACCAAATAGGATCATCCGGACAAGCGATGATCGGCTGCAGCATGACCGACGCGGGTGATCGTGGGCAGTTACCTAGGGCCGGCGACGGTGGTCCTTCCCGACGGCACGGTGTTCTCCGTTGTCGCGCATCTGCAGTCGGCTGGGGCCGCTGGCGCGCAATTGTGGCGGGGCGTGTTGACGGCGGAGGACGAGCAGGCACTGTGGGACACGCTGCGGATGGGTGTACAGCTCACATATTCGGTTTGGCTACGCTGCCTGCGCATATTCGCTGATGAGTCCATTGAGGATCGTTCGTCGCCGTACCCGTGCCACAGCAAGATCTGTGATTGGCGGCGGGGCCGCGTCGGCGGTGGGCGGGAGTTGATGTCGTGCCTGGTGCGGCCGGTGCCCGTTGTAGTGGGTGAGGTACGCGCCAAGCGTGGCGAGTAGGTGTCGTTCGCCATGGATGAGGGTGTGGTCGAGGCACTCGCGGCGTGCGGTGCGTACCCAGCGCTCGGCGTACGCGTTGGACCACGCCGTCAACTTGTACCGCTCGAAACCCCGGTTTGGTTACGCTGCCTGGGCATATTCGCTGATGAGTCCATTCAGGATCGTTAGTCGTCGCACTCGTCTCGCGGCAATGTCTGTGATCGGCGGTGGGGCCGTGCCGGCGTTCGGTGGCAGTTGTTGTCGTGCCTGGTGCGGCCGGTGGCCGTTGTAGTGGGCAACGTACTCGCCCAGCGTGTTAAGCAGGTGGCGTTCGCCGTGGATGAGGATGTGGTCCAGGCATTCTCGGCGGGCCGTGCGGATCCACCGTTCCGCGAACGCGTTCGCCCGAGGCGCCTGCGCTGGGGTGCGCACGATGCGGATGCCTTCGGCGATGAAGACCGCGTCGAACGACCCGACGAACTTCGTGTCCCGATCACGAATGAGGAACTTGAACTGGGCTGCCCGGTGGCCCAGATCCATGACCAGATTGCGGGCCTGCTGTGTCACCCACTCGCCGGTCGGATTGGGCGTGGCACCCAGCAGGTGCACCCTGCGGGTGGCGATCTCCATGACGAACAGGACGTAAATGCGCTTGAGGCCGATGGTGTCGATGTGGAGGAAATCGCAGGCCAGGATGGTCTTGGCTTGGTCGGTGAGGAACTGGGTCCAGGTTGGCCGTCCCGCCTGGGTGCGGGGTCGACCCCGGCACTGTGGAGGATCTTCCACACGGTGCTGGCCGAGACCCGGTAGCCCAACCCGACCAGCTCACCATGAATCCTCCGATAGCCCCAGGTCGCATTCTCCGACGCGAGGCGCAGCACCAAATCTACCGATCTCGGCGGCGACGCTCGGCCGGCCGGGGCGTCGGTGCGGATAGGTCCAGCGCCGAGCGACCAGGTTGCGGTGTCAGCGCAGCAGCGTGGCCGGGGTGACGAAGAACGCCGACCACCGCGGCCGGGGTAGCAGCCTCGACAACGCAGCCAACACCGCCCGGTCTGCGGGTTCCAGATCGGGGCGGGCGATCTGGCGACGTAGCACCGCGACCTGATGGCGCAGCACGAGAATCTCGACCTCGTTGGCACGCTCGCCTCGCACGGCGAGAGCGACCAGTTGCAGAGCGAGACGTACGATCATGTACCCCGAAAGACGAGATCACGATCGACAGCATTCTGGAGCTGACCGGGCCTCACACAAAACCGCATGTCAGACGCCACGACCGGGTTTGCGAGCGTTACAGGGGACGGGACCCATCGGCAAAGTCTGCACTACGGCACGCGCGTGCTGCGCGATCGGTCCGGGCTTGATTTCGCAACAGGAAGTGGTCGCACTCGTCGAGAGCAGACGGGGGAGGAGCTACCGAACAATCATCCCATGTAGACGATCGCACAGGGCAGGACACATGTGCAGTCCAACTGCACAATCGTGCGGGCAGACGTGATCACACACGCCGGCTGTACCGCTCGAATACTCGATTTGGCTACGCTGCCTGGGAGTATTCGCTGATGAGTCCACCGAGGATCATTCGTCGTTGTACTCGCGTGCCGGCTAGGTCGAGCAGCGCCGCCGGTGCCTGACCGGTGTTTGGGCGGTAGCTGGTTTCGTCCCTGATGGGGACGGGTGGTCGTTGTAGTGGGCGACGTACTCGCTCAGGGTGGCGAGGAGGTGCCGCTCGCCGTAGATGAGTGTCCGGTCCAGACACTCACGGCGAGTGGTGCGTCCCAGCGTTCCGCGTATGCGTTCGCTCTGGGCGCCTGCGGTGGCGTGCGCACGATCCGGATCCCCTCCGAGGTGAACACCGCGTCGAATGAGCCGGTGAACTTCGCGTCCCGATCCCGGATCAGGAATTTGAACTGGTCGACCCGGTGGCCGAGATCCATGACCAGGTTGCGCGCCTGCTGGGCGACCCACTGCCCGGTCGGGTGAGCGGTGGCGCCCAGGACATGCACACGCCGGGTGGGGATTTCCATGACGAACAGCACGTAGAGGCGTGTGAGGCCGATCGTGTCCACGTGCAGGAAGTCACACGCCACAATGCCCTGGGCCTGGCACGTGAGGAACTGCGTCCAGGTTGGCCCGGCCCGGCGGGGTGCCGAATCGACCCCAGCCGCGTGGAGGATCTTCCACACGGTGCTGGCCGCGACCGGGTAGCCCAACCCGAGCAGCTCACCCTGGATCCGACGGTGACCCCACGTCGGGTTCTCGGCCGCGAGCCGCAGCACCAGCGCGCGGATCTCGGCGGCCACGCTCGGCTGGCCTGGCCGGCGGCGTGGATACGTCCAACGCCGGGCCACGAGGTTGCGGTGCCACCGCAGCAGGGTAGACATGGTCGACCAGTAACCGTCACGGCGCGCTCGTCGGCCTCAAGTCCGTGCCACGCCGCGAACGCGGCGGACAGGAGACGCCCGCCGCACCCTGAGCACGCTCGAGGCGCTCCAGTCCGAAATCGCCTCGTTGAGATACGACGTCCAGGCCGAGGTGACGTTCCTGTCGAGCTCGAGCGTGAACGGGTTCGACGTTCTGGCCCACTGGTAGTTTATTCCCGGGAACGAGTGGCCTGGGCGAGGCCTGGGCGGCCGACGGGACAGCGAGCGCGGCGGGCGCCACAGCGATACCCGCGGCCAACAGACGCAGGCGCATGGGGGCGCATGTTGGGACCTCCAAATGCCCGGCAACGTTTCGGTATTCGGAG
>JAHRHA010000259.1 GCA_020027875.1 Micromonosporaceae bacterium | reverse complement strand
TACGAGGAGATGTGGCACCGCCAAGACGACCCAGCTATCATCCACCCCGAGCCGGAACCATCCAGATAATCAAGTCTCCGGAAAACCGGGGGAACCTCAAACGGAGGGTCGCTGCGGTACACCTCGGCCACCGCGACCGCCAGGTCCAGCTCCCGGGCGGCGGTGTCCAATGTGGTGGTTTCGATCGGCAGGGTCGAGAATCCCGGCATCCACGCTGGCGCGGGCGAGCTTGTCGCAACGGCACGCGTTGCTCGCGCGGGGCCATCATCCAGTTCACCCTGTCGGCCGAACACGCCGTCCGCGTGGCCGTGGACTACCTGGGCCACCATACCGGAGCCAGCGGGCCACGCGGGCCGAAGGTGTTCAAGCTGACCACCCGCACCATCGAACCGGGCCGGCCGCTGGTGGTCACCCGCGGGCACCAGTTCCGCGAGATCTCCGTGCGCCGGCTCTACCCCGGCACGCACCGCATCGACATCCAGGCAACGGACGCCTCCTCGGCGTTGCCGACATCGAGCTAGTCGACGGGCAGGCGCGACGGCAGGCCGAACCGGTCGAACGGTCCCACGTGGACGAACCCGGTGATGGCGGCGATTAGTCCACTCTGGATGGTGAGCACCTTGATGGCGAACGGCACGTGGCCGTCGTCGGCGGGCATGTAGACGGCCAGCGCGGGCTGACCGGTCGCCCCGGTCACCACCACCCGTAGGTCGACGCCCCACGGGCTGGCGAACAGCTGCCGCTGGTAGACGCCGATGCTGTCACGGCCTCGCCCAGACTGATCACGTAGGACTTGGTGGCAAGACTAGGCGGCCCAAGCAAATCCGTGGCGCTTCCGGCGATCAGGAGGCGCTGCACCGAAGATTAGTCTGTTACCGTACTATCATGGAGGAGGCGCCGCCGGTCAACAACGTCGGCTTCTTGCTGGCCAAAGCGTCGCAACGTTGGAACGAGCGGCTGACCGCCGCGCTGGCGGCGGCGGGGTATGCGAACGTGCGCGCGTCGTACGGGTCAGTGCTGCTGCCGCTGTGGGAGCAGGACGGGATGAGGATGGGCGCACTGGCCGAACGGGCGCGGCTGAGCAAGCAGACGATGACCACCCTGGTCCGGCTGGCCGAACGAGACGGCCTGGTTAGGCGCCGAACCGACCCAGCCGACCGACGCGCGGCCCGGGTGTGGCTGACCCCGACTGCGGTGGCGCTCGCGCCGGTCGCCGCAGCGGTCGTGGCCGAGCTGCGCCGTGAGGTGGAGTCGGTCCTGGGCCCACGCGCCACACGGGTACTACAGAGGGCGCTGTTGACACTATCGAACATGTAAACACTGCCACATATGCTGAAGGAGAAGGGATTCGTCATGTCCGTCTTTGCAAGCACCCCCGAAGATGTGATCACGGTTATTGGCACTGCACTCTGCGAGGGCCGGGTCCAAGACGCTCTCGCGCTGTACGAAGCGGAGGCGGTATTCATCGCACAGCCCGGCGGGCCGCACTTGACCGGTCGCGACGCGATCAGCGACGCGCTTTACCAGTTCGCCGCGCTCAGACCGACCATGTCCGCAGAGATTCGCAAAGTCGTGCAGGCCGGGGACGTCGCCACCGTTTGCAACACCTGGGAAATGCACGGCACGGCACCCGATGGCACACCGGTGCGGATGAGCGCCACCAGCGCCGACGTGATGCGGCGACGTTCGGACGGAACCTGGGGAATACACATCGACGACCCCTGGGGCGCGGACGAGCCGGACGCACAGCCGTGGGGCAGAGATGCGACGCGACCGGCTTGACTGAGCTAGGCGCAGGGGAAGCGTTGCGCGCCCACGGCGACGGTGCGGCGGTATTCGGTGAGGCGGCGCTGCACCTCCTCGATCGCAGTCCGGAGCGGGAACAGGTCGCGGGTGACGAGCTGGTCGTCGTGGTCGGCGCCTACGGGGTGCCAGTAGACGCCGTCGGCGGTGACGGTGACCTCGGGTAGCAGGGTGTCGACGGTCAGGGCGAGTCCGTCCGTGGCGAAGCCGCGTTGGGCGACGGGTCGCACGACCTGGTCCTCCCGCGGGATGCCCATGCCGTCGAGTTTCTGGTGGAAGGCGGCCTGGGCATCCGTGTCGGCCTCGTGCGGGGCGACGGTTGCCGCTACGCGGACCCGGAAGCCCTCGGCTCGGGCGATGCCGATGCCGCCAACCGCGCGTTGCCAGGTGCCGGAGCCACGGTGACGGTCGTGCAGTTCGGCAGTGGCCGAGTCGAGGCTGATCTGCAGGGTGAATCCGTCGCGGGGCATCCGTCGCAGCATGTCCAGCCGGGTGCCGCGAAAGAGCATGCCGTTGGTGAGGAGCGTGGTCGGGAGCCGGTCAACGCAGCTGCGTACCACGACGTCGAGATCGGGCAGAAGAAACGGTTCGCCACCTGTGAGGAAGACCTCCCGTACTCCTGCGTCGGCCGCCTCGGCCACCAGTCGGCGCATACGGTCGACGCCGATTGCGCGCCGCGGCGCCTTAGGCGAGGAACGGGCGCAGCAGTAGTCACAGGCCAGGTTGCAGTCGAAGTTGGTGTAGAGCCACAGCCTGGCACCGGGACGCTGCTTGGGCGAAAGGTTGTCGGCGAAGGCCGCCATGGCGGGACGACCCCGGCGCACCACAGCCCGATCCTCGGTCGCGGAGACCAGCTCGTTGCCGCTGCGGGCGCACCACGCCGCAACGGTGTCGGCCTCACCCGGGTGCAGCGGCACCTCCACCATGGTGCCGACCGAGACCGCGCCGAGTCGTTCGACGAGGTCGAGCACCACGGTGCTCACCATTGGGCGGCGATCTCCTGCTGTTTGACGGCCTCGAACAACGAGGCGTAGCCGGCCAGGTGGGGCCTCTTCCACTGGCGCAGACCTTCCAGCTCGAGGATGTGGCGATGGTCGGGGTTGTTCCAGTCCATCGCCAGCAGGTGCTCGACCCACGGGTCGGTGTGCTCGGCCGGCACCGTGTCGAGGGCGGTGAAGTTGCAGTGGCAGTAGGTGGGCGACTGCCAGAACTGCTCCAGGGCACCGGGCATCAGCTGGTCACGGCCGATGGCCTCCCAGGTCGTGACCCCGAGCGCGGCTACATCGGCCTTATCGTCGAGGACAGCCCGGATCGCGTCCAGCTCGCTGCGTCCGGTGTCGCCGTGCTTGCCGAGGTCGCTGTCGATGCGCAATAGGTCCACATCGGACTCGCCGAGTCCGGCTTCGCGCAGGAAGTGGACCGGCAGGATCGCCGCCTGCGCCGAGTCGCGGGAGCCGAGCGCGAGCCGGCGACCTTTGAGGTCGGTGATGTCGCGCAGGCCGCTCCCTGGGCGGGTGACGAACACGGTGGAGAAGGTCAGGTCGGTGTCGCGCATCGCCAGTGCCCGGCAGGCGCCGTCGGTGCGCAGCACGGTCCGGACCCAGGCCAGGTTGGTGTTCCAGGCGATGTCGATGTGGCCGTCGAGTAGCGCCTCGACCTGCCGCCCGTAGTTGGAGTAGAGCACGAAGTCCATCTGCGCCGGACCGTCAGTGAAGTAGTCGCGGATGCCTTCCCAGATGGGCACCACGTTGGGCGTGTAGGCGACGGCGCCGACGATGAGTGGCCTGGTCGTCATCTGGGTCCTCCGGTCAGAACAGCGGTTGGCCGGTGATGGCCTTGCCGTAGAAGTCGTAGAGCACGTCGGCGGTGGGTGCCATGACGCCGCCCGCGCGGGCGTCGCGGAAGAAGCGTTCGAGCTGGAGGTGTTCGGAGAAGGCCGCGCCGCCGCACACTCGCATGGCCGCGTCGGTGATCCGCAGCGCCGCGTCGTTGGCGACAGCCTTCACCCCGAGTACGTGCAGCGTGGTCGCCTCGTCCGGGGAGGCTATCGACCGCGCCGCTGCGTCCACATAGGATCGCACCGCGGCCAGATCGAGACTCATCTTGGCCAGTTGGGCGCGGATCGTGGGCAGCTGTGCCAGCGACTCGCCGAGGTGCTGCAGCCGGGCGCCGCAGGTGTGCGCCAGGGCGGCGTCCACCGCCGCCTGCGAGAGGCCGAGCGAGACGGCCGCGTTGCCGAGGTTGAACCATGGCATGACCACGCTGAGCATGAGCCCAAACCCCGTGCCGGGGGCGCCGAGCCGGTCGCCGGCCGGCGCGGTCATGTCGAACGTCATGGGCGCGGATGCGTTGCCGCGCAACCCGAGCCCGCGGAACCGGCCGATCACGTCGATGCCCGGCATTGCCGCGGAAACGGCGAACATGTCGATCGGTACGGGTGCCTCATCCGGCACGAGTTCCGGGGAGGTGAGGGTCGAGACCACGTACAGGTCGGCGTGGCCGGCCGAGGTAACCCAGCTCTTGCGGGTCTTGATGTGTGTGCCGCCGTCGCCGGTCTGACTCTGGGACACCGGTGCCCAGAAATGTGACCGCGACCCCGCCTCGGAGAAT
>JAHRHA010000133.1 GCA_020027875.1 Micromonosporaceae bacterium | reverse complement strand
CGCTGCACCGGGGGGTCAGCCCGCCGGGTCGGCTGGGCGGGCGGCGCCGCCGCCGGGTACTCGGCCTCGCGCTGGCCAACCTGCGCCGCGCCCCGGGCCGCACCGCACTGGGCGCGGTGGCGTTGGCGGTCGGAGTCGCCGGGTTGACCCTGGTCGCCGCGGTCACCTGGGCGTTCCACGGCACCGTCACCGGCACGCTGCTAGGCGACGCGGTCTCGCTGCGCGTACGCGGCGTGGACCTGTTGGCGGTGGTGGCGACCGTAGTGCTCGGCGCGTTCGCGGTCGCCGACGTGCTGTACCTCAACATACGAGACCGAGCCGCCGAAGTGGCCGCGCTGCGCGCGACCGGCTGGTCGGACGCGGCGCTCGGGCGGCTGATCGGCTACGAGGGGCTGGGTATCGGGCTCCTCGGCGCGGCCGCCGGCGCCGGAATCGGGCTCGCCGCGGCCGCCTGGTTCGTCGGCGAGCTCAGTCCCAGCCTGGTCCGCGCCGCAGTGCTCACGGCCGCCGCCGGACTCGCGATCGCCGCCGCCGCGGCCATCGTCCCGGTCGTACTGCAGCGCCGGGTACCTATGTCCATCCTGCTCGCCGAGGAGTGACCACAGTGGAGCACAACCATCGCGGTGCGGCCGTTGACATCGCCGGGCTTGCCAAGTCCTTCCGCACCGGCGGGACGACCATCCACGCGGTCGATGATATCGCCCTTCAGCTCGATCCCGGCTCGATGACCGCGATCACCGGAGCGTCCGGGTCGGGTAAGTCCACGGTGCTGCACCTGGTCGGTGCGATTGAGCGGGCCGACGCTGGCACCATCCGCGTCGACGACCTCGAGCTGACCGGGCTGAGCCGGACCAAGCTGACCGTCTATAGCCGCGGGGTGGGCTTCGTTTTCCAGCGCTACCACCTGCTTCCCACGCTGACCGCGCTGGACAATGTTGTGGCGCCGGTGCTGCCGTACCGGGTCGGCTTCAACAAGACCGACAGAGCCCGCGAACTGCTCGCCGCGGTCGGCCTGGCCGGCCGGGAACGCTCCCTGCCCTCCCAGCTATCCGGCGGCGAACAACAGCGGGTGGCCATCGCCCGCGCCCTGGTCGGCTCACCCCGGCTGCTGCTCGCCGACGAACCGACCGGCAACCTGGACTCGACCACCGGCACCGAGATCCTCGACCTGCTGACCCGGCTCCGCCGAGAACACAGCATGACGATGCTGATCGCCACCCATGAGCAGAACGTCGCCGCCCGCTGCGACCGGCTCATCCGTCTCCGCGACGGGCGCGTCGTCGATGACGTCGACCTCACCGAGGGCGAACCCGCTGAAACCACCCTCCACCGCGTCACCGGCCTCCGGGTCTGACACCGGGACCCAGCACTACGGGGTGGTTGGGGAGTCCAGCCATCGGTTGATGAGCGCTGTGAAGTCCCGCCCCGTGTGCCTGTTGACGAAGGCGATGAAGCCGGCCCGGTCGACCTGCTGGTTGCGCTGCGTCTGCACCCAGTCACGGGCCATCGCGAAGAACGCGGCGTCGCCGACGGCCCGGTGGATCTCGTGGAGCATCAGAGCGGGGCCCATGTAGACGTTGTGTTCGCCGAAGTGGTCGGGATGCGGATTGCCCGGCGGCCCCGCCACCGGGCGCGACTCTGCGTCGCTCTTACGGGCCCGGGACACCCAGCCGGCGTCGGTGTTCCGGCCCTTGTCGACCGACCACAGCCACTGCGCGTACATGGCGAAGCCCTCATTCAGCCACATGCCCCGCCAGTCCTTGGGCGTCACCGAATCGCCGAACCACTGGTGGGCGAACTCGTGCAACAGGATCTCCTCGACCAGGTCGAGATCGGCGGGGAAGTCGTACTGCGTGCCTAACCGCGCGCCGTACGTGACCATCTGCTGCGTCTCCATGGCGGAGAGCGAGTCGACCAGCACCACACCTGCGGTCGGGAACGGGTACGGGCCGAACCGCTCCTCCAGCCAGGCCAGCAGCGCCGGGGTCTTGCGTAGGGCCGGCTCCACGTAATCGTCCTTGCCGGTGCGCAGCCAGTATGTGATCGGCAGACCACGGGGTCCGGAGTCGGTGAGCTTGGTGTACTGGCCGACCGCAAGGGTCGCGAGGTAACTCGCGACGGGGTCGACCGCCCGCCACCGGTAGGTGTCGCCGGCCTCGCTGGACTCCACACCTACCAACTGCCCGTGAGCCACCGCCGCCCACCCCTTTGGCACGGTGACCGAGATGTCATATATGGCCTCGTCCGACGGCTGGTCATTCGCGGGATACCAGGTGAGGGCGCCGTACGGCTCCTGCATGGTCCACGCCTCGCCACCCGGCGCGGTACGCAGTCCGAGCCCTTCGGGGAAGTCGCCGCGCCCGGATGGCATCGGGACCGGTCTGGGCGTGCCGTGATAGGTCAGCACAAATGTGGTGCGAGCATCCCTCGCGAGCGTCGCTGGCACCACGACGTCGTTGCCGCGGCGGCTCGACCTAACCGAAGCGCCGCCGACTGTGGCAGAGTCCACTGTGTACGCATCGGAGAAGTCCAGCGAGATCTCGTTGACCGCCTTCGTCGCGCGGATCGTCAGGCTGGCCGTCCCCGACAACTCACGCTGCTGCGGCGACCAAGCTAAGTTGAGCTGGTAGCGGAGCACGTCGAGGCATGGGTTGCCGTAGTTGGGGTACAGCGGATCGGCCACCGGCATCGACAGACCAGCGTCGGGGCCGGGCTCGCCGGGCAGGCCGCCCGGCGCGGCGCTCGTCTTGGCGGTGCCGGGCGTACGGGCAAGCTGGGGTACTGGGGTGCAGCCGGCCGAGGCCGCGATGACCGCTACAGCGATGGCTGCGTGGATCGCGCGACGAACGAGGGTCACACCAGCAACGGTAGGCGGTTCACGCATCCTCGAGGGTGTTGACCATGAACATCGCGGCGCGTTCGAGATACTCCCAGAGGGTCGCCTCGTGGCTCGGGTCGAGGGAGAGCGACTCTACCGCCCGGCGCATCTGACGCAGCCAGGCGTCGCGTTCCGCGGGGCCGACGCGGAACGGAGCGTGGCGCTGGCGCAGCCGCGGGTGTCCACGCAACTGCGAGTACGTCGTCGGGCCGCCCCAGTACTGCTCGAGGAACATCCGCAAGTGGTCCGCGGCCGGACCGAGGTCGGCGTCGGCGTAGAGCGGGCGCAGCACCGGGTCGTCGGCGACCCCGCGATAAAACTCGTCGACGAGCCGGCGGAACGTCGGCCCGCCACCGACCGCCTCGTAGAACGTGCCGGGCGCCTCCCCTGAGGTCTGCTCGGTGGTCGAGGTCTGCTCGGTGGTGGTGCTCGGTTCGGCCGGATTGGTCACTGTTTCGTCGCGGGTCACTGCTCCATCGTGCCAGGCAATGGCCTCGGGGTTGGCCTGCGTGGGGTGCCCGTCACAGTCGGTCGGCCCGGGCGCACCGCATCGGCCGGCGCATCTCTCGCCGCGTCGGAGAAGACCGTGGCGGCCGGCCAGGTGAGACTCAGGTAGACCATCAGGCACACGCCCCCCAGGCTCCAGGCGCCGACCACCCTCGGAAGGGGCAGCTGAGCCGCGAGCGCACCCGTGGCCAGGACGGCGCCACCTTGCAGCAACTGAAGCCCGCCCTGGACGACGCCGAAGGCCCGGGCCCGGTACTCGTTGGGCAGTGCCTGCACGAACTGGCCGTTGGCGATAGGCACCAAGGCGCCCATGGCGAAACCGCAGGCGCCGGCGAGCAGGGCGACGATCGCAACGGGCGGGTCGAGGGCCGCCGGGACGAGGGCGAGCGGGGTGGCGATGGCGAGCGGCCGCAGCAGCCCGTGGCGGGTGGCCGGCGGGACCAGCCTGGTGATGCTGAGCGCGCCCAAGATGGAGCCGAGCGGAACGGCGGCCATGATCATGCCCTGAGCCCATCCGCGGGCGTCGTCGGTGGCTCGTTCGGCGGCCCACGCGGCACCGAGCCCCTCGGGCACCACGGCGAATAGTGAACCGCAGAACACGAGCAGGACCAGCGCCCGAAGTGTCGGGGTTTGAAACACCAGCCGGAAGCCGTCAACCGTCTCCCGGAGCAGGTGGGAGCGGCGGTCGTGGTCCAGGGCAGCTTCTCGCAACCGGACTCCGAACCGTACAAGCAGCGCCGACGCCGCGAAGGTGCCGGCATTGATGAGCAGCGCCAGCCGAGGGTTGACAGCCGCGAGCGACGCACCGGCGAAGTAGCCCGCCACCTGGGCCGGCTGCGCCGTCGCCGTGTGAACCGCGAGCCCCACCACGTATCGGTCGCCGTGGAGCACGGCGGGCAGGGTGGCCGACCGGGCCGCGTCGAACGGTGGCGAGAACAGTGCCGAACAGAGGAGCAGCGCAAGCACGCTCGGCAGGGGGAGTTCGGGCAGGGCCACGGCGGCCATGATCGCCATGCGCGCGACATCACAGCAGACCATCACCGTCCGGTACGGATACCGCTCCGCGAGTGAGACCAGCACCGACCCGCCGAGCAGCCATGGTGCGTAGCTGATCGCAAACGCAGCGGCTGACGCGGCGACGGAGTGGGTGATCTGGTAGACCAGCGCCGTGATGGCAGCGCGGGCGACGAAATCGCCGATCCACGACAGCGTGCTCGCCGCGTAGATTGCCCGGAATTCGCCGCTGGCGAAGACGTCCCGGAACGTCGCCGGGCGCTGACCGTCCCGCGCCGTCTCCGAGAGCACTGTCCCCTCCCCGGCGGATCGCTGCCTCAAACGAAGCGCTGCCTCAAACGAAGCGCTGCCTCAAACGAAGCGCTGCCCCATGCGCAGCGCTGCCGCTTACGAGGCGCAGTCCACTGACGCTCCCGTCGCCGTTGCCCGATCGGGCAATCGGCGCCCACCGAAGCGACCCCCGACGATGCCCGAGCGTTCGAATGTGCATCATTCGATCGGACGGACATTCGTCCGCAGTCAGTAGACCAAAGGGACGATAGCTGACTGTCCGTGCGTTCCGCGACCCCGGGTCGGACGGGCGACAGATCGCAATTGAACGTCGATCATGTCGCCTGCGTCATGTCGGCCCGCCACCCTGCCGCGTCATGTCGGCCCGCCACTTCGCTGCGTTATGTCGGCCCGCCGACGCCATGGTCGGTTGGCCCGGCTGCGGTGCCGGTGCCCGTGCCCGGGGCGGGCGTGCGGACGAATACTCGACTTGCCGTGATCTGGTCGGTTATCCCGGCCGACTCCAGAGCCTCGGCCAGGCGGCTGCGAAGCCCTCGGGCGACCCGCCACTGTGCCTCCGAGGCGGTCTTGGCGGTGACCCGGACGACGGCGCCGTCCACGGTGATCTGCTCCACGCCGAGAACTTCGGGTGCGTCGAGAAGATCGCCCGCGAACTCGGGATCGTCGGCCAGGGCGGTTGCCGCGCTCCGGAGTACGCCGGTCGCCTCCTCGACCCCGACGAAGCCCACCGGTACGTCCACCACCACCAGCGCCCAACCCTGGCTCTTGTTGCCCACCCGGACGATCTCGCCGTTGCGGATGTACCACAACACGCCTCGGGCGTCGCGGATCGTCGTGATGCGCAGTCCAACCGCCTCGACCGTCCCGTTCGCCTCACCGACATCGACGAGGTCGCCCACGCCGTACTGATCCTCGAGCAGCATGAACAACCCAGCGATGAAATCCTTGACGAGGTTCTGCGCTCCGAACCCCAGGGCGACCCCGGCGATGCCCGCGCTCGCGATCAATGGCGCCAGGTTGACCCCCAGCTCAGCCAGGGCAAGCATGACCGCGACGGTGAAGACGGTGACCGAGGCCACGCTGCGCATCACCGAACCGAGCGACTCGGCACGCTGACGGCGCCGCTCCGACCGGACGCCCGTCGCCTCCTGCAGCGACGTCGGCATCCGTTCGCGCAGCGGCCGCAGCAGGCCGGGCCGCTTGCCGTCGGGGGCGCCTCGGGTCAGCCGCTTGATCATGCGATTGACGGCGTATCGCAGGATCAGTGCGGCGATCACGATCAACACGATTCGGAACGGCTTGACCAGGAGGTAGTAGCCGCCCGTGGCGAGCCACTCCAGTCCGGTCTGCTCGTAGATGAACTCGCAGAGAACATTGGTCTCGCAGGCCGGCATGGACGGGGAAACGGTGGGACCCGGGTCTGGCTGGACAGCTACGAGTTGGACGGGGGCGAGAGTGTGCAGCACAACAGTCACGGGTCATTTAGTACCGCACGAGCGGCGCCGTGTCTTCATCTGGCCGTCACCGCGGGCCCCGGAACAGCGGAATTAGGGCTCGCCAATGGCGCGATCGTCAGGGAATATTGGTGCACGGGAGGACTGTGGCAAGGAAGGAGCCGGCGATGCCTGACATACGCTGCCTAGCGAACTCGTCCGCGCTGGTTCTCAACGCGACGTACGAGCCGCTAGGGGTCGTTTCAGTGCGACGCGCCACCATCCTCATCCTCTCCGCAAAAGCAATCTGCATGGCCGACGGCGACGGGATTCTGCACAGCGAGCGCGCGAGCGTGGCGGTGCCCCTGGTCGTGCGGCTGACCCGGTTCGTGCGGGTGCCCTACCGCCCGTACGTTGGACTGTCCCGCCGGGCGATCTTCGCACGCGACGGCGGGCGGTGCGCGTACTGCCACGCCCCGGCCGAGACGATCGACCACGTCATGCCTCGCAGTCGGGGCGGCGGCCACCTGTGGGAGAACGTCGTGGCCGCCTGCGCCCGGTGCAATCACACTAAAGGGAACAGGACGCCAGCCGAGCTCGGTTGGCGTTTGCGTGTGGTGCCCGCCGCGCCGAAGGGCGCGGCGTGGCGCGTCTTGGGCCACCGTGCGCCCGACCCGCGCTGGGCCGAGTGGCTCGACTTCGCCGCCTAGCCCCACTTCACCGTCGATCATGACCTGGAGGTCATGATCGACGCCATTTTGCGACGGTCAGACCGTGATCACGGGGATCTTGGGCGCGGTTAGGCCAGGGTGGCGAAGACGATCACGTTGTCGCTGTAGCCGATGTCGCCGCCGACCCAGGCTCCGCCACAGGTCACGAGAACGAGTCGCGGCCGGTCGGTTGACTCGAATACCCGGTCCGCGGGGAACGATGTCTTCGGAAAGGTCTCCACAGACTCCACCGTGAACGTGGCGACTCGGCGGTCTACACGGTTGACTTCGATGAGCTTTCCCTTACGCAGCTCGGGCAGCTTGTGAAAGACGGCCGGTTCACTGTCGGTGTCGACGTGGCCGACGATGACCGCGGTGCCCCGCTCACCCGGGGTAGGCCCGAGGCGGTACCAGCCGGTCGCCTCGGCCGGGTCGGATGCCGGCGTGGCGATGCTGCCATCCGCTGCCCGACCCACCTCGATAACCTCGGCTCGCACCCCGAGCGACGGGATCGAGATTCGCGTGGGAATGGATGCGTTCAACCCCTCGGCGGAGCCGCGGTCCCAGAAGCTCGAGAGGCTGGTCAGGCTCGGTAGTCCGAAGAGCTGGCCCAGTCCGACACCGGCGCAGAAGAGGCCGACCAGCATCAGGACGGCGATGAGCGGCAGCACCGATCGCGGCCCGGATGAGTTGGCGCGCATCGCCGCTCGCCGCCAGATCTAGCCGGCCGGCCGGTGGCGCCTGCGGCGCACCGTTATCGCACCGAGCACGCCGGCCGCTACCAGGGCGCCGGCACCGCCGATGAGCCAGATCTCGGAACCCGTTAGGCCGCTTCGACCGCGGTTGGCGAGGAAGCCGCCGCCGGTGTGCGGGCCCATGCTCGGTTCCGCCGTCGCCGCCTTGTTGGTCACCCACAGGGTCGTCGTGGCCGTGGACCCGCTGGCCGTGGACCCGCTCGCCGTGGCCGTGGACCCGCTCCGGCAGGCGAGGTTCACGTCGTACCCGCCCTCCTTGGTCCGCGCCGGCACCTTGACCTCGGCCGTGAGTTGCATGTTGGCAAACGATTGCAGAGTGACCGTGCCGAACGCCTTGGACGTCGCGGTGGCGGGGACGCTGTTGTCCCCGCAGTCGGCGCGCAACGCCACGAACGAACCAGCGGCCACTGTGCTGGGGGTGACCTCGATAAACACGCCGGCGGCGTTGGCCGCTGTTGGCTGGCCGCACGCGCTCGCCCAACCCAGCACTGCGAACAGTCCGACGGTTCCGAGCAGCATGCGAATGGTCCGCATCGGTGCCCCCGATTCGTACGCGAGGGTGCTGTACCACCCGCGTACCCGTATCGTGCCCCTTCCATCCCGTCGATCAAGGATATATCGTCGTGCTTGGATCTCCAGCCTACGGCCGGAGGTCCGTGACCTGCGAAAACAGGGGAGCGGAGCGGGTGGCGGACGGGCGTCAGGTGACGCGGGAGCGCCCGGCGGGGTACGCGACGTGGCTGCCCGAGGCCACGATGTCGCGCAGGCGGGCCAGGGCGTCGTACACGTCCACGAAGCGGGTGTAGAGCGGCGCGAACCCCAGGCGCAGCCGATCCGGCGTCCGGAAGTCGGGGATGACCCGGGCGTCCTTGAGCGCCTGGCACGCCTGCCAGGCCTGCGGATGGTGCAGCGAGACGTGGGCGCCGCGGCGCGCCGGGTCTCGTGGCGAGGCGAGGGCGAATCCGAGGGGAGCCAGCCAGGCATCAGCGAGCTCCACCGCGTACGAGGTCAACGCCCGTGCCTTCGCCGACACCGGCCCGATGCCGGCCTCGGCGGTGAGCCTGGCCCCCTCCAGGACGGCGCTCAGGCCGAGCACCGACGGCGTGCCGACGAGGAACCGTTCGATCCCGTCGACGGGGTCGTAGGACGGCGCCATCTCGAACTGGTCCCGCTGCCCGAACCAGCCCCAGATCGGCTGCCGCAGCCGCGGCTGGAGGTCCTCCCGGACATAGAGGAACGCCGGTGCGCCCGGGCCGGCGTTGAGATGCTTGTACGTGCATCCGACGGCAAGATCGGCAGCTGCGGCGCGAAGCGGTACGGGCACCGAGCCGGCCGAGTGCGAAAGGTCCCACAACACGAACGCGCCGGAGTCGTGGGCGGCCGCGGTGATGGCGGGCATGTCGGCGACGGCACCGGAGCGGTACGCCACATGGGACAGCGACACCAGCGCCGTGTCGTGGTCGAGCGCGGCGGCGACCCCGTCAACCGACACCCCGGCGTCGATGTCGGTCTTGACCACGCGCAGCTCGCACCCGCGGGCCGAGGCCAGGCCCGCCAGCACATAGAGGTCGGTGGGAAAGTTGTCGTCGTCGGTCACGATGACCGTCCGACCGGGCTGCGCGTCGAGCGCGGCCGCAGCCAGCTTGAACAGGTTGACGCTGGTCGAGTCGGAGACGACCACCTCGCCGGGCCGGGCGTCCAGCACGCCGGTGGCCAGCACATCGCCGGCCGCACGAGCGAGCTCGATCCAGCCGTCCCAGCCTCTGATCAGGTCGCCGCCCCACTCCTCGTTGATGACCTTCCGGAGCCGGGCCCTGGTCGACCGGGGTAGGCGGCCGAGCGAGTTCCCGTCGAGGTAGATCAGGTCGTCGTCGGCGATGACGAAGCGTCGTCGGAAGCGCCGCAGCACGTCCCCGGCATCACGGGTCGCCGCATCGTCGCGGGACGGCATGTCAGCGCGTGGGTCAGCGCTTGGATCGGTGGGCGGCGTCACGTCCGTACCGTAGCCCGAGCGCCGCCGGCCGCCGCCCGGCAGGATGACCGTTATGGCCCAACTGCATGACCTGACCGCGCTGGAGCAGGGAGCGGCGCTGCACCGCGGCGAGATCGGCCGGGTTGAGTTGGTGGAGCACTATCTGGCCCGGATCGCCGAGCACAGCGAGGCGCTCGGAGCCTTCGTGACCGTGACGGCCGACGCTGCTCTGGCCGCTGCGGGGGCGGCCGCGACGACCGTACGGGCGAGAGCCAAGGCTGGAGGCCTGCAGGGTGTCCCGGTCGCAGTCAAGGATCTGACGCTGACCGCCGGAGTACGGACGACGTTCGGTTCGGCCGCCTTCGCCGACTTCGTGCCGCCGGTCGACGCGGACGTGGTGGCGTTGATGCATGCGGCCGGCCTGATCAGCGTCGGGAAGACCACGACCAGCGAGTTCGGCCTCTCGCTCTACTCCGAGACTAAGGTGGCGCCGCCGGCCCGTAACCCGTGGGCACCACAGTTCACCGCCGGGGGCTCGAGCGGCGGCGCCGCGGCGGCGGTCGCGGCCGGGTTGGTTCCCTTCGCGCAGGGCAACGACGGTGGCGGCTCCCTGCGTATCCCGGCCTCGATCTGCGGTCTGGTCGGCTACAAGCCAAGCCGCGGGTTGGTCAGCGGTGGCCCGCTCGGATCCGGGGGATTCGGGCTGCCCACCAACGGGCCGATCGCCCGGACAGTGACCGACGCCGCCGCGCTGCTCGACGTGCTGGCCGTCCCTGTACCCGGGGAGCCCTTCCCGTCGCCGCCGCGGCCGGCGGCCGGATTCCTCGACGCCGCGCGCCACCCCGACACGTACCTGCCCAAGGACCGGCCACTGCGGATCGGCCGTTATCGCACGCCCATGCTCGCCGACGTCGAGCCCGCAGCCGAGGTGGTCGCCGTGTGGGAGCAGGCGGGTGCGTACCTGGCCGCATTGGGCTGCGACATTGTTGACGTCGACCCACCGTTCGGGCCGGACGCGGAACCGTACTTCGAGGCGTTGTGGCGCGTGCTTTCGCTCGCCCCGGTGCCGCCCGAGAAGGAGTCGATGCTATTGCCGATCACCCGGTGGATGCGGGCACGAGGCCGCGAGGTCGGGCCGGACCAGCTACTCCTGGCCCTGGCCGAGCTGCAGGTCCGGGTCCGCCGGCACGCCCGGGCTGCGGCCTCGTACGACCTGCTCCTGAGCCCCGTACTCACCCGAGCGCAGGCGGCGATTGGCTGGTTCACGTCGGCGGGCGATCCGGCCGAGGACTTCGCCCGGCAAGAGCGCTTCTCGCCGTACTGCGCCGCCTATAACCTCACCGGTGAGCCGGCCGTGTCGCTCCCCCTGGGCCAGGCCGCGGACGGTACGCCGATCGGGGTCATGCTCGCGGCGGCGGCCGGCGCGGACGCGCTGCTGATCGCGGCGTCGGCCCTGGTGGAGGCGGCCGTCCCGTGGGCGCACCGGCACCCCCCGATGTGGAACGGGTCGGGCGCACCGATAGCGTAAACGGCGCTCGGTTATCCCTCTGTCACGCGATACGACACCGTCACGCGGTACGACACTGTCACGCGGTACGACACTGACACGCGGTACGACACTGACACCAAGGGAGCTGCGTTGAGCCAGCACTTCGTCAAGACGTTGCTCATCATGATCGGGATAGCGGTCGCCGCTTATCTCGTGATCGCCGTCCTGGTCTATGCCGGGGGTGGGCGCCGCGCTAAGCGGTACCGTCCCGGACGGCCATTCGCGTTCCGGCCGGTCTGGTTCCTCTCCGCGCCGGAGCGGCAGTCCGGGGCCAAAATGTCCCCGGGCCGCGAACTGACCGCCGCCACCGGTGGCGCCGGGCGCGTGGCGCGCCCCAGGGAGACAGGAGGCGCCAGTGACCGCTGGTGAGCTGACCCACGCCAACGAAACGCCCGTCCCGCCCAAGCCGGTGACGTGGCACCCCGAGGTCATCGACGGTCCGCTATCCACGCGCGCCCTGCTGCGGGTGGACGAAGCGCTGCGGCTGGCCGACGCGGCCACGAAGCTGACCTTCAGCGTCTACATCGGAGACCTGGTCGAACCCGTCCGGGAGAGCGCCGAGAACCTGCATGCAGAGCTCGTTGACCCCGACCACTCGGTCCTACTGGCGGTGTCGCCGAACCAGCGCGTCCTGGAGATCATCACCGGCTCCATTGCGCGAAGGCGGGTCCTCGATCGCGACTGCAAACTCGCCGCGTTGTCGATGGCGGCCGCTTTCGGCGGTGGCGACCTCGGCGGCGGCATTGTGGCGGGCCTCGCCCAGCTGGCGGACCACGCCGGCCGCTCCTAGGCTTTTCCCCGCGATCTAGGGCTTAGCGACGTGAGTGGATCTCTAATCACGTCGCTACGCCCTAGATCGACGAGGCGTCGGGTGGGGGTCAGGCGACGGAGCCGTCCTTGGCTCGGGCACGGAGGGATCGGAGGATGCCGTCCTTGCCTTCAGCGACGAGGCGTCGTAGCGGGGCGGGATGACCCTCGACGGCGAGCCATGCGTCGGTCGCATCGACCGTGGATTGGCTCACGTGGTAGGTCGGGTAGCCAAAGAAGACGAACTCCTGGGCCGTCTCGCTGTCGCGGGTGGCCCAGATTTCGTCGACGACATCGAAGAACTTCGGCACATACGGCGCCGTGAGCTCGATGTGGCTGGGGTGCTGGAAGCCCTGCAGGAGCGCGCGTTGCAGCCAGTTGGGGAGCTTCTCATCGCCGGTGAGCCGCCGCCACGTCTCGGCCTTGGACTCAGGCGTGGGCTTGAGCGCATGTGCCTGGGCAGCCGCCCGCTCGCCGCTCGCGGTCCGGTCCCGGTCGAGTTCTGCTTCGATCTCGTCGGATCCGGCCTTGCCGGCCGCCACGAGCGCCTCCACCAGGGTCCAGCGCAGCTCCGTGTCGATGGCCAGCCCGTCGGGAACGCCGGCCCCGTCGAGCCAGCCCCGCAACATGGCCAGGTCGACGTCGGAGCGGGCGGCAGTGACGAAGGCGCGGGCCCAGGCGAGCTGGAAGCCGCCCCCAGGCTCGGCGGCGTCAAGCACGGACCGCGCATTGTCGGCCAACTGCTGCCAG
>JAHRHA010000052.1 GCA_020027875.1 Micromonosporaceae bacterium | reverse complement strand
GGCGTGCCCGCGACCACCTACACCCAGACCTGACCCCCACCATGAGGGCCAAATCAGGCCCCAGACGTGCGGAACGTCAGCTGGAGGTCATGATCGACGCTGTTTGACGACGGTCAGCTCATGATCGACGGGATCTTGGACGGCTCACGGCGCGGCCGCGCAGTAGGACACGATCATGGGCACGACGATGAAGGCAAGGATGGCGACCGACACCACGGACAGCCACCACACGGGTCGGCGGGAGCCTTGTCCCGCTTGCGCATCTAGCGCAGACACAGGAAAGCGAAGCAGATGTAATGAACGGTTCATGCCGCCATGGCAGCACCGCGTTGATGCGGTTACCGCGTAGAAGTACGCACAACCCAGAATTAACCGGGCAAGGCCTCCGATCTGCGAACTAGTTGTTGAGACCCACCGCGGACATACGAGCGGTGTGTGCCGTGGTGAGGCGCCTGAGCATCCCCGCCACACCGGCAAGATCATCGCCACCGTCTACCAGAAGATGGGTGAAGGTCTCCCGCTCCGCGGCGACCCGTTGCGCCTGTGTAAGGGCCTCGCCGACGAGCCGGCGCGCCCACATCGACAGCCGGTTCGCCACGCTCGGGTCATCGAGGAGCGCACGGCGTATCTCCGCCGCCGCGAACTCCGCGTAGCGGGAGTCGTGCAGGACATCGAGCACAAGTTGACGGTCGGTCGGGCCGAGAAACTCGGCCACTTCGCGGACGAAGTCGTCGGCGATGCTGTCACCGACGTACGCCTTGGTCAGCGCCTCGAGCCAGTCATTCGGTTCGGTCTGGTCGTGATAGGCGGCCAGGGCGGGCCGGAATGGTTCCATCGCGAGGGCCGGATCGGCACCCAGTTCCGCCAGACGCGCGGCGATGCGCTGGTAGTTGGCGATCTCCGAACCCGCCATCTCACTGAGCACGGCCCGCCGGGCCAGGTCGGGCGCGAGCTGAGCATCTGCCGCCATGCGATCGAAGGCGAGCAGCTCACCGTAGGCGAGCATGCCGAGTAGATCGACGACGGCGGCCTGGGACGCTTCACTCGCGCGGGCCGGGGTGAGTTCGGACACGCCCGCAGGCTACCGCCGCGCGCGCCACGGAATGCGGCGCGGCACACCCTCTTCGTCAATATGTCCACCTGGACGTACCATTACATCGTTGCCCGCGGACGCCACGGTCGAACCGACCAGCGCCCGCGCCGCGCGTGTAGGCCCGCGACGACCATTTCCCATCGTCGTCGTGAGCGGCCCGCGCCGAAGAATGAGCGCACCCGATCATGTGCGGGGCGCTCCCGAACACAAATTAGGGACACCCCACCACAGTGACGAATATCGAAGAAATTCAGCTTCCGGCCGGCGCCGAGCTGGCCGCCCGCGCCCCAGTCCGCCCCGACTCCCCTACCTTCGCCGAGCTCGGCGCCCGAGCCGAAACCGTGGCAGCGCTCGAGTCCGTCGGGATCACCCGCGCCTTCGCCATCCAGGAGTACGCGCTGCCGATCGCTCTTCGGGGCACCGATCTCATCGGCCAGGCACCGACTGGCACCGGCAAGACACTAGGGTTCGGCGTCCCGCTCCTAGACCGCCTCGTCGCCCCGGACGAAGGGGCCGACGGTTCACCGCAGGCTCTCGTCGTGGTCCCCACCCGTGAGCTCGGGCTGCAGGTGGCTCGCGACATCCAGGCCGCCGGCCGTACCCGTGGCGTGCGCGTGCTGCCGGTTTACGGCGGTGTGGCGTACGAGCCTCAGATTGAGGCTCTCCGGCGAGGTGTCGAGATCATCGTCGGCACACCCGGTCGGCTGCTCGACCTGTCCAAGCCGGCCAAGGGCAGGCAACAGCCCTTCCTCCGGTTTGACCAGGTTCGCGCGCTCGTCCTCGACGAGGCCGACCGGATGCTCGACCTCGGCTTCCTCGACGACGTCGAGAAGATCCTCGCCATGCTGCCGAAGGACCGGCAGACGATGCTGTTCTCGGCGACGATGCCCGACCCGATCGTGATGTTGGCCCGGCGTTTCCTGCGCGACCCCGTAACGATCCACGCCCGCCACGACGCCTCGACACTTGCCTCGCCACTGACCAAGCAGGTCGTCTACCGCACGCACCCGCTCAACAAGGTCGAGGTGGTCTCGCGCATCCTCCAAGCCGAAGGCCGCGGCCTCACCATGATCTTCACCCGTACGAAGCGAGCCGCCGACCGCGCCGCCGAGGATCTCGAGGTTCGTGGCTTCGCTGTCGCTGCCGTCCACGGCGACCTCGGCCAAGGTGCCCGCGAGCGCGCACTTCGGGCGTTCCGCAATGGCAAGGTCGACGTGCTCGTCGCGACCGACGTAGCCGCGCGCGGATTGGACGTGTCTGGCGTGACCCACGTGATCAACTACGACTGCCCGGAGGACCCGGACACCTACACCCACCGCATCGGCCGTACCGGCCGGGCCGGCGCCACCGGTGTTGCGGTGACCTTTGTGGACTGGGAGGACATGCCGCGCTGGCGGATCATTGACAAGACCCTTGGCCTCGACATGGCCGAGCCGCCCGAGACGTACCACACCTCCCCCCACCTCTTCACGGATCTGGGCATCGCGCCAGCGGTCAACGGCAGCCTCCCCAAGGCGAGGCGAACTCGTGCCGGCCTCGGTGCCGAGGTCGAAGAGGATCTCGGTGGCGGCCGCCGTCGCGGTCGGGCCGGCGAGGCACCGGCGCGATCCGACCGCTCCAGCCGGGTGCGCCAGCGGCCTTCGCCCGGAGGCCCGACCGATGGCAGCGTCGCGAAGCCCATCCGCTCGGTTGAGTCCACACTCGATGCTGAGTCGCCACTCTCTGAGTCCACACACGACGGTGAATCCCGTACGCCGCGTTCGCGTCGGCGGCGCCGCGGCGGAGCAACAGTGAGCCAGTCGGCCGGGGGCAGCACCGCGACGCAAAGCCCCGCCAGCGATGCTCCGGCCGGCGCGACCGGGGACTCCCACTCCGCACCGGAGGGTTCATCGGTCGGCGAGGCGGGCGATCGTCCGCGCCGGCGCCGGCGTGGCCGCCGCGGAGGCGCAGCAGGCTCAGCCGGGTCGGCCACCGTCGCCGGCTGAACCACACAGCCGGGCAGCAGATCATGGGACGCGGGCGAATACTGGTGCGGTAGCGTCGAGATGTGCAGCCGGACGACGTGTACTGGCATAGGCCCGTGGCCGCATCTGCCGGCAGCGGCCCCACCGGTGGCAGCGGTACGGACGGTACTGCCACCGGCGCCATTGGCGGCCCCCCCGCCGACGCCCACACTGGAGGATCGCCCGGCGGGCCGGCGCGGATGTATCCGGGACTTGCCTACCAGGGGCCGCCGCCCACGACCCCGCCGCGCAGAGACTGGCGACCGCCGCGCATCGTCGAGCCGGCCCAGCCACGACGGCTGCCGGTGCAGGACCACATACGCATTGACGAGGAAGAAGCGCGCGCCCGTACCCTGACACGCGGCATCGGCATCGTGGTCGGCGCGATACTGATCGTCGTCCTGTGTGCCCTCTGCGGACGCGAAGTCTTCTGAGCCGCTTATGAACCGGTCCAGACCATCTTCGCGCCACTGTCACCTGTCTTGAAGACGAAGTAACCGGCCGTCGCGCCGGCACCCAGCACAGCAACGGTGAGAATGATCCCGAGCACCATCGATCCCTTGCCCGGGGTACTCGTCTCAGCCCCACCGGGGGGCGACCCGACGCCGCGCCGCGACCGCGTCTGCGCGAAAAGCATCAGAATCATCAGTACCGACAGGATGAGCGAGGCGTAGAGCGTCCGTACGCCGAAACTGCTGTGCTGGTCGATGCGGGCCAGGAGTTCGTCGCTGGCCTGACCAATACGGATCTTGCGCGCGCGGAAGGCGTCGCCCGAGAGCTTCGCTGTGAAAACGGTGATCGGTGCGATCACGGCGATGCCCACCACGAACCACACGATGTATCGGCGCACGAACGGCACGAGTGCGTAGGCGAGCGCTGCCAGTATCTGTAGCGGGACGAATACGACGGCCGCGTGGACAAGCAAGGGATGTGCGGGGATACCCAAGATCTCCTCGAACACGTGCATTTCCTCCCTTAACCGCGGCGACGCTTTCCGCCGGACGGATATTGAGTCTGGCTCAGGGTACGCATCCGCGCGGCGAAACGCCCCCGCCGATCGTCGTACCCGCACTCGGACACGCACCCGATAGCGGATCAGGTTCAACCGGTGCGAGCCTTGGGCGTGGGTGTCGGTTCCGGGAGCTCGCCTGAGCGGCTTCTTCGCTCCCAGGGCCTGCGCGTCACCAGGCCGCGGCTGGCCGTCCTCGAGATCCTCGCCGAGGGTGGCCACTTGGCGGTCGACCACATCGTCGCGCGGGTTCGTCAGCGGCTCGACTCGGTCTCGACGCAGGCGGTGTACGACGTCCTCGGGGCGCTGGCGCGGGCCGGGCTGGCCCGGCGGATCGAACCGGCCGGCAGCGCGGCACGATACGAGCGCCGGGTCGGCGACAACCACCATCACGTGGTGTGCCGGGGCTGTGGTGCCGTCGCCGACGTGGACTGTACGGTCGGCCGCGCGCCCTGCCTCGACCCCCCTACGGCGGGCGGCTTCGTCATCGATGAGGCAGAAGTAACGTTCTGGGGCCTGTGCCCAATGTGCCAGGCTACGGTCGAGTCCTGAGCCGCGTGGCACTCTAGTCACATGCGCGCGACCACAGACGAACGCGACCCGCGAATCGACGCCGACCCGCGAAACGACGCCGACCTGCTCAGCGACGGCGAGGTGCGCAATCATGACGTCGGCCTGTTCGGTCCGGACAGCGTGACCTGGCGGCTGCACGCCGAGCCGATCCTGTGGCTCGCGGGCTTCAGAGCGCTGCTCCTCCAGAGCCTGCTGCCGCGTGCGCTGGCCGGCGTCGTTCAGAACTCGAACTTTCGCGAGGATCCGTGGGGGCGGCTGTTCCGTACGGCTCGCTTCTATGGCGAGGTCGTGTACGGACCGACGGCGCGCGCCGAGGCGGCCGGCGCCCGGGTCCGGCGGATCCATGCGCGGATGTCCGGGGTCGACCCCACCACCGGCGAGGACTTCCGCATTGACGAGGCGGACCTCCTGCGCTGGGTGTACGTCACCGCGACCGAGTCGTTCTGCCACACCGCGCAGCGGGCCGGCCTGGGTCTGTCAGCTGACGAGGTCGACCGGTACTACGACGAGCAGCGCGTCGTCGCATCTCTGGTAGGCCTTGATCCATCGACCGTTCCCGCGACCGCGAGCGAGACCGAGGCGTACTACAAAGGCATGCGGCCCCGGCTGGTCGCCAACACCGAGGCCCGGGCCACGGCACGCTTCCTCGCCGTGCCCACGTTCCCGTGGGGTCTGGGCTTCACGCTGGTACGTCCCATGTGGATAGGCGTGGCCGTGTACGGGTTCAGCCTGCTTCCGCCGTGGGCGCGGCGACTCTATGGTCTGCCGGCATTACCGACGACCGATCTCGCCGCGACGCTGACCTCGCGTGCCCTGCGCTCCGCCATCCGGGCCCTGCCGACAAAACCTTTGGAGGGGCCGCTCTACCGTGCCGCGATGGAGCGCGCCGAACTGTCCCGCTCGGAGTCCTCCCGCGCCGAGTCCTCCAACTCGGAGTCCTCGCGTGCGGAGCCGGTCCGCCCATCGCCGGCCCGACGCGCGCCGGCCCGAGAAGCGACGTCGCGAGCGTCAGCCCGGGCCGCATCGGCCACCCGGAAGGCGGGCGCGAGCGCGACGGTCAGGAGCACCAGCACGGCTGGCACCCCGAAGGCGAGGCGCAGATCCGCGGCGTCAGCGATGACGCCGATGAGCGCGGCACCTACCACGACTCCGGCGTAGTTGAACAAGTTCACCCGCGCGACCACGACACCGCTGCCGGTTGAATCCAGTGAGCTTTTGCTCGCTATAGGATCACCGCGATCTTGAGGGGCGGTTAGTCGGGGGTGTCGGGGGGCGGATCGGAACCACGCTCGATTGAGGCCCACGGCTCGTTGCCGGGGCGCTGCGATCCGGCCGGGCAGATCCGGCGGAAGTCACACCATCCGCAGATCGTCCCGGGGGTGGTCGGGAAGGCCGCATCCGGGTCGGCGCCGTCGGCGACAGCCTTCTCCGCGGTCACCACATCGGCGGCGGTCTGCTCGGCCCGGCGCACATGCCGGGCGACTGATTCCTCGGTGTGCTCATGCGCGGCGACCGTGCCGGTCGGCAGGTGGTGGAGTTCGACCCGGCGACAGCGGCGTCGAAACAGCCGCTCGGTCGCGAACGCGTAGAGCGCGAGCGCCCGGGAGCCCCGCGCGTCGTCCGGGCCGAGACCCGTACGTCCGGTCTTGTAGTCGACGATCACGAGCTCCCCGGCCACGTCGTCGATGCGGTCGACCCGGCCCGAGAGCGCGAGCGTTGGCGTCTTTGCGGCGACGGTCCGCTCGATCGCGATCGGCTCAAATTCACGCTCAAGGCCATCGATGTATCGGCGTAGCCAGCCGAGCGCACGCACGAATGTCTCGCGCTCCTGGATGCCGTCCCGGTATCCGTCGTGAACCCACGTGGCGCGCAGAAGCGTTACCAGCGCCTCGGGCCGCCGCCTATCGACGGGAAGATCGAACCACGAGCGCAGCGCCGTGTGCACGCTCGCGCCCAGCGAATTGTGGGCCCATGGAGGACCCTTCTGCGGGGTCGGCCGGTCAACATAGCTAAACCGGTAGCGCCGCGGGCAGTCCTCGAAGGCCGCCAGCTTGCTCGGCGTGCACACGAAGAGCCGCAGAGGCTCCTGAAAGAGGCCCATCTGCTCCGGTGTGTCCGATCTGTCGATCGGGCCAGCTCCACGCACGTGCCGATCCTGCCACCCGCGTACGACAGTTGAGCGGACTCGCCGCGGCACGGCTCACCCCAACTCCCAGTACGCGACTAATCCCCGTACGCGGCGACGAATGCAGCGACCGCGTCGGCCACGAGTTGTACCGCGATGGCGGCCAGTAACAGGCCGGCGATGCGTGTGAGCACCTCGATCCCGGCCGGACGCAGCACCTTCACGATCAGCCCCGAGAAGCGCAGGGTCAGCCACACCGACAGCAGCACGAGCACGATGGCGACGCTGATCGCGACGTAGCCCGCCAGCCCATTGGCCCGCTCTACGAAGAGCATCGTGGCAACGATGGCGCCGGGGCCGGCCAGCAGCGGGGTTCCGATCGGGACCAACGCCACGTTGGTCGTGAACTGCCGGTTCGGGTCATCCACCTGCCCGGTGAGCAGCTCCAAAGCCATGAGCAGCAACAGAATGCCGCCGGCACCCTGCAGGGCGGGCAGGTCGATGCCGAGATAGCGAAGGATCTGCTGCCCGCCCACCGCGAACACCACGATCACGCCACCGGCCAGGGCTACCGCATGCCACGCCGCGCGGTAGCGCTCACGTTTCGGCAGAGCCCCGGTGAGTGCCAGGAAGATCGGCACCATGCCGGGCGGATCAGTGATCACCAGCAGGGTGATGAAGACCTCGCCGAAGAGCTTGACGTCCACCCGCTCATCCTCACTTGTCGATCATGAAGTTTGGCGCGCACGGTCGCGAATCTGCTCGAATGCGCCGGGAGCGGTCAGGTGGGCGCCGAGGGCCACCGTCTTGTTGGCCCCGTGGAAGTCGCTCGATCCGGTCACGACCAGATCCAGCCCGAGCGCGAGCGCCCTGACCTCCTCCCGCTGCTTCGGCGAGTGATCCTCATGGTCGGCCTCCAGACCGGCGAGCCCGTGACCGGCCATCTCGACGATCAGCGAGTCGGGCACGACCCGGCCTCGCTTGGTCGCCCGGGGGTGGGCGAAGACCGGCGCGCCGCCAGCGTCAAGCACGAGCGAGAGAGCCACGAAGACGTCCGTGTCCTCTTTCGGCAGCCGCCACCGCTCCCCCAGCATCGATGGCACGAACGCCTCCGCGACCGTCGTCGCGAGCCCGCGCTGGATCAAGGCCCTGGCCAGATGGGGTCGACCGACGGTGCCGCCGGCGGCGTAGGCCTGCACCTCTTCCCACGTCACGTCGACACCGTCGGCGCGCATGAGGGCGATGATCCGCTCGGCCCGTTGCTCGCGTGCCGCGCGGACGCGGGCCATCTCGGCCACCAGCCCCGCATGCGACCCGTCTACGTAGTAGGCCAGCAAATGCAGCGCGATCGCGGGCTCGACGCCGTACCACCGACAGGACATCTCAACGCCCGGGACAAAGACGATCCCGACGCGCGCCGCGGCGGAGGCGGCCGATGACCAGCCGGCCGTTGCGTCATGGTCGGTGAGGGCAACCACGTCCAGCGCCGCCACGGAGGCGGCTTCGACGACCTGAGCCGGCGTGAAGGTGCCATCGGAGACGTTCGAATGGGTGTGCAGATCGATGCGCATCGCCCGCCGACGTTACCTGATCACCCGCCGAGCGACGGTATGGGCGTGAGGAAGCGCTCAGTGGTACCGCCGACCGGAATATCGGTGGGCTGTGTCTCGCCGACATCGATCTGGACCAGTTTGAACTCTCCACCCAGGACATACGTGTCGCCGTCCACCCACGCCGCGACGTTCTGCCCAGCAACGGCCCACGACCCGCTCGGACCCTTGGCGGTCCACACTGTCGCGAGGTCGTACAGATCGACCCGCTCGGTGCCGACCGCCAGGAGCCACCGCCCGTCCGGCGACGGGAAGATCTTGTGTACGCCGGCCACATCCAGGTCACAGTTCGATTGGACGGCGGCCAGTACCAACGGCTTGATCAGCGCGAGGCATGACGCGTCCTCTCCGGCAAGTCCCCAGAGTTGAGAGCCATCGGCTGTCGGCGCGAGGATCTTGTCGGTTGAGCGGGGGCCGGACTTGTAGGCGCCCTTCGCGGGGTACCACATGTCGAACGTGTCGTAACCCGAGCCTTTCGTCGACCCTCCCAGGAGGACTCCACCGCCGGCGAACGCGATTGGACCGAGGAGGCCGGTGCCAGTGGTCTGGGCCGTCACCGTCACCGTGGCGCCCACCCGGTCGCCGACCGAGACTGTCCCGCCCTTGCTCCAGGCGAGCTTCGAGCCGTCGCCGGAGATGGTGAGGAAGTCGCCATCGACGACCGCCCTCGTCTGGCCGGCCGGATCGACGTACCAGAGGGTTGCCCAGCCGGTCTCGTGCGTCTCAACGAGCCACCCGTCCGGGACGCGTGCCGCGGACAGGATCGTGGCCCGGTTCGGCAAGGAGATCACGCGGCCGTCCGCGGTGACGATCGTGCCGCCGGCGAGCACGTCGACCGGAGGGTGGGCGGCCGCGGTGGGCGAGGTCAACAGGGGAACAGCGCCGCCGTCGATACCGCTATCCGACCACGGGGACTTGAGCATGCCGATGCCAACCCCACCCAGGGCGACCGTGATGACGACCGCGGTCGTTCCGAACGTGGCGCGGCGCCGACGGGTCCGACCCGCCGATCGAATCGCCCGGCCGGCTGGGTCGTCAACGGCCGGCGGGGCCGTCACTCGTGCCGCGAAGGTGGTCCGCAGCTCGTCCTCGAGTAGGCCCATCACGCCTTCCTCTCCATGTGGCGCTGGTGGTCCGCGGCTGGTTCCACGCCGTCCTCGGCCAGGCGGGTGCGCAGCGTGGCGAGAGCGCGAGCGCACTGGCTCTTGACTGTCCCGACCGCCACGCCGAGCACGCGGGCGGTCTCGACCTCGGTGAGATCCTCGTAGAACCGCAACACCAGGACCGCTCGCTGCCGCGCCGGCAGCGCGTGGACGTGTCGCCAGAGTGCTTGCCGCTCGATCTCTTCGTCGACGCGATCGGGCATGACCCGGTCGGGCATGACCGCTGTCGGCCGTTCGCCATGCCAGCGCCGCCGCCACCAGCTGGTGGCCGTGGTGACGAGGACACGTCGCGCATACGCCTCGACCGCCTCGATCTCACCCAGGCGGCGCCAGGCGAGGTACGTCTTGGTCAGCGCCGTCTGCAGCACGTCCTCGGCGTGTGCCCAGTCCCCGACGAGCAGATACGCGGTACGCAGCAGTGCCGCCGACCTGGCCGCCACGAACTGCCGGAACTCCGCGTCCATTGAGACTCCCATTCCACAGTTGGCGCTCATCAGACGCGTCGGCTACGGCAAAGGGTTGCAGTTTATTGGCTGAGATGAAGTACGGGCAGGACCCGGTACGGGGACTGCGTGTGCGGATCAATCGGCACCCCTGCCAGGGTGATCCATTCAACGCGGCCCGGGTTCGTCATGTCCATCCGGGCTAGCGCGCCCGAGCCGGCACAGATGGCCGTGGTGTTGTTCGGCCACACACAGTCCGATAGCCCGAAGGGCCGCGACGGCTCATCGGGCCAGGTGCCTACGATCACCGGACGCTCAAAGACCGTGGTGAGGTCGACGAGCGCGGTCGGGTTCCCCATCGCCTTCGTGGCCTCGGTCGGGAGCCCATCCGACATCACGTACAGCAGCAACCACCGGCCGTCCGGTGAGATCGGCGGATGCGGCCCAACTGAGGCGGAGAGCCCGCACGCTCGGTTGATCGGCGCGAGGGTGCCCGGGTCAAATATCGCCAGGCATAGGCCGGCGTCGCTAGGCACCTGGCCGACCAGGTGCCGCCCATCGGGCGTGGCGCCCACGATCAACTGGTTCACCGGTGTCGGGCGATACGGTCCGCTGGCATAACGCCAGGTGTCGAAGTTCTCGGCCTCGCCGCCGGTCACGGAGTAGCTCAGCACCAGCGAATCGCCGACGAACATGTTCGGCCAAAACCTCCCGATGCCGCCGGTCCTGGCGACCGTCGCGAGCTTGGCGCCGTCGAGCCGGGCAACGACGATCTCGTCCCCCGCGCGGTAGGCCAGCCGGCTGCCGTTGGGCGAGACCACCGGCCAATTCTCACCACTGAGCAGCTGATGACGATCGCCCGCATCCGTAAGAAGCCAGGTCGCGGGCTTCTCGCCCTGGTTGAAGACGAGCCATCCCTGACTCACCCGAAGCACACCGAGGTAATCGCCCGCCCAGCTCAGCGAGATCCGCATGCCATCGGCGGTACGCAACTCGTTGCCGACCAAGACATCGACCGGCGGCACGGCGACCGTCGCGACCCGGGGCCCGATCGACTGTGCGGGCGAAGACCGCGCGGTCTCGGTGGCAACGGGTGTGCCGGACCGGGCGCACGCGGCCAACCCAGTCCCGGACGCGAGCATGATCGCGGCGGCGATCAGTCCGACGACCCGAAGGCTCCCGCTTGACATGCGACTCCCTCCACGCAGGTGTGCAGAGGAGACGCCCGATCACGCCGGAATGGTTGTCATAGGTGCTCCGGCTGGTGCTAAATGCCGCCATCATCGATCCGGACCGGGCGGCGACGCGCCTCGGAGGCCTCGGGCTCGTACATTTCCTCGACGACTTGCAGATAGAGTTCGGTCGGATTCGGCAGGTTCGACACGACGCGCAGCGCCTGCTCCTGCCCGGCCGACTCGAGTTCGAAGGTGCCGTAGCCCAACAGCCGACCGAGCGGTGATTGGGTGTACTTCATGTCGGTGACCCGGAGGAGCGGCATCATAGCGACCTTGCGGGACAGGATCCCCTCGATGAGCATGACGCGCTTGTTGGTGAGGATGAAGCGGTCGTAATACCACTCCGCCACGTCCCACAGCACCCAACTCATGATGCCGATCCACATGATCACCAGGAGCGTGAGCCCCGAGGTTACGTTTTCCTTGGCGAAGTATCCCGAGAGATAGCCGAGAACAAAGGTGGCCAGGAGGCCGATCATCAACCGTTTGGCCAGATGAATCCAGTGCCGGCGCCATTCGCCGCGGAATTTCTCCGTGGGGAAGAGGTAACGGCGCACAAGATCGCTCGGCGCCCCGGTGGCAATGAGATCCACGCGATCGAAACCCACGCCGGTCTGAGCGGCGCTGAGCGCGGCGGATTCGACGTCGTCAAACTCAATGACGTCGTCATACTCCGCGCCGGGGATGGCGGGGATCGGCTCGGTGTCTCGCTCAGACGGTCGCCGTCGACGTTCGTCGTCGTCGCCGGGGCGGGGATCCTCGGTGACCATGCAGGACGGTCAGGCGACGAGGTTGGTAAAGAAGTCGCCGAAGCCGGTGGCAATATCCATGATGCCGGCGCCAACCGACTTAAATATTTCTGCGGCGGATTCCGGGCGGAAGGCGATGAAGAAGATGAGGAACGCAACTCCACCCCAAGCGAGAGTCTTCTTGAGCATCCCGGGCTGTCCTCCTTTCTGACCGGGCGCAGACGCGGCCGCGGTTTCTGGGCAGAGTCTTACTCACGGTATCAGGTATCTGGCTGTTAGTTAGTCGGTTCTACGCAAACGTCCGTCGGCGCGTCCGTCACGTGAGACTACTCTTCGGCACGCTGCGGACGCAGGCGCCGCGACGGCGCGCCGAAGACTAGCTCGCTGGGCAATGACTCAGTGAGATCGTGCAACAGGATCTCCTCCGCGAGCACATATCCCGCTTGCGCTGGCCACGTGATCGCGTATAGCCACACGCCACGGGCCTCGCCGACATAGACGCTTCGGTCCTCAAGGGACGCTACCGCCCACAGTGGAGTGGGGTGGCCGGACGCCTTGACCTTGGCGTGCGCAGCGGTGGTCTCGACCGCGTCGCGAAGTGCGGGGCCCGGGTCGGGCCCGGGGATGCCGGCCAGGCTGGTGCCCAGGCCGACGCCGAGTTCCTCCGCGACGAACACCGCGTCAGCGGGACCGTCGCTCAGCGGAGCCGGACCGGACAGCGCGACGGCCGTCGCCCGGGGCCCGGTCCGATCGTCGCCGGCCCAGGCCACGCCGGTGACGAACCATCCCCGCGGGAGCGGCCAGGGACACCACAGCGGCATCGTGCCGTCGTCGCCCTTGTAGGCGCGCACACGATCTCGTACGGCGGCCAGAATCTCCGCCGAGATGTGGCTCGCCACGTGCAGCGGCTGGACTGGACCGCAGACGCCACAGCGCCAGTCGGTATGCATCAGGTCCGGCGGCCGCAGCGGGCCGCCACATCGCGGACAGCACACCGCGAGACTCACGCTCCTCATTGTGCGCCCTAGCCCATCGGTGTAGGGGGCAATCATTTGATCGTAGATCAACTCGTCCGGCTGGCCCTAGCTCGGCGAGGGGCCGTGCGGCGGCGGGGCCGCGTGCTGGCGGATCCAGGTATGCATGGCTATCCCGCTGGCCACGCCAGCGTTGATCGAGCGGGTCGAGCCGTACTGCGCGATGGAGCACACGAGCGCCGCGGCGGCCCGCGCCGGCGGCGACAAACCGGGCCCCTCCTGCCCGAAGAGCAGCACACACCGACGGGGCAGATGCACCGTCTCAAGCGGCAGCGAGCCCGGCAGGTTGTCGACGCCGACGACCAACAGACCCTCCTCGGTGGCCCAGGCGACCAGGTCGGCGGCCGTGTCGTGGTAGCGCACGTGCTGGTAGCGGTCGGTCACCATTGCGCCGCGCCGGTTCCATCGCCGCTTGCCAACGATGTGCACCTCGCGGGCCAGAAACGCGTTCGCCGTGCGTACTACGGTGCCGATGTTGAGATCGTGCTGCCAGTTCTCGATCGCGACGTGGAAGTCGTGCCGCCGCGCGTCGAGGTCCGCGACGACCGCCTCGTGGCGCCAGTACCGGTAACGGTCGACCACGTTGCGTCGGTCGCCCTCCGCGAGCAGGGCCGGATCGTAGTGGGACTCGTCCGGCCACGGCCCCAGCCATGGTCCGACACCGACCTCCACCTGATCGCCGCTCACGGTTTACAGAGGGTACGGGCATGGGCCGGCACGGGCATCAGCCGGTACCGGCATCAGGCGTACGGGCATTGGCTGGCCCGGTTACGGGCGGAGCACGCCGCCGAGGGCATAGAGGAAGCGACTCTCGGCTAGCCCCACCCGTCCGGTGGGCGCGGGTGCGGCCACACCTTGCGCCACCCCGGTCACCACGGCCGCGATGTGCGACAGCCACTCGCGGTACGCGGCGGCGTCATCCGGCGCGCTGCGGGTGGCCAACACCTCTGACGCGTACCGGCAGGCCGCGAGCGTCTGCACGATGCCCGAGTCGCCCTCACCGGCCGCCCCCTCCTGGCGGGACTGCGACCCGTGGTACGACTCCGAGTAGATGGAGCCCACCACCTCCCGGACCAGCGGGCTGTGCGACGCGAGCCCTGAGGCGATCGCCTCGATCCCCGCGATCCCTTCGGCGGCCCGCCGACCCTCCGCCGGTGCGGAGGCGACGGCGGCCATCAGGACCCGGCGGGGGAGCGTGACGATCAACTCCCATTCGTCGCGATCGAAGGAGAGGGCTGCGGACTGCTGACGGGGTTGGTTCGACATGGCGGCGACCTCCCGAGGCCAGCATAAGCCTTCAGACGACCCGGCGAGCCAGTCCCGATGTGCGATTGCGGGACGGCGAGCCGGTATCCCGGGCGTCAGGCGGCCACCGCGGTATTCCACCCGTCGTAGCTGCCGCCGTGTCTTTCGACGATCTCCTTCACGGCCCAGGTGAGCTCATGCACCGCAGGTGGGGCGACCGGGTCGCTGCGAAGCGCCGTCAGCGCGAAGCCGCCCTCGTCGTCGCGCTCCACGCTGGCGGCGAAGCCGTCGCGGCGAAGGTCTGCCGCGGCGTTCTCGGCGCCCGCCTGTTCGGCGAAGTAGGCCACATGCTCGACCGCACGGGGCGTGGCGAGCGGATCACCGTCAGCCGAGAGGACTCCCACGACGGCGAGGTCCTCGAGCGTTCGGTGCTGGCGCTCGTCCGGCGCGAGAGTGTCGCGCACATAGGCCCAGTGGGGGTCGTACTCCGTTCGGGCATGCGCCTCGGGCACACCGGCGACCGTCACCGGCGTTGCCGGCTCGTTCGGCAGGTGGGCGGTGAAGCGGCAGACGCCGCCGCTGGCCACCCTGCCCAGGTACACCCCGCCGAGGCTGGCGGCGCTCGCCCGTACCGCGTCCTCGACCTCAGCGAGTTGCGCTCCGTCGGTCGGCAGGCCGTCGGGATCCGGCGCGAACGGCACCTCGACATCCATGCGTACGGGCAAGCGGCTGACCGGGGCCGCGAAGACCGCGCCAAGGTCGACCGACCAGAGCGCGGGCTCGTCACCGACGAAGCCCGGAAACGCCTGCCACGCCTCGTCCCATTGCGACTGCCGGCGGCCAAGCAGCCGTCCGAAGAGGCTCACGTCGGCGACTCCTCCGCGAGGGGTTTGAACGTGCCGAGTCTGTCAGACACGTGTCCGCGCGCGAAACCCGTCACCGGCGAAATGTCAGCAATCAGGCAGTCGGCGCGGGATCCGGGAAGCTCGGGTGCTCGGGTCCCGCGTACGCCTGTTTCGGCACCATGACGCGGCGGCGAAACACGCACACCATCGTTCCGTCCTGCTTGTAGCCCCTGGTCTCGACGGTGACCACGCCGCGATCGGGCCGGGACTCCGATTCCTTCTTGTCCAGGACGGTGGTCTCGCCATAGATCGTGTCGCCGTGAAACGTCGGCGCCACATGGCGCAGGGACTCGACCTCCAGGTTAGCGATCGCCCGGCCCGAGACGTCGGGCACGGACATGCCGAGCAGGAGGGAATAGATGAGATTGCCGACGACCACATTGCGTCCGAATTGGGTTGCCGTCTCGGCGTAATGGGCGTCCAGGTGGAGCGGGTGGTGATTCATCGTGATGAGACAGAAGAGGTGATCATCGCTCTCGGTCACCGTCTTGCCAGGCCAATGCCGGTAGACCGCGCCGATCTCGAATTCTTCGTAGTAGCGCCCGAACTGCATGCCGCCTCCGCGTGTAACGATCGGCTCGCCAGATCAAACGATCGTGCACGCAATGAGCGGCGGGGCCCTCCCCGGCGCCCGCCGCCCACGCTCTGATGCGAAGAATTTTGCAGCCTATGGCCCTAGCTGCATAGAGCCTTTTCGGAGACGCGCCTCACAGTTACCAAACTGTGAGGTTCGATGACTACGTCCGTGTTCTTTTGCTACCCAGAGTGACCCGGAGGGTGCTCCATGCTTACGTGGCGGTGGGGATGGGGAGCGCGTCGGGATGCGGGAACGACGCAGGCCGGGCTTCCGCCGGGCATTCGGTGCCGATTGCGGGCCACCCATCGGTAGAGGGGCCGCGCCGCAGTCAGCGCCAGCCGGCTGTCGAGCAGTCGCCCGAGACCGCGCCACAATCGGCCGAGTCCCCGCCGGCGAGAACTACGCAGTAACGCTGCGATGGCACCTGGCCCGGAGGCGGACGTGCGGCCGCCATCGGCATCGATCGACACCCACTGCACCGCCTCGTCGCACTCGGCGTCCGTAAGCCCAAGCGCGGCCAGGTCGGTGAGCTGCCATGCCTGCACGTCGGCTGGGGTGGGCACCCACCGCTCGATGAACCGCGCGCACGAACTGCAGAAGGCGCAGTCGCCGTCGTAGAGAAAGGTGGCCCGACCAGGCTCAACGGTCACCTCTCTATGGTGCCAACTCTCGCCAGGCGGTTGGTAGTAGCGCCGCCGATCGAGTGACCCGTCCCACAGGCCGGGCACCAGCAAGCGTGGAATGGCCTGCGGCGGGCGGGCGTTGGTGATGGACGTGGGCGAATGGGTAACCCACTCACGATTGTGAACAGCGAACGGAGTACACGGTGGCGACCAGAGAGCTGACAGCTGACAACTTCGACGAGGTGACCCACGGCGAAGGAATCGTGCTGGTCGACTTCTGGGCCGCCTGGTGCGGACCCTGTGTGAGGTTTGCGCCGATCTTCGAGCGCGTCTCCGAGAAGCACCCTGACATCGTGTTCGCGAAGGTGGACACCGAGGCTGAGGCGCTGCTGTCGCAGGAGTTCGAGATCCGCTCGATCCCCACGATCATGGCGATCCGTGACGGTGTGCTTGTCTATCAGCAATCTGGTGCGCTTCCCGAGCAGGCCCTTGAGTCGCTGATCGGACTGGTTCGCGAGCTAGACATGGACGAGGTGCGCACCCGCGCCGTGGCCGCCTGACCTGAAAATCGTCGCGCGTCGGGGTAGACAACACAACGTACGTGTGTTCGGATTAGAACATGCGTTGGGATAACTTAGGTGTGGACGCCCTCGCGGCAAACCCGCCGGATGCATTGCCGCTGGCGCTGCCGCATGCGGTCGCGCGCACCTCTGACACCCCAGGTTTCGCCGGCATGACGTTCTACGAGATCCAGGCTAAGTCGATCATCAGCCGGGTGCCGTCCGCTTCACGCATGCCGTTCGACTGGACGATCAACCCGTACCGGGGATGCAGTCATGCTTGCATCTACTGCCTAGAGGCCGACACCCGGATCAGGCTGGCCGATGGCACCGAGCGGGCCATCGCAGAGCTGCGACCGGGTGACGCGATCGTCGGAACGGTGGCAGAGGCGGGAGGCCGGCGCTACGTCGCGGCCGAGGTGCTGGCGCAATGGTCGACCGCGAAGCCGGCGCACCGGGTCACGCTCGAGGACGGCACCGAGCTTGTCGCTAGCGGGGACCACCGATTCCTCAGCGACCGAGGTTGGCGCCACGTCGTCGCAGACCTCGAGGCTGGCGACAAGCTGATCGGCGTCGGCCCGGCGGGGGTCCGTATCGGCGGTTCTCCGGACGGGCTGCGCAGAGTTGTCGCGGTCGAGCCAGTGAGCATCGAGCTGCCGATGTACGACATCACCACGACAACGGGCGACTTCATCGCCAACGGCGTTGTGAGCCACAACTGCTTCGCCCGCAACACCCACACCTACCTCGATCTCGACGCGGGTCACGACTTCGACAGCAAGGTCGTCGTGAAGGTCAACGCGCCCCAGCTGCTACGCAAGGAGCTCACCGGGGCCGGCTGGGCCGGCGCTCACATCGCGATGGGCACCAATGTGGACTGTTACCAGCGGGCGGAGGGCCGGTACGAACTGATGCGCGGCATCATCGCCGCGCTGCGCGATCATGCTAATCCGTTCTCGATCCTCACCAAGGGCACCCTCATTACCCGCGACCTCGAGCTGCTGAGGCAGGCGGCCGAGGTGACCGATGTCGGGGTCAGCTTCTCGGTGGGGTTCGTGGATGAGGCGATCTGGCGCGCGGTCGAACCAGGCACGCCCAGCCCACGGCGACGGCTCGACGCGGTACGGACGTTCGCAGATGCGGGCTTCGACGTCAGCGTGCTGATGGCCCCGATCCTGCCCGGGCTCACCGACACCGACGAGTCCATCGACGCAACTGTGGCGGCGATCGGGGCGGCCGGCGCCGCTGGCGTGGTGCCGTTGACGCTGCACCTGCGTCCCGGCGCCCGGGAGTGGTACGCCGCCTGGCTGGGCCGCGCCCACCCCGATCTCGTGGGCCGGTACCGGGACATCTACGGCAAGGGCTCGTATGCGCCGAAGGCCTACCAGCGTGAGGTCAGCGCCCGAGTGGCCGCGGCCGCCCGGCGCCACCACGTCGGCACGGACCACATGACGGAGCATCGGCGCCTACCCACATCGTCGCCGGCGGGCGCCACCCCGCGCGCCGCGCCGGCCGAACAGCTGACGCTGCTGTAGAGGTCCGCGCCTACAGTCGGGGTCTATGCGGAGGCCGCGATCGGAGGCGGTTACCGCAGGGGTCCCCGCGTTAGCGATCGCGCTCGCTGTTCTCATGATCATCTCGCCCGACAGCGCCGCCGCGCTCGTCATCGCCACTCGACGCCGCCGCGACCGGTTCCATCGTCAGCTAGGGCGCATCCCGAGCTAGGGTCATCGTCGTGCGTACCCCCAGACAGATGCTTGAAGACTTCGCCACCATCGCCGTCGTCGGTGCCTCGCGTCATGAGGAGAAGGCCGCGTACGCCGTGCCGTTGCAGCTGAAGTTGCACGGCTGGCGGGTGATCCCGGTTAACCCGTACGCCGAAGAAATCTGGGGCGAGCGCTGTTACCCGAGCCTGGCCGAGGTGCCGGAGACCGTCGACCTCGTCAACGTCTTCCGACCGTCGGGACAGGCAGCCGACGTGGTTCGGCAGGCCGTGGCGATCGGCGCGAAGGCCGTCTGGCTTCAGCAGGGCATCGTCTCGCCCGAAGGGCGACGAATCGCCGTCGATGCCGGAGTGGACTATGTCGAGGATCTCTGCATCGCCGTCGAACGGGCCCTGGACCGCTTGACGAAACGCTTCTGACCTGCGGATCCGACCGTTCGATTGAGGAGCGCATGGGCCACACCCAGCGCTTCCCCAGCCGCGGCGTGTTAGCCGGTCCGGAGTCGAGTTCCACGCGGGAAGCATCCCAACGCGCGAGGTCGAGTGGGTCTACGACATACCCGTGACGAAACCGGCCCGCATCCTCCGCGACCCGACTGGCGCGAACGGTATGCCGCCGCCACGGGCACAGACGCGCTCATCGCGGGGCGGTGGCCAACGCTCGACGACGCGCTCGCCAGCGCGAAGCCCATGGTCGACCCCGTGCTGAAGGGCGAGGCAGTCGGTACCTGGGAGCCGGGCATCGCACACTGTGTGCCCTGACGTTCGGCTGGGCCGCCTGTGAAGATCTGAGCAGTCCGGCCTGAACCGTCAGAGCTTGTACTCCTTGAGCAGGCCCCGCGAAATGATCGTCTTCTGGATCTCCGAGGTGCCCTCGCCGATCAGCAGGAACGGCGCCTCTCGCATGAGCCGCTCGATCTCGTACTCCTTCGAGAATCCATACCCGCCGTGGATGCGGAACGACTCCTGGACGACCTCCACGCAGTACTCCGAGGCGAGCAACTTGGCCATGCCGGCCTCGACGTCGTTGCGTTCGCCGGAATCCTTGAGCCGGGCGGCGTTGACCATTAATCCATGGGCCGCCTCGATCTTCGTACCCATTTCAGCGAGCTTGAACGCCACTGCCTGGTGCTGCGCGATGGGCTGGCCGAACGTGGACCGCTGCTGCGCGTATGCGACCGCAAGCTCGAACGCCCGCAGCGCGATCCCGCAGGCGCGCGCGGCCACATTGACTCGACCCACCTCGATGCCGTCCATCATCTGATAGAAGCCGCGGCCTAGACCCGCATCGACTCCACCGAGGACGGAGGAGTCGGATACCGCGTGGCCGTCGAGGACCATCTCGGTGGTCTCGACACCCTTGTAGCCCATCTTCTCGATCTTTCCGGGGATGGTGAGCCCGGGCGCGGTCTCCCCGAAGCCGGGCTCCTTCTCGAGCAGGAACGTGGTCATGTTCCCGTACACGCTCTCGGCACCCAGTTCGGTCTTCACCAGCGTCGCGACGACCGAGGAGTAGGCGCCGTTGGTCAGCCACATCTTCTGTCCATTCAGGACGAAGGTCGCGCCGTCGGTGGAGCGCTCGGCCTTGGACCGGATCGCCGCCACGTCCGAGCCGCACCCCGGCTCCGACATGGAGAACGCCCCACGTATGTCGCCGGTGGCCATTCGTGGCAGCAGGCGGGACTTCTGCTCCGGCGAGCCGTGCTGGGAGACAAGGTAGGCGACGATGAAATGGGTATTGACGATGCCCGAGATCGACATCCATCCGCGCGACAGCTCCTCGACTACGAGCGCGTACGTCAGCAGCGACTCGCCCAGCCCGCCGTACTCCTCGGAGATTGTCAAGCCGAACAGGCCCATGTCGCGCATGCCTTCGACGATCTCGGCGGGGTACGTGTCGGCGTGCTCCAGCCGCTGCGCGTGCGGGATGATCTCCTTGTCGACGAACTCGCGCACCGTGGCGAGTATGTCCCGCTGCACCTCGGTGAGGCCGGGTGTCTGAGCGAGGCGGGCCATGGGAGCCTCCGCGAGAAATTCGAGTTACCGGTGAGTATGGGCGCTGTCGCCGCTCCCAACCAATGGGGGAGGGCGACAGCCCCTGTGCGAAATCTCACCAAACGGCGCGGGCCGGGCCAGAATGGGATCGACAGGAAGGGGATGCGCATGACATGGCAGCCATCGCCGTCCGACGGGACGTCCGACCAGCCTCCGACGGGTGACGCGCCGAGGCCTCCAGACGAGCCGCCACAACCCCCAGGTGAGTCGGAGGCACCCTGGGCGACCCCCGGCTCCGAACCGCCGCCCCCACCGCCGCCGGAGGGGTACCCGCCCCCACCGGTCGGGGGGTATCCGCCCCCGCCACCGCCGCCGTTCCCGCCGCCCGGGGGGTATCCGCCCCCGCCACCGCCGTCGTTCCCACCGCCCGGGGGTTATCCGGCCGCATCCGGCTACCCGCCGCCTGCGGACGCAGCGCAGTCCGGTGGCTACGGCCAGCCGTATCAGACCTACCCCGCCGCACCCGTGCGGCGCACCAACACCATGGCGATCTTGGCGCTGGTCCTCGCGTTGGTGTTCCCACCCGCCGGCATCGTCTGTGGACACATCGCCAAGAGGCAAATCGCTCAGACCGGCGAGGAGGGGTCGGGGCTGGCCACGGCCGGGCTCATCATCGGGTACGTGCTGACCGGTCTCTACCTGCTCATATGCTGCGGTGCCGTGGTGATCTCCGTGATCAGCGCGAGTACCACGACGTATTAGCGGTATTGAACTTCGCGGACGCTATTGCCACCGTCGATCACGAGGATCTGACCCGTGATGTAGGAGGCAGAGGGCGTACACAGGAATGCGATGGCAGCGGCGACCTCGTCCGGCGTTCCCGGCCGCCCCATCGGGGTGTCCAGGCCTCGTTTGAGCTCGGTCACGGTCGAGCTGCCAGTGTGAATGATGCCGGGGGCCACCGCGTTGACGGTGACCCCGTCGGCGACGACCTCCATCGCTAGCGCCCGGGTCAGGCCGAGCACGCCCGCCTTCGCGGCGGCGTAGGCTGCCTCCGTCGGCAGCGCATTGATCGGACCGGCCGTCGCGGACAGGTTGACGATCCGCCCCCAGCCGCGCTCCGCCATCCCGGACACGACCGCCCGGCTGGTCAGGAATGCCGTCGTCAGGTTTCGATCGATCTCTACCCGCCACTCGTCGTAGCTGAGCTGGGCAACCGGCCGTAACACCTCCGGGCTCGCCTTACTGGCCAGCCCGGCATTGTTGACGAGGATGCTGACGTCACCGAGTTGCTCGCCGACCGCATCCGCCAGCGCGCCCACCTCCGCCTCGTCGGTGAGGTCGGCGACGAACCCGGTGATGCCCAGCTCGGATGCCCGGTCATGAATACGTCGGGTGGTCGAGACGATCGCGACATTGGCACCGAGCCAGCTCAGCCTGGCCGCCGTGGCGTAACCGATGCCGTCGGGGCTACCGGCACCAGTAACGAGTGCGACCCGGCCGTCGAGCCGGTCGGCGTCAGTTCCCATGGCGCTGATCCTGCCGGTAGGCCGCCTTCACGGCAAACCGCGCACACCCGGACGTTCGGCGGACATCCCCGCGTGACGGCGCCCGCTACCCTGGCCTGGCCTGGCTATCAATCGCCATGATTCGCACTTGGCACAGCGCGCCGACACGGAGAAAGGCCCATGACCGATCCTCAACAGTCCAGCGGCTGGTCCGACCCGACCTGGCAACCGCAGCAGCCGCCGCTGCCGCCTGCGCAGCCAACCTCCGGCACGCCGGCCTACGACCAGCCCGCATACGGCCAACCTGGTTACGGCCAACCTGTTTACGGCCAACCTGTTTACGGCCAGCCGCCGTATGGACAGCCGCCGTATGGACAGCCCATCGTCGTAAGCCGGCCGACCAATGGTCTCGCGATCGCCGCAATGATTGTCGCCATCGTCGGTTTCGGGCCGGTCGGCGCGATCATGGGCCACATCGCCCGCAAGCAGATCCAGCAGACCGGTGAACAGGGCGACGGCTTCGCGCTCGCGGGCATCATCGTCGGCTGGATCACCACGGGCATCTGGGTGCTCATCTGCGGCGGTTACATCGTGCTGCTGGGGGCCCTCGGCGCGGGCGGACTGGCGGGCACCTGATGACCAACACCGACTCCTCGCCTGCCTGGTCCGACCCGACCGCTCCGACCGTCCCACCGGCGCCACCGCGGATGCCGGCGCCGCCCGAGTTCTCGGTCGGGGCCGCTCCCATGTCGGCGGGCGAAGCACCAGTGTTCGCCGCCCCTGACAACGGCTACATCGCAGCACCCGAGCCGGCAGGGAACCCGGCTGCCCCGTACACGGCCGACCCGTACGCACAAGGCCCGTACGCGCAAGGCCCGTACGCGGGCGCCAGCTACCCGGTGACGTCGCCGCCATCCCCTGGATATGGCGGATATGGCGGGTACCCGGGCCAGGCGGGTGGCTACTACCCTGCGTACGCACCGGCACCGAAGACCAACGGCTTGGCGATCGCGTCGATGGTCGTCTCGATCGTCGGCGCCTTCTTCCTGTTCTGCTATGGCGCAGGCGGCCTGATCGGCATCGTCGGCGCCATCCTCGGCCATTTCTCACGCCGTCAGATTCGCGATCGCCAAGAGTCCGGTGACGGCATGGCTCTCGCCGGCATCATCGTCGGATGGATCGCGACCGGTCTGGGGCTTCTCATCGTCGCGTTCTTCGTGATCTTCATCGTGTGGGCTGTGAACTCCGCCCCGCCCACGGACTACCCGTACAACAGCGGGTATCAGCTCGACGCGTTGCGCCTGCTCCTCAGCACCCTCACCTAGCTGTCGATCTAGGGCCTGTGGCCGTGGTTTGATCTCTGCATCACGGCCACACGCCCGTGATCGGCGAGAGGTTAGGCATCCAGAGGTGTGAAGGATGACGTCCGGGCCATCCCGGCGGCTCGACCCTTCGCGGCCATGACGACGGCCATTTTCCGGGACGCCTCATCGATCATCTCGTCTCCGAGCATGACCGCGCCGAGCCTACCGCCGGCCTCCGAGGTGTAGAACTCGTACGCATCGAGAATCAATTCGGCGTGGTCATAGTCGAACTGGGACGGTGAGTAAATCTCGTTGGCCGCGTCGATCTGCCCGGGGTGCAGGACCCACTTGCCGTCAAAGCCCAGCGCCGCCGACCGCTTCGCGACCTCGCGGAATGCGTCCACGTCGCGGACCTGAAGGAACGGCCCGTCGATGGCCTGCAGGTCGTGCATCCGGGCGGCCATGAGAATCCGCATGAGGATGTAGTGATACGGGTCGCCGGGGTAGTCCGGGTTCAGCGCGCCGACCACCATCGACCTCATGTTGATCGATGCCATGAAGTCGGCTGGACCGAAAATGATCGTCTCGATGCGCGGCGATGCCGCCGCAATGGCGTCCACATTGACCAGGCCTCGGGCGTTTTCGATCTGCGCCTCGATGCCGATTCCGCCAACTCGCAGGCCGAGTGACTTCTCGAGTTGGGTGAGCGTGAGATCGAGCCAGGCGACATGCTCGGGGGTCTGCACCTTCGGCAGCATGATGCAGTCGAGGTTGCTGCCCGCCCCCTCGACCGTCTCGATCACGTCGCGGTAGGTCCACGGGGTGGTGAGGTCGTTGACGCGAACAACCCGGGTCTTGCCGCCCCAGTCACCCTCGTTGAGCGCCGCCACAATGTTCTTGCGCGCGTCCGCCTTGGCCAACGGGGCGACGGCGTCCTCGAGGTCGAGGAAGACCTGATCCGCCGCGAGGCCCTGAGCCTTCTCCAGCATCTTCAGGCTCGACCCGGGAACGGCGAGGCACGACCGGCGGGCGCGCGATGTGGCCATGGCGAGGCTCCTTCGTACGGCGGGTCCAGGGTCAACAGACGCCTAGTTGACGTCACGGTAACCTCGCGCCATGACCGCCGAGAACGCAGCTGTGGAAGATCTCACTGAGACTCGAGTGGCAGTCGTGACCGGCGCCAGTTCTGGGATCGGCCTCGCCGCGGCCGAGGAGCTGGCTAGACGCGGCTGGGCCGTTGCCGTGGTCGGGCGGGACGAAGCTCGTCTCGCGGTGGCAATCGACCGGGTACGCGGCGCGGGGCGCGGCGCGGGGCACGCGGCGGGGCGTGGGGCGGGGCACGCGGCCGCCGAGGCGTACCGCTGTGATTTTGGCGTACTCGACGATGTGCGTTCCCTGGCCGCCATGCTGCGGGTGGCGTATCCCCGCATCGACGTCCTGGCCAATAATGCCGGCGGGGCCTTCGCGGCCCGCCGATCCACCGTGGACGGTTTCGAGCAGACCATCCAGGTCAACCACCTGGCACCGTTCCTGCTCAGCCATGAGTTGCGGCAGTCGCTGCGCGGCGGGCGGATCATCAACACGTCCTCCGGCGCTCACACGGGCGGTGCGCTGGATCCGGACGACCTCTCTAGCACCCGGCGCAGCTATCGCTCGCTTACCGTCTATGGCTCGGCCAAGCAGGCGAACATCCTGTTCGCCGCCGAGGCAGCTCGGCGCTGGCCGGAGATCCAATCCACCTCCTACCACCCCGGCGTGGTGCGGACCCGCTTCGGGAATGAGAGCCGGCTGATCTCCGGCTTCTATCGTCTAGCTCCGCTGCTGCGCACGCCGGAGAAGGGCGCGGAGACGCTGGTGTGGCTCGCGACCGAGGACGCCTCAAAGATCGCGCCGGGTCGGTACTACATGGACCTGCGAGAGCGCCGCCCGGCGGCCAAGGCCACCGACTCCACCCTGGCCGCCCGCCTGTGGGACGCCAGCCTGGCCGCTGTCGGCCTGGCTCGCCCGACCTCGTCGATCTAGGGCGTAGTCGCGTGAGTCGATCACTAATCATGCGACTACGCCCTAGATCAATGCGAGGCGGAGGGGTCAATGACGCCGGCCTCAGGTTCCTCGACCGGCGTTGACGCGGCGTCACGGGCACGACGGCCGGCGAGGACGACGATGGCAACGCCGGCGAGGAGCAGCGCGAGCCCTGGCCACGCGCCCCGTCGCGGCATCTGACCGAGCCAGGCCCAGGCGATTAGCGCCGCTCCGGGCACCTCCAGCAGGATGAGCACCGAGATCGTGGTAGCCGAGACGCGCCGAAGCGAGAAGTTGAACAACGAGTGGCCCAGTAGCTGCGGGCCGACCGTGAGCCCGACAAGCGCAAGCCAGGCCGTCGCGGGATAGCCGGTCAGTGGTACCCGTGCCACGAGGCATACGACAAGCAGCACTGCGGCGCACACGGTGTAACAGACGGCCGTGTACGAGGTGGTGCTCGTGGTGATACGCGCGCGCTCACCCAGGGCCGTGTAGACCGCCGCCGCCATGCCACCGGCGACCGCGAGCAGGTCGCCGATCACGGCCGTCGTGGAGACGCCGACGTCGGCCCCGGTGGCGGCGGCCGCGCCAAGAACGGCCACCGCGATTCCCAACCAGGTTAGCCGTGGTAGCCGTCGCCCCTGGCCGACCGCGATGAGACCCTGCCAAACGGGCTGAGTAGCACCCAACGCAGTGGCAGCGGCGACCGTCGTCAACTTGGCGCTGGGCACCCACGTCAGAAAATGAATCGCCAGTGCCAGGCCCGCGAGCACGCAGAACACGCCCTCCCGCCGGGCCGGTCCCCGGGCCAGCGAGGCGAGTTCGTCGCGCCGCCGCGCCAGGGCGACCGGAGCCAGCGCTCCAACGGCCATCGCGTTGCGCCAGAAGGCGATGGCGATAGCGGGGGCAACGGCGTAAGCGATCATCGGACCGGAGGCCGAAACGGCGAGCACGGCTACGACCAGCGCGGCGATCGTCGCCACGTCGGTGTGCTGTCTGGCGCGCATCACCAGCGATCCTCGCAGGTAGCGCTCGTCGGAAGTCGTATGGGTCGCGCGATCCGAGGTCCCCCGTCGCAACACCACCGCCGAACCGCGGTCCTCTCCGTCCACCTTGGAGTCGCTACGGCGAACCCGACCCGAGTGGACAAATGACCGGAAGTCGGGTTCCCGGACGTCGGGTGGATCAAGAAGCCCCGGCGCGAGCGGGCCATACTGGGCGGCATGAGCGGGCCTACGACGCACCCGCTGAGCGCCGCCGACGGCGAGGCCCTGGTTGCACTCGCGGCCCAGACCGTGCGCTCGCGCTTGTCCGGCACGTCGATCGACGGCCGGCCACCCCGACAGGCTGTGCTCAGGGGCCTCGGCTGCTCGTTCGTCACACTTGAGTACGCCGGTGCCCTGCGCGGATGCATAGGTTCACTGGAGCCGACCAGGCCGCTCTACCGGGACGTCGCCCGAAACGCCGGCCGGGCGTTGGCCGACCCGCGCATGGATCCGGTCGGCCCCGATGAGTGGCCGGGCCTCGAAGTGATCGTGTCGGTGTTGAGCCGCTCGGAGTTGGTCTCGCCGCGGGGCCTCCCCGAGCTGCGCAGGCTGCTCCGGCCGCACGTCGATGGACTCGTCCTCGCCGTCGGCTCGAAGCAGGCCACCTTCCTCCCGTCGGTGTGGGAGAAGCTGCCCGACCCGACGGACTTCCTCGCGGCGCTGCTGGCCAAGGGCGGATGGGAAGGCGACCGCCTTCCCGCCGGGGCCAGCGTGCTGCGGTACACCGCCATAGAATTTCACGACGGCGGTCCGCACGACCCGCTATGAAAAGCCCCTGGTTCGGAGAAGAATGCGCCCATGCATCCGCTCGTCTCCGAGGCGATGAAGAAGGCGGCGATCGCCTGGATCGCCCTTGCGGACCAGCCTCTGTACGCGGTCTGGTGCCTGTGGGTTGATGAAGCGCTCTACGTGGTGAGCGGGCCCGGTGAGCAGCCGGCGCCCGGTCTGGCTCAGGCGTCATCGGCGGCGGTGACGGCACGTGGTGACCACGGCGGACGGATCGTGACCTGGTGGGCGCAGGTGGAGCGGCTGCGGCCGGATATGGAGGCGTGGGAGGCCGTGGTGCCGCAGTTGGCCGGGAAACGTCTCAATAGCACGGGTGCCGAGCAGCTGGCCGACCGCTGGGGGCGCGAGTGCGTGGTTAGCCGGCTCGTCCCTACCGACGACGAGTTGGCGCAGCTTCCGGACGGGTCGCTGGCGGCGCCACCACCGCCCTCGCCTGCAGTCCAGGCCACCCGCAAGCCCTTCCGCCTGCACCGCGTCAAGAAGCGTCCCTGACCAAGATCGCCACGATCATGACCTGACCGTCGTCAAATGGCGTCGATCATGACCTCCAGGTCATGATCGACGCCGGAAGAAAAGGGTTCAGCCGACGAACGGGGGGACGGTGATCTCGCCCAGGGCGATGTGTACGACCGAGCCGGTTACCGTCACCCGGACCGCGTGACCATCCACTGCGGACACCTCACACTCCAGTGTGGATGGCCGATGGAGCTCAGCTCCCTGGCGTACCACATAGGACGATTCGCCATCGCCTGGCAGCAGCCCGGAGGCGACCAGCCACACGCCGAATCCGAGCGCGGCCGAACCGGTCGCCGGATCCTCTGGCACGCCCTTGCCGGGCACGAACACTCGAGCGTGTGACCTGCGTTCGGATGGGTCAAAGGCGAAGACGCACACGTCCCCGACTCCCGGCACGGGAGCGCCCAGATGAGCCCGTGCCACCGCTTGCGGCCGCACCGACAGGAACGGAAAGTCAAGCCCGCAGCCGGCCATGCGTGGTGCCGGCCCGGCGTAGTCGGACTCCACCAGTCCGACGGCCGTCAGCAGCGGGGCAGGGTCGAGTTCGGGTCCGATGGACGGCACGCCGCCGGTGACCGTTGCCCGGCCATCGCCATCAACATCGATCGGGAGGACGCCCGCGCCACACTCCTGCAGCACCACGCCGGGCCGGAACAGGCCACGGCGCATCTGGGTCACCGCGACGCCGACGCTGGGGTGCCCGGCGAAGGGCAGCTCCTCCTCGGGCGTGAAGATGCGCGCCCGGTATGTCGCACCCTCCACGGTGGGCGGTAGCACAAAGACGGTCTCCGAGAGGTGGAATTCCCGCGCCAGCGCCTGCATCTGGTCTCGGGCGAGGCCGTCCGCCCCGAAGACGACGGCGAGCGGATTGCCCGCGAAGGGCCGATCCGTGAACACGTCGACGATCTCGTACGACAGAGTGCTCATGGCACTCAACCGTAGCGGGACCGGGAGGCGGCGTGGTGGAGGCAACTACGCTGGGATGGTGACGTCCACCAGGGTCTACGTCGCGCGGATCGCTGGGCTGACCATTTTTGACCCCAACGGGGACCAGGTCGGCCGGGTTCGCGACGCCGTCGCCCGCATGCGCGACACCAGACCACCGCGCGTCGTGGGCCTGGTCGTCGAGATGCCCATGCGCCGGCGCATCTTCCTGCCGATCGGAAGGGTTGTGGCCATCGACGCCGATGCGGTCGTGCTGGGCACGGGAACGATCAGCCTGCGTAGGTTCGAAAAGCGCGCGAACGAGCTGCTCGTGCTCGAGGATCTGCTCGACCGGCAGGTCACCATCGTGGACTCCGGCACGCCGGCGACGGTCGTCGACGTCGCGATGGAGAGCGACCGGACCGGCGACTGGTCACTCAGTCGGGTCGCTGTGCGCGAACAGACCGGACGGCTGACCCGCCGTGGCCACCTGCACCAGCTCAACTGGTCCGAGGTGAGCGGCCTGGTCGGCGCCCCCGACGCGCAGGGCACGGCGTCCCTGCTCGCCGTGCTCGAAGACCTGCGCCCCGCCGACCTCGCCAACGCGCTGCAGGACCTGCCCGACAACCGCAGAAACGAGGTGGCCGCGGCGCTCGACGACGAACGCCTCGCCGACGTGCTGAGCGAGCTGCCCGAGCACGACCAGGTCGAGATTCTCGCCGCGCTGGACCGGGATCGCGCGGCCGACGTGCTCGAGGAGATGGATCCGGACGACGCCGCCGACCTGCTCGCCGAGCTACCCAAGCCCGACCAGGAGGAACTCCTCGACCTGATGGAGCCGGACGAGGCATTGCCGGTACGGGCGTTGCTGGCTTACCTGCCGGGCACGGCTGGCAGTCTGATGACCTCCGAGCCGGTCATCCTGACGCCGGACTCGACCGTCGCGGAGGCGTTGGCTCGGGTACGGGAACCGCAGCTGCACCCGGCTGTTGCCGCGCAGGTGTTTGTGGCTCGGGCGCCGATGGCGACGCCGACCGGCCGATTTCTTGGCGTCGTTCATTTCCAACGGCTGCTGCGTGAGCCGCCGTCGGCGATGCTCGGCGGCATCGTGGACAAGGGCATCGACCCGCTCGAGCCCTCGACCCCCCTGGCCGAAATCACCCAAAGAATGGCGACCTACAACCTCGTCGCCATCGCCGTAGTCGACGAGATGGACCGGCTCGTCGGCGCGGTGACCGTCGACGACCTACTCGACCACCTCCTACCGCGCGACTGGCGGGACCGCGAAAACGCCGAGCCGATCATGACGATGGCGGCCGCCGCCGGCTCCGCCACTGGCACGTCCGGCAAGCTGCCAACATCCGGCAAGGTGCCCGGCCGTGACTGAGTCGCGGCGCGAGAGCCGAGCTGAGGCGGCCCGGCTCGACCTGCCCCGCGACCCTCGCCGGCTGCGCGTGCCCCGCCCCGACCCCGAGGCATTCGGCCGCTGGTCCGAGGCGATCGCCCGGTTCATGGGTACGGCGAGGTTCCTGGTCTACATGACAGTGGTCATCCTGATCTGGATCGGGTGGAACACGCTCGCACCGCGCGGATGGCGGTTCGACCCGTACACCTTCACGTTCTTGACCTTGGTCTTGTCCCTACAGGCCTCCTACGCCGCGCCGCTGATCCTGCTCGCGCAGAACCGCCAGGCTGACCGGGACCGCCTCGCCATGGAGGAGGACCGGCGCCGTGCCGCCATGCAGAAGGCCGACACGGAGTTTCTCGCCCGGGAACTCGCGTCTCTTCGCATCGCCCTCGGTGAGGTCGCCACGCGGGACTACCTCCGCTCGGAACTCAACCGGCTTACCGAAGAGTTGGACGATTCAGCCCACCGCCGGCTCAAGGCCGACCGCAAGGAGCAACGCCGGCAGGCGAGACGCCAGGCGGAACGAGCTGACGCCGCGGCCTTCGACGAGCCGGCAGACGATCTCGCCAATAGACGCACGCCAACGATCTGATCATCCCAGCCTCGGCGCTGCGGGCATACGGCCGAGGCGCCACTAGCATGGGTGGCATGGCAGCACCTGCAACGACGCTCGAGTCCGCGATCCACTCAGCTCTGGCCACGGTCGACGACCCGGAGATCCGCCGGCCGATCACCGAGTTGGGCATGGTTCGGTCGGTCGCCGTCGACGCCGCCGGTGTGGCCGACATCGGCATCCTGCTGACGGTGGTCGGCTGCCCACTCAAGGACAAGCTGACCTCCGATATCACCGCCGCGGTCGGCTCGGTCGCCGGCGTCACCAAGGTCAAGGTCGACTTCGGCGTCATGACCTCGGAGCAGCGGCGGGATCTCCAGCAGAGCCTGCGCGGCGACTCAGGCGCGGAGCCAGTCATCCCGTTCGCCCAGCCCGGCTCCCGTACCCGGGTCTACGCCGTGGCGAGCGGCAAGGGCGGTGTGGGAAAGTCGTCGGTCACGGTCAACCTGGCCGCGGCACTCGCAGCCCGTGGGCTGTCCGTCGGAGTCGTCGATGCGGACATATATGGACATTCAGTCCCTCGGATGCTCGGCACGGCGGATCGCCCCACCCAGGTGGAGGACATGATCATGCCGCCGCAGGCGTACGGCGTGAAGGTGATCTCCATCGGAATGTTCACGTCGGGTAACGCGGCCGTGGTGTGGCGCGGCCCGATGCTTCACCGCGCCCTCCAGCAGTTTCTCGCCGACGTCTACTGGGGAGATCTGGATGTGCTCCTGCTCGACCTCCCCCCGGGCACCGGCGACGTGGCCATCTCCCTGGCCCAACTGCTGCCCACCGCCGAGATCATCGTCGTAACGACACCGCAGGCCGCGGCGGCCGAGGTTGCGGAGCGAGCCGGCGCGATCGCGTTGCAGACCCACCAGCGCCTGGTCGGGGTGGTGGAGAACATGTCTTGGCTGGAGCTGCCGAACGGCGAGCGCATGGAGATCTTTGGTACGGGTGGCGGAGCCACCGTGGCGGCGACGTTGTCCCGGATGGTCGGCGCGGAGGTGCCGTTGCTTGGTCAGGTGCCACTGGACACGCGCGTACGTGAGTCCGGTGACGCCGGGAGGCCCATCGTGCTCACCGACCCCACCGCGCCCGCGGCGGCGGCGCTCAACGCGGTCGCGGACCGACTCGCGCTTCGGCGGGAATCCCTCGCGGGCAGGTCGCTGGGCCTACGGCCGGCGATAGCCTGACGCACGGGTCAGGTGGCGTCGGCGTCGTATCCGCGGGGGTTGTCGTAACGCCCTGCCTCCGGACCGGCGGCGTCGGGTTGATACGGACGCGGCTGACCCTCGTACGGTCGCACCTGGTCGTAGCTGTGCGAATCGCCGTCGCGCACCTCGCCAGCGCTCACTTCGCCGGGGCCGTTGCGGGGCGCGGGCGGCAGATCCTGCTGCGGGCGGCGCGAGCCGACGTCATTCACGTCGGAGGTGACCTGCTTCACGTCACGGTAGGCGTCGTCGAACGGGCGGCGTAGCGCCGCCTCATCCTCCTCGGAGAGAAGGTGCTTGCGGATGAAGGTCTTCGGATGAAGGTCCTCAAGCCGGACCTCGGTGCCGAGCTCGCGACTGAGATCGGTCGTCGCGTTGCGGGCCATGTCCCGTACCTGACGCAGCATTCTCAGGCCGTCGCTGATCACCTTGGGTAGGCGCTCGGGGCCGAAGATGAACAGTCCGAGCAGCGCGAGCCCGACGATCTCCCACCAGTTCAGGTTCGAAAACACGCCGCTCCTCCCGCCTCGACCCCTACAGTACGCAGCGCGACCCGGCATCGGCAGGGGCGGGGCTGGTCAGTTGGCGTCCGCGACCAGCGTCACCGTGGCGCTCTGGGTGGCTGTACCACGCCGGTAGACGACCGTGACCACGGTCCCCGGGTCGTAGCGCCGGACCAGCGCGATCAGGTCGTGTGGCTGCTCGATGAGGTGGGTGCCGATGCGCAGTACCACGTCACCCGAGCGCAGCCCGGCGGAGGCGGCTGGACCGCCCGCGTCGACCGTGGTCAGCCGCACCCCGCCGCCCGGGCCGCGGTAAGGGTCGACCTGGGCGCCGATCACCGTTCGGCGGGCCCGTCCGGTGTCGATGAGCTCGGACGCGATCCGACCCGCCTGGTTGATCGGGATGGCAAAGGCGATACCGATGTTGCCGGCCTCCTCGCCGTTCTCGACCAGAGATTTGATCACCGAGTTGATCCCGATAACCCGGCCGGCAAGATCGAACAGCGGTCCGCCCGAGTTGCCCCGGTTGACCGCGGCGTCGGTCTGGATGGCGGCGTAGTAGCGCTGCACTCCGCCGAGGTCGCGGGTCTCAATGGTCCGGTCCAGCGCGCTGACGATGCCGGCCGTGACCGTGCCCGGCAGCGCCAGCGGCGAACCGATGGCGAGTACGCCGTCGCCCACCGCCACGGCGTCGGAGTCCGCGAACTCGACCGCCCGAAGATTGTCCCGGTCGACCTTGAGGACGGCGAGGTCCGACTCGGGGTCACGGCCGACCACCCGGGCCGGCAGCGAAGTGATGTCGGAGAGCGTCACCCTCACCGCGCGGTCGGGAACTTCGGCCACGACGTGCTCGTTGGTGAGGATGTAGCCATCGGCCGTGATCACGAAGCCGGAGCCGAGGCTGTCCCCTTGCGAGGCGGAACCCTCGACCGTGACAACGCTCGGCATGACGCGCGCGACGAGGGCGGGCAATGAGTCCGAGGTCCGTTGCGGAGGCGGTGCCTGCGAACCCGAACCATTGCCGAGCACAACGGTCGGAGCCTGAAGTTTCGTGGCAGCCAGGTAGCCGATCGCGCCGCCCAGGGCACCGGCGAGAAGACCCACCACCAGCGCGACCGCCGCAACCACCCGGATCCCATGCTGCGGTGGGAGATTGAGGTCCGGGCCAGGCTCTGCCGGTGGGGCGGGCTGCGGGGTATTGGTGACGATAACGGCCGGCGAGTCCGGGTTGCGCCACGGGTCGTTAAGCGCATCCGACCACCATGGCCGGCCGGTCGCACCCGTGCCCATACGGCCAGAACCATCAGTCACGCGCCGATCACCTCCCGATCCCCCGCAGTCCAGGATGACACGACACGGCACGGCCAAGGGCGGCCATGGATGCATCGGCTCTGCCTCAGCGCGCGCCGAGCGCTCCTGGGTGGCGAATCAGAGCGAGCCGAGCCAGCGTAGGAGCAGGCGAACGCCCCAGCCGGTGGCGCCCTTGACCAGTGGGCCGTCATGCGTCTCGATCCAAGCTGGCGCCGACATATCGACGTGGACCCAACGATCGCGCCGATCACCGGTGAACTCGCGCAAATAGAGCGCGGCCACGACGGCTCCCGCCTGACCCGGTGGGGGCGCGTTGTTCAGGTCGGCGATGTCACTCGCGAGCGAGGCGACGTAATCGTCCGGGAGCGGCATCCGCCACGTCCGCTCGCCGACCGCCTTGCCGGCCGCGGCCAACCCCGCTGCCATGGCGTCGTTGTGCGTGAAGAGGGCGGCCGTACGTTTGCCCAACGCCACGTGTGAGGCACCCGTCAAGGTCGCCAGGTCGACCAGCAGGTCGGGTTTGAGCCGCCGTGCGGCGTACGCGAGCGCGTCGCCCAACACCAGGCGTCCCTCGGCGTCGGTGTTCTGAACCTCGGTCGTGAGCCCGCCGTAGTGCCGCACCACATCGCCCGGACGCACCGAGGCGCCGCTGATCATGTTCTCCGCGAGCGGCGCCAGCGCGGTAACCCGTACCGGTAGTTCCAGATCGGCCGCACCGAGCACCGCGCCACACACGGCTGCCGCTCCGCCCATGTCCTTGCGCATCAGTTTCATCTGCTCGACGGTCTTGATCGAGATGCCGCCCGAGTCGAAGGTGATGCCCTTGCCCACCAGGACAACGTGGGCGCGCGACCGCCGGGGCCGCCACGCTAGCTCGACCATGCGCGGCGGGCGGGATGACCCAGCGCCGACCGCGAGGATCGCGCCGAAGCCGCCCTCGGCGAGATCGTTCTCGTCGAACACCCGGGTCGTTACGCCCTTGCGCCGGGCCGCCGCGTTGGCGACACGATCGGCGAACCACTTCGGCGACTTCTGCACGCTCGGCGCGTTCGTCAGGTCGCGGGCGAGAATCACCGCATCCGAGATCGCCCGGGCCGCCGCGATCGCGGCATCTGTCGCCCCGGTGTCCCGCGCGGCCAAGGTGATCCGGCGCAACGGCGTTGCTCGATCGTCGGGCTCGGCGGCGAGTCGGAACCGGTACGAGGCGAGCCACGCGCCCTCGGCGAAACCCCGGGCCGCGGCCGGCGCCGTGGCCGCCGGTAGGAGGACCGTCACCGACGCGAGCCGGGATGCGGCCTTCCGCGCGACGGCAGCGCCGGCGGACCGCCATCCCGCCTCGACGGTGTCGTCGCGCTCGACGTTGTCGTCACGGTCGCCGCCGCCGTCGCCGCCGACGCCGACGCCGACCAGCAGGATGTGGCTCGGATCGCGCCCGGGACGTGGTAGCAGATGGACCGTGCCGGCGGCCCCGCTGTGCCGCACGTCGGCCAGAAATGAGTTGATCTCTGTGACCAACGGCTCGGCCAGCACCGTGTCGGTCTCCACGAGCGTCGCGTGGACATCGTCGCTCGGTCCCTCCGAGTCCGGGGCACTCGGACACACGGGCAGCGCGAGGACCTTAGCGGATGTCTCCGCCGGCCCAGCACTGATGTCGAGCATGTGATCTCAAGCTTTCTTCGCCGGAGGCGATCAACGAAGCAAGGCGCAGGAGGCGATCAACGAAGCACTGCGCCAGGCGATCAACGAAGCACTGCGCCGGAGGCGATCAAGGTAAGGACTGCGCCCGGGCGGGTATCACAGACACTAGATCGCCGTTCCAGATCAACGGACGCGATGAGGCGTCCGTTGGCCGAAACGGCGATCCTGAGCCAAACAGGGGTCAGCCGACGGCGGTCTTGAGCGCATCACCGAGCGCGGTGGCCTCATCCGGCGTCATCTCCACGACCAGCCGACCGCCACCCTCGAGCGGCACGCGCATGACGATGCCACGGCCTTCCTTGGTGACCTCCAGCGGTCCGTCGCCGGTCCGCGGCTTCATCGCCGCCATGTTGTCTCCCCTCAGAGTCTTACCTGGGCATGTCCTCCGGGCGAGCCCGGTGACGGATGCCGACGCGTGCTGGGACGCCCAGGGCCGGGGGGGCCGAGGCGTCGCAGGTCGGCGACGGCCTACCATCACGACCGGCGGCGAACCCGGTGCCGGCGCGCCGCCATGTCGTGCCAGTTAATGATTTTCCCTGATGGAGGCCTCAGGCCCCAAACCGGGCCGCCGATGTTGTGACACATGTTGTCGTTTGTGACTGAACGCTGTCACAATGAACGCTCCATGCAGGCTCGCTCAGCGCTCTTCGACCTCTATGGCGACTACCTCCGGCCGCGAGGTGGACGTGCGCCGGTCGCCGCCCTGGTGCGCCTGCTCGCGCCCCTCGGCATTGCCGCACCCGCCGTGCGCACCGCAATTTCCCGCATGGTCAGGCAGGGCTGGCTGCTGCCGGTGCGGCTCGCGGATGGCCCTGGTTACCAACTGACGGTCAAGGCGGTTCATCGACTCGATGAGGCTGCCACGCGTATTTACCGCACCACGAAGCTGGGCTGGGATGGCCATTTCGACCTGGTCGTCCTCACTCCACCGGACAGGCGAACCGACCGGGCCCGCGTCACCGCCACCCTGTCCTATCTCGGGTACGGGTCCGTGGATTCGGCCACATGGGTCGCCCCCCGACCTGCAGAGGAGCTGGACGCACTGCTCAAGGAGGCGGGTGTCGGCTTCGAGCGCTTCACCGCTGCGCACACCGCGGGGACGTCAGGCGCCGCTGCGCTGGTGCGCCGCGCATGGGATCTACGGGCACTGGGAGGCGCGTACGACCGATTCGTGGCACACCAGAGTCCGGCCATGGCCGCGCTCGCCGAAGGCAGCGGCGACGAGGCGGCGTACGCGGCCCGGTTCCGGCTGGTTCATGCCTGGCGGACCTTCCTCTTTCGCGATCCACAACTGCCGGCGGCGCTGCTGCCCGAGGCGTGGCCGGGCGCGGCCGCGGCCGAATTCTTCGACCGACACGAAGCACGTCTGCGCCCGGCCGCTGACCGATTCGTGGACCGCTGTCTCAGGTAAAGCCGCTCGAGCTAGAACCGTCTACATACATGAAGGGACACTGATGACCACCGATCCGCTGCTCGTCGACCGCACCGACGGCGTCGTGACGCTGACCTTCAACCGCCCGGAATCGCTCAACTCCATCGACGTCCCGCTCAAGCTGGCCCTGCGCGACGCGGTCGAGTCGCTGGAGGCCGACCCGGGGTGTCGAGCGGTCGTGCTGACCGGAGCCGGTCGGGCGTTCTGCGTCGGGCAGGACCTCAAGGAGCATGTCGAGTCGCTCTCCGGCGACGGCGCACCGCTCGACACGGTGGTGGAGCATTTCAACCCCCTCGTGCGCCGGCTGGCCGCGCTGCCCAAGCCGGTGGTCGCCGCCGTCCGGGGCATGGCCGCAGGCGCCGGGGCGTCACTGGCGCTACTCGCCGACTTCCGGATCGGCGGGCCCCGCACGGCGTTCCTCATGGCGTTCGCCAACGTGGGGCTGGCGGGCGACACCGGCGCGTCGTGGACGCTGCCGCGACTGGTGGGCTACGCGAAGGCGACGGAGATGCTGATGCTCGCGGAGCCGGTCGGCGCAGAGGAGTCGCTGCGGCTCGGCCTGCTCACCCGCCTCGTGGGCACCGACGAGGAGGTGCTGCCGGTCGCGCAGGAGCTGGCGGCACGGCTCGCGGCAGGACCGACCGTGGCGTACGGGCAGATCAAGCGCGAGCTGCTCGCGGGTTCGTCGGGCACCCTTGACGAAGCCCTTGCGGTGGAGGCGGAGGCCCAGCGGTTGTCTGGTGGCACCGCCGACCACCGCAATGCCACCGCCGCCTTCGTAGCCAAGGAGAAGCCGACCTTCACCGGCACCTAATTTCTTTGCCCCTTGCCGTCGATCATGACCTGGAGGTCATGATCGACGCTGTTTCACGACGGTCAGCTCATGATCGACGGGATCTTGGAGGCTAGTCGTCTTCCTCGGGGTCGAGGTTCGTCTCGTCGCCCAGGACGTACGCCAGCATCGCCAGCTCGTCGCCGCGCGGCCACACAAAGGCTGGCAGCTCACGCGGGCCGAGCTTGTCGACAAAGGTCCAGAACTCGCGCACGGCCTCGGCCGGCGAGGGCGCCTCGATGGGCAGCGCGACGCTGACGAACCACTCGGACTTGTCGGCGTCGGTGCGCCGATTGGCGCTCACGCCGCCGGCCAGGCGCGCGTACTCCTCTTGCGAGACGGGGTGCAGCCCAGACCCGAGGCGCAATCCCGGCACTGGGACAGGTTCGTCGAACAGCCGATGAGTGTAGCGGATCCGCAGTTTCGAATCGTCTAGCGCGGCCCGCATCCGGCCCAGCCCGAAGAGCACGAACGGATCACTCGCGGCGACAAGAGCCACCAGATCGCCGGGACGCGCAACCTCGCCGCCAGCGCCATCGGAGCCCGCCAGCACCAGGCTTTCGAAGGCGTAGAGCCGCTCGCTGGCATACGTGTCCTCGGACACGACCGCTACCCAGTGGCGCTCCTCCCGCATGGTCCCATCACATCACGTCCGTCCGCACATAGCAGCCGGCGAGGTGATCGTCGACCATGCCGCAGGCCTGCATGAGGGCGTACGCAGTGGTCGGCCCCACGAAGCGGAAACCGCGCCGCTTCAGGTCTTTCGCCATCGCCGTCGACTCCGCGGTCGTCGCGGTCAGGTCCGCGAAGGCCTTCGGGCGACGCCGGCGGCCGGTCGGCGCGAAGGACCAGAGCAGCGTCGCGAGCCCATCCGGGAGATCGACGGCCGCCCGAGCGTTGGCGATCGCGGCCTCGATCTTCGCCCGGTTGCGAACAATTCCGGCGTCGCCGAGCAGACGCTCGACGTCTGCCGCACCAAATGTCGCGACGGTCTCGACGGCGAACCCTGCGAACGCGGCTCGAAACGCCTCCCGTTTGCGCAGGATCGTGAGCCAGGACAACCCCGACTGGAACGCCTCCAACGTCATCCGCTCGTACAGCGCATCGTCGCCACGGACGGGCCGGCCCCACTCTGTGTCGTGGTAGACGGTGTACTCGGGAGTGCTCGCCCCCCACGCACACCGGGCCAGGCCGTCCGATCCGATCACCAAGTCGGGCACGCGGCCACGCTACAACCTGGGTCCGACATCGCCCGAGCTACTACGGCAGCACTCCCGACTCCACGAGCCTCGCGAAGCGCCGCAGAGCGAAGTTCAGGCTGAGCTTCGAACCGGGCCACATGACCGGCCAGGCCACCCGACCCGCCACGCCGGCCGGCAACTGGAACCACTCGTGCCACACCATCTGCGTCCGGTCACCCGCCAGCGGCGTACACCGCATCACGCCCGGGCCTCGAAGCAACCGACCACAGTGGACGACCCGCACCTCGTACGGCGGATCCAGCCGGTCCACCCGCATCTCGTCGCGCAGCACCGCCGGTCCCAGCGCGGTGACTGCCTCGACCAGGCTGCCCTCACCGCCGTCGCCGGAGACGAGGCGTACCCGGGTCAGCGGGATCCATTCGCCCTGGCGCTCCCACGCCGTGAAGGCCGCATACACCTTCTCGACTGGCGCGTCGACAACGACGGTCGCGGTGACCTCGCCTGCGCCCGGCTGCCCCGGATCGACCGGTAGTTCAGGCACCGGCAGGCCGATCGGCCGGCTGCGCGGCGTCGGAGGCAGCGGCGTCGGAGGCAGCGGCGTCGGTCGCCGTGTCCTGGACCACTGATCCCTCGTCCGCCGGGGCGATGTCCATCGCGACCCGGTTGTCCACCGCCCTGTTCCCCACCGCCCTGTTCCCCACCGCCCTGTTCCCCACCGCCCTGTTCCCCACCGCCCAATTCCCCACCGCCCTGTTCCCCGCAGCCCCGTTCCCCGCAGCCGTGTTGTCCGCGACCGCATCGTCCCCCTCA
>JAHRHA010000132.1 GCA_020027875.1 Micromonosporaceae bacterium | reverse complement strand
GCTGATCACGAAGTACGCATGCGGCGGCAACCGATCGATCGGCGGGTCGGTCGAACGTTCTAGCCGGGGTGTCGCCGCCGCTGGTGCCGTCGATGTCACATGTCTATTCTCGAAGGTGCGTGGGCAGTACGACATAGCCACACGAAAGGGGAGCGAGGCACATGGCTACCGATGGCACAGTAGAACGGCCAGTTGACATTCAGACTGGAACATCGCTGCTAGACGACGTCAACGTTCGGCTCCTGCAGATCCTAGCCACCGACCCCCGGCTCGGCACGTCCGAACTGGCACGCCGGGTCGGCATGTCCGCTCCCGCAGTCCGCGAACGCATCGGCCGCCTCGAGCGAGCCGGCATCATTCGCGGGTACCGCCTCGACATCGACCCCGCCGCAATCGGTCTGCCGGTGGCCGCCTGGGTCCGCATCCGACCCGGTCCCGGACAGCTACCGAAGATCGCCGAACTCGCCGAGCGCACGCCCGAGGTCACCGAATGCCACCGCATCTCCGGAGACGACTGCTTCTTACTCAAGGTGCACGTCCCCGCCGTCGAGGCCCTCGAGGCCATCCTTGACCGATTCCTTATGCACGGCCAGACCACAAGCTCGTTCATCGTCGCAACACCCGTCGCACCCCGACCGGTGCTGCCCGCCGGGTCCCGTCAGTGGGCTCGCGCGAACGGGTCGCGCCTCGCACGGTGACCGTGGCCAAGACTTGGGCGCGGCAGCATTCCTACCGCGCCGCCGAAATTTACGGAATTGCCACCCCCTGCACCACGACCGGGGCATGCACGGTGTAGTCGAGTTCGTCCGACTGCGCGACGCCGTTCGGCGTGAACACATCCACCGCCTTGGGGACAGCACCGGGGTCGAAGGTGCAGTGCGGATCGCCGCTCGGGGCTGCACAAACGCCGAATGCGAACGCTTCCGGGGTCGGCGTGAACCTGCGGGCCTGGTCTGGGCTGAAACCGTCCTGTCCGGTGAGCACGACGGTGAACGCCCAGCCGGATCCCGGCGTACCCAGCGTTGCTTTCGGCACGCTGAAGGTGATGAAGCGTGAGAGCTGGTTTGCGCGAATGCTGACGGTGCCGACCGAGGTGCCGTGCGCGTCGACGTATCGCTGACCGAAGCCCTGCACCTCGATCAACTGACTCCACGCAGAGCCGGCAGCGATCGCGTAGTTGCGCTGGGGGAACGACGACGAAGTACTGGTGTCCGCTGGGGCCGCGGCCGGGTTGTGGACGTAGACGTCGATCAGTTGCGCCCCGAGCGGGCTGCCGAACGTCGGGGTCAGATCACGGGTCTGCACCCGGAAGACGATGTCGGCCCCGCTGTCGATGACCTGGAAGCGTTGCATGTCGAACGCGCCCGCGTGGAAGTCTCCTGAGGTCGGGTAGGCGTAGTTGCCCGGGCCATTGTCGTCAAGGTCGGCATCCATCACATCGAATAGCACGGTGCCGGGAACGAAGTCCCAGACCACCGTCCGCTTCACCATTGCCGTCGCACCCGACGGCGCAGTGGACGCAATCGTCAGCACGTCGGTTCCGGGCGTGACCGGGGCAGCGACGCTAAATGTGCCGTCTGCGGCGGCCGTGGTAGTGACGGGCGACATCGCCGTGCCGCTGTCGGTGTTGACGCTGAGCACGTCGACCGTCGCGCCCGGGTTGGCCGTGCCGCTCACCGTCACCGGGGATCCGGAGATGGCGCTGAGGTCGGGCGGTGCGTCGACGACCAACGCCGCGAGCAGCGGCGGCGCGTTGGTGACATACCGACCGGCGACCACGCTCGGTGTCTCCACCGGTGTTCCTTCACCCAGGCCGGCGACGAGCCGGACGAACTGGGCCGCGGACCACGTCAGCGGAGCCGCAGAGCCGGCCGGACCCCCGTTGCGGAATCCGATTGAGGCGACCGTCGGGTCGGTGCCGTACGGCGAGGCGGCGAGGTCGGGCAGCTCCCAGTTCTGCTCGGGCACCAGCTCCACCCCGGACGCGACATTGCTTCCTGCGTTGGCTCGCGAGCTCGCGAAACGAGCCATCCCGAGCAGCAGCCGGGCCGCGGCCGTCGGGTCGCCGATCTGCAGGTGATGCTCACCCCGCTCGCCAGACAGTACCGGCCAGAGGTGGCCGGTTCCCTGACCCGATGGAGCCCACGGGCGACCGTCGATCCCCCGGTCCCCGTATCCATCGCCGTTGTAGCGGTGCCACCCGGGACCACTTGCGGTGTCGCTCTTGATGGTGGCGTCGACGACCGGCAGCGACCGCGTGACGTCGCGGTCGTTGGGCGGCAACACACCGAGCCGGGTGAGCTCGAGGAACCCGGCGTCGATCACGGTGCGCTGGTCGAGGGTCGGGCCCCCGTTGCCGAGGTTGTAGAAGATGGCGGCGTTCGGGTCGCCGGTCTTTGACAGCCGGATGAAGTACGGGTGGGCGGCGAGCGGTCCGTTCGTCGTCACGGTCCAATCCTTGATCCGTCGCTGCATGTCGTCGGCTGTGGCGCGGTAGACCCGCGCCGAGGCGGGGGCGCTGTTGGCGTCGGCGATCGCGGCGCCGGCGAGTAGCCCGGCAATCTCGGCCGCGATCGTCGACGGCGAGTATCCGCTCTGCTCCTCCCAGCGCTCCACGCCGAAGGACGGGCCGCGCGAGACCACGAAGTCGGCGGCCGCCCGGACCCGGCTCCACATGCCGGAGCCCGTTAGCCCCGCCTGCCACGCCATGAGGATCGGGTACGCCGTCTCGTCGAGCTGCGTACCGAACGAATCCGGCGCGGTCTTACCGTTGAGCAGTGAGTTGCGCGGCATCGACCCGTCCGTCTGCTGCTGGCGGTCGAAGAGGAAGCGCACCGTGTCGCGCGCGGTCGCGATGTCACCGGTCGAGAGCAGACCGGTGAACGTCTCATACAGGTCTCGGGCGAAGACCTCGCGGTACGAGCCGAAGAAGGTGTTCGCTGGGTCACCGGCGCTGACGGCCTGACCCCATGGGCTAGCGAGGGACGCCACAACCGCTCCAGGGAAGGTCTTGTCCTCGCTCGCCTTGAGCGCGTTGGCGGAGGTGAAGTACACCGACCGCAGTCGAGCGGCGTCCGCGGAAGACAGCCCGGGATACGACTTGGGCGGGTTCTTCAGCCGCTTGTCGTAGTCCTTCCAACCCTTCTCAAACGACTTCAGCACTTTCTCGAATCGTTCTCCGACGGTCGCAGTCGCGGTCTGCACTGCCTGTGTCTGTGTACTCGCGAAGCCCAGCGCGAGCTGGGCGGACAGCCCGGTGCCGAGGTCGAGGGCGACCGTCGCGGTCACGTTGCCGCCGACGGCGCTGTCGTAGGGAGTCGTCATGGTGTGCGCGGCGTCTAGTTGCGTGAGCCCGTCGCTTGCCGCGCCGGCGAAGCCCACACCAACGGCGGTGAACGGCCGGTCCGCGCGTAGCGCGGCGTACAGCGGCACCGCGTAGTCGCGATTGGCGGCGTTGCTCGACGTGCTCGTGTCGTACGCGACCGGCACCAGCTGGCCGGATGAGGTGTCGACGACCACGCTGTCCGCGCCGCCATTTCCGGCGCCGCCGCCGCCGTTACCGTTAATGGACGCGTCGAGTCGCGCATACACGCGCAGCCCGCTTCCGGTGATGGGCACCAGCTGAACGTGGACCAGCACACCGTTTCGAGCCGGGTCGGTCGCGTATGTGGCGACCAGCCGGTACTTTCCGGACTTTGCCGTGCTGGTCACCTGGCACGACATCCCGCTATCCCCGGCCGCCCGGACGGTGTAGGTCATGTCCCGTGTTTGGAGGTCCGTGAAGGTCGAACCATCGGTGACGACGAACTGCATGGTCTCGATGTTCGTGTTGTCTACGGTGGGACTGTAGACATCGGACAGTACTCCGTCCGCGATCGTGAACCACACCTTCGAAGTCCTGCCGTACGACGTACCGACGCAGTCCTTGCGAGCGAGGTCGAAGTGTGACAGGACACCAGGGCCGTCCGGTGCCAGGGCGGCCGCATATGCCGGAATCGCCGAGGTGGTTGCGGCCGCCATACCCAGCACGACCGCCATGGGAAGCGCGCGTCGAACCAGCACGGGGTGAAGACTCATCGGGCACCTCCTTGGACCCACGGCGCCATCGCCGATGGTTCAGCCCGGTATGTAGCGGATAACCGAGGCGGTCGCCTTGGCCAGATCGTTGTGCCGCAGCCGTATCGGGTATGTGTCGTTGGTGAGCCAACGCGGCAGAAGGTTGAGGTAGTACGGGCTGCCGAGGGTCTCGCTCGTGCCACCGGGCAGTGATGAGATGGCGTCCATCCGGCCCGGCCTTGGCTGTGCCACAAACCGGCGCACCGGGCCGCCGCCGAACGTGAATTCGTCAACGGAGTCGGCACGAGCGCCGTGGCTGGACGCGTCGACGGTGTTGAAGCCGCCGTCGGTCGGGATGCCCTGCAGTCCGGGCAGCGGGGCCGGGAAAGCCCCGCCCGCGGGTGGCGTCGACCACGGCGCACCGAGCACCGCGTCGAGGGTCACTCGGTGCAGCTTGCCCCAGCGGTAGTCGGCCTGGACGGTCGAGCCGTGGAACGCCGCGTCGAACGATGGGCCGGCCAGCAGTCCAAGCGCGTCCGACACGCTCTTTAGCAGGAGCAGATCGCGGCGGTCAGCGGCATCGCTCACGCCCGGTACGGCGAAGAAGTCGATTCCCGACGCGCCGACACCGTGCCGCTCATCGAAGCGAAGGAGCAGCGTCTTGAGCGCCTTCATCGCCTCGTCGCTGCCGGGCTGTGGCAGTCCATACGGCGCAATGTGTGAATCCACCACGTTTCTGACGTACTGGCCGCGCCACACGGAGTAGATCGTCGCCCCAACGCTGTTGGCGATCTCCTGGGTCGAGGGCTGGCCGCGCTGCCCGTTGGCGTCAGCGGCGTCGTAACCCTCCGGGATGCCGGTCGGCGTCGTGCGGTCCCATGCGGCGAGCCGACCGACCGCCTCAATGATCCTTTGGTCAGCCCCTAGGGCGGCGAGCCCAGGTGTGGTGCTCACCTCGGCCCGCTCGAGCGCGGCGACGATGAACGGCGTGAAGAACTCGGCGTCGAGCAGCGTGACGTCGGCCTGCTGGTGCTTGACGTCTTGCGCCGTCAGCTTTCTACCCGCGCCGACCGCGCCGCGGACCATCTCCGTGATACGCCCGCCGCGGAATCCGTCGTAGCCGACGTTGAGGTAGTAGATGCCGCCGGCCGGCCGTAGCTGGTTGAGCGGGTCGTTGTCGAGGGTGGTGCCCGCCGGGTCGTTGTTGGCGTTGACGAAGAAACCCGCGCTCGGGTCAACGACCTGCGGCATCTCCGGCGGCGGAAGGATCTCGTACGGCAGTGCCTGGCCTGGGTAGTGGTTGGTGGCGGGCAGCCACTCGTTGCCGCCCGTGCCATTGCGCAGGAAGTACGGCGGCAGGCCATTCACTGTTCCGGCCTGCAGGTCCTCACGCAGCGGCATCTCGGCGCTGGTGAAGTAGGCGATATGGCTATTCACATCGGCGTACGCCCAGTTCTGCGAACCCACGTCGAAGAATGTCAATGCCTGCTGGAAATCACCGAGATCGCGTGCCTGGTCGAACAGCCGGAACGTGTCGAGTTCGCGCGTCGCCGAGAAGCCGGCGTACTGCACGGACAGCGCCGTGCCCGCGGACTGGTTGAGCGAGATGATCGGGCCGTTGTTGCGCCGTGGCACGATCAACGTCGCGGCCGGCACACCGCCGCCGGGCGGCACGGTGATGATCGTGTCGTGCTGCCCAGGCGTGCGGGCGTTGATTCTGAATGTCTCTGGGATGGGCAGGACGTGCTCCAGCTGGCCCCGGTACACCGTGGCGAGGCCACTCGGCGATGTGGGGTCAGGTCGGACCTGCTCCACGTACGTGTCGGTGACATCCATCGGGTTCGTCGTGGCGCCCCACGCCACGCGCTTGTTCTGTCCGAGGATGACGTAGGGCGTGCCGGCGAAGCCCTCCCCCTGCACATCGAACGAGCCGGCATGCAACGCGATCGGGTAGAACGTCGACGGTGTGTCCAGCGCGAGGTGCGGGTCGTTGGCGAGGATCGGCTTGCCGGTGGCGGTGTGCCGCCCGGCGATCGCCCACTCGTTCGAGCCGAGTGTGAACGTTCGATCAAGCGTCTGGGCCAGCAGCGGCACCTTCTCGGCTCTGGCCCGGTAGTCATGGGCGAGTTTCAGCGCAGCGGTTGGGATCGTACTGGCACCACCGACCGCCGCCTTGGTGCTGGCACCCTCGGCCGTCGATGCGGCCACCGCGGCTACCGCGATCGCGTCAGGCACCGTGGAGGCGGCGCTGAATGGCTGCGATCGGAACAGGTCCTGGCTGAACAGCGCCGCGCCGTCGAAGCCCGCGGCCCCGCCGACCGCCTGGTATGTCTGCGCGATAATCGTTAGATCGATGTCGAGGTCGAACGACAGGCTAAACGCAATCGCCTTGCCGATGACGAGGCTGTCAACCGGCGTCCACGGGTCAACCTTGGTGATTTGCAGCGCGGCGTACTGGGCCGGAAGCGCGTTGCCTGCCACCCACGCGTTGACGCCGTCGGCATAGGCGTCCAGCGCCTCCCTGCCCTCCGGGGACTGGACGGGTAGGCTGCGCTCCGCCGCCCGGCGGAGGCCGATCGTACGCACCTGGACGTCGCCGGGGAGGGCAGCCGGCCCGAGCAGCTCGGCCAGGGTGCCCGAGGCCTGGCGGCGGGTGACGTCCATCTGGAACAGCCGGTCGGCGGCGTGCACCCAGCCCTGCAAGAAGAACAGGTCATGCTCGTTGGCGGCCTTGATGTGAGCGATCCCGTCGATGTCGCGGGTCACCGACGCCGCGAAATTGAGACCGGGCACTCGCGTCGGCGGGCCTACGCCGGCATCGGCCGCGCGAGCGGGACCGACGGCTAACCCCAACAACAGCGCGGTGGCGGCTACGGCGAGCAAGCGTGGGCGCATGTGCGCCTCCATCTGACGAGATCGAACGTCAACAGATGCGAATATGGAGTGCTCCTCGCTGCCGAACCTAGAGGTGCTGCCGCGGGTAGGCAAGCTGTCAGAGCACCTTCACCACTCGGCGACAAGTCGCCGATCTAGGACTTATCGTCGTGCTTTGATCTCTGATCACGACGATAAGTCCTAGATCGACGCGGGCGGATGGGGCGTTACCAGTTGCTGCGCTTACCCGTACCCGTCACTGTGATCCACTGCGACAGCCGTTGCTCCGCGATTGGCGTGAGGACGCCGTGAGCGAGCCAAACACCACCCAGAGCACGCTCGAAGCTGGGGTCCTGATTGGCCAGACGTTCGATCTCGCCGGCCAGCACGCTTCCATGCTTGTGCACCAGATCCTCGAGGGGGCCGGCGCCGACGAGCATCAGTCCAGCGTCATCGTGGGCTGCTCCGACGAGCGCGGCGACCAACTCAAGCGCCGCAATTCCACCCGCGGTAATCCGTGCGTGGACCTCGTTCCAGCTGGCACAGACATGGGCCGGATGCCCGAACTCCAGGCCGTGTCGTTCCTCGCGAGTGCCGTGCAAGAGTCGCTGGTACTCCCACCAACCGCCCACGAGGTCACCGAATAGCGCCACCGGCGTAGTCTCTCGCTATGCGTCCAAGGTCGCGACCGACGCGCGGAGCAGCGGTCTAGATAGATGAGGGGATGGACCGGCCGCCTAGGCGTGGATCACCCGTGTTGCCGAGGTCGCCGGAGGCAAACGATGGCTAGGATTGGCTCTGCACTTCGTAGTGCGCGACCGTGGCTTCGCGTTCAATGAGATAGTCGTCGTCCTCCGGATAGAAGACGGCGTTCCCGACGTCGACGCCAGCGAAGGCGCGGATACTGTCCAGGGATTCCCACCAGCTCAACGTCAGCACCTCGGTTCGGCCGTCGCCGAGGTCTCTGGTGAGCATTTGAGCGCCCAGGTTGCCCGGGGTCCGTCGATAGTCGGCGATGCCGGTGGCCGTGATGTATTCGACGTAGGCGTCGACACGGTCCGTGCGCACCCCGCCCCGCCACATTCTCGCGATCAACGATCCTCCCGAGTTCCTCGTTCCGGCCACATCGCTGTCACGGCGCAGCCGTTGCCCGGCGGCGCGCGTCCGTTTCAGCATTCATCATGGCCCTGATTCATCTTCAGTTGGTCGGGAAGTTGTCGGCCGTACGTATGCGGTCGCGGATCCAGTCGCCCGCGGGCTTGAGGCGACTGGTACCGCCGAAAGATCCGCCCGGGCAGGTGCCGGTCTCGAATACGGCTCCGGACCGTTCGTCGTCGGAATAGTTCCAATTCGTCCAGCTGATTTGCTTGCTAGCCATGAGGTCGAGGAAGCGCTGAGACATGCCGAAGTTGTTGCCGCCGTCACCGGTGTAAGACTGCGTGCCGAACTCCGTCACAAAAATAGGGATCCGGTCCGCCGCGCGGGATAACGCGTCGAGGTACTCGGTGCCGTGCGAGGCGGCATAGAAATGGAACGTGTACATGATGTTGGTGGCTTTCACCGGGTTCTTGATGATCTCGGACTCGTCAGCCCCATCGGACACGCCCAGCGACGACCAGGCCCGGGTGCCCAGCAAGATGACCGCCTTCGAATCCTTGGCCCGGATCGCTGGGATGATCTCCTCGTGGTAGCTCCTGGTTCGCGACCAGGAGACCCCGTTCGGCTCGTTCGCCACCTCGTACAGGATGTTCGCCTTGCCGGCGTGGCGGCTCGCGATCTCGCTAAAGAATGTCTTGGCTCGGGCCAGGTTTTGGTTCGGGTCACCGGGCGAGAGCATGTGCCAGTCCACAATGGCGTAAAGTCCGCGTACCGTGGCCATCTCGACATAGTTATGGACCAGGTCGGTGAATCGACGCGGATTGGTCTCGTAGCCGTCTTCCTGGATATACATGGAAATGCGCAGCACGTCGGCCTTCCAGTCCATGGCGAGCGCGTCTAGTGAACTCTCGTTGAGGCACTGGCTATACCATTGGATGCCGTGCGTGGACATGCCACGGAGTTGGATCGGCTTGCCGGCCTGGTTGCACAGCCTCGTGCCGCACACCCGCAACCTGCCGTTGATCGCGACGGGCGTCGCGCCGCGCGGGGGAGGTGGAGCAGGCGGTGCACCCTTTGTTGGGGATGGCGGACCGTCGGTGGGCCTAGGGGCGGGCGCACGAACAGGTGTCGCCCTTGGCGCGACATCCTCGGCCTGCGCTCGCGCACCAGCCTCGGGTGGCGCGGTCGGCAATAGCGTCCACGTGAGCGCGATTCCAGCGAGGACGACAGCGCCCAGCGCACCTAACATCCAGCGCTGAAGAGACACTCGAGGCATGAACCCCTCCACTCAGATCGGACTTTGACTGCCCACGGCACGCTGCACGCGCGTCAACCTGAATTACCGGCGAAACGGCTGCAGAGGTTCACCAGCGCGTCGAAGTCTCCTCGGTTCGACCGCCTCCCAGGTCTTCGGTCTGGCCGGTTTGTCCACGGTGTGAACCTATAGCGCGTCCTGGGCGTTCGTCAGGATGAATCCACGGGCGAATGGACAAGATCGTGATTTCGCACTCGTGCCCTGACCTGGAACATGCCGTCCTACGAAGGCAGGTGTGTCGATGGAGGACCTGACGGTCGCGCGGGCGAGATGGCTGGCCTGCCGAGCGAAGAGCTGCTGTAGCCGTGGAGCAAAGAACGTCACCGGGGCAGACATCGTACGCATCGCCCGTACGCTGGCGTTGGAGCCGTGGCATTTCACCCAGACCGCGCCGGCGGCGGCCGACGATCCGGCCGGAATCGTCCTCGACGCGGGACGACGTAGGGTCACTCTCACACTGGCGAACGCCGTGCAGGGGTGCGTGTTCCTGCTACGGACCGGCGGCGGGGGCAGTTGCTGTGGCCTCGGCGATTTCGCACCCGTCTCCTGCCAGGTGTTCCCAGCCGACCCCACGGTCGACGAGCCCGCCGTACGGGCCGATGCCGGGTGCCAGTGCCGAGAGTGGACGAACGATGACCTCGATCGGGACGTGGTAGCTGAATCGTCGCGGACCTGGACGGCCGATCAAGCGCACTGGCACGAGGTCGTGCGGCGATGGAACGTTCTGGCGGCCAACACGCGTGCCGGTCCGCCCGACATTGAAGACTTCCAGCGGTATCTTCTCGAGGCTCAGGCTGCCCGGGAGATAGGCGCTGCATGGCCGGAGGAGGTGCGCGCATGAACGGCAACGGCGCGAACGTCGCCGGCTGCGCCACGTGCGCGGGTCGCTGCTGCCGCGACTACCGGGTCGAGGTGACAGTCGCCGATGTGCGGGCGCTCGCCGCGGGCACCGCCCTGCATCCCAGTGAATTCATCAACCTGTTCGAGCATGACGAAGCCAAGCGAGGCTTCCGTCTATGGCCGAACGGGCCGTTCAAGCAGCTGCATCTCATCCGGCGTGCCGACACGCGCGCCTGCACCTTCCTCATGGAGATCGCCCTCGACAAGCCTCGCTGCGGGGTGTATGCCCATCGTCCGCTGGTCTGCCGCAACTTCCCGGCGGCCCTCAAGCGCGGCACGGTGGCCGTCCGATCAGGCGTTACCTGTGGTCCGAATTCCTGGAACCTCGCCGCCATGGACCTACCCACATACCGGCGCGACCTGCTTCGCGCTAACGCGGCCTGGAACGAGCACTGGAAGATCGTAGCGGCGTGGAACACCGCGATTGACGCCACCAACATCGAAAAGACACCGGACGAGCTGTTCGCGTTCCTGTTGAGCTACACACCTGAACCGTCCTAGAACACGTCGCACTGACCGTTCAGTACGTGACCTGCGGGAACGAGACCTTGGCCTGCTGGTACTCCCTATTCCATTCGACCGGCCAGCCGAAGGCCTTGGTGGCCAGGGACTTGAGATCCGTCCCAGTGGCGCCGCTCATGAAGTGGAAGAACTCGCCCCAGTTCAGATCGCGCGTGAAGCCGTGGCCGTCGTCGGGAAAGTACCGACCTAGAAGCTGGAAGAAACTCACCATCACCTGGGCGTGCCCGTGGTCACGCCACAGCGGGTAGAACCAGTCGCGGAACCAGTGTGTACCGGCGGCTGGAAAGTCGTCGGTATGCGAGCCGGCCGTCATACGGTTGAAGAAATCCCGCGCCTGCGCCGACATGCCGAGCGAGACGTAAGCGTCGTAGATGTAGAACTCCATCCACTTGCTGTCCTGCCATAACGGAAAGGCCGGCGAGCCGTGCTTGCCGGCGGCTATGCCCTCGACGATGTGCCCGGTCTCGTGGGTGATCAGCTCGTACTGCGGGGTAGTCCAGTCGCTACCGCCTACATCTATGACGTTGCGAAAGTCGTGGCTGCTGTCGTACACAGTGGACGGATGGCCGCCGAAGTACCTGCCTTCGTGGGTCACGGAGTAGAGCCGATCGGTGCCCATCTGGTTGCCGCTGTTGCCATATGTTCGCTGAGCATACTGCCACAACCGCGTGAGGTACGGCAGCATCCACTTGCCGGCGTCGCGTTTGACCGAGCTGTCGAAGTAGATGGCGACAGTGTCGTTGTACGCGATGAGCTTGACTAGCTGGTTGTGCTCGAACCAGTGTTCCTTCCAAGTCGGGGGTGGCGCGGCGAACATGAGCCTCCTTGGGGGGACGGGAGCCGAGCATGTCGAGCAGCTCGATTGACCGGGTGGCGGGGAGGCAACGGGGCCGGGCGGCGGCACTGGCATCGAGCGGGCGGCGCTCGGGGACCTCGACGCCGACGCGGCCGAGCCCTGGGATCCAGGGGCGCGCAGGCAGGCGACGGCAAGCGTCCCCACCAGAAGCAGTGCCATACCGGTCGTAAGCGCCGCACCGTGCCAAGATCGGATCCCCAAGAGCCCCGCCTCATTACCTATCCGGACGCGGCAAACACCACATCCGACGCAACATCTGCTACTACGACGACGTTTCGGTGAAAGTTCGACGAAACAGTGTGGTGGCGCGGATCCCGGTGGGCGTCAGTCAGGCTCGCATCACTGTGGCGATGGGGATGCGGGCCGCGCGGATGGCTGGGATGAGTCCGCCGAGCAGGCCGGCGATCAGGCCGGCGACGACCCCGGCCATCCCTGCTTGCCAAGGGAAGTCGAGGTCCTGCGGGACCGGTTCCCCGCCGCTGACCAGCCGACCGATGAGCCGCAGCGCTAGTGCTCCCACGCCGATCGCCGCCCCTGCGGTGAGTAGCCCGGTCAGCAGCGTCTCAGCGAGCACGATGCCGGCGAGCAGAGCGCGCGGTGTGCCCACGGCCCGTCGGAGGGCGAACTCTTCGATGCGCTCGCCGACGGTGGCCAACCCGACATTGAGTATGCCCGCGACGCCGATCAGCAGGACAACGCCCGCCATGCCTAGATAGACCCAGCGCATCAGTGCCAGCGAGGCTTCGATGCTCCCGCGCGAGTTGATGACCTGGAAATGATCTGCTCCGCCGGAACGCCGGCGGCAGCGAGGCGGGCCCGAAGAGTCTGTTCGACAAGTGTGGCATCCGGTTGGAGCAGGACTTCGAGGCCTGAGCCGAACGGGCCGCTCAACCTCTCGACCGGGAACCAGTTCAGCAGCTCGTCGGCCCGGACGTAGGCGTACGGCCCGCTGGAACCGTCGTCGACGACACCGACGATGCGCGGCGTGGCGTTGGCGACGGCGCCTTCGATGTGCATCTCCGCCGGCACCCGGTACCGGCCGAAGCCCTTCGCCGCTTCTTTGTTTAGCACGATCCCAGGGGAGAGTGATGGCGCGGAGGAGAA
>JAHRHA010000008.1 GCA_020027875.1 Micromonosporaceae bacterium | reverse complement strand
GGAGAAGGCGGCCGCGGCCTGGGACTACCTGTGCCGGATGGCGACCGCGACCAAGAAGGCCGGCGGGGAGACCCGCCGCATCGACCAGATCAGGGCCGACCTGTTTGCGGACCTGCTGGCCGGGGTCGACCCGGCCCAGGCCGGCGCGGTGCAACCGGCCCCGGGCAAGGGCAGCGTCACCCTCGGGCTGGAACTGGAAACGTTGATGCGGCTCAACGACCACCCGGGCGAGCTGGCCGGGTTCGGCCCGGTGGTGGCGGACATCGCCCGCCAGGTGGCCGAGCAGCTGCGCCAACAGGCGGTGTGGCGGTTCGTGGTCACCCACGACGGCCGGATCATGCACGAGGGCCGGCTGCACTACCGGCCCACCACCGACCAGGCCGCCTACGTGCGGGCCCGGGACAAGACCTGCCAAGCCCCCGGCTGCCGCCGCCCGGCCCGCCAATGCGAGATCGACCACATCACCGCCCACGCCGAGGGCGGCACCACCCACGAAGACAACCTCGCCACCGAATGCAAACGCCACCACAACGCCAAACACGGCGGATTCCAGCTCTACCGAACAGACTTCGGCCTGGTCTGGATCAGCCCCCGCGGACGCGCTTATCCGGTCGCCCACGGCCGCGAACTCGACCTCACCCAACGACGACTCCTCCAAGACATCATCGACAAGGGTGAAACCTTCCGACCCCGACGCTGAGACACCACGGCGTCAAATCACGCGCCGCTAGTCGGGTGGCGCCCAACCGTTAGGCCACCACGACGTCGGAGCCGAGCTGGCGTCGGACGACCTTCGAAAGCCGGGCGAAGGGGGTGAGCGTGCGCTGGTCGCCGACTTGCTCCCACACGCCGCGGATCCAGCCGTCCACGACCAGGGTGGGGGAGATCCAGCCCTGCGGGCGGGACACCGCCGCCTTGTGTCCGTTCGCCCCGATCTGCTCGAGCCGGCGGGTGCTGCCAACGACGTACGGGTCGAACGCCGGCAGCAGGACGACCGTGGGCGCCTTCGTGGCCGGCTTCGCCGTCAGCGCGTCGAGCAGGTCGGCCGGCACCGAACCCGTCGTTGACTCGACGTCGACCTGGGCGATCCGGCCGGCCTTGTCGAGCCGGGCGAAGGACTTCTTGGCCAGCGCTGGCTTCAGGTCGAACCAGCGGGCAAACTCGTCGGGCCCGGCCGGGCCGTACGCGCCGAGGTGGGCGAGGGCGAGCGTGTCGATGGCCTCCTCGGTGTCGACCTCGGCCCAGTCAGTCAGCCACCTCCGCGGAGCAACGAATGTGACGTTGCGTCCGCGGGGTGGGCCCGCGCAGAGCAGGCCGCGAAACGCCGCCGGCTTGAGTAACGCGGCGAAGCCCTGCGTCAATGGCTCCTGCCACGGGCCGCCCACGTCTTGACCAGCGTGCGCGCGTCGTACAACAGCTTGTCGATAGTCGTGGCGGTAACCGCTGCAGTGGTTCGCAGTTCGATCGCGGTGACCGCCGACGCGGCGAGTTGCGCGTGCACGCCGCAGAGCCGGCGGGCGACCGCGACCGGGTCCTTGGCTCTCTCGGAGCCGAGGAACTGCCGTGCGATCCGCCAGCGCAGAATCTGGTTCATGGTGACGGTCGTCGTCACCGATGTACCCCGTGTCACGTCATACCTCCCATGTCATTGCGTGCCCCCGTGTTCTTGCGCGCCCCGGTGCCGCCCGCGAAAGGTCGTCGCCTTGTGGCGGTTGCCGCAACGCTGCATGGAGCACCAGCGCCGGCGGCCCGGCCGGGACGTGTCGAGATAGATCAGATAGCAGTTGTCGCCGGCGCACATCCGGATGCGGTCGCGGGCCGGCCGGCTGAGTGTCTCGACCGCGTCGCGTGCGATCTCGGCGGCCAGCTGGCGGGCGGTGACCGGCCTGCGCCAGGTGGTCGCGGCGGTTGCTAGGTCCAGTTGGGCTACGACGCCGGGTCCGCTGGCGATGTCGTTGATGATTCTCAGGTCGTGGTCATGTGGTGGGCCGCCGGTCGCGATGGCATAGGCGGTGGCCCAGATCGCCTCCCGGAGGCGCTTGAGCTGCCTGAGGTTGGCCTCGGTGGTGTGCACCTCGGCGGAGTCGATGCCGTGCCCGGGCAGGTCGAGCCGGCTCCGTGCCGCCCATCGGGCGAAGTCGGACGGCTCGTGCAGCACCTCGAATCGCCGCCGCGTGCCCTCGCCGCCGCTGGTGCACGCCAGCTCGAGGCAGAGCGTGCCGGCGTCGAAGGAGAAGACCTGACCATCGGGGTGCGCCAGAATCATCGCCCGTTCCACGGCACTCACGTAACCAGTATTACAGGTTATCGGAGTTCTCGCAGGACGGTGTCAAGATCTGCGGACGGTCACTCGGCGCTGGCGAGCACCTCGGCGGCCGCCTTGACCGCCTCGTCGGCGTCCGCGCCGCGAGCGCGCAGCACTACCGTCGACCCGGCCAGAGCGCCGAGGGTCATCACCGCGAGAACGCTGCGCGCGTTCACCCTCTTGTCGCCATAGGAAATCTCCATTGTGGAGGAAAACTGGGCAGCGGCCTGGACGAGTGCTCCGGCGGGCCGGGCGTGCAGGTGGGCGGGCAGAACGACTTCGGTCTCTGCCGACGCCTCAAAGCTTGTGGACATCGCGGGCCTCCTCAGCCGCACTGCGGACGGTTGCGAGGTCCGCCCCGGTCGCGGCGATGACCGCCGCCGCCACCGCACCCTCGACGAAGGGCGAGTCTACGAGGATCACGTCCGTGCGAGCCAGATCGTCAAGCACAGCCCGAGCGGTGAGCACAGCACTGCCGAGATCGGTGAGGACGGCCACGCCCGAGCCCTTGTCGACGCTAGCTATAGCGGCACCGATGCGGTGGTAGCTGGTCCCCAGCCGTCCGTCGTCGGTGCCGCCCGCCGTCGCCACGGGCAGGTTCGCGGCACCGATCTGCAGCAGCATGTCCCTCAGCCCCGTCGCCAACGAGTCGCTGTGCGAGACCAGTACGATTCCCACGGGTTCCGCCATGAGTTCAGATGGTAGATTCCAAAACACGGTTCGGCAATACCGAACGCATCTCCGGTGGCGAGGAGTGGCGATGGTCCAGTCCGTGGCGCGAGCCATCGAGATCCTCCGCGCGCTGGCAAGCACGGGCCGCGGCGCGGGGGTCACCGAGATTGCTGAGCGCCTCGGAGTCGCCAAGCCAACCGCATTTGCGCTGCTCAAGACCCTCGAGCAGGGCCAGCTGGTGAGCCAGGACCGGGCGACGGGCAAGTACCGGCTCGGCCCGGCGCTGCTCGAACTCGGCAACGCCTATCTCGAGACCCACGAACTGCGAGCGCGCTCCGTCGTGTGGGCCGACTCGCTCGCCACCCGCGCCAACGAGGCCGTATGGGTAGGGGTCTTGAGCGGTGATCACGTCATCGTCGTTCACCACGCGTTCCGCCCCGAGGGAGCCGTCCAGATCCTTGAGGTTGGCGCGGCATTGCCCTGGCACACCTGCGCGCTGGGCAAGGCGATTGTCGCGCACCTCCCCGAACCGGACCGAGCCGAGCTCCTCGACGGCGCGTTGCCCGTGCTGACCGGCGAGACCCTGACATCGCCGGACGATCTGGCCGCTCAACTCGTTGGCGCGGCTTCGGTCGGGTACGCGCTTGAGGCTGGTGAGGCGGCCATCGGTGACGCTGGCATCGCCGCCCCGGTGCTCGACCGGGACGGAGTCGTCGGGGCGATCGGCCTGGTCGGCCCCATCGAACGCCTCCTGGACGGGGGCCGTCGCGACGAGTACGCGGTCGCGGTTCGCGAGACGGCGCGGCTGCTGTCGCGGGAACTCGGCGCGGCCCGCCCGGCCCTGCGCCGGTTTGTCGCCGAAGCCTCCTGACCCCACACCGGCAAAACCAGATCGGCAGCATAGAGCGGGAGACCACTCCGGAAGCCCGTAAGCGTGACCCTTGACACACGCCGGTAACACGGGCTACTTTCCGAACACGGTTCGGTAATGACGAACGCTTGGAAGGCGTGAGATCGCCGAACCGCCTATCCCTGGTCGATGCCGGAGGAGGTGAGCCCGGGTCAAGCGCTCGGGCGGCGACATGGAGGAGTTGTCCTACACACAGAAGCTCTTGGCCGAGGTTCTCGGCACCGCGATGCTGGTCTTCGTGGGTGTCGGTTCGGTACCGGCCACGCTCATCGTCGGCGGCGACGCGCCGTTCACGATGGCGCAGCTCGGCATGATCTCGTTCGCGTTCGCGATGATCGTCGTCGCGTTGATCTACGCGATCGGGCACGTCTCCGGCTGCCAGATCAATCCCGCTGTGACAGTCGCACTTGCGGCGACCGGCAAGCTGCCGTGGAAGCTGGTTCCGGGTTTCGTGGGAGCCCAGCTGCTCGGCGCCATTCTCGGCGCCGCGACCATCATCGGTGTCCTCGGTGGCAAGGCCGTGGATGCCGGGCTCGGCGTCGCCTCGTACGGTTCCGGTGTCGGCGCCGGCCAGGCGTTCTTCGCCGAGGCGGTCGGCACGTTCATCCTCGTCTTCGTCGTGTTCGGCGCCATTCACAAGGCCGCGCCTGGCGGGTTCGCCGGCCTGGCCATCGGTATGGCCGTCTTCGCGGCCATCATCCCGGTAGCACCGGCCACCGGCGCCTCCATCAACCCCGCGCGCACGTTCGGCCCGATGTTGGTTCAGCAGATTGCCGGCGGCACGGTGAAGTGGGAACAGCTCCCCATCTACCTGCTCGCGGAGTTCGTCGGCGCGATCGTCGCCGGCTTCCTCTACGGCGCACTTGTCACTGTCCGCGCCACGGCCGGTCGGCGGGCACCATCCCAGGTCACTCCAGTGTCGGAGGGAGTCCGGTCATGAAGAAGTTCATCAACGCACCCGACGACGTGGTCCGCGAGGCGCTCGCCGGGGTCGCTGCGGCCCACGCCGACCTGAGGGTCGACGTCAGCAACCAGATCGTCGTACGCACGGACGCGCCTGTCGCCGGGAAGGTCGGCCTCGTTTCCGGCGGCGGCTCGGGCCATGAGCCGCTGCACGGCGGCTTCGTCGGTGCCGGAATGCTCGACGCGGCCGCACCCGGGGAGATCTTCACCTCACCCGTACCCGACCAGATCCTCGCGGCGACGAAGGCCGTCGACGGCGGCGCAGGTGTCGTCCACATTGTCAAGAACTACACGGGCGACGTCCTGAACTTCCAGATGGCCGCCGAACTCGCGCTCGACGACGGCGTCCGGGTGGAGACGGTCCTCGTTGACGATGACGTGGCCGTCGAGAACTCGACCTGGACGGCGGGTCGGCGGGGAACCGGTGCCACGCTAATCGTGGAGAAGGTGGCCGGTGCGGCCGCGGCGGAGGGCCAGGCGCTCGAGGCTGTCGCCGGTGTCGGCCGGCGGATCAACGAGTCGTCGGCGTCGTTCGCGGTCGCACTGACCGCGTGCACCACTCCCGCCGCGGGCAAGCCCGGCTTCGATCTGCCCGACGACGAGATGGAAGTAGGTGTGGGCATTCATGGCGAGCCCGGGCGGCGCCGGGAGAAACTGCTCAGCGCCAAGGAGATTGTGCGGATCGCGTACGACGCGATTCAGTCGGCCAAGCCGCTCCAGCCGGCCGACCGGGTCATCGTGATCGTCAACGGCCTCGGCGCGACCCCGCTCATCGAGCTCTATCTGCTCTTCGGTGAGGTCGCAGCGGTCCTCAAGGATGCTGGCGTCGAGATCGTCCGCAACCTCGTGGGCAACTATGTCACGAGCCTCGACATGGCCGGGATGTCGGTCACCGTGTGCCGGGCCGATGACGAGATCCTGCGGTTGTGGGACGCTCCGGTACGTACCCCCGCCCTGCGCTGGGGCACCTGAGTCACTCGAAGGAGTTAGGCGTGGACATCCCGCTCACTCGCACGTGGATCACGACCGTCGCCACGACGATCGCAGAGCAGTCCGACTACCTCACCCAGCTTGACTCCGCCATCGGCGACGCTGACCACGGAGTCAACATGAATCGCGGCTTCAGCGCCGTGGTCGCCGCTCTGGATGGGTATGAGGCCACGAGCGTCGGTGATGTGCTCCTCCGCACCGGTACCACGCTGGTGTCGCGGGTGGGCGGGGCGTCCGGGCCGCTGTATGGCACGGCCTTCCGCGCGATGGGCAAGGTGCTGGACGGCACCGACGTCGACGATCGAGATGTCGCTGCCGCGCTCCGAGCGGGGCTGGAGGGTCTGCAGAAGCTGGGCGCAGCGGTCCCGGGTGACAAGACAATCGTCGATGCATACGCGCCGGCGCTCGAGGCCTTCGACAGCGACCTCGACAACGGCGGGACCCTCGCGTCGGCGGCGTCGGCGGCCGCCGACGCGGCTAGGGATGGCATGCGGGGGACGACAGCCATGCAGGCACGCAAGGGCCGGGCCTCCTACCTCGGCCCACGCAGCGTGGGACATCAGGACCCCGGGGCGACGTCGACCTGGCTGATCTTCCGTGCCCTTGCCGAGGTGACCGACCGGGCCGCGCCATCGACCGTGGAGGCGTGAGACCTTGGTGCCGCGGCATACCTTTGCGGCGGACGCCCGGGGGGCGGGCGGGCCGGGTCACCCGGCGGTGGTCCTCGGCTCTCTCCGGCGTACGGATCGCAGCACCGGCGAGGGCGTCAGGCCAGACATCGAGGAACCAGCCCTGGAGGTGTCCCGCGCCTTCGAGCACGTGGCGGCCGACCTGGAGGCGTTCGCGACCCGCCTGACCACGAGTGGCCAGACCGAGGCGGGCGAGATCATCGGGGCGAGTGTCCACATTGCACGCGATCCGGAGCTACGCCAACTCGTCGACGATCAGGTGGCGGCGGGTGCGATGGTCGAGTCCGCCATCGACGACGCCATCGAGCACTTCGCCCGAATCCTTACCCAGCTATCCGATCAGGCGCTCGCCGCGCGGGCCGCGGACGTCCGAGCTGTCGGCCGCCGGCTGATTTCCGTTGTCCGTGGCGGTTCGACACCCCCGGACGAGGTCTCGTCCACTCGCCGCCTCATCCTGGTCGCCCGGGAGATCACCGCCGACGACCTGCTCGTACGCGCCGCCACCGTCGCCGGCGCGGCGACCGTGGTCGGTGGTGCGACCTCCCACGCTGCGATCATCGCCAGATCTCTGGGTATCCCGCTCGTCTTCGGTGCCGATCGAGGCATTCTCGACGCGCCCGACGGCACCGATGTGCTTCTCGACGCAGACACGGGGGTAATCGTGTTGCAGCCGGACGTCAACGAGCGCCGGATGGCAGAGGAGGCGGCTGCGATGGTGATGTCGCGCCGGGCAGAGCTTGTTGCGGCACGCGCGTTGCCGGTGTCCACTCGCGATGGTCGTGAAATCACCGTGCTGGCCAACGTGGCAGCCGCCGCAGACGCCGAGGTTGCCACGTCGATGGGTGCGGCCGGCGTCGGCCTGTTGCGCACCGAGATGCCTTTCCTGACCGCCCAGCGCTGGCCCACGGTGGCCGAGCATGTGGCTCAGCTCCGTGCGGTGACCCGACGTCTGGCCGGGATGCCGGTGACGATCCGTACCCTCGACTTCGCCGAGGACAAACTGCCGCCCTTCCTTCGAGCCGGGCGAACCGGATCGTTGGGCCGGTCCTTGCCGCTCATGCTCGCCGAGCCCGACGCCTTCTCGCAGCAGATCCAAGCGATCCTGAGCGTCGGCGTCGAGGATCGGCTCGATGTGCGGATCATGATTCCCATGGTGGCCTCCGCCGACGAGATCTCGACCTGCCGCGGCCTCGTGGCTGAGGCTGCGGTTCGCATCGGCGCGTCCGTGCCACCCGTCGGTTCCATGATTGAGCTGGCCGGGGCCGTGGCGGCGGTCGACGCCATAGCGGCGTGTTCGGACTTCATGTCGATAGGCACCAATGACCTAACGGCCTCGGTGCTGCGCCTCGACCGGCGCGACCCGTCGCTGACGACGACGCGAGTGCTGGAGCCACCCGTCCTCGACGCCGTGGAATGGGTGGTGCGTGCCGGCGCCCGACATGGGCGTCCCGTGTCGATCTGTGGCGATGCCGCGTCGGATCTGTCCGTCATCCCGGAGCTGCTCAGGGTTGGCTGTCGCATCCTCTCCGTAGCGCCGTCCATGATGGACGAGGTCCGAGCAGCCATCCGGGAGGCGGCCGCATAGGTGCCGTCGGCCTACAACCCTGGCGGTGTGGCCACAACCCGCAGGTTGTCACGTCGACGGAACACCATGCAGCCCGGCGGGTGCCGCACACTGGGAGGATGTCGCGCGCTCTGGGATTCTGCAGCCGTACCGGCTCAACCGTCGCGGTCGCGGTTGATGACACCTCGCTCGTCGGTCGATGGATGCTCGACCTGACGGAGGGGCGGGTGCCGAGCCAGGTCTTTCATGCGGCGGCGGAACTGCCGATGGCCGAGGCGGAGGTGCTCGGCGGCCGCGCTCTCGACGTCATCACCGAGGTGGCTGCGCGCCGGATCCGCGAACTGCTCGCGGAGATCGGGCCTGTCGACGCGATCGGCGTGGTGGCTGGCGACCGCCCAGTGCCGGAGTCGGTCTCGGCGATCCTGGCCTCGCACGTTCTCATGCACGCCGCCGAAGGCCAGATCTACCGCGACGCACTGTTGGACGCGGCAGCCTCGCTAGGGGTGCCCGGGATCGAGCTAGCGCGAAAGGACGCCGCGGCTCGGCTCGCCGGCGATCTCGCGGCCACCATCCTGGCGCTGGGTGTGGTGGCCGGCCCGCCCTGGCGCAAGGAGCACAAGCTCGCGGCGGTGGCAGCGATCTCCGCGGCCACGGCGTTCACGGTTTCGAGTGGCTCTCCGGGTTAATACGCCGTACATCCGTTCCTGACCGACGGGTCGACCAGATCGGGTCCGCGGCCTACAGCGGCGGTGCGATACTCGACAGGATGTCCGTCGCTGGGCGTTGGGCCCTGAGCGTGGGATTCGGATGGACAACGGAGCAGAGCCACGGTCGGTGCACGAACAGCCGTTGCCCGTGCACGATCAGCCGCAACTGAAGCGGGCAATTGGGCCGAGGATGCTGCTGTTTTTTGTCGTCGGCGACGTCCTCGGCACCGGGATCTATGCCCTGACCGGCACGGTCGCGGGAAGGGTCGGCGGCGCATTGTGGGTGCCGTTCCTGCTCGCATTCGGCGTGGCGGTGCTGACGGCATTCAGCTATCTGGAATTGGTGGGCAAGTACCCCAAGGCGGCCGGGGCGGCACTCTACGTCAACCGCGCATTCGGCGTCCCGTTCCTCACGTTCATGGTGGCCTTCGCCGTGATGTGTTCGGGTCTCACCCTCGGCTTCCTCAGCCGCCCGGGCATTCGGTGGGACCTACTTGCAGACGTTCGTCGCATTGCCGGCATGGGCGGTGGCGATCGCCTTCATGACGTTGATCGCGGTGGTCAACTTTCGCGGTGTCGGCGAGTCGGTTCGGGCGAACGTCGTGCTCACCTGCGTCGAAGTGGCCGGCCTACTCATCGTCGTGGGCGTCGGTGCGTACGGCATCTCTCGTGGCGCCTCCGAGCCGGCCCGACTGACCGAGTTCGACACGACCGGCCAGTCCGCGTTGATCGCGGTGACCTCAGCGGCCGCGCTCGCGTTCTTAGCGATGGTCGGGTTCGAGGACTCGGTCAACATGGCCGAGGAGTGTGTCGATCCAGTGCGTCATTTCCCGAAGGCGCTGCTCGGCGGCCTGGCGGTGGCGGGGGTGCTCTATCTGCTCATCGCGATCGTGTCGTCGCTGCTGGTGCCGACTGATGTCCTCGCCGCGGCGGGCAGCGGGGCGCTGATGGAGGTGATCAAAGTTGGCGCTCCGGCATTTCCGCTGACCCTGTTCGCGATCATTGGCCTGTTCGCCGTGAGCAACTCCGCGTTGATCAACATGCTTATGGCCAGTCGGCTGCTCTATGGCATGTCCAACGAACGCATAGTCCCCCAGGTGTTCGGCACCGTCCACCCCAGGCGGCGTACGCCGTGGGTGTCGATCCTGTTCACGACGGCGATCGCGGTCCTTCTGGTGTCCAGCCTCGACGTCGACCGGCTGGGCGGTACCACGTCTTTGCTACTACTGGTGGTCTTCACCATTGTCAATGTCGCCTGTCTCGTGCTGCGTCGCGACCGGGTGTCGCACAACCACTTCCGTGCCCCGACGGCGATCCCCGCGCTCGCGGCGGCGTGCTGCGCCTACCTCGCCAGCCCGCTGTCGGGGCGACCGTCCGACGAGTACGTCGTCGCCGGTCTGCTGCTTGTGCTCGGCCTCCTACCGTGGACAGTCAACCGGCTCGTGCTCGGGCGCACGCCACAAACGCCGACCCGTGCAACGCGTCGCTAGACCAGGGAACACACGATTGGTAAGACAGACGGCAAATCGAGGTACCACGGCGGCGGGCTGGCCGTCGCCATGGGATCGCGGCCGTCGAGGCGAACTTGCCGGAACGAACGATGTGCGCGTTCATCAACCAGGGACTAGACGGGTGCGGCGTTGGCGAAGGTCGTCACGGCGGTACGGCGCTTGGCGCAACGCCATGCGCGACCTCAGCGCTCGGGCTCAGCCTTGCGGGCGGCGCGCACACCTGTTAGCGGCGAGTTGGGGAAGGCCATCCAAATGTGGACAGTCTTGATCCATTGCCCGGCGTCGCTCAGCCGACTCAGGGATTGATCGCGGCATCGATGGCGGAGACATTTAGGTACGCGGCTCCGTCAGGGTCGCTGGAGTTACGTTCGAGCAGAATGACCACGGACAAGCGGCACTCAGACGTGCGTACTCCGTCGAACTTGAACTGATGAACGAACTCGTTGTCGGTTCCTGGCCGGGCCCGCCGGATGTTTCTCGGGCATTCGTAAAAGCCGAAGACGTTGTAACTGTGGTTGGAGACCTCGACGAGGTAGGCGTGGGTCAGCCCGGCCGTGGCGCGCCTGACCTCCTCCAGCCTTGTATACGACCCGCGAGAACTCCATGCGGAAGAACCAGCTGAACTCCGCCTAGGCATCTGCCATCGCCCACGCCCTCGGGCCACGCACAAGCCGATCGAGGCCGGCGCTGTTCCGCTCAGGCGTATTGAAACCCAGCGCACTCGCTGAAGGCATCACCCCTCCAGGCTGGAACAGACGCCGATCGTGTTCGAGGTTTACCTACGCCACATCGGCGTCCGTCGGTAAACCTCGACGTTGATCAGGGCCTGTTCCTGCCATGACCAGGTCAGCATCGATGAGGGGAGTCGCCATGAGGCGATCAGCATTCGGGTCCGCCTGCCAAAGCGGTGCGTGCGACCGTGCCCGGCTACACACCCAACGCCGCAGGCGAGGTTCTCTATCGCTGCCGTCCCGCAAGAGCGGGTGCGGCCGTACGATCGTTTCGGTCCCGCGAACTCCGTGCCGGCCTCAGCTCGTCGATGCGCACCAGCGCGACGCCGGCCACGATCAGGGCGCCGCCGAGCAGCTGGATGGCCGTCGGCAACTCACTCAGCAGCAGCCAGGCGACGAGCACCGCAAAGAGGACCTCGGTGAGGCCGACGAATGACGCCAGCCGTGCGCCCAGGATCCGCGCCGCGCCGATGCCAGCGACGTACGGGATGACGGCGGCGATCAGCGACACGCCGACGATCGGAACCAGCCAGCTGGTGCGGCTGCCGGCGAAGTTCACGGCGCCGAACGTCGCGTGCAGCGGGAGCGCGCCGACTGCGCCGAGCAGGAGCAGTACCGCCGCGCCAACGACCATGCCGCTGCTCGCCATGGCCACCGACGGCAGCTCGGCATCGACGCGCGCTGACAGCACAAAGTAGGTCGCCAAGCCGACGGCGGCGCCCAGGCCCCACAGCACGCCGACCGGGTCGATACCTCCGCCGCCGGTCAGGTCGATGACGAAGACCAGTCCGAGCACGGCGGCCGCGGAGCCCGCGACCGTAAGCCGGCGCGGCCGCTGTCCGTGCGCGGCCCACATCCAGACCACGACGAGAATGATGCCGAGGTACTCAAGCAGCAGCGCGACACCGATCGGGAGATACCGGACCGCGTTGAAGAAGCCCACCTGCGCGCCCGCCACCGCAAGCAGGCCGAATACCCCGACCACGCCTAGGTTGCGGCGCAGCACATGCCACTTCCCGCGCAGCGCGAGCACTGTGGGCACTGCCAGCAGCAAGGCCGCGATACCGACGCGCGCCGCGACCGCGGCCTCAGCCGACCAGCCGGCCTCGATCAGCGACCGGGCGAACGTGCCGGATGTACCGAACGTGGCGGCTGACAATAGCGCCAGACTGAGGCCGAAGCCGGTGGAGCGTTGCGCGCGCATGGACTCCCTCGTTCAAGCAGAGTGTAATGAGTAAACAGCAGCTATGATAATGACCCTAGACCTAAGGGTGACAGGAGTCAAGGTGGTTTTTGCTCATGACACAGAAGTGGCGCTCACCGAGGCCGCCGCTCTGGTCAACACCGCCGGCCACGACGGGGAGGGCCTGCCTGATCTCGCCGCGCTCGACGAGTTCATTCAGGCCTACGGCTGGACTGGAAAGCGGGACCACACCACGGCCGAGCTCCAGTCGGTACACGACCTTCGCCCGCGACTGCGACGGATCTGGGAAGCGGACGAGGACGAGGTCGTGGAGATCGTCAACAGGCTGCTGCGCGAGTCGAACGCGCTGCCGCAACTCGTCCGCCACGGCGAGTGGTCGTACCACCTGCACGCGACTCCGTCCGACGCGCCGCTGGCCTCGAGGATGGCTGTCGAGGCGGCGATGGCATTCGTCGACGTCGTCCGCGTCGGGGAGCTGAGCCGCCTGGGTATCTGCGAGTACCCAGACTGCGCCAACGTCGTGATAGACCTGTCAAAGAACCGATCCAAGCGCTTCTGCGATGCGGGCTGTGGCAACCGGGCGGCGGTCACCGCGTACCGCGCCCGCAAAGCCGCCGCGCGGCGCTGACCACTCATGATCCAATCAAGAGCTATCGCATGAGGATGCGCCACTGCGCACCCGCCCGCCGTTCCAGGGCTGATGGTCGCCGCTGCCCTAGGAAGGTCACGGCGGTCCCAGGCGCCCGTACAACACGAGAGCCCAGGTGAGGCAGCCGAGCCCGGCCGTGGAGGCCACCGCGCGGGCGATGTTCCAGCGGACCCAGGTCGCCTCAAAGCGTTCACGTACTGCGGCGAGGTCGGCGATTCGATCGGGGTCTCCGGCCGCGGCGAGTGCGTTGTTGAGCGGGATGTTGACGCCAATCGTGATGACGAGGGCCGCTACATACAGCACAAGCGCGGCCACGATCCAAGGCAGGACGGGTCGCCCGTCGCCGTGCAGATGCAGCACCGCGGCCGCGGCGGTGAACACCAGCGCGCCGAAGAAGCTGATTAGGAACCAGCCGTTGACGATCGCCACGTTGATGCGCTGCATCACATCGACGAAGGTCCGATCGTCCGTCCGACTGAGACCGATCATGACGGAGCAGGCGTACGCGTAGAGGAGACCCGCTATGAGCCCAGTGGTAATCGTGGCCGCAACGAGCGCGGCGCCTCGAACCCCTTCCGACATCGTTTCCTCCGAACGGTCTCGTACGGTTCAGCCGCGCCAGAAGCCGGTGGCGGCGGTTTCCCGCGCGTAGTCGGCGAAATCCCGGCTCGTTCATGCCTCTAGTGAAAGCCGCCCCGGTGAGACGGACCATAGTTGAGAGGCTCAACTTCATGTTTGTGCGTCTACGCTTGGCGCATGGACGTCCTTACCGGTCTCCTGGACGGGCCGAGAGCCCGCGGAGCCTTCCTGCTGCGGTCGATCATGGACCCGCCCTGGTCCGTGCGGATCCAGGACAGGGCGCCACTCTCCCTTGTGGCCGTGGTGCGCGGCGAGGCATGGGTCGTTCCGGATAGCGGTGAGGCGGTCCGCCTCCGGCCGGCGGACGTCGCGATCATGCGCGGCCCGGATGCGTACACGTTCGCCGACGACCCCGCCACCCCGCCACAGGCCGTGATCCACCCCGGGCAGCACTGCACCACGCCGGAGGGAGAGGACCTGGCGCAAGCGATGGATCTCGGCGTGCGTACCTGGGGCAACAGCCCGGACGGCTCGGCGATGATGCTCATTGGTACCTATGAGAAGCGCGGCGAGATCAGCCAGCGCCTGCTCACGGCGTTACCCGAGCTGGTGGTCCTCCGAGCGGACGCGTGGGACTCTCCGCTGATTCCGATGCTCGCCGAGGAGATCGTCAAGGATGACCCAGGCCAGGAGGTCGTGCTCGACCGGCTGCTCGACCTGCTGCTCGTCGCCGTTCTACGGGCGTGGTTCTCCCGTCCGGAGGCCAAAGCGCCGGCCTGGTATCGGGCGCACAGCGACCCGCTGGTTGGCCGGGCTTTGCGGATGCTCCACAACAACCCGGCCCACCCATGGACGGTGGCCACGCTCGCCGCCGCGACTGGCGTCTCCCGGGCGGCTCTGGCCCGCCGCTTCACCGAGTTAGTCGGCGAACCGCCCATGACCTTCCTTGCCGGCTGGCGGCTGGCATTGGCCGCCGATCTTCTGAGCGAACCCGACGCTACCGTCGGCGCGGTGGCCCGGCAGGTCGGCTACGGAAGCTCCTTCGCGCTCAGCACAGCCTTCAAACGCGTACGCGGTATCAGCCCGCGCGAGTACCGCGTCACAGCGTCCGCGTCGCCCACATCCACGGCTACAAGCCCGCGGAAATGATATTGCACCTCAACGCCATGCCATGGCGGTTCGTCGCCGGGTTCCTCAACCCTCGCAGCATCACGGCCCGATCATTTGCCAATCCGAAGGTGCTGGCCCTGACGAGCAACAACAAATCGGCCAGACGTTCGGCGCGTTGAACTGCCCGCGGCGAACGGCACCGGCCAGGTCGCCGCGATTGCAAAGGCGTACGGCGTCGCCGCCACCGGCGGGCTGGAGCTCGGGCTGACCCAGTCCACTCTCGACGCATTGGTGCGCCCGGCGGCATCGCCGAGTGGTGGCCTGCGTGATGTGGTGCTGCGCCTCGACTCGGTCTTCTCACTCGGCTACGTAAAGCCGTTCCCGAGCTTCCGGGTCGGTGCGTCGGGAGGGCAGGCCTTCGGTACGCCGGGCGCCGGCGGCTCATTCGGGTTCGCCGACCCTGAGACGAGCATCGGCTTCGCGTACGCGATGAACCGCACCGGCTTCCACCTCTGGGACGACCCGCGCGAGGTCGCTATGCGAGATGCCCTCTACCGCACCGTGCTCAGTGAGATGCCCCAGCGCCCCGACTAACCCACCGGCCGTTCAAATCGGTTGCCGGATACGTGATCGACGGCGAGGCTCGACGGCATGACCTCCACCGTAGAGAACGTCGCTTTCGACTGCCATGACCCGTATCAGCTGGCGCAGTTCTGGAGCGAGGTGGTGGGGCACCCGCTGGCCGACGATGACTTCCCCGGCGACCCTGAAGCCAGCATCAGCCCACCGGGTGGCCCGACGCTGTTCTTCAACGGCGTGCCGGAGCCGAAGACGGTCAAGAACAGGGTGCACGTTTGCCTTCGCCCCGACGTCCCGCGTGACGTTGAGGTGGAGCGGCTGCTCAAGCTCGGCGCAACGATCGTGGCTGACCGCCGCCGCGAAGAAGACGGCACTGGCTGGGTGGTTCTGGCCGATCCAGAGGACAACGAGTTCTGTGTACTGACCAGCACGGCGGAGCGCGCGAACCGGTTCTCCTAAGGGTCACAGTTCCTACGAGTCACAGTTCCTACGAGTCACAGTTCCTACGAGTCACAGTTCCTGAGTCACAGTGGGGTCGCGTCGACGACCAACGTGAGAATGGCGTCGGTCAACGGCCGTTTCGCCGGGCCGCCACATTGCTCGTACCGCATCGACATCTCACCGATCGCCACCGTGTAGATGAATGCATCGGAGCACACGCCGGCAGCCGGCGTGGCCCTAGCTTCGAGGAGCAGCGCCGGGTTGGCCATCAGTCCGGCCAAGTCCTGCCGTTGGGCCGGCGTCAGTTTTCCCTGCTGGATCTCGTTCGTTCGCTTGTCCGTGTAAACCCACGACCCGTCTGGCGCGATGGTGAGCTGCTGCATGACGCCGGCGATCCCGCCCGTACGGGTGATCGCGACCTGATTGGTCGACGGCTCACCGGTTCCAGATGATGTCGGCGGTGTCGACTGTGGTGATGGTGACGGAGGAGCGGTGGCGCTCGATGACGCCGTGGTCGGCGACGGTGTGCTCGGAACCTGACCGCATGCGGTGAGTGTCGCTACAACTACCGAGAGTAGAAGCGTTAGAGATCGACCGCGCATGATGTCCCACCTTCGACCCAACCGACTCTACCCGTCATTTGGGGAGCCTCCGACACTCGCGTAACGAAGACGAGAGTCCGATGAGGCATCAAATATGTTGAACTGTTGCGCGTGGCCGTGCGTGCGCCCTTCGTGGATGTCAACCCTCCGGCGCCTCCGCGCGCCCGACATCTTGGCCAAAGGTCAGGCTCACGGAGTCGCTTGTCACCCGTGCGATGGAACTCTCTCCAGCGAACCCGTCGTTCCTCGACATGCGCAACTCGATCCTCACCAACAATCCGTTCCCCGACCCGCAGCCGAAGTTCATCGTCATCCAGTTGCCGGTCGCGGTGAACATCGGCGAGATACAGATCAACCCGTCCAACACCTGCGGTGATCCCGGGAGTTCGTCGACCGGCGATTACCAGGTGGGTCGTCACCGGACGGCACGATTGGACGCTGGTGAACGCCGGCCACTTCGGCATCGCCGACCGGCGTATGACGACTATCTCGCTCGCGCCGGGCAGCACGGCCCGCGTGCGCTTCGTGAAGTACACGATGATCGACACCCAGGTCGTCGACGTGCTTGTCGTCTTCCGTGTCTCCTGGCGCGGCGGCTGCGCCGCGCACATGATATGTGCTTGTACCGGCCACAACTGGTACGAAGACACTTCGTGACGAGAACATGATCAGGTGGTGCCCATGAAAGTCGGGGATGTCGTTGAGGACTTCGAACTGCAGGACGAGAACGGCGTGTCCCGGAAGCTGAGCGGGCTGCTCGTGGATGGCCCCGTGGTGCTGTTCTTCTATCCGGCTGCCTTTACTCCCGGGTGCACGGCGGAGGCGTGTCACTTCCGGGACATCGCCGGGGAGCTCAGATCCGTCGGGGCCCAGCCCGTCGGCATCAGTCCGGACTCCGTGGACCGGCAGGCGGACTTCGCCAACAGGTACTCCCTGGGCTACCCGTTGCTGTCCGACCCCGAAGGGAGCGTGCGGGCACAGTTCGGAGTCACGCGCGGGATCGCGCTGGCACCCACCAAGCGGGTCACCTTCGTGATCGATATCGACCGGCGGGTGCTGGAAGTGGTCAAGAGCGAGATCCGGATGAGTGTGCACGCCGACAAGGCCCTCGATGCGCTGCGCCGCAGAGCGCGCTGATGTCTGCTGTGTTCGACGACGACGAGCGCAGTGTCCGGGAGCGCGGCCCTCGCGGGCGAGCATGCCGGCCGACTTTTCGCTGCGGGCGCTGATCGAGGTCGTCACGAAGGTCGGCCGGAGTTGACGCACCATCGCCGGAGATTCGGGCGTGGTACTTGCCGCGCGGTGCGGGGCATACTAGTTCCGTGCAGTCGCTACGGTCTGGGCTGATGGTCGCTGACCGGTACCGGTTGGTGGACCGGCTCGGCGCGGGGGGCATGTCCGAGGTATGGCGCGGATACGACGAGGTCCTCGGCCGACCGGTTGCGGTGAAGGTTCTGGCCGGGTCGCTTGAGGCAGATGCCTCGCTGCGAGGGCTGATTCGTCAGGAAGCGCGCGCGATGGCCCAGCTGAGCCACCCGAACGTGACCAGCGTCTTTGATTACGGTGAGGTCACGACCGAGGGCGCGAGTATGCCCTACGTGGTGATGGAGTTGCTGCGTGGACAGACGCTCGGCGGCGTGTTGGCTCGTGGGCCGCTGCCGTGGCCCGAGGCGGTGCAGATCACCGCGCAGGTCGCCGCGGCGCTGTCCGCGGCACACCGACTCGGCTTGGTGCACTGTGATGTGACGCCAGCAAACGTCATGCTCACGTCCAGCGGGGTTAAGGTGCTCGACTTTGGTGTGGCCGCGGTCCTCGGGGGGACCCGGAACAGCGACGGGCAGCCGCGCTTCGGCACGACAGGCTACATTGCTCCGGAACGCCTGACCCGCGACGTTCCCGACGCGCCAGCCGTTGACGTGTACGGGCTCGGTGCGCTGCTGTACGCGGCACTCGTCGGGCATCCTCCGCAACAAGCCCACGATCAGGCTGGTTCAGCGCGTACCGACAGCACCGGACTGATTGCCCCCATGAGTGTCACCGGTGTACCCGCCGCCGTGGCCGACGTGTGCCTGCGCTGCCTCGCGCTCGAGGCCGCTGACCGCCCGGACAGCGCCGAAGTCGCTCGGGTCCTGACCGCCGCGCTGCCTGCGGTTGCCGGCGGACTGGCCTCCGATGCCGCGACCTCCGGTGACAGGGCCGGTGCGGGCACGCTTCGCTTGCCGCCACCGGAGCTCGATGGCGAGACCGAACCGATGCTGATCGCCGCTTCGCAAGCTGAAGGGTGGAATCGACCGCTCTTGCTCGCTGCCGCCGCAGTCGCGGTCGGCCTGTTGTTGGCAGGCGTTTACCTCGTGTCGGTCCGTACACCGTCACAACCTTCCACGGCGCCGGGCGTGTCGATCGCCCCCACTACGACAACCGCCACGCCTACGCCGGCCCCTACCGCGGCGCAGTCCAATCCCCCAGGCCAAACGGATTTTGTCGCGGTCTTTGCCCTGCGGCAGGTTGTCGTGGACGGTCGAGCAGCCGGGGAGATTCGCGCCGACTGCGCCGAGGACCTCCTGGACAGGATCGCCGATCTGCAACGCCGAATCGATCGCGGGCAGCAGGACAACGCGCTGCAACGGATCGACCAGATCCGCGGGGACATCGACGACCGCGTCGCCGACGGCGACATCACCGGAGAGCGCGCGGCGATGCTGCGTGCGGAGCTCGCCTCCATCGTGATTTGACGGTGCATGCCTAGGTCAGCAGTCGGGCGGCGAGTTCGGCGTTGCGTTGGGCGAACGGTTGCCATGCCGCCGGTGTCATGGCCAGCTGGGAGGGTAGGCGCACCTTCAGGCCGCCGAGGTAGCTCGCTACTCGCCGGCGCGGATCTACCGCGCGTCCTATGTAGAGCACGCGACCGGTGGCATCGCGGAAGCGGTAGACGCCCGGTGCCGAGGGCAGGCGACCGATCACCTCACGCACCGTCACCTGCCGCTCCTTCTCGTTGACTCTGCGTCTCAAGCCTGTCACATCTCGACCGCCTCGTCGTCGACACGCGGCCGCGAGGCTGGCTTCGAGAGCGTCCGGGCGTGCTCGTCATGACGCCAACGGACCCGACTAGGCTATGCACGTTGGTCTTTGTCGGGAGGCACGCGATGGCGGAGCGACTGGACGGCACCGTAGCGCTGGTGACCGGAGCATCAAGCGGGATCGGTGCGGCGGCGGCCCTGTCCCTAGCCGCGGAGGGTGCCGCCGTGGCGGTGGCGGCGCGGCGCAAGGACCGGCTGGACACGCTGGCCGCGACCATCCGCGAACGGGGCGGCACGGCGCTGGTTCTGGAGACGGATGTGACCGACGAGCACCAGGCCAGCGACGTGGTTGAGCGTACGGTCGCCGAGTTCGGCCGGCTCGACACGCTGGTCAACAACGCCGGTGTCATGCTGCTGGGCCCGATCGTCGGCGCGCCGATCACAGAGTGGCAACTGATGGTGCAGCTCAACGTGCTAGGTCTGCTCTACTGTGCGCATGCGGCGCTGCCGCATCTGTCGCGGGCGGCCGAGGACAGCCCTCGCCGGGTGGCCGACATGGTGAACATCAGCTCCGTCGCGGGGCGGCAAGCGCGCAACGGCAGCGGCGTCTACAACGCGACCAAGCACGGCGTTGGCGCGTTCAGTGAATCGCTCCGGCAGGAGGTCACCAAGCGCCACGTCCGTGTGTCGCTCGTTGAGCCTGGAGCAGTTGCGACGGAATTGGCCAGCCACAACAGGCCCGAGGTCCAGGAGGGCCTGCGCCAGCGATTCGCGGCGATGGAGCGGCTGCAGGCCGAGGACATCGCCGACGCGATCACCTACATCGTCACCCGCCCGCGACATGTCGCCGTCAACGAGATGCTCATCCGACCGACCGATCAAGAGATGTAAGTCCCGCCGGGGCGGTTCCCCGACTCACTGGTAGGAAATGAAGACGGGCGATGGCGCAACTGCGACGGTCTGCCGGGGCGTGAACGTAGGCCGGTCCTCGTCGTAGAAATTCTTCCAACCCCACCACACGTTCGGCGGCGGCTTCACGTGCATGTTTCTCCACGTGTCGAATTTCTGCCCTCGGGTGCCGAATCCGTCGGCGTGGATGACCACCCGCAGTTCGTCGTAGCTGGTGTCTACGCTTGCTCGGTTTGTGATCATGTCGAGCCGGAACTGATGCAGCATCAGTACCTTCTGCGGCAGGTTGTGTTGGCGAGTGAGGTCGGCCAGCCAGGCGGCCGTCTTGTTGATTTCCGCTGCGCTCACCGAGCCGATCTGCACCAAGTGTCGTTGACCGGCCTTCAAACGCCACTCCGGATCCAGGGCAAGGCCCACGTGCGGCTGCGTCAGCAGCGGCGTGTACAGCTTGGCCTGGGTGAGGAAATCGGTGCGCCCCGGCTGCAGGTCGAGCACAACGTAGATGCCGGCCCTTCGCGCGGCGTCGACCCACGGCCGCAGGTGCGCGATTGTGGACTCGCTGGAGTAGTTGCCATCGGCTCCGGCCGCGCTGGACGCCACGGTCGCGATGATCTCAAAGGCGGGCACAACCGGTTCTTTCACTAAGGAGCTGTAGCTGGCTGCTACCTTTCGCGCCCGAGTGATGGCCGCGCTGAGGGACTGCTCACCCAGCGAGCCCAGGCCGGAGTCGCCCGGGTGGCCGTAAAGGGCGACCATGCGGCGGCCGGGGAAGAGCACCTGGCCACCGCCGGGCAGCAGGGTGCCATTCGCCGCGGTGTCAATTCGACGTCGCAGCCGGTCAGCCGGGCCGAATTCGGTACCCAACGCCAGGACCCGTGCCGTCGACTGGCCGGCCAATGCCTTGATCACGTCGTCATTGGTACGGGGGTCGGGGTTGGCGACCAGCAGGACGCGAGCGCCGCTGGCCCGCGCGGTCGCCGTCGCAGCCCTGCTGGCGGGCTGATCGAGCGCGAGGACCAGCAACTCGTCAAGCGGTGCCGCGGGCGTGACATCCGGTAACGCCACACCATCTCCCGGTTCCAGCACGATCGTGTCCGCGCCGGCGGACGGTGTCGGGGAACCGGTGTCGCCGGAGGCGATCAACGGAACACCCTGCGTCCAGAGCGTCGCCGCCGCGCCTACGGTCACGACAGTCTGTGGTGCGAGCCGGCTCAGCTCGGTGCGCAGGTCCGCGGCCGCGCTCGCTGTCGCGCTGCCGGACCCCGGCGTGAGAAGCACCGGAACGCCGAGTTTCGTCGCGGCGGAGGTCGCCGTGGCCAGGCTGGCCTCGTCCCCCTCGCCGGCCAGCACGACGGCGGGAGCGTGGAGGTATAGCGACCTGCTGGTCACGAGCGCCAACTCCGCGGCGCCGTTACCCGTCACCACGGTGGTGTTTTCGGCCGGCAAGGCCGTACGCGGCGGCGCCTGAGCCGGGCCCGGCGTCGACGCCGGGGTAGGAGTCGGGCCAGGAGCAACGGGCACCGCGGTGCACCCAACGGTCAACAGGACGCCGGCGAGCATCGCCACGCGTACGCTGCACCGAAGCATAGTGTCCCAAAAGGGTTAAACCGGATACCGGGAGTTGTGGCTGTCTGGGCCTGCAGGTTAGCAGCCCACAGGCCGGCGTCAAATATGCTGGCCGGTGCCACCGCGACAGACTCCTGGCCATCGCCCGGTGGGTCGTGTGCGGCCAGGCTCGCTGCGGTGTCCTGAAGGGACGGACGCCGTCCGGCTCAGTCGCCGGCGGGGCCGGGGTAGGCCACAAGGAAGTCCATCAGGTCTGCGGCCACCCGCTCTGGTTGCTCCCATAGGACCAGGTGACCGGTGGCCTCGTACACAATCAGCCGCGAGTTCGGCATGGCTGCGCGGAGCGCCTCCTGCTCGCGCCGAGACAGCAGTTCGTCACGGTCTCCCCAGATGATCAACGCGGGCGCGGTTACCTGCGCCACCTCGGTCGGCGGGAGCGCGGTGGTCAATCCGGTGAGAGTGTCGCGCCAGACGTGTGCGGGAATGCGTGCGCCGTCATCGACACGCTCCTCGAGATACCAGTTCGGTACCTCATGGTGGAGCGGGAACCAGGTCAATGAACGCCTCACCCAGGCCCGGTCCACTGGGTCGGTCAGCTGATCCACCTCGTCCATGAACGGGGGACGGCCGAGCAGACTTCGTGGCGATCCGACGAGAACGAGGCCGTTGACGCAGTGCGGGCAGGCAGCCGCTACTTGTTGCGCGACGTACCCGCCGCTAGACGATCCCAACAGCACCGCAGAGGTCAGGCCCATCGCGTCGATGAACGCCTCGACGTCGTCGGCGAAGTCCGTCAGGGCGTACCCGTCCTCCGGCTTGTCGGCGTCACCGTGGCCGCGTTGGTCCATCGCCAGTGCGTAGACGGACTCGGGCAGCAACGGGAAGAGGCGGTCGAAGCAGCGCATCGACTCGGCCCACGGATGCAGGAGGACGACCGGGGTTCCCGAGGGGTCGCCCCACGTTACGTACGGAAGCGAAACTCCCGTTGCGAGACGCACGCGCTGGTCCTCGGCCATGTCCCGATCGTATGCACGGCAGCCCGACGGAGTTGCGTGCAGCGGTTAGCGGCTGTCGCGGCCAGCCTGCCGGTCCATTTTGCTTCTGAGGTGGAGAGCCGGGCAGGATGGCAGTGTGGAGCTGGGCGGCGCCGCTCAACTGCAAGATCAATCTACGGCCGGAGCGACAGCCATCGTGGGCGGTCTCGATCTTCATGATCAACACGACCGCCGGGCACGTGGTGTCGCAGGGTACCGGCGAGGCACCAAGTGCCGGGTTGTCCCACGTCGCGAGCGTGCGTTCGGGGACGGGCAGAGGCGAGGTGGTGAATGAGTGGGCCGCGCATCGGGCTCGTCTGCGGGCAATTCGATCCGGCCTACGACGGGGTGGCCGACTACACCTGCCAACTAGCCCGACACCTGCGGTCGACTCCGTTCGAGCCGCTCATATGCACGGCGCACGCATACGCGCAGAGCGCCGACGATGCGGTCATCGGCGTGACGGACCGGTGGAGTGTCGGCGGCGTTGTGCGAGCGGCTCAGGCGATGGCCAAGCTGCGGCTCGACCTGGTGCATGTGCAGTTCGCGCCGTCCGCCTTCGGTTTCCGCCGCGCGGTCGGCCTGCTACCTCGGTTTGCACCGACCGGGACACCCGTGCTGGCGACGCTGCATGAGTACGGGGTGTGGGCGGCAAACGGCGTTGCTGGGCGGCTGCGCTCGACCGCGTGGTCGGCGGTCGAGCACCGCGGGTTCGCGGAGCGGGAGACGCTTCTGTTGTCGCTGTGGGCGGCCCGGCTAATGGTCACCGCGCCGGAACACAAACGTGTACTGAACACCCGCCTGCCGGGACACGCCCTCGCTGCGGTGCACGTGCCGATCGGTGCGAACATCGCGGTAGCGCGGCTCGACCGCGAGCACGCCCGGGCCGCTGTGGGGAGGCGACTCGCACTGGCAGCGGACGACCTCCTCGCCGTATTCTTCGGGTTCCTCCACCCAGAGAAAGGGCTGGAGCGGCTCATCGAGGCCGTCGCGCAGGTGCGCCGTGTGCACCCCCGCCTGCGGCTAGTGCTGGCCGGCGGCATCGAGAGCCACTCGGTTCGCGGCGGTACCGCCGTGGCGCTGCGCCGCGAACTTGAGGACGTCGCGCGCAGGCACGGCGTCGAGGAAGATGTCATCTTCACCGGGTACCTGCCCGAGCAGGAGATCTCCCACCTGCTGCTTGCCGCGGACACGGCGGTGTACCCGTTCAACGCCGGCGTGACTGCCAAGTCGGGATCGCTTCTCGCCGCGCTCGCCCACGGCGTGCCCACAGTGGCGACGTCTCCACCAGGCGTCGTGACCCGGCCCACCGAGATCGAGGGTGTTCTGCGCGTTCCGCCGCGTGACACCATTGCTCTCACGCAGGCGATGCGTCTGGTCCTATCCGACGGCGCCCTTGCGGATCGACTAGCCAGGAACGGTCGCGCCTGCGCCGAGGGTCGAACATGGCCAGACATCGCCGCGACCCACGCGAGGATATACGCAGAGGTGCTCGAGGGAGACAACCGCAGGGTGCGGTAGACCTCACGAGCCGGCAGGAGGAGCGATCGCATGTCTCTTTTGGACCGCGTGACCAGCGAAGCACGTCGCTTCGTTGCGGCGTTACTGAGGCGGCCAGATGACGGCAAGCCCGCTGGCGCCCGGGACACCGAGGATCCGTCGCTGTTCCGGCCGCTGATCTATGGCGATCCGACGCGCCTGCATATCCACCCGACGGCGATCGTGAACAATGCGCTGTTCAACCTGTCGTCCGGCGAGATCACGGTCGGCGAGTACGCGTTCTTCGGCCACAACGTCTCGGTTCTCACCGGCACGCACGACTGGACGAAGTTCGGCGCGGAGCGTCAGGTGGCCGTTCCCCAGTCGGGCCGCGACATCGTCATCGAGGAGGGCGTATGGGTCTCCAGCCACGCGATCATCGTGGCACCCTGCCGCATCGGGGCGCATTCGGTGGTGGGCGTTGGATCGCTGGTGCTGCGTGACGTCGAGCCTTACACGGTTGTCGCGGGCAGTCCGGCGAAGGTCCTGCGGGAAGTGCCGAGGCCGGGCGAAATGGTGGCTGCCGAGGGTGACCCTGATGCTGGGGTCGGCGAAGTCGGCACCGAATGACAGCCGGGGCTGGTGCTGAGGGCGACGCGCTGGCGGCACAGGCGAGCGACCTCGATCTCAAGGCGCAGGTGCGCGGACTCGTCCAGGCGGTAGCCGACACGCAGCGCCTGGCTGAAGAGACCCAGCAACGCGTGCGTGCGCTCGAAGCCGAGCTCCAAGAACTGCGGGCGAGCTGCGGGAAGGGTGCGCTCGACGGGTGGGGGCCACGCTTCGCGGCGATCTATGACGCCTTTACGGATCGCTTTCGCGGCTCGACTGCCGAGGTCCGCGCGAAGCTCGAAGGCTACCTTCCCGACGTACGCCGGCTGGTTGGCACCGGCGGCGTCGTGGACCTCGGCTGCGGACGTGGTGAGTGGCTCACGCTGCTCCGCGACGCAGGGGTACCGTGCTCGGGCGTCGACGCCAACCCCAGATTCGTGGCCGCGGGCCGTGCCCGGGGACTCGACATCGAGCTGAGTGATGCCATCGGCCACCTGCAGGGCCTTCCGCCGGACTCGGTCGACATGGTCACCGCCTTCCATCTCATCGAGCATCTCGGCACCGAGGAGCTGCTTGCGCTGCTGGACGCGGCCAGGAGGGCGTTGCGCCCAGGCGGCTGCTTGCTGCTCGAGACACCCAATCCGGCGAACCTCGTGATGGCCGCCTGCGACTTCTACAACGACCCGACCCACCGGTCGCCGCTGCCTTCCGCGCTGATGGAGTACCTCGTGTCCACGCAGGGTTTCGGCGACATCGAGGTACGACCCCTCCATCCGAAGCTCTCTCCCTTCACGCTTTACAGCGGCGACGGCGTGTCGCCGCAGATGTACGAAGTTCTCTCGCAGTTGCTGTGGGGACCGCAGGACTATGCCGTGCTCGGCTACAAGCGGTCCAACCAGGATGCCTGACGTGGCGCCGATGAACCCGAAGCGACGCAGGCTGCTCTACCTGGATGGCTACACCGTGCCAGATCCCAGGACGGGTGCCCCGTCCAGCGACGCCATCGGGTACGGCATCACTGCCTCCACGGCCATCCGGGACGGGTTGGTGACATTGGGATTCGAGCTCTCCCAGCCGCGAGTCGCTATCTCCACCACAGGCCACGAAGACCGCACGCGACGACTCTTCTGGATCCTGTCAAACTACCGGGACGTGCTCAACGCCCTGGTCGAGGACTCGCCGGATGTCATCTTCTCGTTCCACATCTTCTCGTCGTTCCCTGTGGAGATCAGGCGGATGGCGCTCGACCTCGGTTTGTCGGTCCCGATCGTCGGCTACACCCATGGCAGCCATTGGGATCCGACCGACGCGTTTCGCTTCCAGGTCTACCCCGGGATGGAACTGCTGGACCTGGCGAATCTGCACGTACTCGACCGCATCCTGCTCGCCTCGGAGTACATGCGAGCGACGCTGTGGGACAATATCAGCGCCTTCAACGTTAGCCTGGCACGGCAGTTGGACGCCAAGGCCGTCGTGGTCGGGTTGCCGCTCGATGTCAAGCGGATCGACGCCTGCCGCACCGACCTACGCCTCCCATTGACCACTGTGGTCTTCAACCATGCACCGGTGTCCAGCAAGAATCCTGATCTCTTTACCCGCGTCCTGGCGCGGGTGCTCCCTCGCTACGACGTGGCTGTGCTGTTTACCCGCTACTTCGCCCCTGGGCAGCCGGGCGGCGAGACGATCTCGGCGCTCGCACACCGGTTCCCGGAGCAAGTGATGCTCGGCGGCGACATGCCGCTGGACGAGTACTACCAAGCGTTGTGGGCGGCCGATCTGCAGGTGTCCACCGCCAGCCACGAGAGCCTGGGTGTGTCCACTCTCGAGGCGATGTACACCGACAACTGCTGCATCCTGCCGCGACTCGGCAGCTACCCGGAGATCTGCAACGGCAATCCGGACGTGCTGTACGAGCTGGGCGAGGCGCAGTTGGAAGAGAAGCTGTGCTACTTCCTCCAGCACCCCGACCGGCGGAGGGCCGTGGCGGCGAAGCTGAAGTGCATGACGGCCAGGTACCACCCGGAAACCGTCGTCGCCGACATTGCCGCTGCGATACTCGGAGTGGTGCCCGGCAGCCCTACGTACGTCCACAACTAGGGTGCTTGCTCGGTCGATGAAGAGTGCTCAACACCGGCAGGTCTTAGCAAACGCCGCTGCGGAAGTGTCAAGGCGTGCAGGTCGACCACCGTAGAACTGGATGATCTATTCCAGTTCGTCCGACATCTACGACGCCCCGGGTTTCGTGTGACGCAGGCGCATGAGCGCCCGGTACATCGCGGTGGGTGTCGCCTGTGGCGGCAGTGGCGCCGGATTGGTGACGCTGAACGCCTGGATCATGTACGCGACAAAGCGCCGCCACACGTCAGGGGCGGCGTCGGCGGTGGCGGTCACAACACCCGCATTCGCCATGAGCAGCATGATGATGTCTTCGGGTGAGAAGTCGGTCCTCAGCTTGCCGGCCGCCTTGGCCCGACCGATCAGTTCGACCAGGCTGTAATAGGCGCGGTCGCGCTCTGCCTCGAACCGCTTGGCCGTGGGGAACGTCATGGTTAGTACGTTGGCGAAGCCTCGGTCTCCCGCCTGCATAGCGCACACCCGCTGGAGGTAGTCGCAGAACCCCATCCAGGGATCCGGTTTGACGAGGGCGTCGGCGACCGCGTCGGCGTACGCGGCCATCTTGGCCTCGAACGCGCCCGCGATGAGGTCGGCACGGGTCGGGAATCGCCGGTACAGGGTGGCCACACCGACCCCGGCGTGGCGCGCAATGTCCTCGATCGGCACGTCCAGGCCGCGCTCCGCGAAGACTTCCCGCGCGGCTGTGATGAGGCGTTGGCGGTTACGCTCGGCATCGGCCCGCAGGGCCGGGCTTGCCGCCTCCGCCTGGTCGGCGTCGGCGGAGGTGGAGCGGGCTTTCGAGGTCATGACCACGAGTCTACCGGTAACAACCGGAATAGATCATCCAGATGGCGGGCGTGATCTCGCGGGCGCACCGCCCACCACCTAGGATTCGACCATGGGTTATCGGTGGTATTGCCGTGTCGCGGCCGTGGTTTTCCTCGCCTTCACGGTCTATCCAACGGTGGTCAAGCTTATCGAGCACCGGCTTGCGCACGACTGGACCCACGGCGTGCTGCACCTCGGCTCGGCGATGATCGCCGGATACGCCGGCTGGCTAGCGCGATCGGATACGCCAGCGGTCTTGTTCACCTGGTTCATCGCTGCTCTCTACACACCGCTGGGCGTTGTCGGATGGTTCATCGACGGTCTGTTGCTCACGTCAGCGCTCGCCATCCCGCTAGGTCCGGTCGACAACGTCTTCCATTTGGCCGTGGGAATGTCAGCCTTGGCGGTGGGAATGGCCGGCACACGCCGAAGTGCGCTGTTCGTGTTGGCCGGCGGCAAACGGGAAGGAGCATCACGTGAGTGATCCGCCCGCATCGTCGTTCGCCAAATCCCTGTTCACCGGCCGGCTGCCTGACGAGATGGTTATGCCCTACCCACGGCTGGGCCGAGATGAGGCGGGTCGCGTGGACGCGCTGATCGCCGCCGCACGTGAGTTCCTCGACGCCCAGTACGACCCGGTCCGGGTTGAGCGGGAACGCTGGGTCGGCGACGCGGTCATCCGCGGCCTTGGCGAGCGCGGCCTGCTCGGGTTATATGTTTCGCCGCAGTACGGCGGGCAAGGCCTGTCTCAGAGTGGCTACTGCCGGGTGATGGAGGAGTTCGGAAGCTACGACGGCTCCTTGTCCGTCGTCCTCGGTGTGCACCAGTCGATCGGCATGAAGCCGATCCACCTTTTCGGCACCGACGATCAGAAGGCCCGCTTCCTGCCCGACCTGGCCGCCGGACGCAAGCTGGCCGGTTTCGCGCTAACGGAGGCGAACGCGGGCTCCGACGTGGAGTCCATTCAGTCTTACGCCGAGCGCCAAGCCGACGGCTCGTATCTGCTCAACGGCGAGAAACGGTGGATCGGCAACGGCGGGAAGGATGTGGTGTGCGGGTTCGCCCGCTGCGAGAAGGGCCTCGTTGCGCTCATCCTCGAACGGGGTATGCCGGGCTTCGACGCTCCCGACCGTTACGACACGCTCGGCCTGCGTGGCAACGACCTGCGTCGGCTGACGTTTCGGGATGTGCGCGTACCCCGGGAGAATGTCCTCGGCGCCCCAGGCGACGGGTTCCGCATCGCGGTGCACACCCTCAACAACGGCCGCATGTCCCTGGGCACTGGCGTGGTCGGCGCTACCAAGCGACTTATCGATCTGGCCGTCCGATATACCACCGCCCGCGAGCAGTTCGGCCGGCCCCTCGCCGATTTCGAGCTGGTCGAGGACAAGGTCAGCTGGATGGTGTCCTACCTGTACGGCTTCGAGTCGATGGCCTATCTGACCACCGGGCTCGTCGACGCCGGCGTACCCGACTACTCCCTTGAATCAGCCATCACCAAGATCGCAGGTAGCGAGTTCTACTGGTACGCCGTCAACCGGCTCTTCCAGCTCATGGGTGGGGCGGCGTACATGGCCGACTCCCCGGTTGCCAAGGCCCTTCGCGACGCCCGTGTCTTCCCGATCTTCGAGGGCGCCAACGACGTGCTCCGCGCTTTCGTGGCCCTGTCCGGACTCAAGGCGGTCGCCGACGAGGTCGCCGACCTGCGCGAGGTGAACCTCGCCGACCCCATCCGCAGCATCGGGATCCTTGCCGACTACGTCGCCCACCGCATCAGCCGCACCGTGCGACCCGACCGCCTCGACGCCGCGCACCCGGAGCTGCGCAGCCACGGCGACAGAGTCGCCGAACATGTGGGCCAGCTTCGGGCTACCGCGGAGAAGCTCCTTCGTATGCACGGACGCGACATCCAGCTGCGGCAGCGCCAACAGAAGCGCCTCGCAAACGCCGTCACAGACATCTACGCCCAGATCGCCACCATCTCCCGCACTAGCGCGCTCTTCGACGACCAGGGCATCGAAGCGTCGGGACAGGAACGCTACATCGCCACCCTGTTCTGCGACCGGGCGGCGGCACGCGTGGCCGAACAGTTCGACCGCGTCGATGACAACGACGACAAACAGAACCACTCGATCGCCCGGCTGACCTACAACCGGGGTGGCTACACGCCCCGCTTGCTGTGACCTTCGTGCGCACCGCCCGCTCTATTCCGGGCGATGACTTACTCCACTATGGACGCCGACGCGGGCGCCCGGGATCGCGCCGACGAGTCGTCCGCTGTTCTCGTCGTCCACCTCGACCACGGCTTGGGAGAACTGGGCGTGGTACAGCCGGTGGTAGGCGCCCTCGGCGGCGAGCAGTTCATCGTGCGTACCCTGCTCGACGATCCGACCCTCCTCCATTACGAGGATGAGATCGGCGTCGCGGACTGTGGACAACCGGTGGGCGATCACGAAGCTGGTCCGATCCGACCGCAGGGCAGCCATCGCCCGCTGCAGTAGGACCTCGGTGCGGGTGTCCACCGAGCTGGTCGCCTCGTCGAGGATCAGTAGCGACGGATCGGCCAGGAACGCGCGGGCGATCGTGATCAGCTGTTTCTCGCCCGCACTGACGTTGCTGCCCTCTTCGTCGATGACGGTGCCATATCCGTCCGGCAGGCTATGGACGAAGCGGTCCACGTACGTGGCGCGGGCAGCGGCCTGGATCTCCTCCTCAGTCGCACCGGGGTTGCCGTAGGCGATGTTGTCCCGGATCGTGCCACCGAACAGCCAGGTGTCCTGGAGAACCATGCCGATGTCGCCGCGCAACGCGTCCCGGCGCATTGTGGTGATGTCCACTCCGTCGAGTGTGATCCGTCCCGCGTCCAGTTCGTAGAACCGCATGATGAGGTTGACGAGGGTGGTCTTCCCAGCGCCGGTGGGACCCACGATGGCAATGGTGTGCCCCGGTTCGGCGACCAGCGAGAGGTCATCGATCAACGGCTGGTCCGGGCGGTATCGGAACGACACATGCTCGAACTCCACTCGTCCGCGAGGATCGGCGACGCGGGCCGGCTCGGCCGGCTCGGGCGTCTGCTCCTCGGCGTCGATGAGGTCGAACACTCGCTCCGCCGAGGCGACGCCAGACTGCAACAGGTTCGCCATCGACGCCACCTGGGTCAGCGGCTGGGTGAACTGCCGCGAGTACTGAATGAATGCTTGGACGTCACCCAGGCTCATCGAGCCGGACGCGACCCGTAGGCCGCCGACCACAGCGATCGCGACATAGCTGAGGTTCCCGATGAACATCATCGACGGCATGATGATGCCCGAGACGAACTGGGCCCCGAAGCTCGCTTTGAACAGCTCCTCGTTCTTCGCCGCGAACGCCGCCTCGACCTCCCGGTGCCGCCCGAACACCTTGACCAGCTCGTGCCCGGTGAACGCTTCCTCGATCTGGGCGTTCAACGACCCGGTGTGCGTCCACTGGGCGACGAACTGCTTCTGCGAACGCTTGGCGATCTGCTGGGTGACCACCACTGAGAGCGGCACGGCGACCAGAGCGATGCCGGCCAACAGCGGCGAGATCGATACCATCATCACGAGCACGCCGACGACCGTGAGCAGGGATGTGAGTAGCTGGCTCAGCGTTTGCTGCAGGCTCTGCGCGATGTTGTCGATGTCATTGGTCACCCGGCTGAGCAGTTCCCCGCGAGGCTGCTGGTCGAAGTACGGCAATGGCAACCGGTTGAGCTTGTCCTCGACATCTGCGCGCAGCCGCAGAATCGCGCTCTGGACGACGCCGTTGAGCATGTAGCCCTGCAGCCAGGCGAGTGCACTGGCGCCGACGTACACAGCCAACGCCAGCGTCAGGACACGCGCGAGCGCGGTGAAGTCGATGCCCATTCCGGGTACCACGTGCATCCGCGCCAGAATGTCGGCGAGGCTGTCGTTCCCGGCTCTCCTGGCCAGCTCGACGGCCTGATCTGGCGTCTGTCCTTGCGGAATGCGTTTGCCCATCACGCCGGTGAAGATGATGTCGGTGGCACGCCCCAGAATCCTCGGCCCGATCACGGCCAACCCGACACTCACCACGGCGAGGGCGATGACGACGACCAACTGCGTTCGGTACGGCTGCAGGCGGCCGATCAGCCGCTTGGCCGAAGGGCCGAACCGCATCGACTTCTCGGCCGGCATGCCGGCACTCATCCACGGTGGGCCACCGCCCCGCGCCCGCGCACCAGCCGCCGGCAGTCGAGCGGGCACGGCATTGTTGGGTTTGTCGCTTCGCTCAGTTGTCGCGCTCACGCTGCTGCCCCCACGGTCAGTTGCGAATCGACGATCTCCCGATACGTGAGGCAGCTGTCCAATAGCTCGGCGTGCCGGCCCACGCCGACGATCGCGCCGCCTTCCAGCACGATGATCTGATCTGCATCGACGATGGTAGATATTCGCTGGGCCACGATGACGACTGCGGCGTCGGCGGTGATGGCGCGCAGCGCAGCGCGCAGCCGGGCGTCGGTGCCGAGATCGAGCGCGGAGAACGAGTCGTCGAACAGATAGATCTCCGGGCGGCGTACGAGTGCGCGGGCGATCGCAAGCCGTTGGCGCTGGCCGCCGGAGACGTTCGTCCCACCCTGGCTGATGGGCGCGTCGAGACCGCCCGGCATCGCCTCGACGAAGTCTCGGGCCTGTGCGATCTCCAAGTACTCCCAGAGCTGGTCGTCGGTGGCGTCCGGGTTGCCGTAACGCAGGTTGCTGGCGACTGTGCCGGAGAAGAGGTACGGCTTCTGCGGCACGATGCCGATCCGGCTCCACAGCAGGTCCGGGTCGAGCTCTCGTACGTCCACGCCGTCGACGAGCACCGCTCCGCCGCTGACGTCGAACAGTCGGGGCACGAGGGACAGCAGCGTCGTCTTACCGGCCCCGGTGCTGCCGATGATGGCGGTCGTCCTGCCCGCCGGTGCGTGGAAAGAGATGTCGTGTAGGACCGGCTCGGCCGCGCCTGGGTACTGGAACTGGACGTTGCGCAGCTCCAGCTCGCCCTGACCACGTACCTCGGTGACCGGATGCACGGGTGGGGTAACCGACGTCTCGGTGTCGAGTACCTCGATGATGCGCTCGGCCGACACTGCCGCGCGCGGCACCATGATGAGCATGAACGTCGCCATCATCACCGACATCAGGATCTGCAGCAGGTAGTTGAGGAATGCGGTCAGCGCGCCAATCTGGATCTGCCCGGCGTCGACCCGGGCAGCACCGAACCACAGCACGGCGACACTGGACGTGTTAAGCACCAGGAGCACGATCGGGAAGATCAGCGCCATCAGCCGCCCTACCCGCAGGGCGGTCATGGTGAGGTCGGCGTTGGCCGTGCCGAACCGGTCCGTCTCGAAGGGCTCGCGGACGAACGCCCGCACCACGCGGACGCCGCCGATCTGCTCGCGGAGGACGCGGTTGACCGTGTCGATGCGCGTCTGCATCAACCGGAACTGTGGCACCATCCGCCTGATGATCAGGCCAATGGCCACGACGAGCACCGGGACGCTGACGAGCATCAGCCAGGAGAGTCCCACGTCCTCCCTCAGCGCCATGATCACGCCCCCGAAGCACATGATTGGCGCGGCGACCAGCATGGTGCAGGTCAGCACAACGAGCATCTGCACCTGCTGGACGTCGTTGGTGTTGCGCGTGATCAGGGACGGGGCGCCGAAATGTCCGACCTCCCGGCCGGAGAACTCGCCGACCCGCCGAAACAACGCGGCACGGACGTCCCGACCGAAGCTCATCGCGGTGCGGGCGCCGAAGTAAACCGCGACGATCGAGCAGGCGATCTGCACCGCCGTGACGAGGAGCATCCATCCGCCGGTCCGCACGATGTAGCCCGTATCCCCCTGCGCGATGCCCTTGTCGATGATGTCGGCGTTGAGGCTCGGCAGGTAGAGCGAAGCCATAGTGCCCACCAGTTGCAGCAGGACTACCGCCGTGAGCGGGCGGGCGTACGGGCGGAGGTAGGCCCGCAACAGTCGCATCAGCATCCGTCGTCCCCCAGTCCGGTCTCAGCAGGGTCGGTGGTGTGGCGGAGCACTCCGTCCAACAAGACGGAGACGATCTGCTCCGGGGTGAGCAGCTCTCCGTCGGTGATCATGGGATGTGAGCCGGAGAATGTCAGCAGCCGCAGGAGGCGGGCCACCTCCGGGACCGGGTAGCGGAACCGGAGCCGGTCCGGCTCCAGCACGCGTCCGACCGCTTCGTAGATCAAATTGTTGGTCGGACGTACCTTGGCCCGATGTGCCGCGAGGTCCTCAGGCGGTGAGTGCAGGCCGACGGCGGTGAGCAGGTTGATGATGCTGATCAGCCGGTGTTGCAGGATCCCGGTGATCCGCAGGAGTCGCTCCCGCAGCGGTGCGGCCGGGTCGACGCTGTCCAGGTCCTCCAGCATCGCGCTCGGGTCCAGTGCCGCGGCGACGGCAGCCCGGACCAGCTCCTCCTTGTCGGTGAAGACACGGAAGATCGTGCCTTCGGCGACGCCGGCCGCGTCGGCGATCTGTCGGGTGGTCACCCGCGTCCCGTGCTCGGCGACCAGCGGCAGCGTGGCGGCGATGAGCGTCGCCCTGCGCTCGTCCGGGGGCAAGGGCCGGGCTCGGCCGGTGCCGGGCCGGCAATCCACGTCGCCCGTCGGTGTCCGGCTGGGCTCTAACGGACCAGTCATGTGGTGAAGACTAACTGAGTGAGCCGCTCACTCACAAACGTTTACCTCAGTGTCGGCCGCGAGCCGCGCGCCGACGCGCGTGCTTTGATGGTTAGATGGCGAATCCCGCGATCCTGACCGTTGACGACGATCCCGCCGTCTCTCGGGCCGTCGCGCGGGACGTGCGTCGGCAGTACGGCGATCACTACCGAGTCGTCCGGGCGAACTCCGGCGACGAGGCGCTGCAGGCGCTGAAGGAGATCAAACTCCGGGGAGAACAGGTCGCGCTCCTGCTGGCCGACTACCGCATGCCCCAGATGAACGGCATCGAGTTCCTCGAGGCCGCCATGGACCTGTTCCCGATGGCACGCCGGGTGCTGCTCACCGCGTACGCCGACACGGATGCGGCGATCGACGCCATCAATGTGGTCGACCTCGACCACTACCTGCTCAAGCCGTGGCACCCGCCCGAGGAACACCTGTATCCGGTGATGGACGAGCTGCTCGGGGCGTGGCTGGCGTCGCCCGATAGCGCGGTCGCGGAGACCCGCATCGTCGGGCATCGGTGGTCTGCTCCGTCCTTTGCGGCGCGGGACTTTCTGGCCCGCAACCTCGTCCCGTACCGCTGGCTGGCGTCCGACGAGCCGGACGGTCAGCGGCTGCTCGCGGCCGCCGGTGTCACCGAGGCAGAGTTGCCGCTGGTGGTGACGGCGGACGGCAAGGCGCTCGTCATGCCGACAGAGCTGGACCTTGCGACGAATGTGGGCATGTCGGTGACGCCCGCGTCAGACTTCTACGACCTCGTGGTGGTCGGTGCCGGCCCGGCCGGACTCGGCGCCGCGGTCTACGCGGCCTCGGAAGGACTGCGGACGGTGCTCGTCGAGCGGGAGGCGACCGGGGGCCAGGCCGGGCAGAGCAGGCGGATCGAGAACTACCTCGGGTTCCCGGACGGAGTGTCGGGGGCCCAACTCACCGAACGCGCTCGGCGGCAGGCGCTCAAGTTCGGCGCCGAACTGCTTAGCACCCGCGAGGTGGTCGGCCTGGACGCGGCCGGGGCCACGCGGCTGGTCCGGTTCGGCGACGGTACGACGATCGCGGCGCACACCGCCGTGCTGGCGACTGGGGTGACCTACCGGCGCATGGAGGCTCCGGGCCTCGCCGAGTTGACCAGCCGCGGCGTGTACTACGGGTCGGCGGCGACCGAGGCACGGGCGTGCGAAGGCGCTGACATCTACATCGTCGGCGGCGCCAACTCGGCCGGGCAGTCGGCGGTGTACTTCGCGAAGTTCGCCCGCCGGGTGAACATCCTCATCCGGGGTGACGACCTGCGCCGGTCGATGTCGCAGTACCTCGTTGACCAGATCGCCGCTGCGGACAAGATCACTGTGCATCCATTTACCGAGGTGGCCGAGGGTGGCGGCGAAGGACACCTGGAGCGGCTCACACTGCGCGACACGCGCACCGGCGAGTCGAGGCTGGTCGAGACGTCCTGGCTGTTCGTGTTCATCGGCGCCGAGCCCCGCACTGACTGGCTCGGCTCGATCGTCGCGCGTGATGCCCGTGGCTTCGTACTCACGGGGCCGGACCTGCTCGTCGAGGGCCGACGCCCGGCGGGATGGTCACTCTCGCGCGACCCGTACCATCTCGAGTCCAGCGTTCCTGGCGTCTTCGCAGCCGGAGATGTGCGGGCCGAGTCGGTCAAACGCGTCGCCTCGGCCGTGGGTGAGGGCGCCATGGCCGTGTCCCTGGTTCACCGCTACCTGGAGTCGCCATGACTTACCGGCTAGGCGCAGACGATCTGCGGAAACTGTTCCTATTCGAGTCCCTCGACGCCGAGAAACTCGATTGGCTCGCCAGCCAGGGCGCCTTGGAACGGGTGGTCGGTGGCCTTGACATCTACGTCGAAGGCGAACCGGCGACGTCCTTCTACGTCTTGGTCTCCGGCACTGTGTCATTGAACCGCCTCGTTCACGGCGACGACCTCGAGGTCAGCCGGACCAGCCAGCCAGGCGTTTACGCCGGAGCGATGCAGGCTTACCTCGGCGACCAGGTGCCACAGGTCTATTCGAACTCGCTGCGGGCCATCACCGACGTCGAGCTGTTCGTGCTGCCGGCCGGCGCGTTCGCGGTTGCCATGCGGGAGTGGTTCCCGATGGCGATGCACCTGCTCGAGGGGTTGTTCTTCGGCATGCGCAACAGCCAGACGATCATCGGCGAGCGGCAGCGCCTGATCGCGCTTGGCCAGCTCTCGGCCGGACTGACGCATGAGCTGAACAACCCGGCCGCTGCCGCCGTGCGCGCCACGTCGATCCTGCGCGACCGCATCACCGGCATGCGGCACAAGCTCGCTCTGATCGCCGACGGTCGAATCGACGGGACCCGCCTGCAGGGGCTGGTTGAGCTGCAGGAGGCGGCCGTCAAGCGCGCGGCCTCGGCCGCGCCGTTATCACCGATGGAGGCCAGTGATGCCGAGGATGCCATCGGCGAGTGGCTCGAGGGGCACGACTTCGCGGGCGCCTGGGACCTTGCCGGCACCCTGGTCGCCGGTGGGGTAGACGTGGCCTGGCTCGATCAGATCTACTCGTCGGTAGGTGCCGACAATCTCGAGCCGGCAGTCCGCTGGCTCACATACACCATCGACACCGAGCTGCTCATGGGTGAGATCGACGACTCGGTGACCCGGATCTCGGGCCTCGTCGCGGCAGCCAAGCAGTACTCCCAGCTGGATAGGACTCCACATCAGAATGTGGATGTGCACACCCTGCTCGACGCCACGCTGGTAATGCTGAGCGCGAAGATACCCAAGGGGGTCCGGGTCGTCACGGAGTACGACCGGACGCTGCCGAACATTCCGGCGTACGCGGCCGAACTCAACCAGGTCTGGACTAACCTCATCGATAATGCCGTCGCCGCCATGGGGGAGACGGGCACGCTGACGGTTCGGACCATGCGCGACGCCGACGCCCTGGCCGTCGAGATCGCCGACACTGGCCACGGCATCGACCCCGAGATCCGCTCCCGCATCTTCGAGCCCTTCTTCACCACCAAACCTGTCGGCGAGGGCACGGGTCTCGGACTCGACATTTCGTACCGCATTGTCGTTGAAAAGCACCACGGCGACATCAGGGTTTCCTCGGCTCCGGGCGACACCCGATTCCGGGTGCTGCTGCCGATGACGGCCGAGGTGCCAGTGGGGGAACTTACTCTCGAGGCACCCGTACGGGACTGACGAGCGTGTCGCGGGGGGATGAGTACCTGGCGCGGCCGATAATATCGGGATGAACCTCGATGTGTTGGGTGACGTCAACTGGTTGGCCGTGCTCGTCGCCACGGTCGTCTACTTCGGAATCGGCGGACTGTGGTTCGCGCAGCCCGTCCTGGGCAACGCCTGGATGCGGGCGATGGGCTGGAAGCCGGCGCCGGACGAGCGGACATCGAACGCGATCATGTATATAGCGCCGCTGATCACCTGCCTGATCTCGACGATCGCGACGGCTGCGCTGGCCGAGGCGACGGGCACCGACACCCTCGGCGAGGGCGTGGTTCTTGGTGTTGTCCTGGGCATCGGAATCGCGGCGGCCGTGTGCTTCGTGACCAGTTTCTTCGACCCGAAGAAGCCGCAGCCGATGGTCTATGCCGCGATCACCGCTGGCTACCACGTGGTTGGCCTGGTCGCCGTGTCGGCGATCATCGGAGTCTGGAACTAGGGCGGCCGATCATTGGAGGGAGACTCCATCGTGGATCTGAAGCTCGAACTCGTGCTGATCCCCGTCTCGGACGTAGACCGAGCCAAGACCTTCTACACCGAGCAGGTCGGCTTCGACGTGCACGTCGACCACCGCGCCGGTGACGACTTTCGGGTCGTGCAGCTCGACCCGCCCGGCTCGGCGTGCTCGATCGCCATCGGGACGGGCATTACCGACGCGGCACCCGGCTCCTCCCGGGGTCTGCACCTGGTCGTGACCGACATCGTCGCGGCACGCGCCGAGCTCGTCCGCCGCGGGCTGGACGCGAGCGAGGTCCGGCATATGGAGTCGGGCACGTGGGTGACCGGCGTGGATCCGGAGCACACCGACTACAACTCGTTCGCCGACTTTAGCGACCCCGATGGCAATACCTGGGTCCTACAGGAGGTCAGGCGCGGCGAGTCCGGTTGACGGCACCGATGCCCGCGGGACGGGTCTGGCAGGATCAAGCCATGGTCAAAGACCGCACGTCCGCCGGTCAGTCCGAGATGGGCGTCAATTTCCCGCAGACTGGCTCCGGCCGCAGCACGTCCGCGCTGGGCCGGGCCGTCGTGGCCGACGCGATGCGCGCGGTTGACCCAGTCGGGTCCCGAGCCGCGGAGGCGGAGACGTCGTGGCGGCGCGAGTACCGGGTGCATTTCCGTCGCCTGGTCGAGGCCGGACTGCTGTCGCGCGACGCTGCGGTGTCGATCGCCCGGGACGGCTTGGCCTCGATGCAGGGGCGCATGAAGTTCTCCACTGTGGACGGCGAGATGGGGCTGGCCGAGGCGACCGCCCTGCCGGTGGCGGCTCCGCTCGCCACCGCGATCGTCACCGGCGGCGGTACGGCCGAGGAGGAGCTCGTGCTGCCGTACCAGGGTGAACGGCTGCGCGCCGCGCACCTCCTGCGTCGCCTGGACATGTGGGTAGCGGACGGAATCGTGGAGCCGTCCTGCGCCGAGGCTGTCCGCCTCGTCGTCGACAATCCACAGTGGCTTACGCTCGCTGGGCACCGGGTGGCGGTGCTGGGCGCCGCCGCGGAGATGAGTCCGCTGACCGCGTTGCTGCGGTGGGGTGCGGAGGTGGTAGCGGTTGATCTGCCCCGACCGGCGATCTGGCAGCGGCTGATCGGGACCGCACGGCGGTACGCCGGCCGCCTGCACGTGCCGGTGGCGTCCGCCCGGCACGACCTCGACGCGGGCACCGGCATGGGCGCGGATCTGCTCCACGACGTGCACCGGATCACGGGTTGGTTGGCCGGCCTCGACGGGCCGCTGGTGCTGGGCAATTACGCGTACGCGGACGGCGCACTGCACGTACGGGTGACGGCCGCGGTGGACGCGCTGACGACACACCTGCTGCACCAGCGGTCAGACGTCGGGCTTGCCTTCCTAGCCACGCCCACGGACGTGTTCGCGGTCCCGGCCGAGGCGGTGGCCGAGGCTACTCGTCGGTGGGCCGTCCACGAGGGCATCGGCCGGATCCGGCGCCCGTTGCGCATCGTGAGCGGGGGACGGCTGCTCGCCCGCAACTACCCACCCGGCGCCGACCCCGGCATCAACGACAGCCTCGTTGTACAGCAGGGACCCAACTACGCCCTCGCCAAACGGCTGCAGCGGTGGCGAGCCACGCAGGCACGTGCCGAGGGCACACCAGTGTCGCTGCGGGTGGCGCCATCCACCCGCACGCGCAGCGTGATCAAGAACCGGCTGCTCGCCGCTGCCTTCGCCGGCGCGCACCGATTCGGGATCGAGGTGTTCGAGCCGGCGACGAGCAACACGCTCATGGCGGCGCTGCTCGTGCACGACCTCTGCGCGGGACGGCCGGCCGAGGACCATCCTTGGAGGGACGAGGCCTTCGCCGCGGCACACGGAGGGCTGTGGCGACAGCCTTACGCGCCGCGCAGCGTGCTCGGCATCGCGGTCCTGTTCGGTGCGGGTACGGCCCGCGGCTAGCTACCGGACGCGGCCGGCGCGCAACGTTCGAGCGGACCGTCATTGAACCTCATTGGTGATGGAATCGATGCGTTTGCGACCCGCGCACGGTGAGGAGGGTGATCTCACTGGGCGCGAAGATCCGCAACGGAGGTCCCCAAAAGCCGGTGCCCCGACTGGTATAGAGCTGGGTCCGATCCCCGTGCCGGCTCAGGCCATGGACCGTCGGCTGGTCAAGGCGCACGAGGAAGTGGAACGGCCAGATCTGGCCGCCATGCGTGTGCCCGGAGATCTGCAGGTCGACCCTCCGCTCAGCCGCGGCGTCGATCTGCTTGGGCTGGTGCGCGAGCAGCAGGACGGGCAGGTCCGAGTCCACGCCCGCGAGCGCGGCCCCGTGGTCGGCGCGGTGGCCGGGCCGCCCGGACGACGCTGCGGTGGCGTCGTCCACACCGGCGACCACGAGGCGGGCGCCGTTGCGCTCCACGACGATGTGCCGGTTGTGTAGCGACTCCCAGCCAAGCTCCCGCATGTGATCGAGCCATCCATCGGCCTCGCCGAAGTACTCGTGGTTGCCGGTCACGTACGCTCGGGCGAGCCGGGCGCGGACATCGCCGAGCGGCGCAGCCTGCTCCCGCCGGTCGGACACGGCGCCGTCGGCGATGTCGCCGGTATGGCAGACGATGTCGGCATCGAGGTCGTTGACCGCTGCCACGACCCTCGCCGACCAGCGGGCCCGGTCGATCGGGCCATAGTGGGTGTCGGTCAACAGGACCACTCGGACGCCATCAAGACCTGCGCCCAACCGTGGAATGGTGACGTCCAGGCGCTTGATGCGGGGCACGCGCATCGCCTCGGCGTACCCCCATAGCATCAGCCCGACCGACACGACGGCGACCGCCGCGGCGACGGTGCGGGATCGGACCGGGTCGCTAACGTTGGCCATTACGAGTGCGAGCCGAAGCACGTTGCCGAGCAGTGCCCAGACGAACAGCACCCAGATCACGCCGAGGATCGTGTCGCCGGTGCGTGCCGCCCAGTCCTGGTGGCGGCTGCCGTGCCCGAGGTACATGAGCACGGGAAGCGCGACGAGTGCGCCGACGAACCCGATCGTGCCCACAGAAACGACTGCGACCGGCCACCGCGCGCCGGCGACAACCAAGGTCCACCACGGCACCCCGAACAGCAGCGCCAGGATGGCGATGATCGTCGCGCCGAACCGTAGTGTGCGCAACGATCGTCGTGCCGGCGCCGACTGCACCGTTTCGGTCGCTGACACAGCCGCACCCTTCGGTCGAGGTTCGTGAAGCATGACACGCCCCGCGAGCTGACGACCACAAGCGAGCAAATCCCACAAGATCATGCGGCCGGGCGCGGGTGAGTCCCTTCGTTGCGCGTACGAATGAATGCGTATGGCCGGACCCGGGTGTGCCGCATGCTGGACCCGGAATTACCTACGAATTTCCGGGAGCGATCGTGGCGGTAAGGGCTGTGGTGTTCGACATCGGCGGCGTGCTCGAGGTAACACCGGATCTCGGGATGCACCAGAAGTGGCTCGCGCAGCTGGGTCTTCCGGAGCCGGAGTACCGGAACCGGACCGATGAAATCTGGCGCGCCGGCAGCATCGGGGGACTGAGCCTGGCGCAAGTCCACGACCAGCTCGCCTATGCGCTCAACGTCGACGCGGGCACGGTCGACGCGCTGATGGACGACCACTGGACCGAGTATCTCGGCACACCCAACACCGATCTGGTCGAGTACGCCCGGAGCCTCCGTCCGCGCTACCGCACCGGCATCCTCAGCAACAGTTTCGTCGGGGCGCGGGAGAAGGAGCAGCAGGCGTACGGCTTCGAGGACTTGGTCGACGTCATCGTCTACTCACACGAGGTGGGGTTCGCGAAGCCCGACCGGCGCGTCTACAAGTTGACCTGCGACCGTCTGGGACTGCCGGCCGGTGAGACGGCCTTCATCGACGACGTCGAGGCGAACGTCGACGGCGCACGTGCGTACGGGATCCGGGCTGTGCGCTACAAGGATAACACGCAGGTTATCGCCGACGTCGAGGCGCTTCTCGCGAAGGAGAGTTAACCACCCGGCTTGGGTCACGGAGTCCCGGTCCGGCTCAATCTGGGGGTCGGTTCGTGGAGGATATCGGTCAAGAATGCCAGCACCGCTGGGCCTGCCGGGTCGATCAGGTGGCCACCAGCCACGACAACCTTTCGCGCACCAGGGATAGCTTCGGCGAGCGCGTCAACCGCTAGGCGCTCCGGCTCGGGTGAGTCCGTCGCCGCGACGAGCAGCGTCGGCCTGTCAAGACGAGCCAACTGCTCGATGCTCACGTCCGCCGCGGCGCCGCCGGCCAGCTCCGCCAGGATCGCCGGGCCGTTGTCGGTGAACATCCGCTGTACCTCCGGTGAGAACGACTCCCAGGCGCCATCGTCCGCGACGGCCCGCAGGAGCGTCTCTCCGACCGCAGACGGGTCGCGGAAGGCGACCTCGCGGAGCATTGCCGCCATGTCGTCGACGTACCGGCGACCATCCGCCGTCAACGAGGTACCACCGCCTTCCAGCAGGACCAAGGCGCGCACCTCGGCCGGGTAGCGCAGCGCGAGGTCGACTGCGATCTCCCCGCCGGTGCTGCGGCCGATGACGACCGCTGGTGTGGCATCGAGCGCGCGGAGCAGCGCGGCCGCGTCGTCCGCGTGCTCGGACACCATCGTCCGGTCGTACGGCACCGGTCGTTCGCTGCGTGTACATCCGCGCCGGTCGTAGGTGATGATCCGGCCGAGCGGCGCCAGCGTGTCGGCCGCGGCCTCCCACATCAGCGCCGAGCCTGACGTGCCGTGGATACACAAGACTGGATTGCCATTCCCGCGCTCCTCGTAGTAGAGCTGAATTCCATTGACCTTTAGGTACGGCATGGCAGCCTCCTTTTGCGACCTTTGTCGTACGACAGCCTTCGCCACGGTGGGCAGCTTCCGCGTCGGTAGCCCTACCTATTTCGCGGCCGGTCGCGGCAGTAGATCGTGCTCCATGGCGAACAGGGCCGCCGCGGCACGGCTGGACACGCCGATCTTGCTGTAGATGTGCTGCACATGATGTTCGGCCGTACGTGGGGAGATGACCAGCCGCCGGGCGATCTCCTTGTTCGGGTGCCCGCTGGCCAACATTTGGAGCACCTCGACCTCGCGATCGCTGAGTCCGGCCGGCCGCGTCCGTCGTACCCGCGTGGTGGTCTGACCGGCCGCACCGAGCACCGCCTCGGTCGCATCCGGGTCGAAGGGACCGTCGCGCACCCGTTGGCGTAGCTGTTCCGCGGCCTCGTCGGCGTGGCGCGCTGGCCGATGCGGTCGGAGTTGGGTCATGGCCTGGTAAGCATCGGCGGCGGCCAGCACGCGCACCGGCATCGGCAGATCGGCGGCGGAACACCCGCGGTGGTAACCCGACCCGTCGAGTCTCTCGTGGTGCATGCCGGCCCATCGGGCGATCGGCTGCAAGACCGGAGATCCGGCGAGGATCCGCTCGGTGTAATAGGGGTGTAGCCGTACCTGCTCCCACTCGGCGCTGCTCAGCGGCCGCGGCTGCTCCCACACAGCGTTGGAGATGGCGACCCGGCCCAAGTCGTGCAGGAGTGCGGCCAGCTGCAGTCTCCGCAGGTCGTCCGTGGCCAGGCCGAGGCGGCTGCCGGCGGCCTCAGCGAGGGTCGCGACACCGGCGGAGTGGCCGTGCGTGTACGGCGATTTGAGGTCGGCCAGGTCTCCGAATGCGGCCGCGGCGGCGGCAAGCTGGGCATCACTGACCATGATGTGCGGAGCGGGTTCGGCCGCCAACACGAGATCGCGGACGTCGCCGGCGTTGAGTTCGGCCAACAGGGCCGTGGCCTCACGGCCGAAGAGGTCGGCCAGCGCGGGGTCGAGCAACCCACCCGCGCGCCTGGACACCGCGGCGACGGCCAGGTCGGTGCCGCCGAGGCTGTCGAACAGAGCGGCGATCCCGGCCAGGCGGGTCACCCGGGCTGGTACAGGGATGTCGTCGCCAACAAGCCGCGCTGGCGCGCCGCCGCCGTTCCACAACTCATAGACGTGGTACAGCGCCTGCTGCACCGTTTCGGGCAGTCCGACTCGACGGGCGGTGGCCCGCCCGACCTCGCAGGCGGCGGTGGAGAAGTTGGCACCAAAACGAGTGCCGCGCGCCATCGCGGCGACGGTCAGCCTGAGCTTGGCCACGGGGCCACGGCCACGGGTCAACTCGGGCAAGAACGTGGCGAACATGTCACGAGGGGAGGCGTCATTGGTCCGTCCGGCGGCAGCGTTGAAGGATAGCTCGTCACCGAAGGCAGCAGCCGTCTCGTGCGCGTAACCAACGCAGCCGACATGCTGAAGAAGCGCCGTGTAGTACACCGCGAGAACCTCGTTGTCGGGCAGGTTTAGCCGTCGAGCGAGTGCGGTGGCCAAGGCGCAGGACCGCAGGGCCTCCCCGGGGGGCAGTCCGAATCCCAGATCGGCCACCGTGCACAGTCCGATCAGCGGATCAGCCAGCCGTAGCCCCATGTGATCCTCCGTCCAACGCCTTCGGATCGTATCGAGCCGCCCATCTGGTAGCGCCGCCTAGGACTCCGACGGTTCGGTTCCGGGGCGCACGAGTCCAAGCAGCGTGTTCACCAGTGCTGTCATTCCGTCGATGTCGACGTCGGCACCGACCAGGTCCATCACAGCTAGGCCGAAGAACGCCGAGGCGGCGACCTGGGCGACCAAGTCGAGCGGCAGGGTCTCGGCGAGTGGTGAGTCAGCCAGCAGCAGGTCGACGACCCCACGGGTGAACGCGAACGACAGGTCGAGGCCGTCTCGCACACGGACGCGAAGCATTGGCGAGTCAATGGCTCCCACCACGAGTTCGAGCAGGGCGCGGGACTCGTCGTGGGCGAACTCGTCGCGCACGGCCTGGGTGAACGCTGCTGGAAGCCCGGATCTGGGTACGGCGATCGCGGCGCGAAGCCGGGCGATGCGCCGGTCGAGGCAGATCGTGAATGTCTCGGCCAGCAGGTCGTCCATAGATCCGAAGTGGTAGAAGACTCCGCCGGGTGCGACGCCCGCGCGCTCGGCGACGGCTCGGGCGCTGGTTGCCGAGAAGCCGTGCTGGGCCAGCGTGGCCACCGTGGAGTCCACAATGGCGCTGCGGGTCTCGGTCCGCCGAGTGTCCCCGCGCTTGGGACCGGAACGCGCCATAGCGGAAAGAGTAACAGGTTCATTCGATTGATTTGACCAACTGGTCAAAGTGTCGTACGCTCCGACCCGGAAGGCTGCGCGTACGGAGGTCTCTCTCATGCAGACGTTGCTGATCAATCCGCCGTACCAGACCATCACCAGTAACTGGGGCGTTGGTCACCAGGTGCCCTTGGGCTTACTGATGGTGGGTGGGGCATTGCGCGACGCGGGCCTCGACGCCACGCTGCTCGACGCCGAAGCGCTGCGGCTGAGCGACGACCAGATTGTTGAACACGTACGGCGGGCGAAGCCGAACGTGGTGATGACCGGCCACGCGGGGAGCACGCCGGCGCACCCGGTTTGCATGACGATGCTGGCGGCGATCAAGAGGGCGCGTCCGGAAACCGTCTGCGTCTACGGCGGAGTCTTCCCCACGTACCATGACGAGCTCGTGCTGCGACAAGACCCCTACGTCGACATCGTGGTGCGTGGCGAAGGCGAAGCAACGGCCGTGTCCGTGCTACAGGCATTGCAACACGGCGCGCTGTCCGACGTGGAGGGGATTACTTTTCGCTCCGGTGAGCGCCTCGTCCGCACGCCCGACCCGTCGTCCATCGGCGATCTCAACGCCTATCGCATCGGCTGGGAGCTGATCGACGACTGGGACCGCTACCAATGTTTCGGGAAGGGGCGCGCGGCCATCGTGCAGCTCTCCCGTGGCTGCCCGCACCGGTGCACATACTGCGGTCAGCACGGATTCTGGAAGAGATGGCGCTACCGCGACCCAGGCGCGCTGGCCGACGAGGTCCAATGGCTGCACGATGAACACGGCGTGCGGTTCGTGACGCTCGCCGACGAGAATCCAACCACGCTCAAGGACGTCTGGGTGGGCTTCCTGGAAGCGATGGCGCGACGGGAGGTCGATGTACATTTCTTCGCCACGATCCGGGCCACCGACATCGTGCGCGACGCGGACGTGATCGACCTCTACCGCCGGGCGGGCATCCGTTACGTGCTCATGGGTATCGACACGACTGACCCGGCGCTCATCGAGCAGGTGCGCAAGCGCTCAACGACGCGAGACGACATGGAGGCCTGCCGGCTTCTACGGGAGCACGGCATCCATTCGGTCATCGGCCACATTGTCGGGCTTGGTGGCGAGACCTGGGGCGACCTGCGCCGGGCGGGTCGCGCGTTGCGAATGTATGACGGCGACTACCTCAACGCCATGTACGCCACCCCGCACACCTGGACCAGCTTCGCCCGCGAGCAGGCCGACCGGCGTGTCGTGCAAGAGGACCAACGGCATTGGGACTACCGCCACCAGGTCCTCGAACAGCAACATCTGCGACCGTGGCAGCTCTTCGCCGCAGTGAAATGGCTGGAGCTGTCGTTTCATCTGCGTCCCCGTCGGCTCCGGCGTTTGCTGCTGACCCGAGACCGGTCGCGACGGCGCCAAGGATGGTGGACCGCCCGCCATACCGCCATCGTCTGGCTTATGGAGATCGTCGAGTTCGTGCGCCGCGTCCGCTTCGTCCCCAACCCGCAGCCACTGAGTCAGCGGTTGGTCGAAGCCGGACAAGGGAATGGTCGCGGCCGGTCTCTGGATGACGGTCACGTGGACCGGCCTCCGCGGCGGCGCGATGCCCCGCCTACTGGTGCGCAGAGGGTGGCTTGAAGCCCAGCGGCTGATGAGCGGGCTGCGGGGCGACCGGCAGGCCCGAGGCGATGTTCGAGTCGTAACTGGAGCTGCTTGCCGGGCGCCTAACCTGCGCGTACCGAGTGGACGCCCCCGGGTTGACACGGTCGGCGGTCTCCCGCCGTCGCTCGCGTTCGCCGTCTCGCAGCTCGACCGAGATTCGGATCATCGCGCAGAAAAGGCACAGAACGATCACGACAACAGCGCAGTGCGTGAATTATAGTTGACACTGACTAGACAGTCCTGGATAGTTGATGGTGACCACAGGGGCAACCGGAGGAGCAGATGGCGAAGAAGCGGAAGGTCGGCAATCTGCTGGCGTTGGCCGTGCTCTCCTATCTCACCCGGGCGCCCATGCACCCGTACGAGCTGAGTCGGACCCTGCGCGATAACGACGATGTGCGCAGCATCAGGTTCAACCACGGCTCGCTCTACATGGTGGTCCAGCAGTTGGCCAAGGCCGGCTTCATCGTCGAGCAGGAGACCACGCGCGCTGGCCAGCGCCCGGAACGCACCGTCTACGCGCTCACCGATGCCGGCCGGCACGAGCTGCGCGACTGGCTGCGCGAGCTGGTCGAGGAGCCGCAGCACGAGTACCCGCATTTTGTCGCCGCGCTATCGCTGATCGCTGCGATACCACCGAGCGAAGTCGTTGTGCTGTTGGGCCATCGGCTGGGCCGGCTCGCCGAGCTTCGCGCTGAGATCCGCGACCTGATTGACACCACGATCGCCAAGGACGTGCACCCGCTGTTCCTGATCGAGGAGGAATACCGGCTCGCCTTACTGGACGCCGAGTCCACGTTCGTCGAGCAGTTCATCAAGAAGATCACGCACCCGAAGACCGGCTGGGGGCCGCTGTGGGCCACATTCCACGGCGAGCCCGCCCCCGCCGAAGAAAGGAAGCAATCATGACCCGCACCGCATTGATCATCGGCGGCGGCATCGCCGGCCCAGCCGCGGCCATGGCCTTGCAGAAGGCCGGTATCGACCCGGTGATCTACGAGGCCCACCCCACCGGCGCCGACGGGGTCGGCGTGTTCCTCACCCTGGCCTCCAACGGGATCGACGCGTTACGCGTCCTTGACGCGGACAAGCCCGCCGTGGCTGCGGGGTTCCCCACTCCGGGGATCACGCTACGCAGTGGCACGGGCAAGCGCCTCGGCGAGAGCCGCACCGGCCAGTCGCTGCCCGACGGCACGACCAGCCACACCATCAAGCGCGCCGACCTATACCGGGTGCTACACGAGGAGGCAAGCAGCCGGGGGGTGCGCGTCGAGCACGGCAAACGCCTGGTCGAAGCCGAGGAGACCGGCGACGGGGTGCGCGCGGTGTTCGCCGACGGCAGCGAGGCTGTCGGCGACGTGCTGATCGGCTGCGATGGCGCCCGCTCCACCGTCCGGCGGATCATCGACTCCGCCGCGCCCGCCCCGACCTACGCCAGACTGCTCACCACCGGTGGCTACGCGCGCGGCGTGCGGGTGGACACCGACCCTGGCAGCTACGAGATGATCTTCGGCCGGCGCGCGTTCTTCGGCTACGCCATGGCCCCGGACGGGGAGGTGTGGTGGTTCGCCAATGTGCCCCGCCGTGACGAGCCCGCCCGCGGCGAGGTCGAGGCCATCAGCGCCGACGAATGGCGGCGCCGGCTGCTCCAGCTCTATGCCGAGGACGCCGGGCCCGCCGTCCCGCTCATCCAGGCCACGCCGGAGACGATGCCGATGAGCCCCATCCACACAATCCCGCACCTGCCCGTCTGGCACAACGGGCGGATGGTCGTCATCGGGGACGCCGCGCATGTACCCTCGCCCACCTCCGGACAGGGCGCCTCGCTGTCCATCGAGGACGCCGTCGTGCTCGGCATGTGCTTGCGCGACCTGCCCAGCCCACAGGCGGCGTTCGCCCGGTTCGAGGCCGCGCGCCGGCCCCGGGTCGAGCGCATCATCAAATGGGCCGCCCGCATTAACAACAGCAAGGCCGCCGGCCCCGTCGGCAGGGTGGTCCGCGACGCTATGCTGCCGATGATCCTGAGCATGACCGCCGACAGCAAGGCACTCAAGCAAGCCTATGACTACCACATCGACTGGGACAGGCCACAGTGGACTGCGTAGGCTGGTCCGGCCCGCCCCCGGATGTTAACGTGCCTGGGTGGATGTCGGCGCCGAGCAATTCGTGAAACGGTTGGAAGCTCTGTCCTCGCCGGTCGAGCTCGAGAAGGTCCAGCGTTACGTCAAGAGGCGTCACGGACGCGACCCGGCGCCCGTCCGCGGAGGCCATCCGGGGCTCCAGCCGATCGCGCAGGGTGTTGGCTGACAACGTCTGCCGCGAGGCGAGGTCGCGAATCACCACGCGGGTTCCTCCGCCGGCCGGCTCGGCGGTCACCACACGGCTCCAATCGGGCGTGGCCGCCGCGACCACCGTGGGTGGAACGACCACGCGACCGCGTTCGTCGAGCACGGACAACCCGTCCTTCGTGGTCACGTAGATCAGCCGGGTACCGGCCGGCGTGGATGGCACCGGCCGCACCGTGGGGCGGCCGGTACAGGCCCCCGTGCCCGGAACGCTTCTCGGTGCCCGCGACCACCGCGCGGGTCGTCGCGCACGCCCGGGCGGACTGCGGCCGCGTCATCGCGGTGGCACGACCGGGGTGCGGACGCTGGAGAGCGCGGTCGACGACCGCGGCCGGATCGGCGGCACGGCCGGCTGGACCGACGTCATCATCACCGGCGAGCGGGGCGTGCGCGTCGTCGACGGCCTGCTGACCGGGCTGCACGAGCCGCGCGCGTCGCACCTGGACGTGCTCGCCGCGTTCGCGCCGCCGGACGTGCTCCGCCGCTGCTACGCCGAGGCGATCGCCGGCGGCTACCTGTGGCACGAGTTCGGCGACCTCAACCTGCTGCTCCCCTGAGCGACGCGTGCTGGGCAGCGGCGGCACGGCTGTCCGGTGCGTTGCGGCCCAGGGCTCGTCGCGCGAGCGGCGGCAGGCTCTCCGGTCGCATGCGCGTCGCCCTCGCGCTCAGGCGTCCGCCGGAGGATATCGACCGCACGCAATGTCACACGGGAACGGCGAGCGCGGCGGTATCGGTCGGCCAGATCACGACACGAACACCGGCACGGTGCGCGCTGGCACAGTGAACGTCCCATCCACACTGTGCGCCTCGCGTACGACGGGATCGCCGCCATTGGCTTGCACCGGATGCAGCGAGAACGCACGGCCGGCCTGACCCGGCACCGTCTGGGTGGTCGGGTCCGGTGACGCGTTGAAGATGACCACGATCCGTTCCCAGCGCGGGTCGAGGTCGCGGCCCGTGCTGTCGTCGAGTGTCATGACGATGACGCCCGGCGTCTGGTCGGGGCCACCGATCGGGAAGGCGACGCGGCGGTGGATGTCGGCCGCGGTCCGGAGGCGGAAGAGCGGTGAGGACGCCTGGATCCGCAACAGCTCGGCCGCCCGTTCCGCCGCGGCGGCGATGTCGGCCGGCGTCGGTTCCAGCGCCGGGTCGGCCAGCAGCGGCCGCGCGTACGGCCACTTGCTTTCGTTGTCGGTGCGGGGCGGCAGGCCGGAGCCCCACGTCGAATCCTGTTTGGACCAGTCGACGCGATTGAACCAGTCGCCGGAGTCGAACGAGTTGCGGTCGAGCGACTTGGACCGCAGCAGGTCGGTGCCCGCGTGCCAGAACCCGACGCCCTGCGCGAACGTGGTGGTGGCCAGGGCCAGCGTGTTCATCCGTACGCGTTCGGCCATCGAGGTGCCTTGCGGAAGCTTGTACTGCAGGTTGTCGAAGAGCGTCTCGTTGTCGTGCGCGTCGATGTACGTGACGGTGTCGGCGGGTTCGGCAGCGTAGCCGGCGGGCTGGCCGTTGTAGTCGACCTCGTCGCCGCGCACGGTGGCGCCGGTGCGGTCGACGAACGTGAAGTCCCTGAGGTTGCCGGCCAGACCCACCTTGATCTGATCCTGGTAGAGCAGCAGCCTTGCCCGCTGCTGCTCTGGCGTGCCGTTGACCGCGTCACCGTTGGGATCGGTGTACAGGCCGGAGCCGAAGCCCTGGACGCGCGGGTTGGCGTCGAACGGCCCACCGCCGCGGACCGCGTCCCGAAGCCGGTCGGTGAACGTGCCGATGCCGGTACCCGCCATGTTCGCCTGGGTCGCTTGTACGAACCGGGCGTCGTTGGCGACCTCGCCGAAGTTCCAGCCCTCGCCGTACAGGTAGATGCGCTTGCCGTCGACGCCATCACGGGAGAGCGTGAGCTGCTCCAGGGCCTGGCGTACGTTGAGCATGTTCGCCTTCGAGTGGTGGCCCATCAGATCGAAGCGGAAGCCGTCCACTTTGTACGCTCGCGCCCACGTGACCAGCGAGTCGATCATCAGCTTCTCCATCATGCGGTGCTCGGAGGCCGTGTTCGCGCAGCACGTGGACGTCTCCTGCTGCCCGGTGAGGGTCAGGCGGTGGTAGTAGCCGGGCACGATCCGGTCGAGAACCGACTTCGCGTTCTGCCCGGACGCGGTCGTGTGGTTGTAGACGACATCCATCACGACATGCAGACCGGAGCCGTTGATGCCGGCCACCATCGACCGGAACTCCCTGGTCCGGCCGGCGCCGTCCGGGTCCACGGCGTACGAGCCCTCCGGCGTCGTGTAGTGCCAGGGGTCGTACCCCCAGTTGAAGCCATCCGTCGGCCTGACCGGTGCGATGCACTCCTGCTGTTGCTCGGAGTCGGGCGGGAACGCGCGCAGGTCGCAGGCCGGGCTCTGCTGGTCGGCGCGCCGTTCGGGGACCGTCGCGAAGTCGAACGCCGGCAGCAGGTGCAGGTGTGAGACGCCGGCCTGCGCCAGCGCGCGAAGGTGCGCCATACCGTCGCTCGCCGCGTTGGTGAACGCGAGGAACGTGCCCCGATGCGCCGCTGGCACGGTCTGGTCACCGATGGAGAAGTCGCGCACGTGCAGCTCGTACACATGGATGTCCTGCGGCCGGCGCGGCGTCGGCTTGGCCAAGCGGTCCCAGTCGGCGGGCTTCAGCGCGGGATCGTCGAGATCGGCGACGACGGACCGCGCGGAGTCTGTGGTGAGGGCGACGGAGTACGGGTCGGTGACCAGGTTGGTCTCCACGCGCAGCGTCGACGGGGCGTAGACCGTGACCTCGAACCGGTAGGTGGCGCCCCGCCAGTGTCGGCCGCCGTCGACGTGCCAGACGCCGTCCCGGTCACGGGCCATGTCCAGCCGCTGCTCCTGGCTCGTGCCGGCCGGCTGCACCAGCAGCCGTACGTCCTTGGCCGTAGGCGCCCACACCGCGATGCGCGGCTTGCCGCGCTGCCAGCTGACTCCGAGCGTTCGGTTGGCCGCGCTGCCATAGAGGTCGTCGAGGACGCCGGGTATCTGGACGCCCGTGGCGTCGACGAGCGCCCCGGCTGCGTCGAACGCGGCGACCGCGACCTGCCCGGTGAGCAGTTCGCGGGCCTCGCGCTGGGCGGCGGCCGGCAGCGCGAGCGCGGCGTACGACGACAGGTGCGGGTGGTCCAGGCGTACGTCGGCCGGCAGGCCCGAGGCGCGCCACTGCATCGGGAACCACGCCCCGCCGACGACGACGTCATCCTGCACCGTCATCCCGCCGTCCGGCGCCCAGTAGAGGCGGTAACTCAGCGTAGCCGGATCTCTCGGCGGATTCCATGCGACAAGGTCGCGCCGCAGCCAATGCGCGGCCCGCTCGCTGCCGAGGGCCTTCGGCGTGTTGTCGGTGATCCGATGCGTGGCGTGATCGTACGTGATGGGCGCGGCCGCGGCCGTGATGGGAATGTTCGCACCGCCGGGGGCTGGGATCTGGTCGACCTCAGCGGTCACCACGTGGTCGGCGGCTACCTCAACGACAAGCCACGCGACGTGCTCTATACGCTCGCTCGCTCCAAGGACTGGTGGGAGCGCCGTCTGGCCATGTTCGCGACCTTGTACTTCGTACGCAAAGGCGACCTTGATGACGCCTTCGATCTCGCCGAGATCCTGGTCCACGACGACCACGACTTGGTCCAGAAGGTGGTCGGGGGGATGCTGCGTGAAGCCGGCAAGACGGATCGCAAGCGGCTGCTGACCTTCCTGGATAAGCATGCCGCCACCGCGCCTCGCGTCATGCTGCGCTACGCGATCGAGCACCTCGACCCGAAGCAGCGGCAGCACTACCTGGGCGCGAGGAAGCGGGCCGGCGCAGCGTAGTGCGGTAACTCGATGCCGACGGTAGGCGGCCGGTGATCACCGGAAAATAGTGCTCGCCGGCGTACAGCACAACCCGGTGATCATTGACAGGTCAGCATCACCGGGAGTGGGAGCTCCTGCGCTCGGCAGATGGCGGCACAGGCTCCGCGTCAAACCTTCAGGACCCTTCACGCTTGCTGTCGATTGCGGGGACGGCCGTTCGACTTCTTGGTAGGGAGCGCGTTCGGCGCACCCGGGGGATCGTGTCGTGAAGGGAGTCGCAATGAGCAAGTACCTATACTTGTACCGAGGTCCGGCCACGCCGATGGAGGACTTCACGCCCGAGCAATCCGCGGAGCAGACGCGGCTATGGGGTGAGTGGATGAGCCGGGTCGGATCTGCCCTGGCAGACGGCGGGGCGCCGTTCGCAACGCGCTCAGCGGTCGCGGACGACGGATCGAGTCCGGCGCCGAGCGACCAGAATGGCTACTCGATCGTCGAGGCCGACAGCCTTGACGACGCCCGGACACTGCTCAAGGGCCACCCGTTCCTGTCCGAGGGGAAGGGCCGGTTCAGCGTCGAGATCTTCGAACTGGCGCCGATGCCCATGTAGCGGACCCGTAACGCAAACGCAGGGATCCGAGGCTCGAGATCACGGAGACCGCAGCGGCTCACCGCTGCGGTCTCCTAACGGCCGTCATGGGTGGCGGACGCGGTAGCGCAGGTGGGTGACGTCGGTGCCCTCGACGACCGAGATCGGTCCATCAAGCTCCACTGGAGCTTCCTTAAGCCGGTCGAAGAAGGGAGTACCGGCGCCGAGCAGGACCGGGACGAGATCGACGTAGATCTCGTCGAGCAGCCCCGCATTGAGGCACTGCCGGGCGATGGTGCCGCCGTTGGCGCCGACCACCGTGTCGCCTGCGAGGGCCTTGGCCTGGTCGATCGCGCTCTCGATGCTATCGGTGGCAAACGTGAAGGGAGCGTCCTCGCGTGGCCACCCCTCCGGGACGAGGTGCGGTCAGGGACTTCGATGAGATCCTGGCCGACCTGGCCGCGGCGGCCAACCCGGCCCAGGTGGCCAAGGCGTGCGAGCGGATCGCCGCCCACCTCGACCCGGACGGCAAGGCACCCGACCCGGACGAAGACTTCGCTCGCCGGGAGCTCAGCCTGTCCCGGCAGGGCGCCATGACCTACCTGCGCGGCCGGCTCGACCCGGAGGCCGGCGCCGCCCTGCACAGCGCCCTTCGGCGGCGCCGAACACCGAATCCGACGACTCGACGGACAGCGGATGCTGCGCCACCGCCACCGCCTGCGCCACCGCCACCGACGCGCTGGCCGCCGCCGGGGTTCCCCCGCTGCCGGAACCACCCTGGCTGGGCTGGGTCGGCGACATACCGCCCGAGTTCGCGCAGCGCATCGCCTGTGACTGCGAGGTATGGCGCGCGATTTTTGGACCCCGCCACCGGGCTGCCGCTGGAGGTCCGCCGCACCCACCGCATCGTGCCGCACTGGATCCGCAAGGCCCTGCACGCCCGCGACCGAGGCTGCCGCTGGCCCGGCCGCGACGTACCCGCCGCCTGACCGACGCACACAACATGATCGCCTGGTACCTTGGCGGCCGCACAGACGTCGATGAACTTCTACTGCTGTGCCGATGGCACCACAGCAGGGTCCACGAAGGAGCCTGGCGGATCGAACTCGACCACAACACCGGCGAGGTCCGCGTTTACCGCCCCACCGGCGAACCCTACGAACTCGGACCCAGCCAACCCGGGAAGAGAAGGGGATGACACATGACTTAGGCGAGTTCGTTCGTGGCTGATACCGGCGCCGCACCACCTGCTTGTCGGGAATCGCAACCGCGGTCGCTGTGACCACTTCTGCATCACTACGAACGGTTGGCCTCATCCGGCTCAGTTGACTCGTCGAGCTGCCACATTCGGGATTCCGGAACTGGGTGTGTTGCATCCGGGTAATGCTTAGCAGCATAGAAAAGTCTCGACGGTGTGCCGGAGGAATGGAATGAACGCGTATCCCGCGGTCGCGGACCATGGTCTGATCGGTGATCTGCAGACCGCCGCGCTGATCGCCACCGATGGCACCATCGACTGGTTCTGCGCACCGCGGTTCGACTCGCCCAGCATTTTCGCGGCGCTGCTCGACCACCAGAAGGGTGGGCATTTCCGGATCACCCCCGACGGCGTCGACTACGTGAGCAAGCAGCTCTATCTGCCCGGGACACCGATCCTCATCACCCGCTTTATGAGTCCGGACGGCGTAGGCGAAGTCGTTGACTTCATGCCGGTCGCGGGCGGTCAAGCCACGCACCGGCATCGGCTGGTGCGGATGGTCCGAGTCGTCCGAGGTAAGTTGCGGTTCCGGCTCGAGTGTGAACCGAGGTTCAACTACGGCCGCGACCGCGCCGATGTCGAGGTCAGCGGCGACGGAGCCACCTTCCGCAGCCCGACTATGTCGATGAACATCAGCGCGTCGCGGCGAGATCGGCGGTTGGTTCGGGAGGGGGATATGCAGCGCACTGAACAAGGCTTCGTGGCCTTCGCGACCCTTGGCTCGGGAGACGTCGGTGGCATGGTGCTGGAGACGGCCGCCGAAGGATCGCCAAAGGTGGTCCCCCCGGATGAAATCCTCCACCTATTCGAGCAGACCCGGGACTTCTGGCGTCGATGGATTGGCCATTCCCACTATCAGGGTCGGTGGCGGGAGATCGTCGAACGCTCGGCTATGACCCTCAAGCTGATGACGTACGCGCCCACCGGTGCGCTCGTCGCCGCACCGACTGCAGGACTCCCCGAACAGATCGGTGGCGAACGGAACTGGGACTATCGGTTCACCTGGATCCGAGACGCCTCCTTCTCCGTCTACGCGCTGTTGGGTCTGGGGTACACGAACGAAGCGCAGGCGTTCCTGAAGTGGCTCAACGACCGGGTGGGCGAAGCCGCCGCGCAGTCGACTCCGCTCCAGATCATGTACCGCATCGACGGCTCCCCCGACCTGGACGAGTACACCCTCGAGCATTTCGAGGGATACCGAGGGTCCCGGCCGGTCCGCATCGGCAACGGCGCGGCCGGGCAGCTACAGCTCGACATCTACGGTGAAGCCCTCGATTCGGTCTATCTGGCCGACAGCCACGGACTGGGCATGTCGCACGACGCATGGTCCAACATCTCCGCCCTGATGAGGTGGTTGTGCGATCACTGGGACGAGCCGGACGACGGCATCTGGGAGACCCGCGGCGGCCGCCAGGACTTCGTGTACGGCCGACTCATGTCGTGGGTCGCGTTCGACCGCGCCATCCGCCTCGCGCAGAGCCGGGGCCGCCCCGCCGACCTCGCCCGGTGGACTGGCATACGTGACAATGTCTACCAACAGATCATGGAACGTGGATTTCATCCCAAGCGCGAAGCCTTCGTTCAGCACTACGCGACCGACGTCCTGGACGCTTCGCTGCTCTACATGCCTCTGGTCGGGTTCATCGCTCCCACCGATCCCATGTGGCAGTCCACGCTGCGCGCCATGGACTCCGAACTCGTCTCCGACAGTCTGGTGTACCGGTACGACCCGCTCGCGTCACCGGACGGGCTCCTGGGCTCGGAAGGCACGTTCACGATCTGCACGTTCTGGTACGTCGATGCGCTGGCCCGGTCCGGCCGGCTGGAGGATGCCCGCCTCACCTTCGAGAAGATGCTCACCTACAGCAACCACCTCGGGCTGTACTCCGAAGAGATCGCACCGACCGGAGAACAGATCGGAAACTTCCCGCAGGCCTTCAGCCACCTCGCACTCATCAGTGCCGCGATGAACCTCGACTACCAGCTCGACCACGGTGCGGGTCGGGTCGAGCCGGTCCTGGAGTACGGGACCGCGGCACAGCGTGGCTAGACGGGGATGACGGGACAACCGGCGAGCGCACTGCGACGCGTCCTGCTTCCGCTGGCGCTCGCCCAGTTCATCTGCAGCTTCGCGGGCTCCAACATGAACGTCATGATCAACGACATCAGCCGCGACCTGGACACCACCGTTCACGGCGTACAGATTGCGATCACGATCTTCCTTCTGGTCATGGCGGCATTGATGATCCCCGCAGGCAAACTGACCGACCGGTATGGCCGGAGGCGTTGCTTCATCGCCGGCCTCATTCTGTACGGAGTCGGCGCCCTCCTCAGCGCGGCGTCTCCCGGACTGGGTGTACTCATCCTCGGCAACTCGATCCTCGAGGGCGTGGGCACGGCACTGCTGATCCCGCCGGTCTACATCCTCACCACGCTTCTATTCACGGGAGTCACCGCGCGGGCGCGCGCCTTCGGCGTGATCAGTGCGATGGGAGGTGTCGGCGCCGCGGCCGGGCCCCTGCTCGGTGGCCTCATCACCTCAGCGATCAGCTGGCGAGCAGCCTTCATCTTCCAGGCGCTGATCATCGTGGTGATCATCTGGCTGAGCCGGCACATTCGAGACCCGCTGCCGCCAGATCCTGCTCGACCCTTCGACACCGGTGGCGCAGTGCTCTCGGCGATCGGCCTCATCCTCGTCGTCACCGGCATCCTGGCCGCCGACAACAACGTCTGGCTCACGGTCGTCTTGATCCTGGCCGGTGTGCTCGTCCTCGCCGCGTTCTTCCGTTCTGTGCGGGCCAAGGAGCGAGCGGGTAAGGAGCCTCTGCTGTCGACAGAGGTGTTTCACAGTCGCACGTCCAACCTCGGCCTCGTCACCCAGAATGCCCAGTGGCTGGTGCTCATGGGAGTGTCCTTTGTGGTATCGGCCTACCTCCAGGTCGTCCGCGGCTATGACGCCATCCAGACCGGAGTGATCTTCACGGCCACCACCGCCGGACTCCTGATAACCTCCCTTGCCGCCGAGCGCCTCGCGAAGCGGAGATCCCAACGGACACTCGTCATGGCCGGATTCCTCATCACCATTGCCGGTATCACCGCTCTGCTTGCGATGGTCATCGGCTCCCCCAGCGCCTGGGCCTTCGCACCCGGACTCTTCCTCATCGGAGCAGGGCTCGGTCTCATGCTCACGCCGTCGGTCAACATCGTGCAGTCAAGCTTCGGCGAGGACCTTCAGGGCGAGATCTCGGGCCTATCGCGAAGCGTGTCCAACCTCGGCTCATCCCTCGGCGCCGCCATCGCCGGCACCATCATCGTCGCGGGCATCACCTCCACGCCTGAGCGATCCTACGGGCTCGCGACCATCGCGCTAGCGGTTGTCGCCATCATCGGACTGGGGGCCGCAGCGTTGCTGCCGCGGGCCCTTGCCCCGACCGAAGCTCGTTGAGCCTTGCCGATTTCACTGGGAGGGGTGGGGAAGGAAGGTTGTTGATCTTCACACGCCCCCGTGACACGGCGGGGCCACATACAACCGCTTCCTGCCCATCTTCGCGGAGCGGGCACAAGCGTTGCCCTTGCCCAACCCGATGCGTTTGACCTTGACTTCGTGATGCTGTCTGGCTGGCGGTCCGTCTCGGGCAGCTTGAGAACGTCGGTGTTGCTGGATTGCCGTTCAGCCACGGGATTCAATGACGTCCAGCGCGGCGCGCACTGCCTGGACTCCGATCCGGCCGCCGCCGGCGACGAGTCGGGCGCCACCACGGCGAAGCGCCGCGGTCGCCGGTGCCGCCCACAGGTTCTCGTACACGAGGATCCCACCGGAGCTGCCGGGCTCGATCATGGATAAGGCTAGGTTGATGTCGTTCTCGTTGAGAAACCCGGCGGAGGCACCCTGTAGGGCGGCTGGGTCCACCGAGCCCGCCCGGTCCAGATCATCCACGCTCAACGTGACCAATGTCCCGTCGGGATCCTTCTCGACAAGTGCCATATCGAGTATCCGTATGATGCCTCGATCAACCAATTCGACCAGCAATGGCAACCCCTCGCCGGTCATCCGGCGGTTTGGGAATTCGATCACGCAGAAGTCGATCGGACCTGTCTCATCAAGGTCTTGAACCATGTCGGCGCCTCACTCGAAGCTCGCCCCGTGGGTAATGGCCGCCACGTTTGGGCACAGATCGAAATAGGTCGCGCAGGCGGTTACGTCGCGTCGTTATCGCTATCGTCCCTCCAGCCGATGAGCCGGTCCATCTCGTCATACACCCGCTCCAGCTCGTCCTTGACCAGGTCGAGCTCGGCCTCGACGCGGTTCAACTCGGCCTGCTCGTCGGCTCGATCACCCCCCTGCGCGAAGCCAACGCTCAGCTGATCGCGAAGCTGCTGACTCAGTAGCCGGTGTCGACCGAGCCAAACGGACGCCTCACGGTACTTCTCGGTGCGCAGCTCGGCCCACCACCCGGCCACCAACGCCATCGTCTCGTCCAGCCGCCGAGCGCCATCAGGGTCACTGCCCCATCGCGAACCCAACTCGCTCCGGAGACTCGTGAGCTCGGGCCGCTCTCTGGCTCGGTCACAAACACAGACTACTGCTCCCCAGCAGTACACGACCGGGTGGGCACGGTCGGGCTCCGGTCAGTAGATTCGATCGACGATCATCAGCAGAGGGGGGGGCATCGACAATCATCACCTCCGCTCCTCCGCGACACTCGGCCGATTCTCGCGCACCCGAAATTGACACGAATCTCGGTGATCTTGGTGTTAAAGAGCGCCAAACTCTCCCTCGTCGCGGACATTCGGGTTCGCCAATGGCTATCCGACGCTGACGCCGTTGTCGATGTCCTCGTCCACGCCGGACGACCCTGAGCCGTCCACGGCTTCTCAGCGGTCCGTTTGCGCTCCCTGTTGCTTCCGTTGGCCGACTCTGGCAGCTAGGGCCGCTCCGGACCGTTGACCCCGGCGAACGCCATCCGGGTGTGCTGGACCACCCGAACGTAGTCGTACGGCTCCCACCATTTCTGTGGACTCTCATCGCGACCCACGTTCTCGCACCGTTGGAGGAGCTGGCGGAGGCTTTCTCGTCGGCCCGCAGCGCCCTCAGCCGTGTCCAAGCTGCGCTGGGCGCCTTGGTCTGGTCCATGATCTTCAAGGTCAGGTCAGGCAGTAACGTCGGCACCACAGCAGCGACCGCGGCAACCGCGTCGGCCAATGCCCGCTTTTCCAATTGGATCAAGGACAGGTAAGTCCGCCGGTGCCTGTTCGACCTCGGCCCGTACCCGCTTCTCGGTGGTGCCGCCGGGATCTTTGGCGCCCGAGCTGGCGGCCTCCACGCGGGCGGCGATGTCAGCCTGACGGGCCTTGCTCAGCGCGTCGTGCTGATTGGTCAGCACCGCGTACGCGGTGGCTCGACGCCGGGTGGCGGCCTCGGCTGCCGTGATGCACTCCACCACGCCAGCCGGGAGCAACGAGCGGAGATCGGGCGGTGGCAACCTCACGACGACGACCCAGGTCCCTCACCATAGAGACCCGCCGCACGGAGATAGCTGACACGCGGCCGGGACCACGCGCATGACGTAAGGCGGGTGGAGGTCGAGTGCTGTGATCCACTGTCAGACCGGCGCAAGCGCCCGATGCGGTCCGAGCCCGGAGTCCCTACCGTTCATCGCCAAGGCGCAACGCGTGACCCAGGCCTGGCCCCCGCCCGACACAATTCCAGGCCTTCGCTACCCGTACGAGCGATAGCTCCCGTGGCCTGGAGGTGCGGGACCGTAGCCAAGCCGTCGTCAGGCCGACAGGTGCCATACCCGCAGGAGGCCGGTGAGGTCGACGCAGGCGAGCAGGGTTCCGCGGGCTTGACAGTGGAGATCGGTGCCGGTGACGCTGCCGAGCACCCGTGCGCCGCCGTGGACAATGAAGGCCGTTCGATCCTTGCCCTGCTGTGTGAGCAGAGCGCGGCCGTCCGCGTCGAACCAAGGCATGATGGCAGACCTGGGGTAGCTCGCGACCGTACGTCCATCTGCCTGATCCAGCAGTCGAACCCCCCACGGACCGGTCGTTCCTGGCGTCTCGGTGGCCAGCAGCACGCCGTTGATCATCGCGGGGAACACGTCATCCCCCAGCTCGGCCCTGATTTGGCCCGTCGACCGGTCGACCAGGAGGACCGTTCCGTCGGCGGCGAGGCAGAGGAGCTGGCCGCAGTCGTTGGCCCACGAGGAACCGGTGTCATCCGTCGGTCGTAGGCGCGCGGGTACCGTCACGGTCCAGAGGCGGATCGGCGTTGCCTTTCGATAGGCGGTCATCTCCACGTGATGCTCGCCTCGGCGCACCACCACGAACGCGTCGTCGAGGACGAGGCCCTGCACCACAGGGTCTGCCCCGGACAGGTCCATTGTGCCCGTCACGGCGCCCGTGTCCGCGGCGTACTGCCGAACCTCGCCCTCGCGGCTTACCGTCGCAAAGCTGGCGATGTCCCCATCCACAGAGGACGCGAGGACCTGGGCACCATTAGGAAGCCTCATCCGCCACGTCTCGGCGCCCTCCAAGCCCACGTCGACGGCGAATGCGTCCGTGCAGAGCTCCTCACCAACCGGGCAGTCGTCGGTGCCCGCCTCGCGTTGGCTAAAGACGAGAAGCTTCTGTCCAGAGTGGATCCAGCCGATTGTAAATCCGGTCGGTGTCGCCAGCACTGCGCCGGTCGCGTCGGCGACGATCGTGAGCGTCAGCTCCTGGGCCACCGTTATCGGTTCTCGCTGGCTGTACACGGCCACGATGCCAACGCCCAAGTCCTCGATGAACACCCGTCCCCGCGCCTCGATGCCGAGTCGCCATCGCAGCTCGCCCGTCCGCGCATCTCGACCGACGATGCCCGTCCCGTCGGACTCGCGGATGAAGAGGATCTGCGACCCGAGGGTAACCTCCTCCCAGCTCGCCGCCCCGGTCCAGAGCGGTTCGCCGAGACCCGGCACCCGCGGCGCCGACCCGGCAGTGCCGAGCAGACCGGACAACACGACGATCAGCGCGAGCAGCCCGCGGCGCAGGCGATCCGGCAGATTTCGTGAGTCGATGGCCTCGGGTGCCGCGACCTCGCCCAGTTCGATCATCGAGAGTGCGGCGTCCGACACTTCGGATTCCGCCATGAACTCGGGCCCGGTCCCGCGCCCACGAGTCGCCATGCCACCTCCCCGCTACGGGGAGTCTGGCGCACGTAGCCGGTTCGGGCAACGGCCGCCGCTCAGGGCGACACGGCGAGGCCGCTCAGCCGTGTAGCCCGCAGGCGGTTCGACGGTGCGGCACCCTCGACGGCCAGGCTCCCGATCGGCCAAGTCGAGATGTTGGTGGGGCATCGCAGGAGTTACGGCGGATCGGGTTAGGCTCCGGTACAGCGCGTCGCCTGGGTGCGGCGCCGCAGAGCTGGCCGATGGGAGATTCGGTGGCACGGTTTGCGGAACATGCGGACATCGCAGCGTCGACCAACGAGACGTTCAATTACGTCACCGACCAGGACAAGGTCGCGGAGTGGAATGAGCATGTCCAGCGCGCCGAGGTGGTCGGCGGTGGCTCGGTTGGGGTGGGGACACGGCTGCGTCAGCATCGGCGGCGCGGCAACCGGGACTTCGATCTCACCTTCCAGGTCACCGCGCATGAACCGCCGCGACGGCACACGGTGGCCGGCGACGTGTTCGGAGTGCACACCACGATGGACTTCGACTTCGCCGAGCACGGCGCGGGCACGAGATTGACCATGACCGCAACCGTCACCGGCAAAGGCTTGAGGGGCATACTCGCACCCGTTGTTGCGAGGGAAATGCGCAAGTCGACCGTGGTCGCGCTCGCCGCACTCAAACGCCGGCTGGGTGCCGCAAGCTAGGCCGCCTGAGCATCGCGGATTCGCGTCATAGCGCACAGCACCCACGTCCATCATGACTCGCGTCCACGAAGGCATACAGTCACAGGCGGGAAAGACCCGCCAGAACCGGTGCGGCTGAGCCGTTGCCGGCGTGTTGAAACGTACGCAGTGGTTCGTCGTGATGGACGAACCGGGGTCCACCAGGAGTTCCCGTGACCGGACAGATGAGCGGGCACTCTCGACAACGCCTTCTCGACTCCAGGGACAGCGTGTTGGCCGTCATCGACGTTCAGCAGTCGTTCCTGGACCGTATCGGTGCGGAGGCCGCCGCCGCGCTTGTTGATCGAATCCGGTGGCTCGTGCTGGTCGCTGGCCACCTTGGGATCCCCGTTGTCGTGACCGAAGAGGAACCACATGTCAACGGGCGAACCGCCGACAGCATCACCGACGTCCTCCCACCCGGCACGGTCGTTCACACCAAGCCCGTCTTCGGACTAGCCGACAACCCGGACATCCTCGCCGATGTGGAGGGGACCAGACGGCAGACGATCATTCTCGTCGGGATGGAGACAGACGTTTGCGTCACGCACTCAGCGCTCGGACTACTGGACCGCGGCTATCGGGTCGCAGTCGTTGAGGACGCCACAGCGTCGCCCGGCGGTGAGCACGAGCCTGGTCTACGGCGGATGCACGAGGTCGGAGTTCCGGTGTTGCGTGTCAAGGGATTGTTCTATGAGTGGATCCGTACGGTTCAGGGGCTGCACACATTCGAGCAAGCCCACCCGGAGGCGAAGCCACCCGAGGGCATTGTCCTGTGAGGACCGAAACCGACCGCCTCGTGTGGCTCGGTTGCTGCGGACCATACTCGGCCGCCAGGAGGAATGGGACGAGGTGTACCGAAGCAGGCCCGGGCCCGACATCGGCTGGGCCGCAGCATCACGCCGGCCCAGCCGAGGAGCTTCCGATTCAATGCTGGTGGTCGAGTTGAGCGCGAATCTCACCACCGGGGCGCAGGTTGCTGTGCACGTTCACGTAGGTGGCGCCAGCGCGAATCGCAGCGATGAGCTCGGCGAACTCGCCTGCCGCGACACCTTGCCCAACCGGGCCGATGACGTCAGTCGGCGTGATCGTGCCCGAGATCGTGGCCGGAGCCGCCGGGCAGGCTTGCGTGCCGGCCGGTCCGTTGCCGAGATTCGAGCAGAGGAAGACGCTGATGCCGCCGGTCTGCGCTCTTAGGCCGATGTGAATGTGCGCCTGCAGGACGGCTCCCTCCAAATCCGAGTAGCTGAGTTCGTACGAGATCTCCTGCGCCCCCTCGTCGATGTGTGCCCGGAGCTGACCCGTACCGGTCGTCGAGAACACCAACGGATCTTCTTCGTAACCGGACAGCTGCTCGCGGATGTTGTTCTGGTCGCCTTGGTCCGCGCCGGCCGCCGTCGTACTACCAACGGTGGTGGCCGCAACCACGGCGCCGATCGCCACCGCGGCCGCAAGCAGCCTTGTACGCGTCATCATCATCTGCTGTCTCCTTCCACGGAAACGTTGCGATGTGTCCATCTCTGGGCACGCCTCCGTGGGCGGGACGGTTCAATTGATCACCGTCTGTGTCGAGCCGCGAACAAGTACAAATAGCCACAACCAGGACTGACCGCCGCCGATCGTTCAGGCGTCGTCACGGCCTGTTCTCCGAATCGCGGAACTCGCCCGGCGGCCGTATGCGCGGGTCGGCGTGCGCCGCGCGTTCGTTGTCGCGCAGCTCGACCCTGCGGATCTTGCCGGAGATCGTCTTGGGTAGGTCGGCGAACTCCAGCCGCCGCACCCGCTGGAACGGCGCCAGACGCGCCCGGCAGTGCGCAAAGATCGCCTCCGCGGTGGCCGCCGTCGGCGACCAGCCGGGGGCAAGCACGATGAACGCCTTTGGCACGGCCAGGCGCAGCGGGTCCGGCGACGGCACGACGGCAGCCTCGGCGACGGCCTCGTGCTCAATGAGGACACTCTCCAGCTCGAACGGCGAAATCCGGTAGTCCGACGCCTTGAACACGTCGTCAGTCCGTCCGACGTACGTGATGTAGCCGTCGGCATCGCGGGAGCCGAGGTCGCCGGTGTGGTAGTAACCGCCGGCCATCGCCTCGGCGGTGCGTTCGGGATCGCCGTGGTAGCCGACCATCAGTCCGAGCGGGCGGTGTGCCAGATCCAGGCAGATTTCGCCGTCGTCGGCGAGAGCGCCGGTGGCGGGGTCGACCAGCACCACCCGGTAGCCGGGCGTTGGGCGGCCCATCGAACCCGGCTTGACCGCCTGGCCCGGCGTATTCGCCACCTGCACCGTGGTCTCGGTCTGTCCGAACCCGTCCCGGATTGTCACCCCCCAGGCTCGGCGGACCTGCTCGATCACCTCCGGGTTGAGGGGTTCTCCCGCGCCGACGACGTCGCGCGGCGGGGTCCGCAGCAGTGCCAAGTCGGCGTGGATCAGCATCCGCCACACCGTCGGTGGCGCGCAGAAGCTGGTCACGGCGCAGCGGTCCATCTCGCGCAGCAACCGTTCCGGGTCGAACCTGGTGTAGTTGTGGATGAACACGCACGCCTGTGCGTTCCACGGAGCGAACACGTTGCTCCACGCGTGCTTCGCCCAGCCGGGCGAGGAGATGTTGAGGTGTATGTCTCCGGGCCGCAGGCCGATCCAGTACATTGTGGACAGATGACCAACCGGGTACGACGCATGCGTGTGCTCGACGAGCTTCGGGTGAGCTGTGGTGCCCGAGGTGAAGTAGAGGAGCAGTGGGTCCTCGGCACGGGTCGTTCGGTCCGGGGCAAATGCGGCGTCTGCGGCGTAGGCGTCCGCGAAGTCCAGCCAGCCTGCCGCCGGTGGTCCCACGGCGATGCGAGTGTAGTTTCCGGGGACGTCGTGGAACTTGGCCGTGTCGCCCGAACCGACGATCACGTGCCGGGCGTTGCCTCGGGCGATCCGGTCGCGCAGATCGGCTGGTCCGAGCAGCGGAGTCGCCGGAATTAGCACCGCGCCGAGTTTCATCGCGGCAAGAATCGTCTCCCACAGCTCCACCTGGTTGCCGAGCATCAGGACCAGCCGATCGCCCCTGCGTACGCCCTGGTCACGCAGCCAGTTCGCGACCTGGTTGGAGCGACGGGACATCTCCGCAAAGGACCAGCGCCGCTCGGACCCGTCCTCCTCGACGATCCACAGCGCGAGGTCATCGTTGCCCTCGGCAATCACGTCGAACCAGTCCAGCGCCCAGTTGAACTCGGTCAGCGCCGGCCACTGGAAGAGCTCATTCGTGGTGGCATAGTCGTCCCGGTGCGCCAGCAGGAGGTCGCGAGCCGCTCGGAACATAGCCGTACTATCGGTAGCCACGCGTCCTCCTGCCGGCTCGATTCGGTGATTGCCTAGGCTGGGGCGGGGACGTTCGGCAGAGAGGATACGTATTCTTGGATCTCCTCCGTGGACAGTTCGTGGTCGGTGAGGGTGCCGGCTAGGTAGGCGCCGTAGGCGGCGAGGTCGAGATGGCCGTGCCCGCAGAGCGCGGTGAGAATCACCTTGGACTCTCCGCTCTCCTTGCACCGCAAGGCCTCCTCGATGCACGCCGCCAGCGCATGCGTCGGTTCCGGCGCTGGGACGATCCCCTCGGTGCGCGCAAACTGGACGCCGGCTTCGAAGCACTCACGCTGCGTCTTCGACACCGCTTCCATCAGCCCGAGCTCGTAGATGTGCGAGATCAGGGGAGACATGCCGTGGTAGCGCAGCCCACCCGCATGGATCGGATCCGGGATGAACTCGTGGCCGAGCGTGTGCATCTTCATCAGCGGAGTCATGCCGGCGGTGTCGCCGAAGTCGTACGCGTACACGCCCCTGGTCAGGGACGGACAGCTCGCTGGCTCAACCGCGCGGATGGTCGGGTTGATGCGTCCCGCGAGCTTGTCGCGCAGGAACGGGAACATAAGCCCGGCGAAGTTCGAGCCACCGCCGGTGCACCCGACGATGAGGTCCGGCGTGATGCCGATCTGGGCGAACTGAGCGACGGCCTCCTGGCCGATGACGGTCTGGTGGAGCAGTACGTGGTTGAGAACGCTGCCGAGCGCGTAGTTGGTCTGCGGATCCTGCGCCGCCACCTCGACCGCCTCGGAGATCGCGATGCCGAGGCTGCCGGTCGAGTCCGGATGCTCGGCGAGGATGGCCCGCCCGGCGACGGTCAGGTCCGACGGCGACGGGTGGACGACGCCCCCGAACGTCTCCATCATGATCTTGCGATACGGCTTCTGGTCGTATGAGGCGCGTACCATCCAGATCTCGCAGTCGAGGCCGAACTGTGCGCACGCGAAGGCGAGTGCCGTGCCCCACTGGCCGGCCCCGGTCTCCGTGGTGAGCCGTCGGATCCCCGCCTGCGCGTTGTAGAAGGCCTGCGCCACCGCGGTGTTCGGCTTGTGTGACCCCGCAGGCGACACCCCCTCGTACTTGTAGAAGATCTTCGCCGGCGTGCCAAGCGCCTTCTCCAACCGGTGCGCCCGATAGAGCGGCGACGGGCGCCACAGCCGGTAGACGTCGAGAACCTCCTCCGGGATATCGACATAACGCTCCCCGGAAACCTCCTGCAGGATTAGCGCCATCGGGAAGAGCGGCGCTAGGTCATCTGGGCCCACCGGCTGCAAGGTGCCGGGGTGCAGCACGGGTGGTGGCGGCGACGGTAGGTCGGCGAGAATGTTGTACCAGCGCCGCGGAATCTCTGACTCATCTAGCGTGATCTTGGTTGCCTGCTGCGGGTCACTCATCGCTCGACGCTAACGTCGCGGCGGGCAGGTAGCAATCCGCCACCTGTCGATTGCCGGGCCGGGCACCCGACTTCCTCCGCTGGCCCGGCAAGCCGCCCTTCGTTAGGCCATCACCCGACCGGCGGAGGCTCGTATCCTCCGATCACGTCGCCGAGCAGCTCTGCAAAGGTGATCGCTGTGTCGTCCTCGTAGAGCGGGCCGATAATCTGCGCGCCGACGGGGAGCCCGCCTTGCGTACGCCCGATCGGTGCCGCAACCGCTGGCAAGCCCGGCAGCGACGCGTGCGACACCCAGAAGGCCTGATTGTGGTAGGGCCGCCGACCTTCGGGCGTTGTGATCGTGCGTTTGTCGAAGGGTCTGTCGTCGTGAGGGAATGCCTGTGTGAAGTTCACCGGGCATACGAAGACATCGAGGTCGGCAAAGTACCGGTTCCAGGCGGCGCGAGCCGCCATGCGGTTGTTTTCGTGGGCGATGAGCGTCGCGATCTCCGTCGAGTTCTCCCCGGGTTGCTGGAAGGCGAAGAACAGCTGCACGTGGAATCCGAACGACTCGTAGAGCCGCACAGGGTCGACGCCATCGGGCCAGCCGTCGACAACGGTCGCGCCCTTACGGGCGAGCGCGTCCACCGCGCCGGACAGCACCGTGACGACCTCGCTGGACACAGGAGAAAGCTCGTTGTCGAGCACGACGCCGACGCGAAAGTCCTCCAGTCGGGTGTGTCGTGGTGGCGAGGGTCTCCAGCGGTAAGCCCTTGCCGCTTGGTTTTCTGGCCCGGCGGTGACATTCAACGCCGTCCTGAGGTCGCAGGCGTTGCGGCCCAGCGGACCGACCGCGGACATGTACATCATGTCGCTGGGTGGCGGTGGCGGACCTGGCGGCTGGAAACCGGTCAGCGGAACGATCTCGACGCTGGGCTTCAGTCCGTACACGCCGCAGAAGCTCGCCGGGATGCGGATCGAGCCGACGAGGTCCGATCCGTACTCGAGGAATGTCATCCCGGCCGATAGCGCCGCGGCCGCTCCGCCGCTGGAGCCACCCGGCGTGCGCGTTGTGTCCCAGGGATTGTTGGTCACGCCGTACAGGTCGTTGGCGGTCTGGCCGAAGTCGGAGAGCATGAATGCGACGTTGGTCTTCCCGACGATGATCGCGCCGGCCCGCTTCAGCCGCTCCGCCACCGTGGCATCGCGGTCCGCCACGTAGTCCTTGAAGGCGGGGTTGCCCCAGGTGGTGTGCAGATCGGCGACGTTGAAGCCGTCCTTGATGGTCATGGGTACGCCGTGCAGCGGACCCAGCTGGTCGCCGTGGACGATCGCTTCGTCGGCTGCGGCCGCTGCCAGTATTGCCGCCTCCCGCCGCAACTCGACGATCGCGTTCACAGCCGGGTTGACGGCATCGATCCGCGCGAGCAGCATCTCGGTCAGCTCGCGCGAGGAGATTTCCTTGCGGCGCAGCAGTTCTGCCGCGTCGGTCGCCGATAGCGTCAGGGTATCGCGCATGTCTGCCTGCCCCTAGCTCGTGGCGACGGGTTCCTGGAGTTCTGTGACCCAGGCATCCCGGTCGTCGGGACACTCGACGTAGAGCTCGCGGTTGTAGCCCGTTGAACGGTATCCGTAGCAGCCCGATTGCGTCGTAATGCCGCAACATGCGAACTGACACGCGGCCGTGTCTGGCGAAGTCTCCGATACTGAACATGTCGCCTCCTGTGTTACGGCATGACACAGTGTCAGGGTCAAGCAGACGCGGTAGCGCAGGTGGACGAGGTCGACGCCCTCTATCACCGATCTTGGATGATTCTTGGGCTCCGCGCACCGAAAATCATCCAAGATCGCGAGACTGATCGCTTCGCGCGGCAACGACGCCCCGTGGCGCCCGTTAGGCCGACGGCGCATGCTGGCGACATGACAAGCCGCGGCCGCAGTCCGTACCCACCGATCGCCGACTACGCGTTTCTGTCCGATTGCGAGACGACCTGTCTGGTCGCGGCCAGCGGCGCCGTGGAGTGGATGTGCCTACCGCGTCCGGACTCGCCCAGCGTATTCGCTGCCATGCTCGACCGCGGAGCTGGCAGTTTCCGCCTCGGCCCTTATGGTGTCCGCGTTCCCGCGGCACGCCGTTATCTGCCGGGCAGCCTTATGGTCGAGACCACCTGGCAGACACGCAGTGGCTGGATGATCGTTCGCGACGCGCTGTGCATGGGGCCATGGCACAACGTCGCGGAGCGTTCGAAGACGCACCGGCGTTCGCCGACCGACTATGACGCCGAGCATTGCCTGCTCCGAACCGTCAAGTGTGTGAGCGGCTCGGTCGACCTGTCGATGTCGTGCGATCCGGTCTTCGGCTATGGCGCGCGCGATGCCGTCTGGACGTACGAAGGCGACACATACGCCGAGGCGATCGCACACGACGATGTCGACAACGCGACCCTGCGTCTGGCGACGAACCTGCGAATTGGCCTCGAGGGGCGCACGGCACAGGCCCGCACCCGCCTGAAGGAGGGCGGCCACGCGTTCGTCGCCCTGTCCTGGGCGCAGCTGCCGCCGCCGCGAGAATGGGACGATGCTGAGGAGCGGATGTGGCGTACTTCGGAGTACTGGCGGCAATGGATCACCCAGGGAGTCTTCCCCGACCACCCCTGGCGCAAGTACCTCCAGCGCAGCGCGCTCGCGCTCAAGGGCCTGACCTACGCCCCGACTGGTGCTCTCCTCGCCGCTGCGACCACCTCGCTGCCGGAGACGCCGGGCGGCGAGCGCAACTGGGACTACCGTTACGCCTGGATCCGCGACTCGACATTTGCACTCTGGGGTCTCTACACACTCGGGCTCGACCGAGAAGCCAACGACTTCTTCTACTTCATCGCCGACGCTTGCCGAGGCGACCGGAATCTGCAGATCATGTACGGCGTCGGCGGGGAGTACGACCTGGAGGAGAGGATCCTCGACGACCTCCACGGCTACGACGGCGCTCGGCCGGTGCGGGTCGGCAACGCGGCGTACCAGCAGCAACAACACGACGTGTGGGGCGCCGTCCTCGACTCGGTGTACCTGCACACCCGATCCCGCGAACAGCTTCCCGAAACCCTGTGGCCGATCCTTAAGCGCCAGGTCGAGCAGGCGATCAAAAACTGGCGGGAGCCGGACCGGGGCGTCTGGGAGGTTCGCGGCGAGCCACAGCACTTCGTCTCCTCGAAGCTGATGTGCTGGGTCGCGTTGGACCGAGGGGCACGGCTCGCCCGGTTGTACGACGAGACCGAGTACGCAGAGCAGTGGCAACTCGTCGCCGATGAGATCCACGCCGACATCTGCGAGAACGGGGTCGACGAGCGGGGCGTTTTCGTGCAGCGATTTGGCAGCAGCGCGCTGGACGCCTCGTTGCTGCTCGTTCCGCTGCTGCGGTTTCTGCCGGCCGACGATCCGCGAGTGCGCGCGACCGTCCTCGCGATCGCCGACGAGCTGACCGAAGACGGGCTGGTGTTGCGCTATCGCGTCGACGAGACCGACGATGGGTTAACCGGCGAGGAGGGCACGTTCACGATCTGCTCGTTCTGGCTGGTGTCCTCTCTCGTGGAGATCGGCGAGTTGCAGCGAGCACACCAGCTGTGCGAGAAGCTGTTGTCGTACGCGAGTCCGCTCGAGCTCTACGCCGAGGAGATCGACCCGCGGAGCGGACGCCACCTCGGTAACTTCCCGCAGGCCTTCGCCCACCTCGCCCTCATCAACGCGGTCATGCACGTGATCCGGGCGGAGGAGGAGACGGAGGCGCGCGGTTTTCTTCCTGCTCACCTCACCGGCTGAGATTGACTGGGCGCAGTCGCACACTAGTTACCGCACGCCGGTCGACACTGGCGACCTGAGCAGTCCATCCGTCCAGCGCGACCGTCTCGCCGGGTTGGGTAGGCAGGTGGCCGAGTGCGGCGATGATCAAACCCGCGACGGTGGTGTAGTCCCCGTCGGGCCGGTCGTTGAGGTCAATACCGAGGTCGGTCAGGTCGTGCACCGGGAAGGTGCCGGACACGACCATGCTCCCGTCCTCGTCCCGATGAACGGCTAGTACGTCGCGGTCGTGTTCGTCGTAGATCTCCCCGACGATCTCTTCGATCACGTCTTCCAGAGTCACGATCCCATCGACAGAGCCATGCTCGTCGACGACGAGGGCGAGCTGCTGTCGTTCGGCTCTGAATCGGCGCAGCGCGTCCGCCACGCGCAGCGAGTCCGGCATAAGGAGGGCGGGGCCGGCCACGTCAGCCACGGTTTGTCCGGCTGCGAGCAGCAGATCGCGGATGTGGACCACGCCGATGGTGTCATCGAGGTTTCCGTTGTGCACCACCGGCGCCCGCGAGTGGCCTGAGGTGGCCATCTGGTCACGCGCGACCTCTACCGGGAGGTCGGCATCGAGGGTGAATACCGCCCGGCGGGGGACCAGTACCTCGCGGAGGATCCGTTCGGTGATCTCCACCGCGCCCGAGATGATCATGCGCTGTTCCGGTGTGAACCCGCCGTGCGTGGTGACCAGGTCGCGGATCTCCCCCGGGGTGATCTCTTGTCTGTGTCGGGTGGGGTCGCCGCCCATGAGCCTCACGGCAACGTCGGTGGCTCGGGACAGCAGCCAGATGACCGGTTTTGACGCGGTGGCCAGAAAGCTCAGAGGTCGGGCGACCAGCAGCGCCCAGCGCTCGGCGTGCTGCAACGCCACCCGTTTGGGTGCCACCTCGCCGAACACCAGCGTCAGAAACGTCAGCACGAGGGTCACCGCGACGATGGCGACCGGTCGAGCCGCGTTGCCCAGGAAGGCGAACACCGGGGTCAGAGGTTCGGCGAGGGCCACCGCGGCGGTGGCGGAGGCGAGGAACCCGGCCAGCGTGATGCCGAGTTGGATGGTGGCCAGGAACCGGTTCGGGTCCCGGGCGAGCTTGCCTACTAATTGGCCGGTGCCACTGAGCCGTTCCAGCCGGCGAAGTTGCCCCTCCCGTAAGGAGATCAGGGCGATCTCACTGCCGGAGAACACCGCGTTGACGACGATGAGCGCACCGACGAGGGCGAGTTGCAACCAGTAGCCGCTCACGACCACACAGGCACACAAGCCGGGTCTACGCCCGGCCAGGTCCTGCTCGCCTCCACGAGACCACCGTAACAAAGGCGCTGACCCCATCGGCACAAAGCTGATCTTGGCCGACTAGTCACCACCGGGGAGGTTTCGTAGCCGGCGAAGGACTCACTGGTCGTCGGTGAGGCGGGCGGCTCGGGCGTGAAGGTAGCGCTGTTGCGGGTAGCTCGTCGTTCGGAGTGCCGCCGCTTGGTAGTAATCGCGGGCCGCCACGCGGTCACCGGCCATCTCCAGCAGGTGCGCGCGGACCGCGTCGAGCCGATGGTCCCCGGCGATCCGCTCGTCGGCACCAAGCTTTCCGAGCAGGTCAAGCCCAGCGCGCGGGCCTCGGACCATGGCCACCGCGACGGCGTGGTTGAGCGACACCACGGGGTTGTCGGAGATCTGCATCAGCAGCTCATACAGCGCCATGATCTGTGGCCAGTCGGTCGCCTCGGCGTGTGGCGCTTCGTCGTGGATCGCTGCGATCGCGGCTTGGAGTTGGTATGGACCGGTTGCCCCGCGGGGAAGGGCCTCGGTGATGAGTGCAACCCCCTCGGCGATGTAGTCGGCGTTCCATCTGCTTCGATCCTGCTCGGCCATCGGGATCAACCCGCCATCCGGCCCGGTTCGCGCCGGCCGGCGCGCGTCGGTGAGAAGCATGAGCGCAAGCAGCCCCGCCACCTCGCCATCATCGGGCAGCAGGCGGTGGACCATGCGGGCCAGCCGGATCGCCTCGGCCGACAGCTCAGCGCGCTGCAGGCTCGGCCCTGACGTGCTGACGTAGCCCTCGTTGAAGATCAGGTAGAGCACGTGAAGCACCGCGCCCAGCCGTTCCGTGCGCTCCGAGCCCGGGGGCATGCCGAATGGAATACCGCTGTCCTTGATGCGCTGCTTGGCCCGGCTGATGCGCCGGGTCATGGTCGCCTCGGGTACGAGAAATGCACGGGCGACCTCCGCGGTGGTCAAGCCGCCGACCGCCCGCAAGGTAAGCGCAATCTGCGATGCCGGCGACAGCGAGGGGTGACAACACATGAACAGCAGGATGAGAGTGTCGTCAGACGCCGATGCCGGCCTGTCGGCGCCTGGCGCCAGCCATTGCTCCGGCAGTGTCCACCGGGCGACGGTGTCTTCACGGCGTTGACGAGCCTGCTCGGTGCGCAGCAGGTCAGTCAGCCTGCGCGAGGCGACCGTGATCAGCCAACCTCGTGGATTGTCCGGGACACCATCCTTCGGCCACTGCATGGCGGCCGCGAGCAGCGCCTCCTGCGCCGCGTCCTCGGCGGTGTCGAAATGCCCGTACCGGCGTACCACCGCGCCGAGGACCTGCGGCGCCAGCCGGCGCAGCAGGCCCTCGACGGTGTTAGCGGTCACGGCGTGGTTACACCTCCAGATCGTCGATACCCTCGAGGATCGGCCGGACGTCCACGAAGGCCTCGCTCACATCCCCTGGGCTCGGGCTCTTCGTTATCCGCGCGGCGATCTCGGTCGCCCGGTCGAAACTCTCACACTCGACGATCGTGTAGCCGGCGAGCACCTCCTGGGTTTCGGGGTACGGCCCGTCGGTCACGACCGGAACCCCATTCTGCAGCCCATGGATTCTCCTGGTGTGAACCGGTGCGGCCAGGCCACGGGCATCGACGAACTCCCCGGAGTCGACCAGCTCCTGGTTCCACGACGCCATGTACGCGTGCATCGCCGCGACGTCCTCCGGGGCCCACGCCGGTTTGTCGGTGGGCTTCCCGGTCATGAGGTCGTAATCCTGTTGCGAGGCGTATAGCATGATCATGTACTTCACGATTCGCTCCTCTCCGCTGGCATATCTGGGTGCCTCTCACCAGAGACGTCGTGGCCACCGGCCCAGCCCGGACAGCGAACCGCCACCGAGCCGCGAATTGTTGCCAACCGCGTACGCGCTCAGGACAAACAGAGCTTATAGGCACGTTAACGCCTGGCTTGCGCTTGCGATCCGGGTGGTTAACGAGGCCACGGGAGAGGTCTCCGAGAGGCCGTGCGCTATCGGTTGCAGCGCCTGGAGGAGCTCACCGGCCGGAGCCTGTCCCAGCCGACCGGCACGGCCGAACTCCATCTCGCCTCGATTCCACCCGGGTCCTCCATCTCGGCGCCGTCTGAGTCGCCACCTTCGGGCAACTCCACGCATGTGGCGCCGGCGATACTTGCTCTTGACATCTCACACAAACGGAAGTAAATATGTTACAAGCAAAAATGAAACGGCGGTGAAACCACATGTACGCCGAGGAGCGCCAGCGGGAGATCCTCCAGCTGGCCCGGGCGAACGGACGGGTCGATGTGACCGCCCTCGCGGAGGGGTTCACGGTGACGGCTGAGACGATCCGGCGCGACCTCACGACGCTCGAGCGGGCCGGCGTGCTCCGAAGAGTCCACGGTGGAGCGATCCCGGTGGAGCGGATCGGGTTCGAGCCGGCTCTCGCCGCGCGCGACGCGGTGCTCACGGTCGAGAAGGAGCGCATCGCCAAGATGGCCCTCGCGGAGGTGCCCGAGGACGGCGCGATCATTCTCGACGCGGGCACCACGACGGCTCGGCTGGCCCAGGCGCTGCCGGGTGACCGCGAGCTCACCGTCGTGGTCAATTCGCCGGTGCTCGCGACGACGCTCGGCACCCGTAGCAACCTCAACGTCCTGCTCCTCGGTGGCCGGATCCGCGGCAAGACGCTGGCCGCGGTCGATGACTGGGCGCTGCGACCGCTGGCCGACCTCTACGTGGACGTGGCTTTTCTCGGCACCAACGGATGCTCCGTCGAGCGCGGGTTGACCACGCCCGACCCGGCGGAGGCGGCCGTGAAGCGCGCGATGATCGCGGCGGCGAGGCGTTCGGTCCTGCTCGCCGACCACACCAAGATCGGCAACGACTACTTCGCGCGCTTCGGTTCCGTCACCGACCTTGACCTGCTCATTACCGATACCGGTCTCAACGATGACCTCGCCGAGGATCTCGAGGCCGTCGGCGTACGGGTGGTTCGCGCATGATCGTGACGATCACCCTCAATCCCAGTCTCGATCGGGCCATCGACATCGAGGGGCTGATCCGCGGTCACGTCATCCGGGCCACGCAAACCCGACTGGATCCGGGCGGCAAGGGCGTCAACGTGTCGCGGGCGCTGCTCGGCAACGGCCTGGCGTCGCGAGCGGTGCTGCCCAGCGGCGGTGACGAGGGTCAGCATCTGGTCCGTCTGCTCCGGGCCGAGGGGGTGGAGGTCCTGGCGGTCCCCATCGCCGGACACACCAGGTCCAATGTGACGCTCGCCGAGCCCGACGGCACGGTAACAAAGATCAACGAGCCCGGACCGCTGCTCTCGCCGGGCGAGTTCGAGGCGATCACGGAGCGGGTGCTTGCCGCAGCGGCGGACGCCGACTGGGTGGTGGCGTGCGGAAGCCTTCCCCCTGGCCTGGCCGAAGAATCCTTCGCGCACTTGTGCGAGACGTTGGTGAAGGCGGGCGTACGGGTGGCCGTCGATACCAGCGGACCAGGCCTGCGAGCAGCGGCGAAGGCGGGGGTGGCCTTGCTTAAGCCCAACCGGGACGAGCTGTCCGAGGTCGTCGGCGTTCCCCTGCATTCGCTGGGCGATGTCGTCGAGGCGGCTCGACACCTGCGCTCGTGGGGAGCCGATGCCGTGCTGGCCAGCCTCGGCGCGGAGGGCGCCGTGCTGGTCGACGACGGTGGTTTCGTCAGCGGAGATTCGCCGGTCGACCGACCCCGTAGTTCGGTCGGTGCCGGTGACGCACTTCTGGCGGGGTTTCTCGCCGCCGGCGCCGAGGGCACCGATGCCCTCGCCGAGGCGCTGGCGTGGGGTGCCGCAGCGGTCAGTCTGCCGGGCAGCCGGATGCCCGGGCCGGCCGACCTACGCCGGCACCACGTCCGTATCCATCCGCCGGACCAGCCCCGGCTGCTCGCCCAGGGATAGCCCAATCCCCTTGAGATCAAGGAGTCCTCCCATGGTCACACCGTACACACCGCCCGTCACCGGAACCGGCCTTAAGGCAGGCATCCAGCGCATCGGCGGCTACCTCGCGGGCATGGTCATGCCCAACATCGCCGCGTTCATCGCGTGGGGTCTGATCACGGCTATGTTCATCCCGACCGGCTGGGTGCCGAACGAGACCATCGCTAAACTCGTCGGCCCCATGATTACGGTCCTGCTGCCGGTCCTGATTGGATACACGGGCGGCCGGCTGGTGCACGGGCAGCGCGGCGCCGTCGTCGGCGCAGTGGCCACGGTGGGCATCGTCGTCGGCGCCAATGTGCCGATGTTCCTCGGCGCGATGATCATCGGTCCGTTGACCGCGTACATCCTGAAGCTGTTCGACGGGCTGTTCCAGCACAGGGTCAAGCCCGGGTTCGAGATGCTCATCGACAATTTCTCCGCCGGCATCATCGGCGGCGGCATGGCCATATTCGGCCAGTGGGGTATAGGCCCCGTCGTCCGGGGCATTACCACCGCCGCGGGCAACGGCGTGGACTGGCTCGTCGACAACAGCCTCCTCCCGTTCGCCTCGATCCTCGTCGAACCCGCGAAGGTGCTGTTCCTCAACAACGCCATCAACCACGGCGTGCTCGGCCCGCTGGGCGTGGCGCAGTCGGCCGAGACCGGCAAGTCGATCCTGTTTATGATCGAGACGAATCCGGGTCCGGGTCTGGGCCTGCTGCTCGCGTACCTGCTCTTCGGCCCCCGGTCGCTTCGCCCCACCGCCCCGGCCGCGATCGTGGTCCAGTTCCTCGGCGGCATTCACGAGATCTACTTCCCGTACGTGCTGATGAAGCCCCGACTGATCCTCGCCATGATCGCCGGCGGCGCCGCGGGCGTGCTCACCTTCATCGTCACGGGCTCGGGTCTGGTGGCCACCCCGTCGCCGGGCAGCATATTCGCCTACATGGCCGTGACCCCCAAGGGTGGGCATTTCGGTGTGCTCCTCGGCATCACCATCGCCGCGGCCGTCACCTTCGGCGTCGCCTCGCTGCTGCTGGGCTTCGGCCGACTCGAGAGCGATAAGGAACAGGTCGTTGCGCCCGACGCTGATGTGGCCGCCCAGCCCGCGGGCGGTGTACGAGTGCCGGCTCAGCCGGCGGCCGCGCGGACTACGACCACGGAGGTGTAACCAGAATGCCGACCATCAAGGGAAGCGATGTCCACAAGGTCGTCGTGGCCTGTGACGCCGGTATGGGCAGCAGCGTCATGCTCGCCAGCCAGCTGCGAAAGCAGCTGGCCGGGCAGGCGGTCACCGTGGAGCACACGCCGGTCAGCTCCATCCCGGCCGACGCCGACGTGGTGGTCGTGCATCGCGGGTTGGCTGACCGGGCGCGTGCGATTGCCCCAGACACGGTGATCGTGCCGGTACAGGTGTTCATCGGCGACCCCGCCGTCAACGCCATCGTGACGGCCGTCAAGAACGGCAGCGATCTCAATGGCTGACGACCTGCTCCAGCGAAGCGCGATCCGGCTGGGGGAGCGGGCGACCGACCGCGACGACGCCATCCGGCGTTGCGGCGCGACGCTCGTGGAGATCGGCTCCGTCGACCCGGCGTACGTGGATGCGATGCTCCTGCGCGAGCGCTCGATCTCCACGTACGTCGGGGAGGGCGTGGCGATCCCGCACGCCACACTCGAGGGGAAGTCGTCGGTACACCGGGACGCCCTGGCCGTCCTGCGCTTCCCCGACGGGGTGGACTGGGGCGGCGAGACTGTCGCCGTCTGCGTGGCGATCGCGGCCAAGGGAGACGGCCACGTCGCGATCCTCTCCGAGCTCGCGCAAATCCTGCTCGAGCCGGACCGTGCTCGAGAGCTGCGTGAGGCCACCGATCCCGACGACGTGCTACGCCTGCTGGCGCCGGTGGGCCAGTCCCCGCTCGGAGAGGACGCAGCGTGAAGGTCGTTCGCTTCCATGCCCCGGGAGATGTGCGCATCGAGGAGGCCGCCGAACCCACACCGGGTACGGCGGACGTGAAGATCCGCGTCCGTAACTGCTCCACGTGCGGCACCGACGTGAAGATCCTCCGGTTCGGCCACCACCACATCGTGCCGCCGCGCGTGATGGGGCACGAGATCGCCGGAGAGGTCGTCGAGGTCGGTGCCGAGGTCCAGGGCTGGCAGCCGGGCGACCGGGTCCAGGTCATCGCGGCGATCCCTTGTGGCGAGTGCCGGGAGTGTCGACTCGGACGGATGACCGTGTGTCCCAACCAGGAGTCGATCGGCTACCACTACGAGGGCGGCTTCGCCGAATTCATGGTGGTGCCGGCGAAGGTCCTCCGGGTGGACGGGCTGAACCGGGTGCCGGACGAGGTCGGCTTCGCCGAGGCGTCGGTGACCGAACCGCTGGCGTGTGTCCTCAATGGGCAGATGCTGGCCAGGGTTGCCGAGGGCGACGACGTCGTGGTCATGGGCGCCGGCCCCATCGGGTGCCTCCACGTTCGGTTGGCCCGGGCACGGGACGCTTCTCGCGTGTTCCTGGTGGACCTCAACGCCGATCGGCTCGGGATGGCCGCGGCCCTCGTCGCCCCGGACGCGTCGGTCTGCGCGTCGGAGGTCGACGTCGTCGACGAGATCTCGAAGCTCACCGAGGGCCGTGGCGCCGACGTGGTGATCACCGCGGCGGCGTCGGGGAGAGCGCAGGAGCAGGCCCTGCACATGGCCGCCCGGCAGGGGCGGATCAGTTTCTTCGGCGGCCTGCCGAAGGACAACCCGATGATCGCGCTCGACTCGAACCTCGTACATTACAGCGAGCTCACCATTGTCGGGGCAAACGGGTCGAGCCCGGCGCACAACGCGCAGGCGCTCCAGCTCATCGCGTCCGGCGCCGTGCCGGTGGCCGACCTCATTACGTACCGGCTCACGCTCGACGACACGTTGGCGGCATTCGACATCGTCGCCCGTGGCGAGGCCATCAAGGTCACCATCGAGCCGTAAAGGAAACCGTTCATGCCTTCGAGAACAGTCACCGTCGGCTCGGCCAGCGGGCTGCATGCCCGTCCCGCCGCGCTGTTCGTCGCGGCGGCAGGGGCGCAGTCCGTCGCCGTCACGATCCGTACCGCCGACAAGGCGCCGGTGCCCGCGCGCAGCATGCTGTCGGTCCTCTCGCTTGGGGCGCGGTTCGGCACCGAGGTCGTCCTCGAGGCCGAGGGCGAGGGCGCCGACGACGCCCTCGACGCGCTCGCCGACCTACTCGCCCGCGACCTCGACGCGCCCGACACCGCGGACGCCCCCGCCACCGTGGAGGGGCACGGTGGCTGAGGTCCTCCACGGCATCGGTGTCAGCCCGGGGTTCGCTGCTGGCCCGGTCCACCGGCTCACGCCGCCGCCAAACCTTCCTGCGCCCGTGCCCGTCGCTGACGTAGCGGCGGAGATCGCCCGGGCGGCCGCGGCGCTCGCGAACGTCGCCGCTGACCTGACGCGCCGGGCCGCCGCGGCGAGCGGGCCAGCCGCAGAGATCCTGAGCGCACAGGCGATGATGGCCGACGATCCGGTCCTGCCCGACGCAGTGGCGGACGCCGTGCGTGGGGGCGACGACGCCGTCCACGCCATCGATCGCGCGCTGGCCGCCCACCGTCGGGCGTTCGAGGCGGCGGGGGGATACCTTGCCGAGCGGGTCGCCGACCTGGACGACCTGCGCGATCGAGCGGTGGCCGTCTGCCTGGGGCAGCCGATGCCGGGCATCCCTGACCCCGGGCATCCGTTCGTGCTCGCCGCCCGCGATCTCGCCCCCGCCGACACGGCCGGTCTCGACCCCGCACGCGTGCTGGCCCTCGTGACCGAGGCTGGCGGACCGACCAGTCATACCGCGATCGTCGCGCGATCGCTCGGCCTGCCCGCCGTCGTTCGCTGCGAGGGCGTGCTCACCCTCCACGATGGAGTGATGGTGGCGGTCGACGGCGCGACGGGGCAGGTGGAGGTCGACCCGGACTCCGCGACCGTCCGCGAGCGGCGTGAGCGCGAGATCGGCCGCCGAGCCGCGATCGCACGGTCGGCCGGTCCGGGGCGAACGGCCGATGGCCACGCGGTGGCGCTGCTGGCCAACATCGGCTCGGCGGGCGATCTGACCGGCGAGGGCGGCGCCGGCGCCGAGGGTGTGGGTCTCTTCCGTACCGAGCTCCTCTACCTCGACCGGGCGACCGCGCCGACGCCGGCCGAGCAGGTCGCGACGTACACCGAGGTCTTCGCGGCCGCCGCCGGTCGCCGTACGGTGATCCGCACGCTGGACGCGGGCGCCGACAAACCGCTGCCCTTCGTGCACCACGATGACGAGCCCAACCCCGCCCTGGGCGTCCGTGGTCTTCGGCTGGCGCGGCGCCACCCCGACGTGCTGGATAGTCAGCTCGCCGCGATCGCGGAGGCGGCGCGGGCGACCGGCGCCGACGCCTGGGTGATGGCGCCGATGGTGTCGACAGCCGCCGAGGCGGCCGATTTCGTCGGCCGCTGCCGTGCGGTCGGACTGCCGCGGGCCGGGGTCATGGTCGAGGTTCCGGCGGCCGCCCTGCGGGCCGCGGCGCTCGTTCAGGTCGTGGACTTTCTGAGCATCGGCACCAACGACCTGAGCCAGTACACGTTCGCGGCCGACCGGCAGTGCGGTGAGCTCGCGGAGCTGCTGGACCCGTGGCAACCGGTGCTGCTGCAGCTGATCGCCGCCTGCGCCGCGGCCGGGCGAGAGGCGGGCCGTCCGGTCGGCGTGTGCGGGGAGGCCGCGGCCGACCCGGGGCTGTCGCTCGTGCTGGTCGGGTTGGGCATCACAAGCCTGTCGATGTCGCCCCGCTCGATCCCCGCCGTGCGCGAGGCGCTCGCAGCGCACACTCTCGCCGAGTGCCGTGCTCTGAGCGAGGTGGCGCTGGCGGCCCCCGACGCTACGGCCGCCCGCGTCGAGGTGATCGGTACGTCGTCTTGAAAGGACGCGCTCCTGCGCCCGGATTCGACCGTTGGTAGGCCTACTTGGGGCGGGCGTGGGAACTCGCCTGTTCGCTGCGGGGGACGGGGAGGGTGGACGAGGTCGCGGTTCGCGGGGCGTCAGGCACGCATCACTGTGGCGATGGGGATGCGGGCCGCGCGGATGGCTGGGATGAGTCCGCCGAGCAGGCCGGCGATCAGGCCGGCGACAACCCCGGCCATCCCCGCTTGCCAGGGGAAGTCGAGGTTCTGCGGGAAGGGTCCTCGGCCGCTGACCAGCGGGCCAATGAGCCGCAGCGCGAGTACTCCCACACCGATCGCCGCCCCGGCAGTGAGCAGCCCGGTTAGCAGCGTCTCAGCGAGCACGATGCCGGCGAGCAGCGCGCGCGGTGTGCCCACGGCCCGTCGGAGGGCGAACTCTTCGATGCGCTCGCCGACGGTGGCTAACCCGACATTGAGTATGCCCGCGACGCCGATGAGCAGGACCACGGCCGCCATGCCTAGAAAGACCCAGCGCATCAGTGCCAGGGAGGTTTCGATGCTCCTGCGCGAGTTGATGACCTGGGCCATGATCTGCTCCGACGGAACGCCGGCGGCAACGAGCCGGGCTCGCAGAGTCTGTTCGACATCTGTGGCATCCGGCTGGAGCAGGACCTCGAGGAACTGGCCGCTCAACCTCTCGATTGGGAACCAGTTCAGCAGCTCGTCGGCCCGGACGTAGGCGTTCGGCGCGCCGGAACCGTCGTCGACCACACCGACGATGCGCGGCGTGGCGTTGGCGACGGCGCCATCGATGTGCATCTCCGCCGGCACCCGGTACCGGCCGAAGCCCTTCGCCGCTTCTTTGTTTAGCACGATCCCAGGGGAGAGTGATGGCGCGGAGGAGAATTTAAGCCAGGCGCCGGACTCGAGTTGGAACGGCCGGAACTGGCGAAGGTCGCCGGTCATCGCGGTCAGCGACAGCTCGATGGCCTGGCCCGGCGGGCGCGCTTGCCTATCCTCGCCGAGATGCCCCCAGCAGCCGCGGGCATCGCAGACGATGCCCGAGTCCGTGACCGGCCCGTAGCTCGGTTGGTCGAACGACACGCCGCCGGCATTGACGGGGGTAACACCCGGTTCACCAATGACAGCGTGGACGCTGGTGAGGGCGACCGCGTCCGACCGTCCCCGCAGTGTGTCGAGCGCCGTCGGGATGACGCCTTCCTCTGGCGGCAGGTACATCTGCCGGGTGCCATCCTTGCCCATGGTGAGCTCCACATTGGCCAGCAGCGTCCGTTGGGCGATCTCGGCACCGGCCTGGACCGTCACCACGGCGAGCACGCCAAGGAACAAGCTCATCATCGACAGGAGGGTACGTAGCTTGCGCGCCCTGATCCCCTGCACCCCGATGATCAGGGAGGAGCGAAGCCGTCCGGAGAGCCGGATCATGCCTGCACCCCCACCGGCTTCCGCTCCGGGGCCAGCAAGCCATCGGCAAGCCGCAGGACGCGCCCCATCCGGCTGGCGTGGTCGGAGTCGTGGGTGACCAGGATCAGGCCGCAGCCACGTTCGGTGGCGGCGTACAGCGTGTCGATCACCAGGCTCCCGGTCTCGGTATCGAGCGCGCCGGTCGGCTCGTCGGCGAGGAGCAACCGCGGCTCGCGTACGAGCGCCCGCGCTATTGCCACGCGCTGCTGTTCGCCGCCGGAGAGCCGGGCCGGCTTGTGCCGGGCCAGGTGGGCGATGCCGACCTGATCCAGCGCGGCCAAAGCCTTCGCCCGGCGGTGGCGCCGGGGGAGCCAGCCCTGCCCGTTGACGAGCGCCATGGC
>JAHRHA010000258.1 GCA_020027875.1 Micromonosporaceae bacterium | reverse complement strand
ATGATCGACGCCTTTTGGCAACGGTCACATCATGATCACGGCGATCTTGGGGGTGAGGGGAGCGGCGGGAGCTCGTGAGTCGCCTCGTAGGCGGCGACCTGGGCGATCCGGCGAGCGTGGCGCTCCTGCTGCGAGAACCCCGTCGCCAAGAACGTCGTGACGATCAGAGCCGCCTCCTCGGGCGAGTGCATCCGGGCGCCCAGCCCGACCACGTTCGCGTCGTTGTGTTCGCGGGCGAGCCGGGCGGTCGCCTCACTCCAGGCCAGCGCAGCCCGTACGCCCGGCACCTTGTTCGCGGCGATCTGCTCCCCGTTGCCGGAGCCACCGATGACGACGCCGAGGCTACCCGGGTTGGCGACGACCCGGGCCGCGGTGTGCAGGCAGTACGCGGGGTAGTCGTCCTCGGCGTCGTACACCGCCGGGCCCACGTCCACCACGTCGTGGCCAGCCTCCATCAGCCGCTTGACGAGACTGTTCTTGAGCTCGAACCCGGCGTGATCAGATCCCATGAATACCCGCATGAACGTCAGTGTCGCAGCCGTGGCCCGACCGCCCAACGCCAGTGCGGATGTCGGTCAGCCCTCGGCGGCGAGGTCGGCCAGCACCAGACCGCCGCGCGCCTTGGGCGTGAACCAGGTGCTCTTTCGCGGCATCTTCTGGCGGGCCAGGTTGACCGCGACGAAGTCGTCGACGGCGACCGGTGCAATAAAGATGGCCAGCTCAGCCCGGCCAGCGTCGACCTCGGCCGTAAGCCATTGGGGCGAATAGTCGCCGCCCACGTACGTGATCCGCTTGTCGCCGGGCTCCAAACCCAGCCCGTCGCGCAGCACGACCCGCTCCACCAGCGCGTGGTCCATACCGTCCACAATGGCCCCGTCCACAATGGCCCCGTCCACAATGGCGCCGTCCTCACCGGCGCCGTCAGTCGCGGCGGGAAGCCGGACGCGATAGCCCGCTTGGTGCCCGTACAAGAAGGTCTCGCCCTGCGCGGGTATGCCAGGTTCGTCGCCGGGCTGCACCGGGCTGACCGATGCGCCCGCCGCGCGTAGCCGGTCCAGCAGCTCAACCAGGGCCACCGGCGACTCCGTGATGAGGCGGTGGTACGGCTGGATCGCCACCGACGCCGGGGTCGTGACTACCGCGAGAAACCGCCGCAGACCGCCGATCTGGGCGGCGAGGCTACGGTGGTTGCCATCGGCGACGACAAGTTCGCCACCGCCGGCGAGCGCCGCCAATTCGATGGCGGTGGCCGAGTCGGCGGGAAGTGGCCAGATCGCATGGGTACGCCCGACGTGGTCGACATCGGTCACCGCGGGCGCCCCGGCCACGTCAACCGCGGCCGCGATCGCCGCGTGTAACTCCCGCGCCCGGCCGGTCTGCAGCAGCAGTACCGGCGAGAGAAGGTGCCCGGTGGCCTCAGCCAACGCGACGCGCTCGCGGACCTTCTCGATGAACACATCCTCGTTGCGGATCACCAGTCCGGGTTCGTCGGCCGAGGTCGATATCTGTTCGGTGTCGACCATTGCGAAGATCCCGTACGCCGCATCGTCGGCGCGACCCGGCTCGTCGGTGCGGTAGAGCACGATCACGTTCTCCGCCGGGGCGTAGCTCCCGTCGACGCGCTGGCGCGACAGGCGGGCCACGGCGTCGGGAAGAGCGTTCGCGAAGCTCTTGCCGAGGCTGCCCGGGGCCCGATGGGGCATCTCGATCGCCAGGGCGCTCTCCGGGTTCGCGGCCACGATCGCGGTGATCTCGGCGTCGTCGGCGAACTCGTCGTAATTGCGCGCGCCCGTGCCACCAGTCGAGATCCAGGCGCGGGCGATCGGGTGCACGACAGTCATGCGTGGGACGCTAACGCACCGTTAGCGGTGAGCCGCAGCCGGTGCAGAACTTGCCGCCGGTGTGAGGGGTGCCGCACTGACCGCAGAAGTCGCCGCCAGCCGCTCTCGGCGCAGGCACACCGGTGCCCGTACCCCGGCCTTCGGCAACCGCCAGGCCCTCCTCGATCACCCGGATCGCCTCATCGTCAACCTTCGACGACTGCACCGCTCCCCAGACCTGCGCCACCAGGATCGGCCAGAACACCAGCATGGAGACGACCGTCGGCAGGGCCTGCTGGCCGAGGATGCCGATGCCGGCACGGCACACCACCGAGCCGGAGTCCGGCTCGATGCGCACCTTGAGCGCCGTGCGCATCCCGGAGATCGTGCGGAACACCCCGCTGCGCGTGATGTCGACATCCCAGGCGCCCACGGCCGTCTTTTGATGCACGACCTCGTACCCCTTGGCCTGGAAATGCGACGCAAGATGCAGCGCCACCGGCTCGAGGTCGGTGACGTCCGTCCGGATGCGACGCTCGGTCTTGAACACGCCCATAGAGGTCTCCTACCCGAGGACCGGTCGCTGCATCTCGATGGTCTCGTCGATACGCGGTACGGGCACCTGGCCGGCGCTGATTGCCGGCGAGCCGAGTGCGGTGCCGCATTGCTGGCAATGCCGCCACCCGGCGTCGACCCTGTGCCCGCAGGTCGGGCACCGCATCGCCTGTCGCGACTCGGCGGCGACCGCGGCGAGTCGGGCGAACCCGGGTGTCGCCGCCCACGCCTGGACCTCGCGCACGCGCACCGCGAGCATCGGGTGGGTTGACTGCTTACTCAGCATCCACTGCAGGACGCGGTTCCACCGCGACTCTCGCAGCGCCTCCCACTCCAGCGCCTGGTCGGCGAAGGCTTGGACACTGTGGACATACGGGGAGTCCACTGTGATCCCGGTGAAGCGGAACATCACCCGCGTAATGGCATCGGCGCTGCCCATGAATGCGGCCGCGGCCCGGTCGGCCGAGAGCTCGCTCTTGTGCGACCAGCTGGTCAGGGCGCTCTGTACCGGCACCGAGGCCAGCGTCAGCAGCGCCGACAACCCGGGAATCGGGGCCAGGGCACCGATCTCGCGTGCGGCGTCGAGGAACTGCGCCATCGAGTGGTAGAGCACGTGCTGGAGCAGGATGTGCCCGCACTCGTGCGCGATGACCGCCTCGATCTCGTCCGGCGCCAAGTGGTCCAGCAGGCCGCTGAAGACGACGATCGACGTTCGCGTGTGGCCGAACGTGTAGGCCTTGATATCACCCATCGCGAGGTAGAGCTCTGGCTCGGCGATGCCGAACGCGTCACAGATCGGCGGCAGCAGGCGGTAGATCTCCGGCAGCTGCTGCGGCCCCAGCCGTAGGCACTCCGAGAGGTGGAAGTTGTGCGCCTCGCGCTCGCTGTACACCTTCATAAACGCCTGCACCGTGGCCTGCAGTCCGGTCATCGACTCGAGTTGGCGCTTGGCCGACTCATCGAACGGGTGCACCACTTCGCTCGCCGAGAAGACTGCCACCCGCACCACCGCCGCCATCCATCCGTCGATCCGGTCGCACGCGACGCTAGTTGACCGGTTAGTCTCCGCCAAGCACTCTGTGGTCGGTTTCCAGACAGCCGTACCGCGCCGGTCGCCACGCGCCCCCAAGATCCCCGTGATCACGGCCGCGCCGTCGCCAAACAGCGCCGATCATGACCTCCAGATCATGATCGACCGAGGTGATGCTAGAAGGTGGGGCGGCGGTCCCTCGTCCGCTTGAGCTCGAAGAAGCCGTCCGTGCCGGCGACGGCGAGCACGCCATCCCAGAGCCGGCCGGCCGCCTCGCCCCGCGGCGTCGGCGTCACGACCGGGCCGAAGAAGGCGATCTTCTCGCCGTTCGCGCGCGGAATGTGCACCACAGGCGTGCCGACATCCTCGCCGACCGGGCGCATGCCCTCCGCGTGGCTCGCCCGCAGCGCCTCGTCGTACTCGGTCGAGTCAGCCAGGTCCGCAAGGCTCGGATCAAGCATGAGGTCGGCCAAGGCGCCGGCGATCATGTCCGGTCCGGTCCCCTGCTCTCCGGGGTGGACCCGAGTGCCCATGGCGTCGTACAGCAGCCGCACCAGTCCCGCCCCGTACTTCTCCTGCACCGCGGTCAGCACCCGAACCGGGCCCCAGTTGCGGCCCAGCATCTCGCGGTACGGCTCGGGGACCTCTCGGCCCTCGTTGAGCACGCTCAGGCTCATCACGTGGAAGTGGACGCGCACATCCCGTACCCGCTCGACCTCGAGCAGCCACCGAGACGTGATCCAAGCCCATGGACAGGCCGGGTCCACCCATAGGTCCACATCAGTCACGGTCAGTCTCCGATCTAGTCCCGCCCGAGCGCGGCGGTCCTTACCGATCCTCCCTCCGTCGCGGCTCGCGGTCCACGTGGCCGCCCGTGACCTGGGTAACCATCGCCGTAGCGCCCGTGACAAACTCGACATCGGCCCGTCAACCCCGGCGGGCACGCAGACCGACGGGCACGACCCGGATGGAGACAACACCTGTGGCCGGAGTGCGCAACCTCACCCAGCTCGAGGCGGCAGAACGGGCGCGCCTGCTGGAAGTGACGGCATACG
>JAHRHA010000131.1 GCA_020027875.1 Micromonosporaceae bacterium | reverse complement strand
ACCGGGCGGATCTCGACTACGCCGAGCGGCACAACGGCTCCGTGTGGCGGCCGTTCGTCTCCGGGCAGCGGCTCGCGACCACGGTCAGCACAACAGACTCCGGCGCGACCACGACCACCGAGACGGTCGTCATGAGCGTCACGGCACCGCTTGTCAGCGGTGCCATCTACCGCATCAGAAGCCACTGCGCGTTCCAGGGTTCGGTGACGACGGATCAGCACCTGGCCCGCATCCGCGAGGACAGCGTCTCCGGCACCGTCCTGCAGCAGCGGCGCCTCGGTGTGCCGACGACGGTGACCTTCTACCCGCTCTCGATCGAGGTCGAGTTCACCGCCGTGTCGACTGCCAGCAAGACGTTCGTGCTCACGTTCCAGCGGACAAGCGGCACCGGAAACGTGTTCTTCATCGCCGTCGCCGGGCCGGCGTATTTCTACGTCGACTACATCAGATAGGGAGAGTGAGATGCCCACCGACCTCCAGCTTGAGCAGGAGTCCTGGTGGGTTCGCGAGTTTGAGCCACCGAACCTCGCCAAGCTCAACGACGCCCTACGTAAGCACTTCGGCGTCACGGGCAGCTACATCGGCAGCAAGGGCAACAACCTTCATCTGCGCGGCTACCACCGCTCCCGCGAGTGGGTTCTCAACTCGCGCTACTCCCTCTACGCCGCCGCCGACTACTCGGTGCAGAACATCCTCGACAGGGCTGGCGGTGACGCCCGCTGGCTGGCAGCCACCGACTTTCAGACCAGGGGCGGCACACCCGACCTGATCCAGGTGTGCAGGCGCCTCGACGCAGCGGTGCGCGACAACGAGCTGCCGCAGATCCGCGAGTGGTACGGCAACATCGACGGCGACCAGGTGGTGGACGGGTGGGACAACGTCAGGGACCGGGCCGCGTCCTCCGACACCAGCCACCTCTGGCACCTGCATATGAGCTTCTTCCGGTCCCGCGCGGACGACGACCACACCCACCTTTTCGACGTACTGACGGGAGACGACATGGCGACGGTTGAGGAGATCTGGGGCGCACAGTTCGGCCCGGCGGGTGCCCGCAAGACCGCGGGGGCGCTACTCGCGGAGAGCCGCAACGGCGCCGTCGCGGCCGCAGCCGGAGTGGTCGCGTTGACCGCCGTCGTGGAGCAGCTCGCCGTCGCGATCACCGCAGGCGGAGGCTCGGTCGACACGGCCGCGATCCTCGCCGGCGTGGACGAACGGCTGGCCGCGCTGCGGGAGCAGATCCACGCCGACGTCGACGAAGAGCTGGATGAGCAGTCGCGCGGCGGCGCGGATGCGGACGGGTGAAGTCCGATGACACCGACAATGCAGTACTACTCGACCGGCGAATCGGCCGAGCTGGTCACCTCCATACCTTGCCCGAAAACCAACCTGCTCTCCGCCCGCCGCGCGATCTACGAACTCGACCTCGGCACCGGCCCGGCAGTTGGTGAGGTATTCCAGATCACCGGCCAGCTTGAGGTGACCCAGGAGCTCGGCAACAACGTGTCGGTGGTCACCGGGTTCATCCTGTGCGAGACGTCCGGGCAGGCCGACTGTGTCGGGTACGAGGTCAACGAACAGTTGGGTGAGAACGTCACCGCCGGAATGCATCACGGCGAACGGACCCCGTCCCGTCAGTGGAAGGCCCCGGGCGATATGCCGAACCACCGCTACCTGAAGTTGATCTGCTATTGCGCGTCGTCGGCCGCGCCGACCGGTTTCGTGGTCCAGGTTATGCAGGACTACGGGCACCTCGACGTGGTCCGCTGGACCCTCGCGTGAGTAGCGCATGAACGAGCCTCTCGGCTCGGTTCACATCGGCGCCCGCGAGATCTACGCCGCCGTCGTACGGCTGACCGCCGCCGTCGACCGGCTCACCGACCAGCACTCCGACCAAGCCCAAGACATCCGCGACCACGAGGCGCGGCTGCGCTCGCTCGAGCGCGGGCGCTGGCCGCTGCCGTCGGCGGCCGTGCTCATCTCAGTCGCCGCCGCCGTGATGGCGCTGATCCAGCTCGTCCGCTAGCGCTGCTCGCGCACCGGCGGCGCCCACTCCCAGCCTGGCCATCCCATCACCCGAGCATACGGAGGCAAGACCGTGGTAACCGCAAAGATCAAGTGCCAGAGCAAGCAGGAGTCCGGTGAGGGCGACGCGCGCCAGGTTACGGTGACGTTCGCGCCCGACTACGCCGACGGCCGGAACAAGGAGTGGTCGCTCTACACGCCGGCCCTGTCGCTGACGATGACACTGAAGGGTGCCGTCGCGGACCGATTCGAGCCCGGCGCGGCGTACACGCTCACCTTCGAGGAAGAGCGATGAGCAACGTCAGCGGAACCACCAGCGCTGGCTACGACGAGACGACCTTCACCCCAGAGTGTCAGCGCCGGCTCGGCTACCACCCGGTCGAGACCGTCCAGCAGCGCGAGCAGTACGAGGAGAATCGCCGACGTGGCATGGAGTTCTACGACTACCTCGCGGCGACGTACGAGCCCAGCCGTGAGCTGTCGCTCGCCCTGACGGCCCTCCAGGAGGCGCTCATGTGGGCCAACGCCCACGTCGCCTGCAACCGAGTAGGAGCGTAACCGCGATGACCCAGCCTGCCCCGACCCAGTCGAGGCATCCGTGGCGGGCCACCCTGCGGACCGTGTTCGCGGTCGTGGTGGCGCTCGCCACGCTGCTGCCCTACGTCCTCGCCGACTCGAGCCTCGAGGCCGCGCCCGGCGTCGCCCAGGTCCTCGCCGTCGCGGCCGCGATCACGCGCGTGCTGGCGCTGCCCGTCGTGGAGACGTTCCTGCGCGACTACGCGCCCTGGCTCGCAGCTGAGCCGCGCGACCTGTAGCAGACTCTGCGTATAAGCGCAAAAAAGCCCGACCACCTTCCCTTTCGGGGATGGGTGGTCGGGCTCTTTTGTGTTGCGGGTGGGCACCCGGCCGGAGTGCCCTGCCCTACGTCACCGTACCGCAGCCTCCACCTCGTCAACAGACGGGGCATCGACCGCGGGGAGACCGGGACTTACCGGACTCCGGCTCGAGACACGAGCACGGTAGCGCTTGGTCCACTCGGCCTTCGCCGCGCGGTCCATCCTGTCGTAGCCGCTGCGCTTGCGCGCATCCCGCTCCGACTGCGTAACCCTCCACTTGCGGCTGTGGGGGGTGGCGGGGTCGACCGGCGTCGACTTCCGCTCCATCTTCTGCACGAACAACTCGGCGAGGATGTACGCGGCCACCGTCCAGACGCCTACGACGACCTGGACGATGTTGCGAGCCTCCGCGACGTTAGCCGCGATGCTCAACCCGCCAGCAAGAACTAGCGGGAGCAGAGCGGCCCTGCGGGTCCGCTCTGTCACCGTGTCCGACGTGCGCGCCACAAGCGCAACCATCGCGAGTAGGTCCACGGTGAGGGGGGTTACCCACTCGGACGGAATGAATCCGAACAGTGGGTTCAGGTCTGCCTGCTCAAGCAGGTGGACCTGGTGACCGAAGCTGGACACCGCCGCGACGGTGGCGATGAGGTACGCTCCGATCTTTGCCGCAGTGATGCGGTTCATCGTGGGTCTCCCTCCCACAGGCCCTCCTGAGTGGAGGGCGGGAGTGGCTCCGGCGAGAGTCGAACTCGCTCCCGCGTGCCGCCCGAGGCGCGCTCACGTTCGGCGCTGCGCTCGTGGGATACCGGCCTGACGCCGGGTTGACGGTAGCGGCGGGTTGCACCGGCTACCGAAGCCTTGGTGCCCTGGCGCTGCGGAGCTCGCGCTCGACGCTGCTGCCTTGGGCTTGCATTGGGCCGCCCTCACCGGGCGGCCTATCTCCATTGTATCACGGCTAGTCGAGAGTCGTCTAGCCGTGCCCTGTGGGCCAGGGCTAACGCTCGGCGCGGACCAGCCGGGAAACGAGGTTGGTGCTCACGCCGAGCTCGCGGGCGAGCGCGCTCTGCGAGTCCGCCTCCGCGACCGCGTCGGCGGCCGCGGCACGACGCGCCAGCGTGATGCGCCGCTCGGCGCCGTCCTCGCCCTTGCGGTCGACGTACTTCGCCAGCGCCATCATCGCCCGACGGGGCGGCAGCGCCGCGACCTCGAGCAGCTCAGCGGCGAGTGCGCGGAGGATGGCCGCGTACTCGGGCTCTGGCTGGGACGGGCGCTTCGTCATGCCTCGAACTGTAACGCCTAGCCGTGACGGGCGCAACTACGGGATGTTGAGCGAGCCCATCACGCCGATCCCCGCGCACACCAAGGCGGGCGCCACGCAGAAGACCAGGAAGAGGATCGCGATGACCGTGAACGTGCCCATGGCGGTCTTGCCGACGACGTCGGCGGACGATGGCGGCGCGGGTGGCGGGTAGTAGACCGGACCCTGCGGCGGGTAGTAGGCCTCGCGGGGGTCGGGCTCGCTGGGCGGGGGAGGTTGCATGTCGTCAGCGTGCCGGCTGTGCCGCGTGTACGGCGTCGGCCAGGGGGAGGACGGTCAGGGTGTGCGCACCCAACCCGCGGCCGCACTCGACGGCCAGGCGGTTGCCCTCGGACCACGCGCACGCCTCGTCCTCTGCGTGTACGCGGAATGTGACGACGGCGTGGCCGGAGCAGTTGGTCGCGCCGATCACCGAGTCGGCGACCTTGGCAGGGATGTCGAGCAGACTGCTCGCGCCGAAGTACTCGGCGGTGATCTCAAACGTGTCCACGGGCGTCACCTCTTCGGACACCGTAGCTCAGCCCTCGGCTGCTCGGGCACATGGAAGGCGAAGTCGCCCCCGTCCGGGCCCTCACCGGTCACGTCGGCGCGCACCTCGTAGATGCCGCCGCTGCCGGTGCACTCCACGACAACCTCGCAGTCTGCGTTGTGGCCGGGGTATGGCGCGTCGGCGCACAGGGTGAAGTACTGCACGACGCGGCCCGTGGCGATCGGTTGCGCCTGGAAGGTGTCGCCGGCCTTACGCCAGAGCGCAAGCTCGATAACGTGCGACTTCGGTTGCTTGTCGCATACGGCCTCCGCCTTCGCGTAGACCAGCCCGTGGTTGATCCTGGGCCCGTCCACGATGCGAGTGTCGCAGGCTTTCTTGGTCCCGCCCCCAGACTCGTGCTGACAGCCGCCGGGCTCGGCGCCGGCAAGCGTCAGCACGAGCACCGTCGCGACCGCGAAGGTACGCCCCTGCCCCCGACGGTAAACCCGCCCCAGCGGCGCCCAATGCACGGGCCTGGTCTCGTCGTTGCCCATGTGGTGCAGCGGGTCAGGCGGCACAACCTTCGCCACCGCACGGACGACGGGCGGACGCCGCAGCCGATACCAGTGCAAGGCGCCCACCAGCGCCAGCAGCACCGGCAGGCCGATCACGAAGACCCCGACCGCTACCATCAGTGGGCTCATCGGAAGCCCCCGACAAGCATCAGCGCGACGACGGCGCCCGCAACGAAGACCACGACCCCGGCCGCCACGCCTCCGAGCACGAGCCGGAAGTCATGCCAGTCCAACGCGCGGCGTCGCGCCCGCGCCGCCTCACGGCTGAGCGGCCGCCGCCGCACCGGGGCCGCGCCGCGGCTCAGCGGTCGGACTATCGCGGTCTGATCGTCCTGGAGGGCCGGGCGATAGGTCCTCGGCCGGACCGCTGGCGGGGGGTATGGGCCATTGAGGTTCATGCCGCGCGCTCCACGATCGTGACATTGGTGCAGGTCAGCGTCATCTCGCCCGGCCAGACGTCGTCAAGGTCGTAGAGCGCCGCCAGTCCGGCCCCCGACAGGTGACGCGCCAGCGCCCCACCCACCCACCCGAGGAACCGGTCGTACAGCATGCCGGCGGGGGTGGCGCGCATGTCCTGGACCGCGCGGAGGAAGTTGCCCGCCATCGCCACGAACAGCGGGTTCCACGGGTTGTCGCCGAGTTCGGCGACGAGCTCGCGCCGACGGGTCGGGCACGGCCAGTCGTCGCCGCACCCCATGCAGTCCCACGACGGAGGCCGCGGGTTGTGACAGGTCACGGTGCTGATCCCCCCCCCCACTTGTGAAGGTGGGGTCGCGGCCCGGTACACCCCCTGCACCGCGACCACGGACCCCACGTCCTCGTTACCCATTCCGAGGTCCTACCGCCGCCGCGGCATCGGCTGGGCGGGGCACAGCGACGGCGACATCCCGGTCCGGGGCGACGGTGGGTCGGGTCCGGGTCGCCGAACCCAACCCCCCGCCTAGACGCCACCTCCTGGTTTGCCAACTGGGGGGAGGCGCCATCTGCGCAAAGCTAGACGTCCAGGTTGGTATAGTCAAGGACATGCGCCAAGATTTACTTGCACGCCAACTTGGCGGCGTGATCCAATCTCCTCGCCAACTGGGGGGAGAACACACCGTGACCGAGATAACTGGCTTCCGCGCCATCGCGGCTGACATCGCCGCCCGGATCATGCGCAAGGAATGGAAACGCGGGGAGAATATACCCACGAATGCGGAGCTTGCCGAGGAATACGGCGCCCACACGTCCACCATCAAGCTCGCAATACGTGACCTGATCGACCGGGGATTGGTTATCGGGAACCCCGGCGGGCGCCGCTCCGTCGCGTAGACGACACCCACGACACGTCCACTTTGCGGGACGTCGCGGCCTAAAATCTGCGCTACAGTAGCCGATCAGCTGGACGTCCAGGTTGATCGGACGATGTCGCACGCGGGGGTCTGCGCGTTAGACATCCGCCTATGCGTGGAGGGGCGACGGATGACACCACCGCCGAAGAGGCTCACGGCCGTGGGCCGCTGGCTGTTCAAGCACCCGCTCGGCTGGCTGGTGACCGACCTGGTCGGCTGGGTGGCGTTCGTTGCGGCGTGGGCCGCGCTGACGATCGTCGGCCGATGGGACGTGCCGATGCCGGTACACAACACCATCCTCGCGGTCCTCTCCACGGGTTTCCTCGCGGCGCTGCTCGCGCTGATGTTCAGCTGGCTCGACCAGCGCAACGCGGAGCGCATCCGGGCGTGGGCGTGGTGGCTCAACGGGGAAACGGCGCGCCATGTGGCCAGGGCCGTGTGGGACGCCCGGCAGATCGAGACGACGGCGAGGCTGTATCGCCTCGAGCCCGAGCGCCAGCCGGTCCCGGCCGGCGGGGTGGATCCGACAGAGGCCCACTGGGAGGGCTATATGCGCGGGCTGCGGGACCGGATCGAGGGCGACGACTCCGGCGCGGACTCGTGATGGGCAGGGAGAGGCGCATGAAGAATCTCGAGGGACCCGAGCGGGACGGCATCTACGACATGGTCTACTTCGCCATTCCCGACCGCGACGGGCCGCCGTTCGGCCCCGTGCTCAGCCGCGCGACGGCCGAGCGTCAGGCCGAACTTATGCCCGGCTATGTCGTGGGGATCCACATCAGCTACATCGAGTTTCACGCCGACCAGGAGAAGTTCCCGGACGACGGAGGGAAGCCGGCATGACGTACCTGATCTGGTCCAACGAGCACGGCGCATGGTGGCGTCCCGGCTGCCATGGCTACACGCTCGACATCCGCGAAGCCGGTCGGTACGCCGAGAAGGACGCCACCATGACGGTCGCGCAGGCGGGCGCGTGGGGACCGCACGGACCCGAAGTGCCGAACGAGGTGATGGTCCTCGCGCCGGAGCACCGCTGGCAGGGCGGGCCGCCCGAGCCGCGGCCATATCCGTTATGAGGTGGCTCGACCGGCGCCGCGAGCAACGACGCAACCGCCGCGACCTGGCCGTGCTCGGCGCGCTGCACAAGGCCAACTATGCGGGCGACATTTGGCGGCTGCTGGGCGGCAACGTAGGTCAGATATACGTCTCGCTCGCGCGGATGGAGGCGGCCGGGGTGGTGCAGTCCACGATCGCCGGCGACGACACACACAGGCGCCGTCGCTACTGGATTGCGGGACCATGGTGACCGCGGCGCTACCCCGGCCCAGCGACCTGCTACGCATCACCCGCGCGGCCAGCCCACAATTCACCCAGCCCATCTGGTTTCGTGTCATCAGCGCCGCCGAGGGGGAGACCTCCGACGGGTGGGCGTGGCTCGAGGGCTACCAGATGTGCCCGGACGGGCGCGAGGCCGTGGACCGCCGCGCCATCTTCGTCCGACTCGACGGCCTACAGGAGGAGGTCAAGATATGCGCCGACTACGTGCCATCGACGACCCAGCGGCATCTGCAAGCACCCCCCTATAGCCGATCGCCCGACCTTGCGCGTGGTAGCAGCGTGGTAGCAAAACCCCAGTGAATCGCCGCCGGTCGGGTGAGGTCGCCGCTGGGCGGACGCAGGTCAGCGACCATGTACGCCTTCCGGCGATCATGTGCGATCGGCCGTCCCACGCACTCGTAATGCGTAGGTCCGGGGTTCGATTCCCCGAGGCGGCTCGGTAACGAAAAGGCCCCGGTCAGTACTCTGACCAGGGCCTTTATCATTTTTATTAGTCTCCTGCTACGCCTCGCGCCGCCGGCGCCGGGACCTCGCGGTAGCAAGTGTGGTAGCAGAACTCGTACCGAAGAGACCCTCGCCCATCGCGGTAGCAGCCCGCGCGGTCAAGCCGACCGAGACGCGCTGGTAGCCGCGCGTGATGCGGATGTCAGTGTGGCCGAGCACCTCCTGAACGACCGCGATGTCGACGCCAAGCTCGAGCATCAGCGTCGCCGCGGAGTGACGCAGCACGTGCGTGCCGGCGTCGGCCAGCCCAGCCTTGCCGAGGAGCTCGACGCACCGGCCGTAGTCCCGGCGCGGGTCGATCGGGCGGCCGTTGGGCTGACAGAACACGAGGTCGTGCTCTTCCCAACGGTTGCCGGCCGCGAGCCTCGCCTCGAGCTGACGCTTACGGTGCTCGCGCAGCTCCTTGACGAGCGGCTCCGGCAGCTTCACCACGTGGCCGGCGTCGCCTTCATTCCACGTCTTCGGTCGGCAGAACACGAGCGCGGCCGACGCCCGGACGAGCTCCTCGCCCGCTCGCACGTCGAGCGAGCCCGACGGGCACTCAGCGGCGCGCTTGCGCCCGCACGATCCGCCGCACCCGTGCCGCCACGTGCGGCGTTGGATCTGCCACGCCGTGTCGACGGTGCCCGCCACGAGGTCGACGTAGGCCCACCGGATCGCGAGCACCTCGCCCTGACGCGGCCCGATGGCCAGGTGCACCTTCCACCGCAGGCCGTCCGGCAGACCGTCGAGCATGGCGACGAACGCCTCCGCCTGTTCGAGCGACATCGCGGCCTTGCGGTGGGCGCTCGGCGATCCTGGGTTGTCCATCATCGCGGCCACATTGCGGGTGACCTTCCCGCGCTGCATCGCCACGGACAGGCCACGGCGGATGACGGCGTGAGTCTTAAGCACATGCGCCGACGCGCGCCCGTCGGCGTACATCGCCCCGTAGAGCGTGTCGAGATCGTCGGCGCTGAGTTGGTCGACCAACTTGGGTCCGACCTTCGGGAAGATCCAGTTATTGCACCGCGACCAGTAGTCATCGAGCGTCCGGACGGCGAGCGGCTTACGCCGTGACCCGCCGCCGGGCTGATGCGGCGCGATGTCGGTCAACCAGGTCGTGAACCATGCCTCCACGGTGGGCTTGCGGCCAGCCGTGCCGGCCGCCCCCGCAGTGACCTGATCCTCGAGCTCGCGGACCTTGTCTGCGCACGCCTCCCAGCATGCGCAGCCCGCCCGCGGCTCGACCTTGCACGCCGCACACATCGTCGCGGAACGCTTGCGCCGCGGCTTGCCGTCGCCGACCGGCACGAACGCAACCCACCGGCCGGCGCTCGCCGTGATGGCCACCGTCAGCGGCCGCTTACTTCTGGGTCGAGCCACGGCGCGCCTCCGTCTTCCGCCTCGTGGGGATGACATCCTGCGGGGCCACGAACAGCTCGAGGAAGTAGGTCCGGGCATGCCCGACGCCCTGGAGTAGGGCCTTCGGGTACCGCTCGGGCACGTTCTCTTTCTCGAGCTTGTCGAGCAACTCCAGGGTCAGCCTGATTTCGCGCGGCAACGGCCGCGCCGGCAGCGGCTTGTGCCCGGCCTCCGCCTCGGAGATCACACCCGCCTCGACCATCAGGTCGACCAGCAGCATGCGTAGGTTCGGCGCCGCGTGGCGCAGGTTGTCGATGCTGGGCTCGCCGGTAGCGGCGAGCCACCGGCTGATGGTCGCTGGCTCGACGTCGAGCAGCCTGGCAAGGTCGACGTTCGAGGTGTATCCGTGGTCGGCCATGATGCCGCGTAAAAATCTTGCGAAGTCCTCCCGCGTCGCCATGTCGGTCCGTAGCTGGTCGTGCTGGGTCGCTCTCATGCGTGTACGGTCGCACCGATCGAACGCAAGCGCAAGTCCCCGTCCCCCCGAGTGTCACCATTTTGGGGGATCGGCTTTCACGCGTGCGGGTCGGCTGCTAGCGTGCGTGCGTGACCGTACGACTAGATCAGTCTCCTACGCGGATGCTCTACGAGCTTCCCGAGGTCTGCGCACTGCTCAGCCTCGGCATGACCAAGGTCAAACAGCTCATCTACGACGGTGCTCTGCCGTCGGTGAGCATCGGCACGCGGCGATTCGTCCGCGACACCGACCTTCGTGCCTATGTCGATGGGTTGCGGCCCGACTACGCGCCGGGCGAGTGCGAGGGAGTCGTCGCGTGAGACTGCTCCGCCGCCTGCGTGCGTACCTCGCCCTGGCCCGCGCCATCCGCGCATACCACGCGCACCTCCGTGCCCTAGACAGGCACCGCTAGACGGGCTCCGCGGCGCCAGGGCCCAGGACGTCCCCGGATCACGGGACCGAGGAACCCCCGGACGGGTGAGTGGTCCCCCTGGCGTCGCGGAGCTCCCACGTTGAAAGGCCCTCGGGTGTGAGCCGAGTGCCGTGACCACCGAGAGGAGTCCTCGATGTCCACCACGATTATCGCCGAACCGGAGCTCGCCGCCGAGCCGGCCGTCGAGCAGGAATGGATTTTCACGTTCGGGCACGGGCAGCGCGCCCATTCGCACGGCTCACGCGTCGGGCACGACCTCGAGGCTGAGGGGTTCCCGCTGCACAACCGGTACGTGCGGATCGCCGGCACGTACGAGGCGGCGCGGGCCGAAATGGTGCGGATGTTCGGCCCGGTCTGGTCGATGCAGTACCAGTCCGAGGCCGAGGCCGGCGTCGAGGAGTACCGGCTGACCGAGCTCGTCATCACCGGCCGGGACCGGGAGCGATGACCATGAACCTGCGACCAGGCGAGATTGTCGACATCATCATCCGCAACGCAGAGGTCGGCTTCGCGAACACACCCGACGGGCACACGCTGTTCCGGGTGGGCGAGCGCGGCGTGATAGAGGACAACCGCGACATCGTCTCGCTCAACGTCGACAAGCCCGGCGTCGAGATTGAGCGGCTCGTTCCGGACGCTGGCGAGCCGGTCGTCGGCGACGTCTGGCGCGACGCCAGGGGCGCGATCTACTTCGCAGGCATCCGCGACCGCGGGATCGTGTTCTACGACGCGGTCGCGCATGGGTCGCGCATCTGTCAAAGGTGGGCGGACGTCCACCGCGGACCGCGCGGGCCGATCACGCTCGACTACCGGCCGCCGTCCAACCTCCCCCATTCGGCCGAGGTGGAACCGGCCGAAGCAGCATCGGACCCGAGCGGCGACGATGCGAAGTCCGCGTTCTTCCGGACCCTCGAATGAGCGCCGTCACCGTCGCCGCACCCGCCGACGACACCTTCATCGCCTACGACGCGACCGGCAACAAGGTCGGCTACGCCAACTGCAACCGCCGCGGCACCTGGCGCATTGAGGTCTACCCGCACCAGCGGCTCACCGGCAAGCGGCGTGAGGCGCGGCGCAAGCTCGAGCGGCTCGCCGTGCGGGTGCTCAGCGAACGGAGCACGCCGTGATCGCCGAGGCGCTGGCATATGTGGGCGTGATCTCCGTCGCGATGCTCGCGGCCGGGTTCATAGCACTCGCCGACTGGCGCGATCGGCGGCGTCAAGCGCGCCAGCGTGAGGCGCTCGCCGAAGCCGTCAAGGCCGAGAGCGCGTGCACCGATGATGAGGACGTCGCTGCGGTGATGGCCGACGTCGAAGCCGTGTGGGCAGGCGCCGAGCCGCTGCCGGCCGAGCCGACCATGCGCGAGCTCCACGTCGGGACCGGCATGGTGGTCACCGGCGGATTGCAGGTGCCCGTCGTTGACGAGGGCCCGCGGGTGTGGGTCGGCACCAAGGCTGTGCACCGTAGCTGCCGCGACGCCCGCACGAACGGCTGGGCTGAGCGGGTGTGCGCGTATTGCGCGCCGGTGCTGGTGGGTGGTGCGCGGTGACCTCAACCCGACGAATCGAAACCATCACCGACCAGCAACGCGCCGCCATGCCCGCCCACGTCGAACACTGGATCCGCATCGGCCACCAAACCGGCGAAGCCGACTGGACCGAGTGGGAAGCCGGCGCCCGCGACTGCCACCGCCTCAGCGGATTGGACTGGCCGGGCGTCGTAGTCCGTGTCGCGTCACCCATCGCCGGCGCGTACATTTCCGCGGCGCTCGCCTACGCCGCCGAGCGGGGGGTGAAGGTCGCTGACGGGGTCCCGCCTGGGTCGCTGCTGCTGACGTGGCAAGTCGGGGATGAGGTGTGCCTCCGGGTCGTGCCGGTGGGTGGCCAGATCTGGGGGCGCGCTCCGGCTGTCGGCTGGCACGGCGTGGGGGACGGCGTGGGGGACGGCGTGCGGGCCGGCGTGCGGGCCGGCGTGGGGGACGGCGTGTGGGCCGGCGTGGGGGACGGCGTGGGGGACGGCGTGGGGGACGGCGTGCGGGACGGCGTGTGGGCCGGCGTGTGGGACGGCGTGCGGGACGGCGTGTGGGCCGGCGTGCGGGACGG
>JAHRHA010000257.1 GCA_020027875.1 Micromonosporaceae bacterium | reverse complement strand
ACCGGCCGACCGGGTCGTGCTGGCGGCGCTGTCGAGGCTGCTGCCACGGCGGCGCTGGTCGGCGTTCTTCGTCACCCCGGCTACCCTGCTGCGGTGGCACCGCACCCTCGTGGCCCGGCGTTGGACGTATCCACGCCGCCGGCCAGGCCGGCCGAGCGTGGCCGCCCGAGATCTGCGCGCTGGTGCTGCGGCTCGCGGCCGAACAACCATGCACAGCATCCCTGACCGGAAGCCACAAAACACCGGCTCACGGCCCAGGTGAACATTCTGGCACCTTACAGGGCATCATTGACGGACTCCACCTGCGGGTAGGCGGCGCGCGCGCCGCCGCCGAGAACACCTCGTGCCCAGGCCAGCATTGGGCATCCGCGCGCGTCGCATTGCTTGCACCCGCCGCCTTGGCCGTGTTGGCGGATCACCTGCTGCGCCGCCCATCGCTCGTCCGTACGGAGCTCGCTCGCAGTATCTCTGCTATCCATCACTCGCTCCACTGCCAGTGGGAGTACTCGTTGCGGGCCCGTGGCGCCCCGGTTCGATCGCCGCAAAGGTGATCACTCCGTCTGTGCACATGTCATATCCATCAGCGTCGAAGGACAGCCGGGCGTTACACACCACGATCTTGAATGACCTAATCACGGTGCGATTGCCCAATGATGGGCTCGGCTGCGATGAGCGACGCGGCGGCTTGTGACGAGCCCAGTCTGTCCCCTCCGGATCCTGTTCCTGGATCATGGCGATGATCGAGCTTGCGGTGAAGAACACCGAGGCCATCCAGGCCGCGGTGTACGTGGTCGTCTTTGAGTTCATCTTGGTCAGTTCCGTGTTCCTGCCCACCGCCAATGCTCGGTTGGTTGTAAGCCTTCGTCGAATACGAGCCCATCACTATCGTCGCCAACGCACTGCGCTGTCTCACCCTCGGCCAGGGCGCTCTCCAATCTGGACAGACCGTCGCCGGGTGCGGGGGTGATCAGACTTGGCGCGGCCATGGCCCTCAACCCCGGTCGAGTGCGACCCGTAGGCATCGTGCGCCTGGCCGAGCACGCCGACTCGTGGATCGAGCGAGTCGAGGGCGCACCAACAATGCTGGCCTCACCGCGGCTATGTTTGCCGCCCCATCGCGCCCTGCTGCATCACCTGCCCGTCGTCGACACGGGCGGAACGCAAAGCTGCTACTGACGGTTGTCCTGGCCCCGAGTGGGCCGGTGGCTGATCTCTACCTGCGTCCTGAGCACCGTCGACGGCCGCGTCGCTCTGCTGATCAAAGCGCTTAGAGTGTCTAAGATTTACCGCCGCAGTGTCGGGCAATGTAGATCGCTCCGCTCCTCAGATCCTCGAGTACACAGCGTATACATGGGAGCCATAGTGGAGACTACGTCGGCTAGCCCGACACGCGCGGCGCTAAATAATCGACATTTCTGTCTTGCGTGGGTAGCGTCGCGGGCAGGAGGTGGAAACGGTGACCGAGGTGAGCAGGATCCGCATGTTGGCCGACGCCGGGCTGGTGCACCCGCGTGCCGAGGCGGTGACCGCACCACTGTTTGCCGGTGGTGGCTTCTTCCTCGCGTCGGACAAGGTGCAGGTGAAGTACGAAATGCTGCGGGCGCATTTGGTCGACGGGGCGAGTGTGACCGACGCGGCCGACGCGCACGGCTACTCGCGAGCAGGCTTCTATGTGGTGCAGGCCGCGTTCGTGCGGGCCGGGATGACTGGCCTGATCGACGAGCGGCGGGGTCGACGCGGCCCGATCAAGCTCACCGAGGAGATTGTGGAGTTCCTCCGCACGGCACCAGCGTCGGCCACGGGCGGGCAGTTGGTCGACGAGGTGGCCAGCCGGTTCGGAGTGCTTCTGCATCGACGCACCGTGGAACGGGCCCGTCGACGGTGAGCCGTGCGGCGCTCGCCTCGCCAGACCGGGCCTTCTGGCCCGTCGGTGAGGCGGCGCAGGCGGACTACGAGACGCTGCGGCAGCACGTGTTAGCCACCGGAGCGCTGCCTGACTCGCTTGTCGCGGCACGGTTTTCTCGGCGCGGCCTGCCCGGACTAATCGCGTGGCCCGCAGCCGAACCGGTCTTCAACGCTGACCTGGTTGGAGCCGAACGTCCACCGTGGACTCCGTATGAGGATCCGCGTCTTCAAGCCCTTGCCGCCGGCTTCGCCGTGCTGCTGGACGCGACGGCCAGTATGGCACCATCCAGATGGGAGGCACACCAGTGAGAACTGCGATCTACGCCCGAGTGTCCACAGAGGGACAACAGCAGCGGGGAACCATTGGCTCCCAACTGCAGGTGCTGCGTCAGCGTGTCGCCGCGGAGGGCGACGAGCTGGTGGCCGAGTTCTGCGACGACGGACACTCCGGCGCCCGGCTCGATCGGCCCGGCCTGGACGCGCTGCGCGACGCCGCGGAGGCCGGCCTCATCGACACAGTGTGGTGCCTGTCCCCGGACCGGCTGGCCCGCATCTACGCCTATCAGGTCATCGTGCTCGATGAGCTGGCCCGCCACGGCGTCACGGTGCGCTTCACCGACGCCCCAACCATCGACGACGACCCGCAAGCCCGGCTGCTCACCCAGGTCCAGGGCGTCATCGCAGAGTACGAACGGGCAAAGATCACCGAACGATACCGGCGCGGCAAGCTGTTCCGCTCCCGCGCCGGGGAAGTGCTGGCGTGGCGCACACCATACGGCTATCGACGCGTTCCTCGTGACGGGAACGGCCCGGCACGGTTAGAGATCTTCGAACCCGAAGCCACGGTCGTGCGGCGCATCTTCGACGACTACGTCTCCGTGGGGCACTCCATTCGTGAGATCGCCCAACGTCTCTACGCAGACGACATCCCAACCCCGCGCGGCCGTCATGGCGTATGGGGCGTCTCCACGTTATGTCGGCTGCTGCGTAACGAGGCCTACGTGGGCCGGGTCTACTTCAACCGCACCGAAACCGTGCCCGATCCGCGTTCCACACGCAAGACCAAGCAGGTGCCCCGGCCACGGGAGGACTGGATCCCCATCGCCGTGCCCGCCCTCATCTCCGAGCACATCTTCCACGCCGCCGCCACAGTCAGCCGTGACAACAGCCAGTGGAGCCCACGCCGGGCAGAGCCCGGCAAGTGGTTGCTGCGCGGTCTGGTCAAGTGCGGCACGTGCGCGGTCGGCACGAACTGCCACAAGATGCGCGGCCGCAACGGCACCTGGCACCGCTACTACTACTGCCGAAACCACGACGTCGTCCGCGCCGGCGGGGCCGAACACCGCTGCCCCGAACGCAACATCCGCGCCGACGCCCTCGACACGTTCGTCTTCGACCAGGTACGCGCCGCCCTGCTACGCCCCGACGTGCTCCTCGTGGGCGAACAGGCCGTACTGGCCCACAGCCCCACCCCCGACGATGAACTGCTCGCCGCCGAGCTCACCCGCCTGGACCGCCGCCTCGACGCCGCCACCGCCGAACGGCGCCGCCTCGCTGACCTCTACCAGACCGGGCTGCTTGATCTGACCGAACTTCAACGCCGCGCCACCGATATCGACCGTCGCCGCAACGACCTGCAACAGCGCCGCGACACACTCATCGACCAACGCCGCGAGCTGACCCGCGACAACCAGCTACGCACCCGCGTCGCCGGCTTCGCCCAACGCGTCCTCACCATCATCGACCAGCTCACCTTCGGCCAACGCCAACAGCTCCTCCGCCTCGTCGTGGAAGAGGTCCGTGTCACCGGCTGGAACGTCCAGATCCAACTCCGCATCCCACTCGACGACCCACCCGCCGACCAACCAAGCCGCGCCGCGCCCCACCCGATGTCAACCGAAGACGGTCTGCGTTCGCTTGGTATGCATCGCCAGCCGGTTGTGGGCGCGGCTGGATCATTGGGGCGACGTGCTCGACACTGGCGCTGACCGGGTCGATCCGGAGGCGATTACGGGGCGGAGTTCGCCGACCTGCCGGTCGCTTCGCTGCACGTCGACGGCTGGCACGACCTGCCAGCGACAGAGACGATCCGGCACTGGCAGGTCGTGGGCGTCATCGGCCGTGCCGCCCGGCCCGAAGCCTGATCATCGGGCCGTGGGTGCACAACCTGGCCTGGACTACGTCCACAATGGTGGGTTGCCGGGAGCACGGGACGCCCGCCCGACTGAACCCGGGAGAGCTTGAGCTGGACTGGATCCGGCGCATCCTCGGCCCTGATCCCTAGCCGGCGGTCGAGGCGAGCGTGTTCGTCACCGGCGACAACCGGTGGTGGTGCGGCACCGAGTGGCCACCCGCACGGGTTAGACCGTCGTTGTGGTACGCCCACCCCGCTGGCCGGCTCGACATCGAGCCTCCAACGCAGAGCAGCGTCAACGCGTACCGGTACGATCCGCGACCCGTACCCGTCCGGGCCCGGCCGCGCTCGCGGTTCGCGGCGATTCTTGTGACGGGCCACAGCTAGTTGGTCTTTGAGGGCTTCGGCGGGTGAGAGGGGGTATGCGTAGGGATGCGCC
>JAHRHA010000051.1 GCA_020027875.1 Micromonosporaceae bacterium | reverse complement strand
CGGCGATGCGCAGGACCGCCCAGCGCCTGGCGGCCCAGCGCAGGACCGTCCGGCGGTTGGTCGCACGGGACCGGGCGCGGCGAGTCCGCCGGCGCCGTCTGCTCATGGCATCGACGATCGCGCTGCTGCTGGTGGCAACCGGCCTCGCCGTTGGCGCGTACTATGTGGACAGAATACCGACACCCGAACAGCTTGAGCTGCCCGAGTCGACCACCATCTACTTCAGCGACGGCGTCACGACGATGGCGAGGCTCGGCACGGAGGATCGAACGATTCTGGCGTTCGACGAGATGAACCCCGCCGTGAAGCAGGCCATCGTCGCCGCGGAAGACCGCACCTTCTGGAAGCACGACGGGGTCGACTTCACCGGTGTCCTACGCGCCGCCTGGAACAACATGACCGGTGGGACTACGCAAGGCGCATCCACAATCACTCAGCAGTACGCGCGCATCGCCGCCGACCTCAGCGGGGTGACCTACGCCCGCAAGGCGCGCGAGGCGATGCTGGCGTGGAAGATGGACAACAAGTACTCCAAGGAGGAGATCCTGGAGATCTATCTCAACACCGTCCCGTTCGGACGAGGCGCCTACGGCATCGAGGCTGCCGCACAGGCCTTCTTCGGCAAGACAGTAAGGCGGGCAGCCCCCCAGGAACAACAGATCACGGTGCCAGAAGCGATGGTCCTTGCCTCGCTGGTCAAGCAGCCCGAGCCGGATCCGGACGACCCTGAGGGCATTCCGGGCTACGACCCAGCCCGAGGCGGGACGGCAGCGGCGAACTCGATCTCGCGCTGGGAGTACGTTCGCGAGGGCATGGTGTTGTTGGGCTTCTTGACCAGCGCCGAAGCGGACGGATTGGAGTACCCGCACACGGTTCGGGACCTCGACGCGAGCGCTTCGCAGGACGGATTGGACCGTCCGACCGGCCTAGTGGTCAATCATGTCCTGAGTGAGCTTCGCCAGAGTGATCCCTTCAAGGGCAAGGCACGCGACTACATCCGCAACGGTGGCTTCCGGATCGTCACGACGCTGGACAAGCGGGCTCAGGACGTGGCCGAGGCGTCCGCGGACATCCGACGCGCGACTGCCCCCGCGGCCGTGCGTGGTCAGCCCGCCAACTGGCAGGCCGCGCTGGTCGCCGTGGAGCCGGGAACCGGACGGGTACTGGCTTACTACGGTGGCGGCAGCGGCACCGGCGCTGACCACGCGGGATGGTTCTACGACGAGGACGGTGACGCCCGTGGCTTCGGCCAGCACCCGCCTGGCTCGTCGTTCAAGGTCTACGACCTGGCGGAGGCGTTGCGGCAGAAGATCTCGTTGTCCTCCCGCTGGCTATCGCCGGCCGTGAAGGAGTTCCCCGCAAGCGGGCGCACGAAAGGCTCGAAGGCTGGGCCGGTCCGCAACGCGTCTACAGCCCGGTGCCAGCCAAACTGCACCTTGGTGGAGGCGACGGTCGCGTCGTTGAATGTGCCGTTCTTCGATCTGACCGAGCGGCTCGGTCCGGCCAACGTCATCGACATGGCCAGCCGGGCCGGGATCGATTCCATGTGGACGGACGTGCAAGGCCGGCCGGAACCATTGCGGGTAGACCTGCGGGGCCGGGCCGGTAAGGACCTCGTGGCGGTCTCTGCCTCGGCTGCGGGCGCGGGTAAGTTCTGGACCGAAGTCGGTATCGGACAGTACGGCGTGACCGTGCTCGACCACGCTAACGGCCTGGCGACGTTCGCGGCCGGCGGAAAACGTGCACAGGCGCATTTCGTCCGGGAGGTGACCAAGCACGGCGTGCGGGTCTACGCAGAGGCGAACACCCAGGCAGACATCGGGCTCAGCGAGCAGCAGGTTGACGAGTTGACCTGGACCCTGAGCCAGGTACCTTCAGCGAAGCTGTCCAACGGCTGGGATGCCGCCGGAAAGACCGGCACGTGGCAGGCCGCCAACAGCACGACCCAGAACGCTCACACGTGGATGGTGGGCTATACGAGAGCGCTCGCCGTTGCGGTCTGGCTTGGAACCACGGACGGCAAGGCACTGACCACGAAGGATGGTGGGCACGACGTCTTCGGGTCGACTCACCCCGCCACTATCTGGCGGCAGTTTATGATCGAGGCAGCAGCGGCGTTAGCACTCGATCCGAAGGATCGCAAGTTTCGGGCGCCAAGGTTGGCCACATCACCAGGCCCGACCGTAGGCCCAGGGCCGAAGCCCTCAGCATCGTCCTGACCGGCCGCTAGCGTGGCGACCACTGCTCGCGATTCGCTCGCTGCGACGTGCGGAGACCTGAGGCTCGGTCATCCCGCCATCGATCGCGCACGCAGGCCCAGCAACCCGGTGACCAGACCGCCGACCGCAGGAATCCCGCCGATCAGCAGGAGGTCGCCGGCGAAGGAGTTGCCACGCGCCATGACCAGTACCACGGCGGTAACCCCAGCAACAACGAATGCCCCGCCGGCCATAAGCGAAAACGTGAGTGTCAGGGCCCGACGTCGGTTGGACGCCACTGCGGCTGTCGCGATCATACCGAGTACCGCGAGGCCGAGCAGTACCAAGCCCGCGAGGCGATCCTGATTCCAATCCGAGATCGCGAAGAGCAGCCAGCCGAGGACGCCGACGGCCAGCGAGGAACACACCCACGCCGGCCCCAAGGCGACCCGTGGGAACCCCGGTCCCGCGATAACGGATGGAGGAGCGCCGCTATCAGTCACGGTGCCATCATGCCGTGCCCGCGCCAGGTTGGTCCACTCGATTAGACGGTCGGGCTACTTGTCGACATCGGCGCGCGAACGGTCAGACAAATGGCATAGGTTGCGGACATGGACTGGAAAATTGAACTCGTCGCCATTCCGGTGACCGACGTCGAACGAGCCAAGGCGTTCTATGTGGAGCAGGTCGGCTTCAACGCCGACCACGACTACCAGGTGCGCGAGGACCTGCGCTTCGTGCAACTGACCCCTCCCGGCTCAGCGTGCTCCATCGTGCTCGGCACCGGGGTCACCCAGATGCCTCCAGGCTCGCAGCAAGGCGTCCAGGTCGTCGTCGAGGACGTCGAAGCCGCCCGGCGCGAACTTATCGACCGCGGGGTGGAGGCCAGCGACGTCGACGTTCAGCCGTGGGGTTCCTTTGTGACCTTCAGCGACCCCGACGGCAACACGTGGGCGCTGCAGCAGCTGCCAGAGCGGGCGTAGTACGGCACAGCCAGAGCGGCACGCCAGCGTCCTTGTCCTTGCCGCGTTGTCGGTACGGGCACGAGGAGGATAGAGCCGTGCATGTGACGGTTCGGAGAGCAACGGCGGTCGATGCGCCGGCGCTAGCGCGGCTGCGGTGGCGGTGGCGGGTCGAAGAACGCGACGAGCGCGGTACGGATCGGGCGTCGTTCCTGGAGTTCTTCACCGCCTGGGTCATCGATCACCTCTCGACCCACGTGCCGTTCGTGATCGACGTGGACGGCCGACTATCCGGCATGGCGTGGTTGATGCTGGCCGCCCGAGTCCCGAGTCCCGCGTTGATGGACCGACGCACCGGAGACCTCCAAGGTGTATACGTCGTGCCCGATATGCGTAACAGCGGGGTCGGTGCGGCGCTGCTCGACGCAATCCTCAGGGAGGCGCGCGACCGGGAGTTAGAGCACGTGACGGTGCACAGCAGCGACCGAGCGGCGCCGTTGTACCTGCGTTTGGGCTTCACAGATGGTCAGAACTGGCTCCATTGGAAGCGGTAGAGGCCAGGCCGAGCATCGCGAGGCGAACCACCGAAGGTTAGTCGAGCACCTAGATCCGGACATCACTCGCCAGCGGGGCATGGGGCGCGATCGCAGCGCTGTACGACGGGCACGTTGCACCGGGTGAGTCCGATCTGGCCATGGCCGGGGTGGGCACGAAATAGCGGCCGGCGAGACTGGCGCCGGCGCGCAGCGCGACGACCGGCCCGAGCAGGCCGGCGCACGCAGCGGTGCGCTGAGGTCGGTGGCCAGCCTTCCGCACGCGTCACTGGCTGTCGTACTCGTCGTGGCGGCGCCACCAAAAGCCGGTCTCGTTACGACCGAGTGGCGCACGGTCGAGCCACTGGTACATGCCCCAGAGGCTGTCCAGCCCGCGCTCGTACGCCGAGTAGGTGTGATAAACGACGCCATCCTCAAGCACGAACGCGCTCATGCCGGGCCCTTCTTGCCTGTACGTCGGCCAGTCCGTTCCAACGCTTGACGCGATCTTGTTGAGGAAGGGAATCTCCTCGCCGGTCTCCGACGGCCGCACGTCCATCGCGCGGAAGTTGTACTCAACGGCTCCCGACTGCCACTCCTCCTTGGTGTGTGCCACGTGGAAGTCGTAGTTGAAATCGCTGTCGGTTGAAGACGCCCAGGGGAAGCTCCAGCCCATCCGCTGCTTGTACGCCTGCAGTTTCGCGAGCGGAGCTCGCGACACCGCGCAGAGCGTGACGCCGTGATTCGCGAGGTGGACGACGGAGCCGTCGAAGCCGTCCGCGATCGCCGAGCAGGACGGACACCCTGCCGTGTACTCGGGCCCGAACATGAAGTGATAGATGAGGAGCTGCGAGCGTCCTCTGAAGAGATCGGCGAGGGACACTGTGCCCTCGTCGATCTCGAAGCGGTACTCGTTGTCGAGTCGAACCCAGGGCAGCTCCTGGCGCTGCCGCGCCAGTTCGTCGCTACGCCGCGTCAGCGCCTTCTCGCGTCAGCGCCTTCTCGGCCTCGAGCAGCTCCAGCCGGGCCGCAAGCCACTCTTCACGTGTTCCGGTCTTGTGATCGGTCATTGTTTCTCTCCTTCTTGTCGTTTACAAACAGCTCGTCGTGGCCCGCGCCACCGGCACCGGCGCCCGCAACACGATCCCGTCGTCGTCGCGGCTGCTGCTGCCCCTCACGAACTCAAATGCCGTCTGAGGGCGTCGAGGCTCGAGTCCCAGTCACGAGCCAACGCGGCGAGAAACTGCTGCGCGACCTGGATGGGGGCCGACTGAAGCCGGTAGCGGACGCGACGCCGCTCGCCAGGCTCGGCGATAACCAGCCCGGCCTCGGTGAGCAAGCCGAGGTGTTTGGCGATCGCCTGCCGGGTGATCGGTAGGCTGGCCGCAAGGTCCGTCGCTGTGGCTGGCCCGCGGGATGCGAGCGCGGCCAGGATGCTCCGCCGGCTGGGATCGGCCAGTGCGGCGAAGACCTCTTCGGCCACGGCCTCCGGGTCACGCGCGGGCATCGAGGTATTCGACAAGCTCACCCAGCTCGCTCTGCCACCCCTCGACGTTGCCGCCGAACGCGCCGGCGTAGAGGTCGTCGGGCAGTTGCGCGAAGCCGGATTCGACCACGGTGAGCCGGGTCCCTTCGGCCACCGGCTCAAGGGTGAACTCGACATAGGTACGGCGCGGATCGTCGGCCGGCAGGCCACTGATGCCCCAGGTGTAGCCGAACACGTGCGGCGGCTCGAGGCGCTCGATGCGCAGGTCGGCGCTGTGCCCGCCCTCAAAGGTCAGCTGGGCGAGACCGCCGACGCGCAGGTCGACGGTCGCCTTGTGGCCGAACCACGTGCCCAATCCCTCAGCCGTCGTGATCGCTTCCCACACCTTCGCCGGCGGGTGGGCGACGCTGATGCTGCGCTCGATCCGATCGGGAAAGCCCATGACACACCTCCATTTATAGCAACCATCTGGTTGCCATGACTCTATGGCAACCATCTGGTTGCGTCAAGTCCGTCAGCGTGAGTGGGCCGGCGGGCCGAACGCCGCCAGGAACCGGTCGCGGAATGTGTCCATCTCCACACCGGGGTCCCGGCCGCGTTCTGGTACTGCAACGGCAGTTGTGCTGGTCGATGGCTGTCTAGGATGATGTTGGTCGTGTCGGCGGAATCGTGCTGTGGGCTGGCGAGCTCACCGACCAGTCGATGCGTTCGCGCACGGGCATCGCGCACACACTGTCGGTCCATGCCACGATCGACGGGCAATGATGAACTGCACGTGAACAACGACCGTTACACACCATTAGCTGCGGGTTTGACCGACCGTCGCATCGCCCGGTGCCCATCCGTCGGCATCGGGTCGCCCGGTTGGCCGGTCCCAGGGCAGGGAGGCAGAGCGATACGGTTTGGCCGTGCGGCCGGACGAGGGCCGTCGCGCACGCGATGTAAGCCGCGCCGTTTTGCCCGGAAATGGAGCCTGGGTGGGGGCGGCGGTCAGAGGGGGTTGATGACGAGCGCTGGCGAGGGGGATGGCAGCCGCTTGCGTATCGGCGGCTGGCTGCCCGAGTCTGAACTCGAGCCCACCGGCGGAGCACCGGAGTACGCCGTGCCGCTGTCCCAGGCCGAGGTCCCAGGCGGGACGGATGACGATGTGTGGGACGAGCCGGGAGACTCGACGGCCATGCTGAGTGAGGCGACCCGACCCGGCCCAGGTGTCCTAGCCGCCGACCGGTGGGACATCGACCCCGGGGTCGATCTGGCAAACGAGGCATACCAGGGAACTCGGCGTGCGGACGCACCCGCGGCCCGGCTCTGGATCGTCATCACCTTCGTCCTCGTCGGACTCGGCGCCGCGATAGCCATTCCCGTGGCGCTGAGTTCGTCACCCGACGACGCCGCTGTGCCCGTGACGACCTTCCCAGAGGGCGAGCGGGCAGTCCCCGGTCCCGGAGGATCCGCGTCGTCGCCGGGTCCGAGCGTGTCGCCATCCGCATCCACGGCCCAGCCGGCGAAGTCCGCCGCCGTGCCGCCGTTCACACCGCTCACCTACGAGGCCGAGGCGGGGGAGAACGAACGGGGCGGATCCGCGAGGTCAAGGAATACCCAGGGCGCGTCCGGCAAGAAGATCGTCAATCGCATCGGCGACTGGAGCGATTCTGAACAGACCGAAGCAAACAATGGCACACTTAGCATCACCAGCGTGACGGTGCCGGCGGATGGAAGGTACATACTCACCGTCTTCTACGCCTTCCTCGACGACGATCCGAGCCGGTCAGCCATCATCACGGTGAATGGGACCGCGTCGCTCAATGTGACCTTCGCCCGTCCGGACGGATGCTGCCCATCGAATGTGAAGGTATCGATCACGCTCAAGAATGGCGTGAACACGATCCTCTTCTCGAACTCGGTAAGCCGCGCACCAGCCGTGGACAAGATAGTGATCAGCCGCGCTGCATGACAAGGACACCTGACACATAGGCCTGCCGAGAGAACCTGATCATGGTTGTCCGTCGACTGTCTTGGTGTAAAGGGCAGGATGGGTCCCGTGAGCCCGGCGGACGAGGAGCAGCTGGTGTGGCGGATCGCGCGCGGCGATCGGACGGGCGCGGATCGCGCTGCGGGAGGCGCTGTCATGAGCAAGGACCACGTGTCGGCCGAACTGCTGGACCAGTTCGGCGCAGGCGGCGCGGGCGGGTTCATCCAGAGTGGACGCCTCGTGGCGATGAGCTGGCAAAGGGAGCCCCGGCCGGATCAGCCTCCGACAGCGACGAGGAAGAAGTCCGTGGCGATGCCTAGCAACAGGCCGCCCAGTAGCCCCCAGTAGAGCGCGCGCGGGTGGCCCAGCTTGAATCCGACCTTGAGAAGCTGAACGACGACGTAAAGGATCGAGCCGGCGGCCAGCGCGAGAAACCCGAGATAGACGGTGTGGTTCACGAACGACTGGCCGATCACCGTGCCGAGGAAGGTGGGGCCTCCGCCAATGAGGCCGAGTACGCCAAGGAAGGCCCAGCTGGGCCGCTTGTCCGCACCAGCGAGGGGTGCGACGATGCCGAAGCCTTCGGTAGCGTTGTGCAGCCCGAAGCCGATGACGAGCAGCAGGGCCAGGCTGACCTCACCCGCGGCGGCCGACTGTCCGATAGCCAGGCCCTCGGCCAGGTTGTGAAGACCGATTCCGACAGCGATGAGAAGGGCGAGCCGGCGGGCCGGATCTGCAATGCCGATTACGCCGCGCGGGGCGCGCTCGGCCACCGACATCGCGCCGGGGCCATGCCTTGTCGCGGCGGCGCGGGCAATCCACTGGTCGTAGTGGACGAGACTGAGGAGCCCGACCGCGAGGCAGACCGTAAAGACCGCGGCAAGGCCGACGAAGCGCGCCCACCCGCCCGTGTGGTCGACCGCGGCTGCGATCAACGCCTCCTCTACCGGGACTGCTGAGTGTGACAGCACCTCCCAGAGCAGGAACAGGAGAATGCCGGCCGCGAGAGAATTGAGGGCCGCGCGCAGCGGCATGGATGCGTTGCGTACCCGGCCGAGCGGCAAGCCGAGGAAGATGGTGAACCCTGCGATGGCGCCGAGGCCGACGATTGCAGCGCTGCTCATGAGTGGTCCCAACTAAGGCGAGACTAACTAAGGTTGGCCTAACCTAGGCTCGCGGTTGCCGGCCTGTCAACCTTCCGCGGCAGGGATTGCCGTATCGTCGCCCGGGGATAGGCTGACCTGACCAGCTGGTGGCCTGGGATCGGCCGACCGCGAGCAACGCTTCGTGGCGCTGCGCATAGGCGATAGCGGTGTCATCCCGCAGGTATGGGAAGACTTCGATGCCTTGGTTGACGGCGACGGTGACGCCCCACCTCCGTCGATCATGACCTCCAGGTCATGATCGACGCCATTTCACGACGGTGAGCTCATGATCGCGCCTGCGATCGGCCAGCCATCGCGGCCTGCAGAGAGGAGTCCGGGACCGTCGCGCCGTGCGCCACCTACATTCGTCCGTGACCAGCAAAGGTCTACATAGGCCGGTAGACGGAGATGTGGTCCTTGCTGTCGGTGTCGAACGGCCGCCGATGCCAGTCGGCGTACCGCTCGGTGAGCCGGAGGCCGGCCTGACCCGCCATCTCGTCCATCTGGTCGGGCCAGCAGTACCGCATGGCGAAGGGTTTCACATGCACGCCCTGACTGTCGAAGGTGATGGTCTGGCGGATGAACCGCTGGGCGGCCCTGTCGTAGCGGTGCAGCCGGATGGTCGCGGAGTCCTCGGTCACGGCGCGCACCTGGACCTGCTCGTCCCGGTCGAAGTCGGCCGGGTCGGGCACAAAGGCCTCGACGACGAACGCGCCGCCCGGAGCCAGAACCCGCGCGACGTTGCGGAAGCAGTCTGCCTGCCGGTGGGCATCGACGAGGTTGAACAACGTGTTGAACACCAGATACACCAGGCGGAACGGGCCGGTCACCGGCACGTCCGCCATGTCACCGATGGCGACCGGGATCTGGGCACCGCCCGGCTTGGCGCGCATCCGCGCCACCATCTCCTTCGACGCCTCGATGCCCTCGACAACGAGACCGCGTTCAGCCAGGGGCAGCGCGACCCGACCGGTCCCGATTGCGAGCTCCAGAACCGGACCGCCCTCCGCCAGGCCAGCAAGGAAGTCCACCGCCGGTCCGGGATCAGGGTTGGCACCGGCGTCGTAGTCGGCGGCCCAAAGCCGGCCGAAGAGTCCGGGGTCGTCGAATATCGACATCAAGCGTTCTCCTCGCGCCGGGTCTGCCGCACTGCGGGCGGTGTGCCGATCAGGATCCTTCTGGCTACGCTCACCTGCGCCGTGATCCCTGGGTCAACGTACTGCAAGCGACCTATCCCGTGGGTAGACGACGATTCTTGCTGGACTGGACATTGACGCTCGCGGCACGGTCGTCTTCTCCCTCGGTCGGCTTCCCGCCAGGACAACAGACACGCCGTGACGGCCGCAACCGCATTACCGCCCGGCCACCCGACCGTCGCACTGCCCGGCACTTGTGGAGTCGAGGTGACCAGTCCGGTCACGCTGACCAAACGGCTATCTGCGTGGGACCCTCTCGTCGCACGTCATGAACCGACCCGATCGGCCTCGTCGAACCGCCAATCGAGCATCACTTGCAAGCCGCGCTCAGTGGCGCCGGCCGACCGGTACGTGTTCAACGCGGCAGCGTTCTCGGCATCGGTGAGAACCCACATGCCATAGCACCCCCGGTCGCGGGCTAGCTCGGCCAACGCCGCGACAAGCGCCTTGCCGACACCACGGCCCCGGAAGCCGTCGTCGACACCGATCTCGTACAGGAACATCTCGACCCCCTTGTCCGGGTGCGTCAATTCCACTCCCGATATGAAACCGGCCGGTGCGCCCTCCACGTACGCGATGCAAAGGTGGTGTTCCGGCTGCGTCAGGAATCGCCCTGTCCACGATGGGTGTGGCAGGTGGTCGAAGAGCACTCCCGCCGCCACAACGATTTCTTCGTCCGCCGCATCCATCCAGCGAAGATCCATAACTTCCAGTATGCCGCGTTCCACACGCTGGGAGCCAGAGCGGGTGCACCGGTGGGCATTGCCCGAGGAGGTTGCGATGACCCGGCGCTTGCCTAGTTGGGTTCGCCACCAGTTCGCGCCCGGCAACGCAGTCGACCTCGCCCGCAACGCCGAACACCACTCTCCTGAATGGGTGGTTGACTGTTCACTGTGGATCGACAGAGCCCGCACATCGGCAGGCTAGGAGCCTTGTAGGATCAGCCCCGTGCGCATCATTGATGTCGGGGCAGCGGCTGCGGCAGCTTTATCATCCTCGGCCGGAGCTAACCGGCGCGGCGTACACCGCCGACGCAACGGAGCGTAGCGATGGGCACTGCATTGCCGGGGGGACGTTCGCCCGGCGCACGCGGAGAGTACGTGCTGCGGCCGGCAACCGGAGACGACGTGGCTGCGGTGACCAGGCTCGTGGACTCCGCCTACGGACACTACGTTGAGCGGATCGGCGGGCGTCCCGGCCCGATGACGGCCGACTACGAGCACGTGATTTCCGACTCGGTGGTGACGGTCGCCGTCAAGCACGACTCGGTGGTTGGGCTGATCGTCCTCGCTGTGACGTCCGAAGGGTTCCTTGTCGAGAACGTCGCCGTGCACCCGAGCCAGCAGGGGCGAGGGCTCGGTCGGGCCCTGCTCGATTTCGCCGAAGGTGAAGCGAAGCGAGCCAGGTTCGACTCGATCTACCTCTACACGCACGAGAAGATGACGGAGAACCTCGCCCTGTATCGACGGTTGGGGTACATCGAGTACGACCGCCGATCCGAGGCCGGCTTCTCGCGCGTGTTCCTGCGGAAGCAACTGTGATCGAGAACATCCCGGCGCTCCCACGCCAAGGTCACCTGCGGAGTATTCACGCGACGAGGCGGCGTACCTGCTCCGCGTCGGTCTTGATCTGACCCTCGTGCATCATCGACGCCGAACTCAGCCACAGTACCATGCAACTTCATTTCAGCGCTGATCAACACGCCCGTCGCGACCGGGTTTAGGGGGCATCAGTCCGGCTGGCGCAGGTACCGAAGGCCTCGCTTGAGGTACGTGCGCGGATTCGTGTCGAGATACGTAGACCAGTCCGGGTCCTTTTCACCGCGCAGCCAGGCGTAACGCGCCAGCGCGTACCCGTACATCGGCTCGGTCAGATATCCAAGCCGGCTGGTCCGGGCATAGGCGTACCTGCCCCGGATCTCCTGGGCGTACTCGAACGCCGCATTGGCGCCGAAGATTCCAAGCCCGAAGTAGATGGTCAACAGGTCCGTGAGCGGCTCGTGATCCTTGCGCTCCGGCGAAATCCGGCGCTCGCCCACGAGCAGTGCATGGCCGAGCTCGTGGGCGATGGTCGCGACCAGCGCCGTGGGACGACGCGCCTGGTCGCTCCTGATCGAAACGACCGACCGATCGCCACGCATCCGATGGTGTCCCGCAGCACCCTCGGCCTGGGCGTGGATCGAGACCTCAGCCGATAGCTCCTCGTTGCCATCGTCGGCGGAGTCATCGTGCTCCAGTTCCACCCGGGCCGGGTCGATGCCCATGTGTTCGCACAGCCGGCCAAACACCGCTGCGACGTCTCCCCGGCTTCCCTCGTAGACGCCGGGAAAGTAGTCATCCGTCGGCAGCACGACTTCGCCGAGCAGCCGGCCCCGGCCGAACTCGGCCACGAACCAGTCCATCGACTCGTCGATCCACGCCTTCTCGACTGGCCGTACGGGACACTCGGGTCGCCACCACGCCACGCACGTATCTTGACGCATGTGTCAAGTACTCCGCGGCTCTCAGAAGCCGGGGACGTCCTCAACCCTTGCCATGACATGCGCGTCGCGCTACACGCCTGGGCCAGGCCTGCGGTCGGGTCCCGGTGCGGCCGGCAGCAGTCCCCAACCAAGTCGGCGGCACCGCCCGCCTCACGCCTGCTGCGCTTGCTCCGAGCGCCGCAAGGTGCGCCGTCATGTCGCGATGAGCGGCAGCTTACGGATGACGTCCCCGGGACGGACCACGCCTGAGCGCACCACACGCGTATTGATACCGCGCAGGTTGAGCAAATAGCCGACCTTCGAGTTGACGAACCGCAACGCATCGAGCCCGTACCGAGCCGCGAACTTCTTGCAGCCACGGTGTTGCTCGGCTGTGACCTCAAGAACCGCCGAGCCGACCTTGAGATGTGTTCCAGCCGGAAGGTTCTCGCCGCTGAGGTCCAGATCGACGTAGAGCTGATCGCCCGCGAGTTGCCACCGGTCACGCGACTGGGCCAGGAGCGCGACCACCCGGGCGTTCATCACGGTGACCTGCCTCGCCGGATCACCGTCGTCGCTCAGCCATACGTCGCCAACCAGGCCGACAGTGGTATCAAGGTGTGCTTCCATGAGAGCCTCGCGCTCGTTCTCCCGCGGACGCCGAACGATGAGTTCGACCTTGCCGTCGTCCGTCGGTGATTGGCGGATCTCGTCGAGCCCGGTTTCCAGCGTGGAGAGGTCGAGATGCATACCTCCACGATGGCGACCATTCACGCCAACGGTCAACTCGGATTTCGCGACCTTCAAGATCAGCTGGCCGACGCGTAGCGGGGTCCGAAGTGTGATGTACTCGCCTGAGCCGGGGGAGGGTGCGCATGACTGATGTGGTGATGGCCTACGACCGGTCGTCCCGGCTCGTCGCGGATTCGTCCAACTCGGGACACATCCTGGAGCTCGTGCCTGCCGCGGGCGGGGACGCGATTGACCGGCCGTTCTTCGCCGGCTGGGTGACGCGCCCGAAGATCGTCGCTCAGCTGCTCCTCGCCGTCGCAGCCGTTGCCCGGTCGACCTACTTCCGGCCCATCACCAGCCAGCTGCTCGATCCCATCCTCACCAGCGGAGACGGACGCCTGCGTATCGAATCGTTCTCCTCGTGTTGCGGCGTCTACGCGCGGGCCGACGTGTTGCCGGACGGACTGGAGAATGTGACCGTCGGCTCGGGCACCACCAATGTGGACTTCAACCAGGACGTACGCGACGCGCTGTCCCGCATCGACGACCGCGTCGAGCTACGGCTGAGTATCGGCGACGAAGGGCTGCACGTTGTCACCCGTGGGTCGACGGCGTTCGAGCGCAGGGTCAAGCTACCAACCCGGTGGATCAAGGGCCTTGGTGAGGCAGCTCTGGCTCAGCTGGGCATGCGCCCCGTCGCTACGCTCGACGCGCCAAACGCGAGGCGACTGCTGGCTGAACTTCCCCCCGCGGGGGGAGCATCGGCCCCGCCCTACACCCTGGCTCGGCGCGAGCGCGGTCTGCGATTCCAGCAGTCGGCAGTCGCGGCCGCCGCAGTGGTCGCGGGCCCGTACCGCCTTCGCGAGCTGGTCCCGTTGGCCGCCTACGCGACCTCCTTGACAGTGTGGGCGAGGCCGGAACACGGTGTACGGCCGTGCGCATTCCAGGTGGACCTGCCCGGCGCCCGGATGTGGCTGGTGCTCAGTCCGGACGTTGCGCGCGGCTTCTCCGGTGAGGGCGCGGCACTCGAGGCGATGAGCGACCCCTCGGCGGTCGACAGAGCGGCCCAGCTCCGACCACTGCTCGACTGGTCCGCCAAGCTCGACGAGACATCTCTGGCGCAGCGCGCCGGAGTACCGGTGGCGCGGGTCCGTGCGCTGCTTGCCGTGCTTGGCGGGCAAGGGCTCGTCGGGCGGGATCTCGCCGGCGACGCGTGGTTTCGCCGCGATCTTCCGTTCGTGGCCGACCGCGTCGCCAAGCTGCAGCCTCGCGTGCGCAAGGCAGCGCAGATGGGCGACGCTGACCTGGTCGTCAAGCCGATCGATGGTGGGCATGAGGTCTTCGTGCGCAGCGGCGAGATCGCGCATCGGGTCGTCGTCCACGGTGAGGCTGCGCGCTGCACCTGCCAGTGGTCCGTGCGGCACAGCGCGTCGCGTGGCCCGTGCCGACACATCCTGGCAGCCCGCCAGTTCCTCGCCCGTCAGGCCCAGGACCCCGCATGACAACACGCGAGGAGCAGCTCGTCCGCTTCATCGACAACGCGGACGAGCCTGGAATCGTCGCTCTGCTCGCCCCGTTGGGTGAGCACGAACGCGCGGCGCTGCTGCCGCGGGTCACTGAGCGCGTGCGCGAGCACAAACGCAGGAAGGACGAGAACAACCGCTTCCCGCCGCCTCCGGACGCGCCACTCATCCGGGCGCGCGCCCATGCCGCCTTCCTCGCGTGGCTCGGCGTCGCCGACCTTGGCACACTGCCGCCCCCGGCTAAGCACGACAGCGACAACATGCGCTGGTTTCTCCACCGCGCCTGCGCGAGCGCCCACGGGCACCAGGTTCTGCTCGACCGACGGCCAGTCTGGCTTGTGGAGCTCGCGAACCAGCACCTGGAGTACGGGTATTGGATGTGGGATCCCGTGTGGCGGCTGATCATTGCTGGGGTGATCGACCGACCGGCGACGCCGGACTACCTCCGCGGTGTGGCCGAGCATGTCGGGCGTTCGGGCGACGTGCCTGTCGACGAGATGGTCAGGCGTGATCCGGCCCTGATCGAGCAAGACCTCCCAGCCCTGCTCGACCTTCCGCGCGGACTTGACACGCTGGTGCACGGGGACGTGCGGACATCGATAGGACCCGACCCAAAGATCACCCGCACCTGGTCACCCGTACTCGCGGCGCTGCCCCCTGGTCATCCGCTGCGAGAGCGGCTGCTCACGGAGCTGCTCGAGTCGCTCGGCGGAGATCTAGGCAGGGACGCGTCCACGTACCACTCGTTCATGACAGAACTACGCCCCAGCCCGAGCGAGTACTCCGCTCGCCAATACGCGCTGTTGAGGCTGGCGGGCCATCGGCAGTCGGCGGTGGTCAGTTTCGCGATACTCGCTCTGTCGAAAGTGGACAAGAGGCACCCGCTCAGTCCGAGCGACGTCGTCGCGCTCCTAGGCCCCGCCACCGGCGCCACCTCGGCCGGGACTGCGCGCGCCGCGGTGAGGCTCATCGCTGCAGCGGTCAAGCGGCAACCGAGCCTCGCCGGAGCGGCCGCAGCAACGCTCGGGCCGGCGCTCACCCACCGGCGACCGGAGATCCAACTCGAGGCCATCAACGTACTCGTCCCGTATGCCGCGCAGCAGCAGGTCATAGATGCCTTGGTCGAGGCTGCGCCTGAGCTCAGCCCGACCGCAACTGCCGCCTTGCCAGGCCATGTCTCGGTGCAGACTTCCAATTCCCACACAGGGGCGCTCGCTACAGCGTTGGCCGAAGCCGAGGCGTTCCTGGAGCAGCAATCCGACCCATATCTCGCGGCCGCTCTCGCAGCGGCACGGTCCCGGACCGAGGCGGCGGCGATCGATTGTCACCCCTGGCGCGACGCTCTTCCGGGCTCCGGTCCTGTGACGCCGGTCGCCATCATCGATGAACTGATCGAGACCGTTCTGCGGGTAGTTGACCGGTCATTCAGGTTCACTTCCACCATCGAGCGGAGCCTCGACGGCCTCGCCGCGCTGCATAACGAGAAGCCGAAGGACTTCGGCCTGCGGGTCGGCCCCCTCGTGGCCCGGGTCAATAAGGTCTTCTCGACGGATCAGCCGACCTGGGGAGATCATTTCTCGACCGATTTCTGCTTCCTGGTCGCGCAGTGGATCGAGCCACATCGCCAAGTGGCGCATCCTGAGAATGTGGACAGTCCAAGGACCTGGCTGATGGCTCGGCTTCGCGAGGTCGCGCTCATGATTCAGACCGGTGTACGGGCACGTCTGCTCGCCCTTCCGACAGACGATAGCGACTGGGTGGATCCGGCAGTGCTGGCCGAGCGCGCGGTATCCGTCGGCGATGAGGCACTGAACAGGCCACACGACGTCGCTATCGCGATCGCACGCCTCGCACCTTGGGGGCGGGCCGAAGCCCTCAAGCGTTTGCACGACGTGCCAGGGACGCTGGCTGCCGTGATCCGCGTCGCCTGCGGCGGCGACGACCCGATCGATGAGGCACCCGACGTAGTTCGCCGAATGGTGGCGTGGCACCTGACCAGACCGGCGGATGGCGCGCCATATCTGTTTGGCGACGTGGCGCCGCCCACGCCGACGAAGGCCGAATTTCCCCTCAACGCGTACGCGCAGGCGACCATCACGCAACTGCCAGACGGCGGGATCTTCATGGACCCGAGCGGCGTGCCCGAGTGGCAGGCGTACGAGCAATGGATTGATCACCAGCGACATACCTCCTACGGCGCGGCGTGGGGCATGAGCCAGTGGCCGGGCGACGCGGATTGGGTCTGGACCGACCAGCTGCTGAGCCGGCATAACGTACGCTCGCTGCTGGACCCGGATGCATCACTACCACCGGTAGCGCTCGGACGAGTCATCGAGCTGATCTGCGACGACACGGCGGAGATGCGGACTCTCGCCACGGACGTCATGATTCAGGCGATCAGCGACGGTCGTCTGACGAGTCCCCAGCTCACCGCGGCCCTGGCGACACCGACTGACTCTGTGGCAAGCGGGCGGTTGGCGACGGCGCTCGTCGCCGTAGCAGCTGCGTCGCCGCTGCACCGGGCGGTCGTGGCCCGCGGCCTCATCGCGACCGCCCCTGCATGGTCAGGCATGCAGGCGCGTCCACTGTGCACGATCCTGGAACTGCTGGATGAGATCTTCACCGCTGACCGCGTGGGCACGGCGTCAATCGTGGCGCGAGAAGCGATAGGCCCACTGGCAAAGGGCCGGTCCAAGACGGCTACCCTCGCCACCCGGGTGCTTGCCCACGAACCGACCGAACGGTGGCCAGCGGATGCTTCCGCGGTGGCACTAACCGCACGAGTCATACGGGCAAAGCGCCGAACCGGCGGTCCTAGGACCGCTTGAGGTCGTAGCCCTGGCGGTCGGCCTCCTCGAGAGCCCGAGCAGCGCGTACGAGGCCGTCATGCTCCGGGACTATACCCTCTGAGTATACTCGGCGGTAATAGGTGAACTTTGCCGAGGATGGACCAGAGCTTGACGTAACCGTGGCCTGTCCGGAAGCCGGCTCAGGCCGCGACAGCCAGGTCCACCGATTGTCCAGCAGGCCGCAGCGCAACCGCGAGAACGTCCGCGACGTCGGTCATCGTGTGGATTGTCAACCCCTCCCGTACCTCGGCGGGCACGTCGTCCAGGTCGGCCTCGTTGCGCGCCGGGATGATCACTTCGGTGAGACTGGCCCGGTGTGCGGCGAGGAGTTTCTGCTTGACACCGCCGATCGGCAGAACCCGTCCGGCGAGCGTGACCTCGCCGGTCATGCCGACCTCCGGATTCACCGGACGCCCGGAGGCCAGCGAGGCCAGCGCGGTCACCATCGTAATGCCCGCACTGGGTCCGTCCTTCGGCACGGCTCCGGCCGGCACGTGCAGGTGGATGCGCTTGCTCGCGAGCGCCGACGGGTCGATGCCCAGTTGCGTGCCGTGCGAGCGTAGGTAGGAGAGCGCGATCTGCGCTGACTCCTTCATGACGTCGCCCAGTTGGCCCGTCAACGTCAGCCCCGGCTCGCCGGCCATCGCCGTCGCCTCGATGAAGAGCACGTCGCCACCCGCCCCGGTCACCGCGAGGCCGGTCGCCACGCCCGGCACCGCCGTCCGCTCGGCCGACTCGGGCACGAACCGCGGCCGTCCCAGATAGGTACGCAGATCCGCCAGGCGCACCGTTACCGCACCAGGCGCGCTGGCAACCGCAACCGCCACCTTGCGGAGGATCCGCGCCAGGGCACGCTCCATCTGCCGTACCCCGGCCTCTCGCGTGTGCTCGGCGGCGATCGCGCCCAGCGCCTCGTCGTCGATGGACACCTCGTCGGCGGTCATGCCGGCCCGCTCGAGTTGGCGCGGCCACAGGTGATCGCGCGCAATGGCAACCTTTTCACTCTCGGTGTAACCGTCGAGGGTGACAACCTCCATCCGGTCCAGCAGCGGACCCGGCACTGTGTCGGCCACGTTGGCTGTCGCCAGGAAAAGCACATCCGACAGGTCGAGATCGACCTCGAGGTAGTGGTCGCGGAACGTGTGGTTCTGCGCCGGGTCGAGCACCTCCAGCAGCGCCGCCGCCGGGTCGCCCGAATAGCCCACCGCGAGCTTGTCCACCTCGTCCAGCAGCAGTACCGGGTTCATCGAACCCGCCTCCCGGATCGCGCGGACGATCCGGCCAGGCAGCGCGCCGACGTACGTGCGCCGGTGCCCCCGGATCTCGGCCTCGTCCCGCACACCGCCGAGCGACACCCGAACAAACTTTCGGCCCAGAGCCCGCGCGACCGACTCGCCCAGGCTCGTCTTGCCCACGCCGGGCGGGCCGACCAGCGCCAGTACCGCGCCGGAGCCACGGCCGCCGACCGCGTGCAGGCCACGTGTCGCCCGCCGGTTGCGCACAGCCAGATACTCCAGGATCCGATCCTTCACATCGGACAGACCAGCGTGGTCCGCGTCGAGCACGTCACGCGCCGCGACTAGGTCCGCATTGTCCTCAGTCCGAGTGCTCCAAGGCATCTCCAGGACCGTGTCCAACCACGTACGGATCCATCCCGCCTCCGGCGATGCGTCGCTGGCCCGCTCGAGCCGGCCAACCTCGCGCTGTGCCGCTTCCCGTACCTTCTCCGGCAAGTCGGCCGCCTCGACCCGGGAGCGATAGTCGCTGGCGCCGTCGGGCTCGTCCTCGCCCAGCTCCTTGCGGATCGCGGCGAGCTGCTGGCGCAGCAGGAATTCGCGCTGACTCTTCTCCAGCCCTTCCCTCACGTCTTCGCCGATCCGCTCGGCGACCTCGAGCTCCGCGAGATGGTCGCGGGCCCAACCGACAAGCAGTTCGAGCCCCTGGTTCACGTCCGGTGCGGCGAGCAATTCGGCCTTCTGCGCCAGCGAAAGCCATGGCGCGTAGCCGGCCGAGTCGGCCAGTTCGGCGGCATCCGACATCCGCTCAACCGCGTCGATGACCTGCCAGGCGCCGCGGCGCTGGAGCTCCGACGTGATGAGACCCTTGTACTCGCGGGCGAGCTCACGCGTCTTTCCGGTGAGCTCCGGTTCGTCGAACGGGGTGCTCTCGACCCACAGCGCGGCACCCGGGCCGGGTACGCCGGAGCCGATCCGCGCCCGCGCGAGGCCGCGTATGACGGCTGCGGGCTCGCCGCTCGGAAGTCGGCCGACCCGCTCAATGAGTCCCACCGTCCCAACCGACCCGTACGCCCCGTCCAACCGGGGCACGGCGAGCAGCGTGTCGTCGCCCGCGGCACGGGCAGCATCGATCGCCGCTTGGGTGGCGGAATCCAAGGTGACCGGGATCACCATCCCGGGCAGCAGAACCGCGTCGGCCAAGGGCAGGACCGGAAGAGTAGCCATTATGTACCTCTGTCCAACGAAAACTGAGCCTCATGGACTCAAGTTCGCTGACCTGCCCTGTGTTCCTGGGTGTGACCGGCAACACCGGTTAGGTGGCGGCTCAAGTGCCCGCCGACCCTGGCGGCGCCATTGGCAGCGAAACGAGCCCTATGTCACCGGACAATGGGATGGCAATCTCGCCGGGTTCGTTCTCGATTTACCATTCATGAAAGAAGGAGCTAGCCCCATCCCGTGTCTCCCAGAACGCCAGAGCGTAGAAGGCGGTGCCGTCGTCGGCGTACCACGCCTGGTGAAAGCGGCAGCCGTGCACGAGCGTACTGTCCCGCATTGCCGCGGTGACGCCGACTTCCCGCTTGTGATAGAGATCCCTCGCGCTCTGCCCGTCAAGAGTTGGGCTTCGGTCGCATCGTCATTGACCGGCGTGTGGGGGCTACGTGAGGCTGGCCAACTCGTCCGCCGACAGGCGGAGCGCCCCGGCGGCGACGTTGGCAACCAGGTGCGCCGGGTTGCCGGTACCGGGGATGGCCAGCACGTGTGGCCCGCGGTGCAGCGTCCAGGCGAGGCGGACCTGCGCAGGCGTTGCCTCGTGCGCGCGTGCGATGGCGAGCACCGCGTCGTTGTCGGTCACACCGCCCGCCTCACGCCCGGAGCCGGCGATGGCGAAGAACGGTACGAACGCGACGCCATGCTCGCCACACACTCGCAGGAACTCGTCGTTGACACGCCCGATGTCGATGCCATACGCGTTCTGCACGCACACGACCGGCGCGATCGCCTCGGCCTGCGCGAGATGGTCTGGTTGGACGTTTGAGATACCCAGATGCCTGATCAGGCCTGCGTCGCGCAGCTCGGCAAGCGCGCCGAAATGCTCCGCGATCGAATCTAGGCCGGGCAGCCGCCGCAAGTTCACCACATCCAGATGGTCGCGGCCGAGCTGTCGAAGGTTCTCCTCGACCTGCCCACGCAGTTGATCCGGCCGGGCCAGCGGAAGCCATTCGCCGGACGGATCCCGGCCTGGCCCGACCTTGGTGGTGATGACCAGATCGTCGTGGTAGGGCGCCAGCGCCCGGTTGATCAGTTCGTTGGCCGAGCGCAGCGGCGAGAAGTAGAACGCCGCCGTGTCGATGTGGTTCACACCTAGCTCGACCGCTTGGCGCAGCACGCCGATGACCCGGTCCCGGTCGCTTGGCGTGCCGAGGTCGAAGGCGGCGCTGCCGGTGAGGCGCATCGCGCCGAATCCAATCCGGTTGACGGTCAGGTCGCCTAGCGTCCACGAACCCGCCGAAGCCGCAGTGATCTCATCAGTAGGCATCCGACAAAAGTAGCCCGCGCCGTCGCAATTGACGCTCGAGTGGGAGCCCGTGGCGGCGTTGACGGGGCGGACGCGAAGCCGTCAGGGTATGGCCATGGAGGTTCAGGATGTCGTCCGACGCCGTCGGATGATCAGAAGGTACGACGTGACGAGGCCGGTTCCGTCCGATGTGGTCGACAGGATCGTGCGCAACGCCTTTCTGCGCCGTCCGCGGGCTTCTCGCAGAGTTGGGGCTTCCTCGTCTTGGACTCTCCGGATGATGTCGCGCGGTTCCGAACGGCGGCGACACCGGACGAGGATGCCGACCGATGGTTCGTGGCCACCTTCGACGCGCCTGTGGTGATGCGCTGTCGAACAAGGCGGCCTACCTGGACCGCGATGCCCAGCAGGACAAGGGCTTCGTCGACCGGTCCGAGGAGTGGTGGCCAGCGCCCTACTGGGACATCGACACTGGATTCGCGTCGCTGATGATGCTGCTCACGGCCGTGGACGCGGGGCTGGGTGCCTGCTTCTTCGGCATTCCGCGCGAGCGGATCGAGGCGTTCCGGGTGGCGTTCGACGTACCGCAGCAGTTCACCCCGATCGGCGCCATCACATTGGGTTGTTCCGACGAGCCGGCCCGCGACCTGAGTAGCAGGCGCAAGCACACAGACGAGGTGGTCCACCGTAGCCGGTGGAGGCCTAGCCGCTCACGCGCGGGCTTCCTAGGGGAGGGCCGTGCGCTGTAGTGCCACATGTAATCCACCCAAGATGCGACGATTCTCCGTGGGTGACAACGGGAGGCAGCGTGGACGAGCAAGCGTTCGATGCGGGGTCGGTGTTCGATGAGGACTACCTGTACTTTTATGCCGCCGGACTCACCGACGAAAGAAGCGATGCCGAGACTGACCTGATCTGGCGCCTGCTCGAGCTCGAGCCCGGCATGCGGGTGTTGGACCTGGCCTGTGGCCATGGCCGGATCTCGAATCGTCTGGCGGCTCGAGGCTGCGAGGTGACGGGACTCGACGCGACATCAATGTTCTTGGACCTAGCCCGGAAAGACGCCGAGGCCCGCGGGGTCGCGGTCGAGTACGTCGAGGGAGACATGCGCGCGATCCCGTGGACGGGACGCTTCGACCGGGTCGTCAACTGGTTCACCGCGTTCGGGTACTTCGACGACGACGGCAACCGGGAAGTCCTGTCGCAGATCGTGCGAGCCCTCAGGCCGGGTGGCCGGGCCGCGCTCGAGCTCAACAACCGCGACCTGATCGTGCGCGAGTTCCAGCCGGCCCGCGTGAGCGAACGCGACGGTGACTTGATGATCGACCGGTCGCAGATCGAGCCGTTGACCGGCCGGATATCGACGGAGCGGATTATCGTCCGCGGCGGCCAGGTTCGGCATTTCCCGTTCTTCGTGCGGATGTTCACGTTCACCGAATTGCGCGATTGGCTGCTCACGGCAGGTTTCACGGCGGTTGACGGCTATGGCGAGGACGGCACGCCGCTGACCCCGGCCAGCCGGCGGCTGATCGTGACCGCGACCCTCTGACGCTGCGGGTTCAGGCGCGACGCAGGTCGGCGAGGAGGTGGGAGAGCAGCCGCTCCTCCATTACCGACGTTCCCGTTCGCGCCATCATCTCGGCCAGTTCGGGATCCCATGGGCTGGCCGCAGGAGCGCCACGCAGGGGCGTGCCGCCCGGTCCCGCGGCACCGTAATCCTGGCGACCCATCCGCCATGGCTGCGCGCCGAACCGCTCGAGGGCGGCGGCGGTCATGCGCAGCCCCGGCCAGTCGAAGTCGTTGCGCCACAGCACCTGCGCGCCCGCGGCGACCACCGCCGCGACGAGCCGGCGGCAGGCGACCGAGGCGGCACCCTCGGTGCACATCAGCGGTGCGCACGGTCCACCAGCAGCCGCGCGGAGGACGGCCGGGTTCTCGCAGACGTAGACGACGTCGACGGAGGGCACGACGGGCGACGAGGACAGCTGGTGCAGGGTGAGCCGAAACGGCAAGCCGGCCATCGCCGCCGAGTTGAGCCAGTCCGCCACCATGCCACCCTTCGACGGCAGGTTCAGCACCAACACCTGGCTGGCCAGGTCGTCGACGATGACGCCAGCGTCGTCCCAGAGCGCGCGTTCGTCCTCCGCCGCCGACGGCGCCGACGGCGCCGGCACGCCCTGCCAGACCGCCAGGGCGCGCAGTACCAGCCCAGCGGCGGGAGTGCCCGAGAGCCCTTTCGTGTCGCCGAGCGCGGTCTCGGCGAGGACCGGGAGTGGCACACCGTCCGCCGGCAGCCGGTCCAGCACGGCCAGGGCCGAAGTAAGATCATCCGAGGCCCGGCGCACCAGCCGGGTCAGCGTGCCGTCGCTGGCGATCTCCTCCAGCCAGGCCTCGAACCACGGTGCTCCCGCGTGCGGGGAACGCCGCGCGGCCACCAGCAGAGTATCCCGGGCCAACGCCTCCCGCAGCCGGTCGGCTGGCCGATCCCGTACCGGTTGACCATCCACGATGGACAGAACCTCGGCCAACCCAACACCGTGCGCCTGCCGTAGCCAGTCGTCCAGTTCCGACAGCGGCAGCCGCACTCTGGCCACCGTAGAAGACCGGTGCGTGCCGGTGATCCCGATGATGAGCCTGCGCTCGGCCTCGGTCGGCGAGCGCAGACCTACCGACCCGGTGAGCGATCCGCCCGTCGCCTCCAGCCTGCGCCGTGCGGCCGCGAGCACTCGCCGCCACGCCGCGTCGCGAAGCTCGTCGAGACTCACTCCTCACCCTCTGCCGGACCGACATCTTCCTCGGCGGCGAAGAGGTCCTCGGCCGCCACCTGGGAGCCCGGTCTCGTCCGGGTGCCCGGCGAACCGAGCGAGGCGGCGAGCGAACCGTCGAAGTCGGCCAGGCTCTCCGCACCGTCCCAGACCAGAAGCAATGCCGAGACCGTGTGCTCCATGGGCGCGTGCGACAGGTCGTAGTGGGCACAGGCCGGCACGTTCGCGTTGGTGGCCCAGAGGTCGTAGCCGGTCATGAGCAGATCCAGGTCGAACTGTACGGCGAGCCCCATAAGCTCCGCCCGGCCCGTGTCATCGATGCCCGCGAACGCCTCGTCGAGCGCCAGCAGCCGTGGGCACGTCGGCCGGGCTGATGTGAAGAGCGCGTGGGCGGCCGCGAACAGCGGTAGATGCAGCGACACGGCCTGCTCGCCGCCGGAGAGCTGGCTGTGCCGTGCTTTGGTCAGCGGCTCGGTCTGCCCGCCCGGTCGGTGCAGCCGGAACGCGAAGGCCCGCCACCGGCGGTAGTCGAGGACACTGGCGAGCAGGTCCCGGTAGGACTGCTCGCCGCGTACCGCCCGCGCAACCTTGATGCGGCCGGCGAAGTGCCGCCGCAACCGGGCCAGGTCATCTGGCCCGAGCCGGGCGGGATTCTTCTCGAGCAGCTTGCACACGGCGCGCTGCTCCTCGTCCAGGTCGTCGGCGAGCTGCCAGCCAACACCGACGCTCACGCCTGACGACATGCGCCGCGAGCGCATCTCCCGGTCCATCGCGTCGACGAGATCGCGCGCGTCGATCGTGCGCTGGTGGATCTGGCCGGCCAGCGAGCCTAGCAACGTGTCCTCGAGGATGCGGCGCTCCGACTCGGTGAGCAGCACTTCGGTGTCCCGGCGCTCCCGGGCGACCCGGTCGGCGAAGACCTTCACCGGCGCGTACCCCTGCTCGTCGGCCACCTTGACCAGGATGATCCCCGCGTCGGCCGACCACTCGGGCCGGTGCTCCTGGCTGGCCGCCGAGAGCTGAGCCTGCAGGTCATCGAAGGCCTTCGTCAGGCGGGTCGCGCTCTGCTTGATCGACGTTTCGGTTGGGGTGAGGTCCCGGGTCGTCACCAGGATCGCTTCGTGCAGCGCGACCACGGCATCGGGCAGGCTCGCATCGGCCGTCGGCTCCGGCCAGTCCGACAGCTGCGCCGGCCAGCGCAGGTGGGTGGGGCAGCGGAGCAGCTCGAGCAGGTCGGCGTGGGCGAACGGCGCGAGCGAGCGGGCCTGGTCCTGCTCCTCGGCCACGGCCGTGCCGAGCGCCACCCGGGCAGCCGCCTCCGATGTCTCCGAAGCGGCGAGTCTCTTCTCGGCCGCGACCGCGACGTCGCGCGACGCCCGGAGCACCTGCTCCGCCGCGACGAGCTCGGCGTCGGTGCGTGCGACGTCGGCCAAGACGGCCGCGGCCTCGGCCCCGACCGTGTCATGGAGAGCACGCAGCTGCTCGGACTCCGCCTCGTGACGGCGATCCGACTCACGGGCGGCGTCGCCGGCACGCGCCTGCTGCGTCTCCGCCTCGGCGACGCGGTCACCCGCCTGCGTCGCGGCCAACGCCGCCGTGGCGGCCTCTCGGCGAGCGCCGACGAGACGTTCACCCGTCCGTTCAAAACGGCGCACCGCCGCATCGGTACCGTCGATCTGCTCGGCCGGCAGCGACCGCTCGGCGCAGACTCGGCGCAGCGCGAGATCGGCCGCTCCGACCTCCGCCATCGAGGCGTCATGTGCCCCGGCGGCCGTGTCCTCTGCCTCCCGGGCCGTGCGGAGGATCGTGGCCGCGCGGTCGTGATGGCGTAGTGCCTCGAGGATGTCCGCCACGCCGGGAAGTTCCCGCTCCGCCGCCGCGACGGCATCCAGGAGCGAGGTGACAGTGGACTCGCGCCGCCCCAAGTCCGCTATCGTCACGGCAAACTCGCCGAGACGGCGATCGCAGTCGGCAATTCGGGCCGCACGGCGGCGAGCCCGGGCCGTGGCGCCGATAAACTCCGGCGTCGGTTTGGCGTAACCACCGACCTGAATGCCCTGGGCGAACTGGCCGCCGGTCGAGACGGAAGGCCCGCCAAGCGTAGCCGCAACAAGCGCCGTTTCGCGTGACTGAGTCTCGAGCGCCACGGACTCGAGTATGGCCCGGATGCGGGCGCTGTCGACGTGCGCCTGCTCCTCCGGGACGAGCACTGCGGCGAGCGACCGGCCCTTCGGCCTGGCTTCGGGCAGAGCCGGTACGAGGAAGCCGTCCGCCACCCCGGCCGCCAGTGCGGCGGCCGTCGTCGCGTCGTCGGGGTGGACCCACGCGTCGAGCAGGTTCGCGGCCTCGAGCGCCGCCTCGATGGCTGCTGTCTCCATATCGGACAGACCATCGGCGAAGCGGACGACCTGCCATAGCGGCGCGCCAGGCCGGTCCACGCGGTCTGCCGGTCTGGCCCACCACGGTGCGGGCGCATCGTCCCGTTCCGCCATGATCGCGGCCCGCTCCTGCGCCACCGCGTTCCGCTGGATTTCCACAGTGGACATCTGGGACCGCAGCGTCGTCCGCTCGTCGTGCAGAGCCTGTACGGCCGTCGCGGTCAGCCGGCCGAAGACGAGACGGGGGTCGTCGGCGGCCTTCTCGCCCGCCGTGGCAAGCGCCCCGGCCAGGCTATCCAGCAGCTCCGGCGTGCCCAGCGCACCCACGGTCTCCGCGTGTCGGTCCGCCCACGCGGCGAGACCGCGACGAGCGTCGGCCCGCACCTCCTCGACTCGCGCCGCCGCGGCCAGCTCGGCCGATTCGGCGTCCGCGGCGGCCGTTCGCGCCCGGGCCAGGGCGTCGGCGGCCTTGTCCCGGTCCCGCTCGGCCCGGGCCAACCGCTCCGCCGCCACCCGCACGGCGGCGACGTCGGCCTGTCTGGCGGTGACCCGGCCGGCCAACCGCACCGCGAAGCCGTCCGGCTCGGCATCCTCCGCCAGCCAGGCGATCCCGGCCGCCTCGGCCTCCTCGGCCAGATTGCGCGCCAGCCTGGATGCCTCATTCTCGAGGTCGAGCAGGCCGCGCTGAGCCGCGGCGAGCTCCTCGGCGCGCCGGGTGGTCTGCACCCGCCGTGCGGCGAGCTCGCCACGGGCGTGCGCCGCCGCCTCCTGGATCTGGAGCACCAGACGTTCCAGGTCCGCGAGTTGCCCAGCGGACTGATAGGCCGCCGACGTCTTCAGCCGCTCCAGTCGAGCGCGCAGGCGGTTCGGTTCGTGTTCGGCATGCTCGAGGGCGGCGCTCGCCTCGTCCCTCGCCGCGGCGGTATTGATGTGAACGCTGCGCGCCTCCTCCAGCGCCGAACGCTTCCCGACGACATCGGCGCGGCGGCGGCTGACCGCGTCCGCTGCCGACCGCGCATGCGTGCGCAGATAGGTCGTGTAGATGGCGAGGAACGCCCGGGTCGCCTCGTCGGCGGCGACGAGGCCGTCCAGCGTGCGCTGCACCGCCTCCATGTCGTCGAAGGAACGGGCCGCCTCGCCGAGAAGGTCCTCGTCGATGGGGCGCAGACCATCGGTGAGCGTGTCGGAGAGGCGCACCGGGTCGAGGTTCTTCGCCAGCTGTGGCCGGCGCAGCGTGAGCACCAGATTGAGCAGCTGCTCGTACCGTTCCGACCCGAGGCCGAACAGCCGTGCGTCGACGGCGGCCCGGTGCTCCTCGGCGCTGTCGCGAACGGCGTCGGCTGGGAGCTGGGCGGCGAGCTGTTTGCGTACAACTGGTCGATCCTCGGCATCCAGCAGCGAGAGGTCGACACCCACCCGACCGTCGGCGACGAAATACCACCGGGTCACCTTGTCGCTGTGCTTCTGCGCACGCAGCCCGACGCCGACCGTCACGTATTCGACGCCGTCGGTTAGCTCCAGCCAGGCGTAGGAGAACCCGGACTCCTGCCCGCGGTAGAGCAGGTTGGACTTCATCGTCCGTTCCTCGCTCGCGAACGGATTCAGCCGGCGTGGCTCGATCCGTCCATCAAGGACGAACGGAAAGAGCACCTCCAACGCCTTCGTCTTGCCGGACCCGTTGGGGCCGCGCAGCACCAGCCACCCGTCGGCGAAGACGAACTCCTCGTCGCGGTAGTCCCACAGGTTGATGATCCCGGCGCGGGTGGGCACGAATCGGCCAGTTAGGGACTCGGACTGCGCCGCCGTCCGCGGTGAGCCCAGCGCGATGCTCACGTGCCCTCCTTGAGGTTGAACAGTGCGGCGGGCGCCCGCCTCCGCTTGAGCTTTGCGTCGACGTTGCGGTAGCGCCCGGTCAGCGGCAGCACGACTACGCCCCCGTCCACGGGCTCCACGAAACGAAAGTCCGCCAGCATCTCGACCGCCTCGGTGCGAAGGCGGTTGGGGTCGGCGCGCCACCGCTCGCCGAATGCGGTGCCGTATTGGGCCATGAGTTCCTTCATCGCGGTACGAAGGAAGCTGTCGGACACAAACGGATAGCCCACCTCGTCACCTAGAACTTCCTCCACATCGGACTCTTCGGGAAGCTCTGCGTACGCGAGGTCCGCCGTCGCCTCGGCGAAGACCCCGGCCGCCGGCAGCCCGCGGTCCACCAGGTCGATGAGCTGGGCCTGCCGCTCGGCGTGGGTTGGCGGAGCGACGCGGGGCAGTTTTCGCGCGTCGGGGTCGATGACGCGGTCGGCCATGCGGCCGAGCAGCAGCAGGGCTGCTTGCGTCACCGCGCCGGTCCCGGGGAAGCGCGCGTCGGTGAAGCCAACGGTGTCGACGAGCAGGACCCCTTCGGCGCGTCGCTCCACCCGTAGCCCGGTCAGCCGCTCGAGGTCCTCGACGATCGCGGACGAGCGTAGGTGGTTGCGCACGGCGGGATCCGTCTCGGCGAAGTAGACTACCGGACGTTCCACCAGCAACCGGCGCGCCCGATGGCCCGCCGCCCGCCGGAGCGCGTTCTCGCTCGTGCCGACCGGCCGGTCGAGTAGCCATCCCACGCTGCCGATGTGCTGCAGCACCCGATTGGGGCGATAGAGCGCGTGGATGACATCACGGGCGATGTCGTAGAGTGCCTCGGCCCAGGTCGGATCGCTCGCCCAGGAACTCGCCGATCCGTCGGCCAGACGCAGCGCGCCCCGATCCTCAAGCCACATCACCGCATCGACGAAGGCCCGCCGGTCGGCGTACCGGTCGGGGTCGAGGCCCAGGCCGGAGATGCGGGATGCGTCGGAGGCGACGGCGTCGGCCATCTCGCCGAGCGTGATCTGGATACCGGCGCGGCCGAGCACTGACAGCGCGAGTGCGAGATAGGCGTAGCGCTGCCGATCCAGTGGGCGGTCCCGTACCGTGGCCGGCCGGCTCGCGTCCAGCCCGTCCTGGACCCGAACCAGGCGCGCGGTGTGTCCACGCATCTCCAGGCGGTAGCCGAACATCTCGACAAGATCCGCCTGGAGAGTCTCGCCCCATCGCCGGACCGCTCGGAGGGTCCGGTCGTCCGGGTAGACGGCGGTCATGAGCGGGTGACGCAGCAGTGCCCGTACGGTCTTCTGGTAGGCCGCGAGTTCGAAGCCCGGCACATTTTCGGCGACCCTCACGCGAGCACCTCCGCGCCGTTTGCCCGCAGCCGCGCCGAGTCGAGCAGCTTGACCTCAAGGGCGTACCCGTCCAGGTGCAGCCACCCCCGCGCGGTCCGCACGGTGGTCACCCCCGATATGGGGACAAGCGTGATTCGTACGCCGTGCGCGGCGGCGCCGATGCGCGTTGCACCCGGGCCGAACCCACGCGAGGCGAGGGCGACATCGAGCAGGCGCAACAGGAGGACGGTGCGTGGTTCGTCCAGAACCTCGTCGTACACGCCGCGTTCGGCGAGCCCGGCGGCTGCCTCGGCGAGCACCCGCTGATCCGCGAGCTGCCCACCGCGCAGCCGGGACCGCGTCGCCTCGTTGCGAGTAATGGCCGCCGGACGCCCGGGGCCGGCGGGCTTGCCGGTCTCGACCAGCGTGCGGGAGAGCTCGACGGCCGGGGCCTCCCACCACGAGCGGCGGGTCGGAATCGCGTCGGGAGCACCGTGTGGCACGCCCACGTGTCGCGGCGCGCCGAGGCCGAAGACGACGTCGAAGAGGGCGTGTGCGGCCAACTCGGTCGGCGCCCCGGCGAACCATCCGGCGAGGTGGCGAAGCTGAGATTCGCGGCTCACGCCGCCACGGCGGCTCTCGGTCACCCGGCGCAGGAGCGCCAGCACGCTGCTGATCGCACCCACCGTGGCCTCGCCCAGGCGGTCCGCCTCGCTGATCCGGTCCGCACCCGGCGGCGCGACTGAGCCACGTTGATCGGTGCCCGCAAACCATGCCCGCAGCCCAGCCCACCGGCGCAGCCAATTGTCGAGGCGCTCGGCGTGCGTACGGAAGATCCGTTCGTCGGCTTCGGCGGCTGCCTCGATCAGCCGATCCAGACCCGTCGCTTCGACCTCCTCCACGGCGTGGCGCAGCAGGGGCGTGTATCGCTGCAGCTCAAGATGGAAATCACGCAGGTGGGCGAGGAGCGCGTCCTTGTGGGCAAGGAAGACCTCGGGCCGTGTGTCGTTGGTACGGGCGAGGTCGCCCAGCATGAGATAGAAGCGCGCCGCACGTTCGGCCATGTCGGCGAGCACCCGGTCGAGGCGGGAGAGCTTGCGGAAGACCTCCTCGGAGTCGCCGGTCCGGTTCGCCTCGGCCAGGGCGATGAGGTCAGCAAGGATGTCGGGGAAAACGAGCCGGGACAGGCTCGCGTCGTCCAGACTCGCGCCCAGCACCGACTCGACCGCCCGGTGGGCTCGGTAGCCCGCCTCGGTGAACTGGTAGACCGAGTGGCGATTGCGATACTCGGCCACAGTCGTGGCGCGCGTGCCGTCCTGGCTGCGGTCGAGCACTCCCCAGTCGACCAACGCATCGAGCAGGCGCGGAAGCTCAAGGGCCTCGGATTCGGGGCATTCCGGGTGTTCCACCGCCAACTGGTCCAGAGCGGCCGCGACCTCGGTGGTGTGCAGGAGGACGTGGTACGTGGTGCGGGCCTGGTCGAAGACGCGCAATAGCCACAGGTATGCGGTCCGGTTCTCCGCCGCCGTGTAGTGGAACAGGCGCATCCTGTCGTCGAGACTGAACGAGTCCAGACCGAAGGCGATGCCGCTGAGGGCCTGGTTTGCGTCGTCGCCGTCGCGACCCATCTCACCACCTCCCGCAGGTCCGCCTCCGCAGTCTGCCGGAAGCGTATGACAACAAGCGGTCGATCAAGCGCAAGCCCGCCTCCGAACGGACCGTGCGGAAATTTACTCCGGCCCGGCGACGTTGAAACTGGACTCACCGTGACCGGCGCGGACGACGATGAGATCGGCTGGCGCTGCCGACGGATTGCTCTCTCGGTGCACGGCACCCTTCGGGACGCAGAGGAAGTCGCCGGGATGCGCCTCAACCACGTTCGAGCCACTCGGGCCGAACTCCATCTTCAGTGACCCCGTGAGGACATAGATCACTGACTCGTAATCACCATGATGATGCCAGCCGGACATCATGCCCGACCCGGTGCGAACGAATCCGGCCCACATCCCGTCGCTGGCAAACGCCTGCTGCCGGTCCATGCCCGGCGTCGGCGGCCCCGCGGTACGGTCATCCGGAGTCACCACGCGAATCTGGTCCTGCTGTCCCATGGATGAATCACCTCCGACGAAGCACCCGTAGTGTCCCTCAGGAGGGATTGTCCACGATGACTGACGCTGGCAACTCTGCCGCGGGTGCGTTTGCTCCAGTGGTGAGAAGCCTTGCGCTGCGCTGCCCGCGTAGTCATGCATTCACGGTATTCACCGAACGCATCGGTGAGTGGTGGCCGAAAGCCTTCACGGCCAGCGGCGACAAGCTGGCGAACGTGGTGATCGAGAGCTGGGAAGGCGGGCGGATGTACGAGTCCGACACACATGCCTAGGAGTACGACGGGGGCTCGGTGATTGCGTGGGACCCGGGACGTCGGACCGTGGAGGCCCGATCAGGCAACCGATCGATCGAAGTCGGGGGTCGACCGGCGCGCTGCCTCCTGGCGGGTGATTTGTCCGGTCAATTACGCGGAGTGATGGGGAACCGCGACCTCGACCATAAACGCTGGCCCTCGTTTGCTCTGCTCCCTTGGAGGCAACACCGCCCTGAGCTGCCAATCTGCGCATATTCTCGCTGCATCTACCTCTATCGATGTGACATACGGTTACCGGCGCCGGGCGGCGGGCCGGGTCGGCGCCACCCGCCTACGCCCCCAGGCGCCGGTAGCACAGTGCTACATCTACGATGGTCAACGCGATGGCCGTACCGGCAAAGCCGCAGCTCAACGCGGTGTTGCCTCGAGGGAAGCAGAGCAAACGGCGCCTAAGGCTTGTTGCCGAGGCCGCGGCTCCCCATCACTCTGCGCAACCACCGCCGTTGCGACCCGCGACGAACGAACAGAGGCAATTATTAGCAGCCAGGGATAGAAGTGAGGGGGACGACATGGCGGGTGAGCTTTCCTTTTTCGAGCTCGGTGTAGAAGATGTCGAGCGGGGCCGCGCCTTCTACGAAGGACTGTTCGGTTGGAGCCTCGAGCCCGGGCCATCGGGTCAGGGGTTCGCCATCGGCACGCCGACCATCCCAGGCGGCATGCATGGCGGCGATCCGGGAGCCGCGCCCTACGTGTTCTTCCGAGTGTCGGACATAGACGAGGCGCTTGAACGGGTGCGGGAGCTCGGGGGCGCCGTCGAGGAGATGGACGTCGGCGGGGAGGACGAGTCGGTCGAACGGTTCGGCAGGTTCAAGCTCTGCCGCGACGACCAAGGTTCGCCCTTCGGTCTGCACCAGCCTCCACAGTAGATCGAGGTCGTGACTGGGGTTGTGGCGCTCAGCATATGCCTGCTCTTCGACAACCGTTCCGAACAGGCTCTTCGGAAGCTCTGGGACCGGCTCGAGGACCGCGGCATTGCGACGCTGCGCTCGCACACGCACCGGCGGCACCGTCCCCATCTGTCGTACGTGGTTCTGCTCCAATGGGAACTCGCCACCGTGCGAGAGGCGGTAGCGGCGCTCCCGGACGGGGGTCCGGTCGATCTGAGCTTCGATGCGCTGGGGACCTTCCGGCGCGGACGGACCTGCCTCGTTCCCGCGGTACCGGGGGATCTGGTCCCGCGGCAGCAGGCTGTGGCCGAGAAGGTCCGGGCCACGAGTGCGTTGGTGCACGAGCATTATGAGGTCGGCCGGTGGCTGCCGCACTGCTCGATCGCCCCGCGAACTCGCCTCGAGCAGCTGTCCATCGTCGCCGGCACGGTCTATGACATCCTTCCGCTCGCCGTGCGGATTACGAATGCCGCGCTGATCGACAGCTCCACCGGGCAGATCTGGCCGCTCCCCAACGTGCCCTGAGGTCAGGCCGGCGGCGCAACACGCGCCACGACAGTGGACGGATGACCAACTCGGGACTACATTGACGGCCGGAGATGTTGACCAATCAACCTTCCGAGTGTCAGGAGTCATGATGGACGTCATCGTGCTCATCGGCCGTATCCTGTTCGCCTTCCTCTTCCTCACCTCCGGGTACGCCCACTTCGCCCAGCGCAAGACGATGGCTCAGTACGCGGAGTCAAAGGGTGTGCCGGCGGCCATGCCTGCGGTGCTCGCCGGCGGAGTGCTGCTGCTCGCGGGCGGGATCATGGTCCTGCTAGGCATCTGGGCCGATCTTGGTGCGCTGCTGCTCGTCGTTTTCCTCCTCCCGACCGCTGTGCTCATGCACGGCTTCTGGAAGGAGACCGACCCGCAGGCCCGAATGATGGAGACGGTCCAGTTCAGCAAGGACACCGCGCTCGGCGGTGCCGCGTTGATGCTCTTCGCGCTCTTCTCCTTCGCCGGCGACGACCTGGGACTCACCATCACCGGCCCGCTGTTCAACATCAACTGAGCCGCGTCAGCCAGACCCGGTAGGCGTCGTCCAGCGCCTCGTCGGGCGTTGGCGCGACGTCGGGCCCGAAGCGCGGCGCGGCATCGATCCGGCTGCCGACCCCGCGGGCGGCGAGCATCGCGGCGCCGGTGGCGGACGCGCTGCGTACCTTCGCGCGTCGCACCGGAACGCCGAGAACATGGGCGAGAAGGCGTTGTACGCCTGGATCGCGACCTCCGCCACCGGTCAGGCGGACCGGGCGGCCGCCTGCGTCGAGCAGTTCGACCGCCCGGCGTACGCAGAACGCCATCCCCTCCATCGCGGCCCGGATCAGGTCGTCGCGCGACGTGCCGGTCGACATGCCGATCCAGGCGCCCTGGCTGTCGGGTCCAGCGACGCCGCCACGTTCCCCGGTGAGGAACGGCAGGAACGACACCCCACCGGCGCCGGGGGACGTGCTCGCGAAAATCGCGAACAGGTCGGGCCAGTCCAACCCGAACAGCCGCCTGACCCAACCGAGGGCCAGACCAGCATTTTGCACCGCAGCCATCGCGTACCACCCGCCGTCGGCATCGGCGTAGAGGTGGACCGGGGGATCGGCCCTGGCTTCGGGCCGGTCCACGGTACGCAGGACCTGCGCGCCGGTACCGAGGTTCACCTGCACGATGTCCTCGGCTGGGTGGCCAACCGCAAGCATCGCCGCGGGCGTGTCAGCGCACCCAACGACAATGGGAACGCCGCCCCACACTTCGCCCAGCAGCAAGGTTTCGCCCACCACGTCCGAGCAGCCAGCCACCAGCGGCAGCAGTTGCGAAGGCAGGCCGGTGCCTTCCAGCGTCGCGGACGACCACCCATCCTCGATGACGTCCCACAGCAGGGTGGCCGATGCGTCGCTTCGGTCCGTGACGAGTGCACCCCCCAGCGCCACCCTCAGGTAGTCCTTCGGCAGCAGCACCATCGAGGCCTGCGACGCTGCCGACGGTTCGTGGTCCAGCAGCCAACGCACCATGGGACCGGTCATGCCCGGCACCAACGGGTTGGCTAGGCGGGACCGCACCGGCTCAGGCAGCTTGCGCCAGAGGGCCACTTCCTTGTCTGCCCGGCGATCCGGCCACAGCACCGCCGGCCGCAGCGCGCCCCCCGCCACATCACACAGCACCGCTCCATGCATCTGCCCGGCGACTCCAACGGCACGAACCCGGCCCTGCGCCAACGAAGTGGCTACCGCGGCCAGCGCCGCCTCCAGCCCGCTGATCCAGGCCGCCGGATCGGACTCCGCCCACCCGGGCCGCGGACTGTCCACAGTGTACTCTGCCTGCGACTCAGCGAGCATCGACCCGTCCTCGCCGACGACGGCCACCTTTAGCCCACTTGTGCCGAGATCGATGCCGACGTAACGGTCCATGGGCCAGACCGCTAACGGGGGAACTCGACGCGGACACCGAGTAACCGCACCGGCCGGCGGTCTGCGAACATGTCGAGGGCGGCAAGGGCGGCCTGTTCGATCTCCGCTATCTCGGTGGTCGGCGCGGCAAGCGGGTGGCCGTGCGTGTGGGTGGTGAAAGGCTTGTAGCGCACCTTCACCACGACACGGATGGCGGGTCGCTCCTCGCTGTCCACGTCGTTCGCGACCCGCTGCGCCAGGTTCACGACCTCTCGTCGTACCTCGTCCCAGTCGTCGAGATCGCGCTGGAAGGTGGTCTCTCGACTGCGGGAGCGCGCGACGTATGGCGTGCCAACCACCGGCGAGTGGTCCTGGCCGTGGGCGAGCCGGACCAGCCACGGCCCAATTGTGGGGCCAATCTTCGTGGCGAGGTCGTCCGGATCGGTGGCCGCGAGATCCTTAACCGTATCGATGCCGAAGCCGGCCAGCCGCTTGGCGGTCTTGCCTCCGATGCCCCACAGCGCATCGGTTGGCCGGTCGCCCAGCACGTCGAACCACGTCTGGTCGGTCAACCGAACGGGGCCTGATGGTGCGCTCGCAAGCTGCGCGGAAGCTCCGGCGGGCTTGCCGAACCCGGTTGCCAGCTTGGCCTGCAGCTTGTTCTGTCCAATGCCGACGGTGCAGTCGAGGTTGGTCGCCTCGCGCACGCGTCGTTGGATCTGGCGGGCTGTCGCCTCCGGGTCGTCAGTGTCGACGGCGAGGAACGCCTCGTCCCAGCCGACCACCTCGACCACGGCGTCCTGCTCACGCAGCGTCGCCATCACCTCGGACGAAGCCGCCTCGTACGCGTCCCGGTCGACGGGCAAGAACACCGCATCCGGACATCGACGCGCCGCTGTGCGCAGCGGAAGGCCGGGGTGTACGCCGTATGCGCGGGCCTCGTAAGAGGCCGTGCTGACCACGCCGCGCTTGGTCGGGTCGCCGTCGCCACCGACAACGACCGGAAGTCCGCGCAGCTCCGGGCGGCGCAGCACCTCGACAGCGGCGACGAACTGGTCGAGGTCGACGTGCAGCACCCAGCGGGTCACGCTGCCATTCAACAGTGCCAGCATTACGCGCGAGCGGGCGGTCGGCGTGTGCCGGTGGTGTACGCCTCAGCGCAACGGTAGAACGGATGCATGACCGATCTCACCCGCGTGACCACGTGGATCGATGGCTACCTACGGGCGTGGAACTCAAACGACCCAGCCGATATCGGTTCGCTGTTCACCGAGGACGCCGACTACTACACCGCACCGTTTCGCTCGCCGCTCTGCGGCCGCCAGCAGATCGTCGAGGATTGGCTCGAGCGCAGAGACGAGCCCGGTGAGACCACGTTCGAATGGCATCCGATCGCCGTCACCGACGACGTGGCGATCATCCAGGGCAGCACGACATACCCCGACCATCGGTTCAGCAACCTGTGGGTGATCCGGCTCGACGCCGATGGCCGCTGCCGCGAGTTCACCGAGTGGTGGATGGAACATCCCGCCACACCGGCCGAGTGACAAGTGGTGTCGCGGCGAGATCGGCGTCTGTCCGGACCCAGGCTCGGCAGTCATCGATGGCGCCGACGAGCAGGTCGCGCAGTACGTCGTCGGGCGCCGGAATACACGCCCGCGCGATTCCCTCCACGGCATAGTGGACGATGCTCGGCGCGCTGTGGCGACGAAACGCCTTCAGGGAGATCGACAGCTTACGTGTGAAGTCCTTGGCCCAGCGAGCCGCATCAGGAGCCTGGGCCAGTGCGCGTTGGCTGCGCTCCTCACCCGGGGGCCGTCCGTCAAGATCGGCGAGGACGTGATCGCAGGTCAGTACGGAGACGGCCATGACCCGTTGCCGCTCGGCTGCTGCGATGGGCAGCGCCGCGCTAGCGCACCGCAGCGCGATCTGCACGTCCACGTGCGGATCATCGCTAGTCAACCCGATCACCGAGGGGATCAGAACGGCCAACCGCTGGCGGCCGGCGTCCGAGGTCCAGTCGTTGACGTCGCGGGCGACGGCGGAAAGCAGCGGATGTGTACAGGCCGGATGATCATTCCATCGCTCCCCGGCCAGGAACGATGCCAGCTCCATGAAGCACGCGCCCTTACGGGGATTGCGGTGCTTTCCTCGAGACAGCACAGGAAGCATGTCGGGTACGTGAATGTCAGCGGGTACGTGCGTGTCAGCTTTCGACATGAGGCCCCTCCTCAGGATCGGCGGGCCCGACCACCCCAGTGTGCTCCATGGTCGGCGCTCATGTCACCGGTCTGGGATCAGCCGACCGCGCGATGATCTCGCCCGCCATACCCGCGCTGCGGTCGACGTAGATCCACCACAGCGCCACGCTGCCGAGAAACGCGCACACGAGGGGGCCAGGTTCGCGACCCCGAGCGGCAGGGTCCCGAAGGAACACTGCTACGCCCTCAGTCACTCACAGCGTCAGCACTCTCGCGATACAGTACAGACTTATATAAGCAACAGCTGCTAGTGCTGCTCGTACCGTTGGAAAGGAATCACCACAGACGAGACATTTGACTCAATCAAAAGGTGAGGCGCGGCTGAAGTACGTCGATGTGGTTGATGTCCGGATCGGCGAACGCGTCTGCCATCGGCACCTGGTAGCTCGCCACCACGTCAAGCCGGTCCGTGGGCAGATGACCCCGCCCGGGATCACCGACGAGGACGCGGGCACCACGCGCGACGACGCGTTCCAGGAATGCCAGTATCCGCTCGGCCATGGACCTGCTATAGAAGACGTCGCCGGCGAGGACCAGCTCGGCGTCGCCGCCGCTGCCGTCGAGCAGGTCGCCGTAGCTGCTCGTGACGGTCACTCCATTGGCGTTCGCGTTCAGCGCGATCGCGGCGAGGGCATACGGGTCGATGTCGTTCGCTGTCACCGCGGCCGCGCCGGCTTTGCTCGCGGCGATCGCCACCAGGCCAGAGCCAGAGGCGAGGTCGAGTACGCGACGGCCGGCGGCCACCTGGGGATGGTCGAGGACATACCGCGCGACCGCCTGGCCACCGGCCCAGGCTGAGGCCCAGAACGGCGGTTCCAGCACCGCGCCCGCCTCCGCCTCCATCCGCGCCCACCACACGATGGCGTCCTCGGCCAGGTGCAGGCGAACCTCCGGCACGAACGGCACCTGAACGAGGCGGAGCTGATCGAGGGCAGCGATGTCGGGCGGCAGTACCTTGCGCTCAAGATCGGCGAGCGCACGTCTCGTCCGACTCGTCACCCGCCAAGCATGCCCGACGGCTGGCCAATTCGTCCGGCCAACCCTCCGGAGACCGGCGTAGGGCCGGTCAATGCCGCACGAGACGGGCGGGGGCGATAGGGTCATTGAGTGTGGGCGACCATCGTGTAACGAAGTCTGTGATGGTCGGACTTCGGCGCCCACGTGAAGGAGATATGCAATGGCGACCGGCACCGTGAAGTGGTTCAACGGCGATAAGGGCTTCGGCTTTATCGAGCAGGACGGCGGAGGTTCGGACGTCTTCGTCCACTACTCCGCCATCGCAAGTAGCGGCTACCGCGAACTCAAAGAGGGACAGAAGGTCGAGTTCGATGTAACCCAGGGCCAGAAGGGCCCCCAGGCAGAGAACGTACGGCCTCTCTGACTGCTCTACCCGGCGTCGATCAAGGACTTGCGGTCGTGTTCTGATCTCCAGACCACGACCAAAAGTCCTTGATCGACAGCCGTGACAACTAGCGCCCGCCGCGCCGGCCGCTGACCCGGGAGCCGGCCGAGAAGGCCGCCGCGCCGGACGGGCGAGCGGGTGTCGTACGACCGGCGCCAGACCGCGACGACAAGTGGCCCGACGATGACGACGCCGACTGTGGCGTGGAGCTTCGTCGCGGGCCGCCCCGCCGCGGCGCGGGTATGGGTGCATGCTCCCGACCGGCCGGAGCGGCCGAGGGAGTGACAAACGACCGCTGTCCCGGCGCGAGCTTGGCCAGGAGCGGATCGCCGGGGCGAAGCCGCGTCGTGGTGGCCGCGATCCCGGCCCGACGGGTGAGGTCGTGCACATCGGAGACCTGGTCGTCGGTCATCAGCGTGACGACGGTGCCGTGCGCGCCGGCGCGGGCGGTCCGACCGGAGCGGTGTAGGTAGGCCTTGTGCTCCACCGGCGGGTCGGCGTGCACGACCAGCGTGATGGCATCGACGTGGATGCCGCGGGCCGCGATGTCCGTGGCCACCAACGTCCTGGCGGTTCCATCGGAGAACGCGAGCAGGTTGCGGTCGCGGGCGTTCTGGGCGAGGTTGCCGTGCAGTTCGACCGCGGGGACGCCAGCGGCGATGAGCTGGCGGGTCAGCTTCTTCGCGCCATGCTTGGTTCGGGTGAACACCAGCGTGCGGCCCGGCGCCGCGGCCAGGTCGACCAGAACAGGCAGCCGGTCGTCGCCCTGTACGTGCAGGACGTGGTGCTTCATGGTCGTGACCGATGACGTCGTCGGGTCGACGCTGTGGGTGACCGGGTTGGTCAGGAACCGCTGCACGAGCACGTCGACACCGGCGTCGAGCGTGGCCGAGAACAGCAGCCGCTGGCCCTTGCGCGGGGTCCGCTCGAGCAGCCGTCGTACCGCCGGCAGGAAGCCCAGGTCGGCCATGTGGTCCGCCTCGTCGAGCACAGTGATCTCGATCGAGTCGAGACTCGCGTGCCCAGCTGAGACGTGATCCTCGAGCCGGCCCGGGCAAGCCACCACGACGTCGACGCCGGCGCGCAGGCCGCGGATCTGAGGATTGGCGCCGACTCCGCCGAAGACCGTCATGGTACGCAGCGAGAGCGCTTGCGCCAGCGGAGCCATCGACGCGTGGATCTGCGTCGCCAGCTCGCGAGTCGGGGCGAGGATGAGCGCCCGCGGGCGGCCGGATTGGAGCTTGTGGGCGCTCGTGCTCGCCGCGAGCCGGGCCAGGACGGGGAGTACAAATGCGTACGTCTTACCGGATCCGGTCTTGCCGCGGCCCAGCACGTCGCGTCCCGCGAGGGAGTCGGGCATGGTGGCCGCCTGAATGGGGAACGGCTCGGTGATGCCGGCGGCGGCCAGAGCATCGGTGAGCTGGGCCGGAAGGCCGAGTTGGGCAAAGGTGGTTGCGGTTGTCGTCGTGGGCGTGGTACGGGGGCGGACTGCCGCCATGAAGTCTCCGAACGTGGAAGGGTCGTCCTGCCCGGCGCAGACCAGCTCGGTCGCGGCGCGTGGTGGTCGACATCAGAACGCGGCCCGAGGCAGAACGGTGCGGGCCGCAAAGCGATCATACCTCAGACTCGGCTGTGGTCGCTAAGTCGTTGGTCACCACGCCAGCACGGAGTGTGGCTCGGCGCACACCCGGGCGTGGTGTGGCGACGCGGGGATGAGGCGCCGGTCACGTTTCCCGCCGCGCATGTGCCCTGTGTCCGCGACCCGTGGGCTGCGTTGGCCGACCGGGAGCCCTTCACCAGTGCGTACCGGCGCTGGCTAGGGTGATCACCGTGATGACGCCGCGGGTCGTACACACTGCCGAACTGCAGGGTGCGGAGCTGGGACAGATCCGCAGCATGCTGGACCGGGCCTTCGCCGGTCGTTTCGACGACGCAGATTGGGATCACGCGCTCGGCGGGCTGCATGTCGTGCTGTCCGAGGACGACCAGGTGATCGCCCACGCCGCATTGGTCCAGCGGCGGCTGGTACATGACGGCCGGGCGATCCGCACCGGCTATGTGGAGGCTGTCGCGGTCGACCTGCACCGACGACGGCGCGGCTATGCCGCCACGGTTATGGACGAGGTCGAACGAATAGTCCGCGCCGCCTATGACCTTGGCGCACTGTCCGCATCGGAGGGTGTCGACACCTTCTACCTCTCCCGCGGCTGGTTGGCCTGGCAGGGCCCCACCTCCGTGCTGACTCCGGCCGGGATCAGACGCACGCCGGACGACGACGACAGCACCTTCGTGCTTCCCGTGCCATCGAAGGTGCAGGTAGAGGTCACCGGAGCGCTGGTCTGCGACTGGCGCGACGGCGACGTCTGGTGACCGGTCTGTCTCACCGTCAATAGACTGCCGGGCATGGACGGCTTGGAGATCGCCCACCGGCGGCTGCACAACCAGCACCTGTCCGCGGCGCCGCTGGCCGACCCGGTCGCCGTGGTGCGGCATTTTGGCGCCATGCAGGCGCAAGAGTACGCGGTGGCGAAGTGGTCGGTCGCCCAGCGCACTAGCGGTTGTGACGACGCCGCGATGCAGCGGGCAGTCGACGAGGGGGCGATCCTGCGTACCCATGCATTGCGGCCCACCTGGCATTTCATCGCGGCGGTCGACATCGCCTGGATACAGGCGCTCACCGGCCCGCGGGTTCACGTCTTCAACGCCTACTACAACCGCCAACACGGCCTGGATGACGGACTGGCCGCCAAGGCCACCGTCGTGATCACCGAAGCGCTGCGCGGTGGTAACCATCACACCCGAAGGGAGCTCGGCGAGGAGCTCGGCAGAGCCGGCATCGAAGCGACCGGCAACCGGTTGGCCTACATCATCATGCGCGCCGAGCTCGATGGCCTGATCGCCAACGGCCCGATGCGCGGCAAGCAGCACACCTACGCGTTGATCAGCGAGCGTGCGCCGGATGCGCTCACGCTTGAGCCCGACGAGGCGCTGGCCGAACTGACCCGGCGCTACTTCGTCAGCCACGGTCCGGCCACCGTGAAGGACTTCTCCTGGTGGTCGAGTCTGACCGTCTCTCAGACCAAGCGCGGCCTCGACCTCGCTGGGTCGACGCTGGCGCACGAGGTCGTCGATGGGCGCACCTACTGGTTCGCTCCGGCAGACCCGCCGAAGCGAGAGCCATCGCCCGCCGTGCACGTGCTACAGGGCTACGACGAGTATTTCGTTGCGTACACCGAGAGCAGGCACGTGGTCAACGTCGCGGGGCTGCCCGTAGGAACGTCGAATGAGAATCTGCTCATCCACCCGATCGTGCTCGACAGCCAGATGATTGGCTTCTGGCGGCGCGTCGTGGACCGAGGCGGGATCACCGCCGAGCCGACGCTGGCCATCAAGCTGACCGCCGGGCAGCGGCGCGCCGTCGATGCGGCCTTCGCCCGGTTCGCCGACTTCGCCGGTGTCCCGGTGACTGTCAGCTGGTCGCAATCAGGGCGCGCGGGCGCGGTAGGACGGGACGGCAAGTATCCGCCGGGACTCATTTCTGGTAGGTAGTGACCATGGCTAAGCGGTCCGGTGGATTGGGTAAGGCGTTCGCTCGAGGATTCCTGCGGACGGCCGTGTGGGTTTACCGCCGCAGCGGCGGGAAGGTCGCCGGCAAGTTGTTCGGCGCGCCACTGCTGTTGCTGACCACGACCGGACGAAGGACCGGGCGGTCGTGGACGGTGCCGTTGATGTACCAGCCCGCCGGCGACGGTTGGGTCATCATCGCGTCCAACGGCGGCAGTCCGAAGCACCCGGCCTGGTGGCTCAACCTGCGATCGCAGCCGGACGCCTCAGTGCAGATCGGCCGCGAGGCGTACGCGATCACCGCCGTCGTGGCCGCTGGCGGCGAGCGCGAGCAGCTGTGGCGTCGGATGGCCGACATGTACAAGGGCTACGACGGATATGCCCGGAAGACCACCCGCACGATTCCCGTGATTGTCCTGCAAAGGCGCTAACCCGCGGTTCGCTCAGAACAGGGCGAGCTGCCCGGGAGCCGGCGCTCGCCCCGCGCGCGACCTCCGCGTCCACACCCACGGCTGCGGCATGAGCGCCAACTCATCGTCGCTGGGCGGCGGTGCGCCGCCGGTCAGGGCCCAGAGCGACGGCCCGAGGTTAATCCCGCGGCCGGCCAATGCCCGCCTCATTGAGGCGAGATCGAGGGGCAGCCGCGCCGTGTCCAGGTCGGGCATAGGAAGGTCAACGCGCATCCGCATAAGCCGCCGGTTGCGGTTGACCGTCTCCCGCATCGCGGGGGAGTGGAGGTACTCGCTCGCGCCGTCGCCCACCACCGCGCGGACGGCCTGCTCGTCGCCGCCGTCCAGGGCGGCCCACGCGGCGTCCACACTGCCGAATGCCGTCAGGAGCCTGGCGGCCGTGGCGGAGCCGAATCCGCGAACCCCGCCAAGGTTGTCGGATGGGTCGCCGCGCAGGGCGGCGTAGTCGCGGTACTGCCACGGGTGGACTCCGCAGATCTCGGGGAGGGAGGCCATTGTCACGAGGACGGCCTTGTCGAGCCCGCCGTTGCGCACCCGGAGCACCGACGTCGAGGCGTCGATAAGCGCGAATGCGTCGCGGTCGCTGGTCACCGCGACGGATCGCCAGCCGTTGCGGCGGGCGTGTGCGGCCGAACTGGCGAGCACATCATCAGCCTCGTAAGCCGTCGCCACCACGGTGCAGACGCCGGTTGCACTCAGCAGGTCCGGGGCGGCAGCCACCTGCTCGGCGAGGTCCGCCGGCTTGGGCGCTCGGTGGGCCTTGTAGGCCGGGTAGTCGGCTTTGCGGACGGAGTGATCAGGACAGTCGAAGCCGACCAGTACGGCGTCCGGTCGCAGTTGGGCAGCGGCGCGGGCGATGTACCCGATCAATCCTTTGAGGGCCCACACCGGCCGGCCATCCTGGTCCAGAAGCCGCCCCGTGGCAGCCGCGTGGTACGCACGGTGAAGGAGGCTGTTGCCATCCAGCACGAGCAGCAGCGGGGCGGGGGACGCCTGCATCCGCTCAGCGTATTACTCCGGACCGACAGGGGGCTGGCGGCACGGCGCAAAGTTCCCACGATCCGCCGCGTCCACATTCGCGCGCCGGACTCCTGCCACCATGCGGTTACTCGGCGCGGTACTGGTCGTGCTGGGCGAAGAACTCGGTCCATTCGTCCTCGGTCAGAGTCCGGCCGTCGTCGCGGATTGCCGCTAGCCCCCGAAAGTACTTCTCCCGCGGCGCACCCGGAGCAAACAAGATCAGCATCGAGGAGGGTTGGTCGCTCAGCGCGCGGAATCCGTGCACGCCACCCATCGGTACGTACAGAAAGTCGCCCGCTTGAGCCAGCGCCCAGCGGTTACCGTTCTAGAACTCGACAGTGCCGGACGTGACAAAGAACGACTCGGAGAACGTTCGATGGAAGTGCGCATCCGCACCACCTGTGCGTGGCTGCATGTTCCACTCGAACAGCCCGAACTGCCCCCTGGTCGCGGAACCAGGCGCCACGAACCGTACATGGGTACCCGACGTACGGAAGGTGAGGCTATCCACGTCATCGCGGGCACGGAACTCGGCACTCACTTCCCCGGCATCGCGCATGTAGGTCACCAGATAAACTCTAGACAGGCCGCCCCCCGCATGTGCCCTCGCGGCGGCGTTGGACGGGTGGCCACCGCCACATGGCCCTGGTCACGCGGTTGAGTGTCCAATGGTCCGGAAACTTGTGCTCTGCTCGCCGGCATACTCCGTCGACGGCACATGCACAGCGTCGTCCACGCCACGTTCGACGTGATCGACGCCGCTGCCGTGGAGGAGGCGATAAGAGTAACCGAGCCGTGACTAATGTGGACGTCGCGCAGCAGGTCGTTCGTCGAGGTGCCATGGCCTACGAGCGAGTTCCTCAGCGGGGTAATCCAACGTCCTGCTTGAACGTTCGTCGCTACTCGAACAGCTCCTGGACCTTGCTGGCAGTGGCGGCGCGGCGGATCCACGTGTCGAGCTGGTCGAGGTCGCTGCAGCTGGCGATCTCTTCGCGCACGTCGTCGGGCACCTCGATGCCGCGGGCGTCCAGAAACGCCAACACCGCCCGGGCTTCGCCCCTGGCTTCGCCCTTTGCCGCTCCGCTGGCCTCACCCTGGTCGAAGTAGCGGCGGGCGAAGTCGCTCTGGTAGCGGTGGGTCGTAG
>JAHRHA010000256.1 GCA_020027875.1 Micromonosporaceae bacterium | reverse complement strand
CAAGCCTCAACCACGCCGCCGGGTGTTGCGCCGTCGACAGACCCTGCAGTGGCGCTCCAACTGGCCGAGCCACACACCAGGCCGAGCGCGGCACGAGGCTGACCGACCAATGGCATCCTTCACCCGGGGACAGCGGTGCTCATCAGCCATCGAGATCTCCGTGGCCGCCACCTGCCGCCTCACAACGGCCGGCCCCTACCACCCCGGTACATCTACCCAACCCGGGGTATTCGTTTCACGAGACATCAGCAAGAGTTTCCTGGTAGTCGCCCTCCGGCCCTTCCCCTCACCTGTGACCGCCATGGTTGGGACGGCGGCCCTTGGGCTTTCCCGTGAGCTTCGCACCCGACCGATCAGGAACCGGCCACGCACGTCACGGTGGGGACAGGTCAAGCACTAACCGGTAGCTACGTCATCGACATACGTCGACCTCCTCGACAAGCTCACTCACCACGTGCGACATCGTGTCGCAAGATCTACAACGGACGGCACGCCCGTACCGTGCTCGGCGAGTACGAGCGCCATTTCGACGACCATCGTCCACACCAGAGCCTCAATCAACATCCGCCCAACCACGACCCAGATGTCGTCATCGCGATCGACGCACCGATACGGCGACGACAAGTCCTCGGCGGCGTGATCAACCAATACCAAAGAGCGGCCTGACCCAATCAGTCAGTCCGCACGTCACAGGCCATGCGACGAGTATTGGCACGGTACACGACAGCACCGCCCGGTCTGGCCACGATAGGTCTGGCCTGCCGACCTGGCGACGCAGGACCGCGACCTCGTGGCGCAGTACGAGCAGCTCGGTGACCATCGCGGACTCGCCGCGGGTCACCTGCTGCAACCAGCCGAACATCCGAACCGCGGTCAGGCCGCGCAGCATAGCCGACACCCGCGACGCAACCGTCTGAATGAGCGTTACACCGGGAGGCGTGACTTGGTCGTAGCCCGGTTGCGCGTCAGGCGACCGGGCGCCGTACCAGGGCGAAGGCGACGTCGGGCGAGGGCGCGAGGGTGCTGAACGGCCTCACGAATCGGATTGGCGTCCCGTTGATGTCGGCCAGCTGACCGCTCCATGCCAGCTGGTACAGGCTGTCCAGATCGGACCTGTCGACATTCGTCAACTCGCTCTTGCTGCCGTAGTTCATGATCGAGAACGCTTGGTGCGTCCCGAACACCTCACTCGGCAACGCCGTCTGGCTGATGTTCGCGAAGAAGTGCCGGAGCCCAAAGGTGTGGCCGAGTTCGTGGATGAAGGTGTCCACCTGCTCCTTCCGGATCTGGGTGAACATCTTGGGCCAGATCAACAGCTCGTGCCTGCCCGCGTCAGGAAAGAAGGCTCTCGCAAGCTTGCATCCGTTTGGGTTGCATTCGTCGTCCTCTTTCACGACGATCTCGAAGTCCCACGCATCGTCCCGCTGGGCGAACCTGACCGGCGCAGCGTCACCCCAGGCCAGAAGCGCCTCGCCGAACAGATGCCTGATCGCGGCCGCGGCGGCCTCCGGGTTCACGTAGATGCTCAGCGAGCGCTCCTGGAACCGCCATCGCAGCGTCATGTCCTTCTCCCACAGCGGGATGAACCCTTGCGACGCATTGACGACGAGATCGGCCGGGCCCCGATTGTGCGGCGTCGGGTATCCGCGGGAGTCGGTGTCGCAGACGACGCCGTCTCCGTAGACGTGGACCTGCGACTCCGCTTCACGTGCGGCCTCTTCGGGGTCTCGCTGCTTGAATGGATCGTCCTGGCTCATCGCGACCTTCTCTCACGGAGGGTTAGCAGTCCTGACTCTGCCATGGCTGATCGATCGGTGGAACTGGTACGGTCGTCGGGCTTCTGATTGACGAGAGGCGAGGTCGGCCGCCTCCCGTTCTAGATCGGCGTGGGCAGCTGACGTCCATACAGGAGCCACGCAGCCCGCTGCGAGCCACGGTGAGCCAAGATCCCTGCCGTCACTTGCATCCATCGCTGGGGATGGTGGGGACGCCGGGCGGCGACCAGGCCGCCGCTCTTCGAATTCGGCCACAGCCCGCGGCATATCAGCTTCCAGTACAGCCAGCTACAGATCACGCCGCCGACGACCAACAGAGCGCCCGGGCACTATTGTTGGTCACTGCTGGATCTCTGCTTTGTGGTTGGGGGGACTTCGATGACCGCGGTGGTAGGGGGACTTCGATGACCGCCACAGGCGGCCTGGCCGATAGGTCGGGGCAACCACCATGATCGGCCCGCGATCGTCGTGGCCAGCCAGGACGCCGCCACCCGCGACCGGATCGCCGCGGAGCTGAGCAAACGATACGGAACTGACTACGAGTTGGCAGTCTCCATCGCCGACGTTGAGTAGGAAATACAACAGGTTGTCGGGGGCGTCGCGGCATGCCTGGGCGAACGCGCCCGGCTTGGGCGCTGCGAGGATACCGGCGCCGAGAGGCTGGAGGATCGACTCAGCCATTCCCGGTCAGCTCCTTGCTCACGGCGCCCGCGGAGGTGCGGTCCGCCGTGGTCGCGACGTTCCACGCGCTCGCCTGCTCCGGGTTGATCTTCGCGGCCATAGCGCCGTAGTAGGCGACCTTTGCCACGGTCCGGGCCTGTGCTGATGTCGTAGACCCGGCAAGGAAACAGCGCTGAGAGCGGCCATCCCAAAGCGGCTCCGCATCGTATGGCAGATGCCGGCGAAAGTACCGTCGAGCTGGTCGCGGACAGTTTGCCTTCGGCACGTCGGCTGCGAACGCGTCCCCGACCCGCGGGTCCCGCTTGACCAGGCCTTGGTATACCTCGCCGCGCAGAGTCTGCAGGCGTACAGCGACGTCTCGGCTGGGTCGCATCACTTATGAGACAAATGCCGCGGCTGCGAAGCGCGCTGCGGGACTTCTTCCCCGCTGACTCCGCGGCTACGGTGGGTGTCATGTCACAGCGCGAGCGTCCAGATGAGGCCGCCGGCGCGGCGAAACGCGTCGCCGAGGATGTCGCGGTCGTTGGTGATGCGGTAGCCGAGGGCACTGGGCCGATTTCACAATCCATCACCACCATTTTCTTCGACCTGGGCGGCACTCTGGGCGCCCCGGTCCTTTCGCCGCCACCGGTCCACCTGGTCGGCTTCGATGTGTTCGACTTCGCTGTTCCCGTACTCGATGACCTTTAGAGCCGTGGATTTCGCCTCGGGGTGATCTCCAATACGGGCGACGACGACGGCAGCGCTGTCGACACGGTGTTGGGGCGGGCGAAAATCCGGGACTTCTTCGAGCCGAGGCTCCGCATCTACAGCCGGGACGTGGGGCTGCGGAAAGACTCTCCGAAGATCTTCCGCTTGGCAGCCACCAGGGCTGGCGTCTCGGCGAACCAGTGTTTCTACGTCGGCGAGGACGGCGCCGAACGTGCCTTCGCCCGGCAAGCGGGAAGTCGTACCGCACAGCACCCGTTCCTGGTTGCGGCCGTCCTCGATGGGCAGTCCCTGGAGCATATTCGCATCACGGTCCCGCCCGATCAGGCGTCCTCGGACTGGCGGGCGGTCCTGAGCCGGTTGCGAGTCGTGTTGCTGAATGTGTCCGGATCGAACCCGCCGGTCGTTGACGCCATCGCAGCACAGCGCGCGGTGGTCGAGCTCGTCAGCTTGCATTTCGGCGTGGATCTGCTCGCCGAGGTAGCGGAGGGAAGCCTCGCCTCGCCGGGTGCCCTCTAGTCAGCAGGCGCCGATTAGGACACGAGCCGTTCGCCTTTGACTCCTCGACGCCGACGGGTCCACAAGCGCATGTCTCCGGTCGTTTGTCGTGAGCTTCCTCGCCACCTGGGACGGCGTGGGCGGTCACACTCCGGACCTAGACGGCCAAACAGTCATGCCTCAACTGGCCGAGTAATTTCCCGCTGGCCCACACCCTCCTCGCTCGGAGATCTGACATTCGGTCCGTCACAACCCCGATGCGGTTTCACACTCAGTCTGGAATGATCCGCAGCACAGGCACCCGTGAGTACGCGTAAGGGGAGGATGGTCATGACCGAGGCCGCGACCGGGATTGCGGTATGGGACGACGATCCATATGGCGCGGTCCTGGAGAGTCCGCCGGCAGCGAACCAACCGGTGCAGCGTCCTGAGCCCGACCTCGATCCGCCGGCTCTCAAGGTTGGGATCGCGGGTGCGCAGCCGCAGCCCGGAGGCGGTGCTGCGTGAGACGGACGGCAACCGGGTCCGTTGCGTTGGGCGATAGCAAGGTCGAAGCAGGCTTGATCTGTGAAGTCGTCGATTCGTCCTCGTCCGTGGTCGCCACCGGTGTCGGCGTTTGCCGGATTCCGGTTTCCGCCTGAGGTGATCGTGGTGGCGGTGCGCTGGTACCGGCGGTACGGCCTGTCCTACCGCGACGTCGAGGAGCTGCTGGTCGAGCGGGGTGTGGAGGTCGACCACGTCACCGTCTACCGGTGGGTGCAGCGGTTCTTGCGACACGAGGTCGCACGTGGTGAGTGAGCTCGTCGAGGAGGTTCGGCG
>JAHRHA010000050.1 GCA_020027875.1 Micromonosporaceae bacterium | reverse complement strand
AGTTGTCGCGGTCGGGGGTGCGGGGATCGGATGCGCGGGCCAGCCCATTGAGGAATAGGTTGAGTGCGTCGCGTTCGGCCTCGGGGTCGCGCGCCACCCCCAGCGGCGCGTCCGCGCCCGCCCTGCGGGGCGAGCGGGGATCGGCCGTCTCGGCGCGCAGCGTCTCGGCGAGGTGCTCGCCGGGGCGTCGCCGCTGCAGGCCGCCGCGGGACCTGTCGGCGGTGTCAGCAGGTGCCGACATCGCGGCGCGCGCAGTACCCTGCGCGAAGGCATCCAGCCCGGCCCGTTCGGCATCTGGATCTCGGTGCGCCCCGCCGGTCGAGGGTCGGGCCCCTGGCAGGTCAATGTCGGTTTGGCTCGCACCGGGCTGGCGCCGTCGAAGTCCGGCGCGCGTCGGCTCCGCGGCCTCGAGCAGGCTCCCATTCACTGGTGCGTTGCCATTGGGCTGACCCATTACCACGGTGCCGCGATGTGGACCTGGATATCCCTGGCCGCCGGGAGCGGCACCGGCGCCGGGCGGATCGAACCATCCGAAGTCGGGGCCCTCGGCCATGATCGCGGCGACTGGTGCGGGACCGCCACGGATCGCCGGTCGCTGGGCGGTCGGTGCCGGGCCACGCTCCGCCCCCGTGGGCGAACCCCACAGAAAGAGCTCCGCCGGCATGATGATCTCGGCCGTCACGCCGGTGACGGGGGTTTGCAGGAGACGCACCGTCAGGCCGTGGCGGCGGGCGAGCCGGCCCACCACGAGCAGTCCCAGCATCGTCGTCGGCGCGATGTCGAGCCGTTCGCGCGACACCAACCGGCTGTTCTCCTGGGCCAACCGTTCGGCCGTCATGCCAATGCCTCGGTCCACGATCTGGATGAGGCCGCTGGCCTGTATACCGGCGTATACCTCGACCGGCACGTCCGGCGGGGAGAAGGCGGTGGCGTTCTCCAACAACTCCGCGAGAAGCAGGGTCAGATCGGGAACGACGGCTGCGACCACGGTGACGTCGCCGACCATCCCGAGACGCACGTTCTGATATCCTTCGATCTCGGCGATCGCCGATCGAATGACGTCGGCCAGCGGCATCGGAGAGGCGATGCGGGCGTCCTCGCGAGAGCCTGCGATCACCATCAGGCTGTCGGCGCTGCGTCGCAACCGGGTCGTGAGGTGGTCCAGCCGGTAGAGCTTGGCCAGGCGCTGCTCGTCGTGTTCATCGCGTTCGAGTTCGTCGATTTGAGCCAGCTGGCGAGCGACCAGGCTGCCGGTGCGGTGGGCGATGTTGGCGAACATGACCCCGACGTTGTGCCGAGTAGTCACCTGCTGCTCCATCATCAGGGCCGCGGTCGCCTGCACCCGGTTGAAGGCCGAGGCGAGCTCCCCGATCTCGTCGGCCGACCGCAGCGTCACCGCGGCGAGCCTCGGCGGTCGGTGGTCGTCGGACTCGACGTCCGTGACCCGGACCAGTTCGCGGGAGGCGAGATCAGCCACGGCCGTTGCTGCGACCGTGACCCGCCGCAACGGCCAGGCGACCGACCGGCTCACGGCCGCACCCAGCCAGATCACGACCACCAGCAGGCCCGCCGCGAAGCCGCCGACGGCGCCGGCAGCGGCCTTCGCTTCGGTGGCCCGACCGCTCGCGCGCGCGGCGATGTCGCTAACGATCCGCTCCTGCAAACCCCGCCGGATGGCGATGCCGGCCTGGGCGACGGAGAGTCCATCCTCGACAGCGACGGGCAGCGCAGCCGCGGCCAGCGTGGTTGTGAGAGCCGCCGCGCGCTTTCCGGACGGTCCATCCGCGCCCAGCGCGAACAGCGCCACATGCTGCGCCTCCCCGAGCTGGCGGAAGCGCTCCAGATGTACCTGTTCCAGCGGCAGCGCACCAGACACGATGGTCGCCCCCGAGGCCGGGTCGACGGCGGCAACGACGAGTGCCGCGCCGATCTGGTTCGCCTCCTCGTTGGTCCGCAGCAGCGCATCCAGAGAGGCCATCTGGCGCAGACCGACCGCGTCGGCTTTGGGCTGGTCGGCCAGCCGAAGCGCGTTCACCAGGCTCAGCACTGCGTCGTGGTAGGCCCGGTGGACCTCGGTCACGGACACGGCGTGCCGCAGGACCGACTGGCGAAGCGCGTCGAGGGTCGCCAGCCCGGTCAGCGCCGCGATCAGTTCGGGCGGTACGGACTGACGGAGCGCGGCGCGTGCCTGCGCGCCGAAATCCCGCGAAGACTCCATCTGGGCGACCAGAGTGCTCCGGTGCAGGCGCGTTGAGGCGAGGTACCCCAATGCGAGCAGGCGTTCCTGCTGGAGCTCCTGGACCACGGCGCCGACAGACCGAGCGTTGTTGGCGCTGTCCACGATCGCCGCCGCCGCCCGTGCGTCGTCGACCCGCTCTACTGTGAAGGGCACACTGGTGAGCAGCACGGCCGCCAGTGGCAGCATCAACAGCAGGCTGAGTCGCTGTGTGATGCGCAGCCTACCGAGCATCGTCGGACTTCTCCTTCGGCTGTGCGCGTACGCCACGGCCCACGTGCACGAGCTCCTCGAGGGCCAGCAGGTCGCGCGCGTCAACGACGGGAAGCTGCACCGAGAGCGAGGCCACGTCGCCCGCGGCGCCAGCCTCGTCACGGCCAGTAACGGCGGCGAGTTCGTCACTGCGGGCACGGCCACGAGCCGGCACCGACCACCACAGGAGGATCACGGCAAGCGCAACTCCGGCACCCGCCGCGCCAAGCGCGTAGATGCGTTGCGAGGCAAGGTGGTCCTGGCGGACCGCCAAGAGAGCATCCAGTTCGGTCAACACCGCGGCGGCCAGCGGAACGGCCGTTGCCCGAATCTTCTGCGCAGCGGCCGAGATGGTCGAGGAATTCCCGGTCGGGGTCGCTTGCCGTAGCGCGGCCGGGGGAACGAGCTGGTCCGCTGCGGCACGGAAGGCATCCAGCGGCTCGGTCAGATTGGCGCCGAGGGCGCCACGTTGCGTCGCGTCGAGGGCCTTGCGGATGCCCGTGCTGGTGGCTTCCGTGGCGGTCGCGACCTGTTGGCGCGCAACGGCCACGTCGATGAAGCCCTCGTACGGCAGTTGGTCGTCCTTGCCACGGTCGGCCGTCAAATAGGCGAGGTCGGCGGCGAGTCCGGCGGCGGTGAGCACGGCCGGCAGCTGGAGCATCGCGGCGTCCATGAGGTAGTAGCTGTCCAGCTCGGGGTCGAGGATCAGTTTTGAGGTGTCGCCCACCTTGCGGGCGAGGTCGGTCGCGAGGGCCACCACATCGGCGTACGCGTCCAGCGCGCCCGGTCCGGTCGGGCGCTGTTTCCCTACCTTGTCGATGGCGGCACGCAGATCGGTCCATCGTTGCTGGGTCCGCAGCGGGGGACCGTCCGTTCGGTCGACTTCGGACACCGCCACGACGGCGGCGTTCAGCGCGACCGTGTCGACGGCCGCGCCGCGAACCGCGGCGGACTGCGCCGCCGTCAGTTCCCCGACGAGCCGAGTCAGCGGCCGCAGATAGGCGACGCCGTGACGCTCCAGGGCGACGAAGCTCTCGTCCTCGTCGGTCGCCGATTTCAGCTGGCCCACCAATGCGCCGTAGAGTCCGCCGACGGCCAACAACAGCACGACGGCCACGAGGATCCGAAACCCGCGCCGAAAGCGAGAATCACTCGATCTGACCGACATCTCGTCACCGTCCCTGTGTGCGCGTACGGTCCGCCGGTGCGGACACGGCATGCACTGGGACATGCTCGACGCCACGTGCGGCTATCGGTGCAGCGGGGGGCGTGAATGTGTACGCCGATTCACCGTGCTGTGAGAGGTCGAGGCCGATGGCCTCCTCGCGCGGAGTCACCCGGTTTCCTATGATCCGGTTAGCGATGCTCGAGATGAGCAGCGTCATCAGCATTGAGTAGGCGATGACAACACACACCGCCAGTGCCTGGAGGCCGAGCTGGCGATAGCCTCCGCCAGAGAAGAGCCCGTCCGCGCCGGCCGGGTTCGCATCGCGGCTCGCGAACAGACCAACGCAGAGACAACCAACAAGGCCACCACCAAGGTGCACCGCGGTGACGTCCAGCGAGTCGTCGACCCTGAAAACGGCCTTGAGGCCCACGGCCAGGTGGCAGAAGACGCCGGCGATCGCTCCGATCGCAATGGCGCCGACGGGAGTGACGTACCCGGCGGCCGGGGTGATGGCGACCAGGCCGGCGATGGCCCCTGACGCAGCGCCGAGCGTGGTGGGCTTGCCGAAGCGGATCCGTTCGGCTATCGCCCAGGACATCAGGGCGGTCGCGGCGGCCACCTGCGTGTTGACGACCGCCAGGGTGGCCACGCCATTCGCTGTGAGCGCAGAGCCGCCATTGAACCCAAACCAGCCGAACCACAGCAACGACGTGCCGATCAGCACGAGCGGCAGGTTGTGTGGTCGCATCTGCGGGTCGCCCCAGCCGACGCGCCGTCCCAGGCGTGCCGCGAGTGCCAGCGCCGCCGCTCCGGCGCTCGCGTGGACGACGGCGCCGCCGGCGAAATCCAGCGCACCGAGCTTTGCGGCCCATCCTTGCGGGGAGAACAGCCAGTGGGCGATCGGTGCGTAGACCAGCAACGACCAGGCCGCGACGAAGAACACGGATGCACCGAACCGCCACCGCTCGGCGCCGGCGCCGGTGATCAACGCCGGGGTGATCACTGCGAACATCATCTGGAACACCACGAACGCCAATAGGGGGACGCCCCCGAGGTGGATGCCTGGCACGGTGGCGCTCAGATCGGGCAGGCCGGCCAGGTCGAACCCACCTATGAATTGATTGCCCTGGCCGAAGGCGAGCGAGAAGCCGACGGCGACCCACAGAACGCTGACAATTCCGATGACCATGAAACTCTGCATGATCGTGCCTAGGACATTCGCTGCCCGGACCATACCTCCGTAGAAGAAGGCCACGCCGGGTGCCATCAAGAGCACAAGCGCTGCGGAGACGAGCAACCAGGCGGTCGCTCCCACGTCCAACCCGGCTTGATCCACTGTCACGACGGCCCCCTTTAGCCTCGGCGCTGCGACGACGAACGCGAGCGCGGCGACCTTCTCTACGTATTCCGATCCCGAATGGTTCCGAGATCTGGAATCACTGAGACCGGAGATCGTGTAATCAGGCCGTACTGGATCAAAACCGTACTTACCGCGATCTAGCGGCCTCGATCAGCCTCGTACGGAGCTGAGGTCCTGGTCGCGACGGCGGGCGGTCTCGCGGCACCACTCGCGTACGTAGTCGCTGATGGCGTCGACGCCGACGCCGAGGCCACGGGCAGTCATCCACAGAAGATATGGGTCGTCGCCGTCGCCGATGTCGTGGTAGTCGTCCGTGCTCACCTGGGAATTGAGGAAGGCGAAGACCCGTCCGCGGAGCGAGCCGGGGTCGGCCGTCGCGACGGCGGTGGCGGTGACGGGGATCGCGCTGATGGGTTCGGAGGTCCGGGCGGAGATGGGGCTGGCATGGCCGTTGGCGTTGTGCGCCCTGGTCGCGTCGGCGTGGGCAGCGGGCGCGAGCGGTAGGCCAGCGTGGGGCGGGCGATCCGCGATGGGCGGCCGCCCGGATCCGTGTTCCGCACCGCGCTGCACGACATCGACTGCCGCGACCACGGCTGTGCGGGGGAGCTCGGCCCAGACGCCACCGGCCGCCTCAGCGACGGATCGCCACGCGGTACGCCGGGCCAGGCGACGACGCACCCTGGCGGTTCGGGAGTCCTCGAACACGGCTCGCCACACCTCGGCGTAGGCCACCGCTTCATCCACCGTAGAGATCCGGCGTCGGGCGGCGATGACCCAGGCCCGGGTGGCCAGCCGCGGCGCGACGAACCACAGCGCCCCCAGCTTGGGTCGCGGACGGGTGGCCTGGCCAGTCGCCCGCTGGAAGTGTCGGTAGTCGTCGCGCAACTTCACGAACCACAGGATCAGTGCGAGGGCCGATGCCGCTCCGAAGACGAGGCCCGCCCGGCCGCCGCTGTGCACAACGTTGGTGTAGACGGCGAAGGCGCCGACGACGGCGGCCAGAAGCCAGAGTGCGGCCGGGGAGTCGCCGCGCCGTGCACGCCGGTACCCGATGAGCAGGAACGCCACCGCGACCAGCTCAAGTACGGCGGGAACGGCGTACGCGCGGACATCGATGATCCCGGCCCAGTGGGCGAACTCGACCTGCCCGGATGCGGCGAGCACGGTCGCGATCCCGGCGAGCACCCAGACCGAGACCGACAGCCCGGTACGCAGGAGCCATCCCTCGCTCGGGTCGCCTGAGTAGGCCGGCGGCCGGGCCGGGAAGGCTCCGGGCACGGCGTTGCCATTCACACGAGCGGGTTCTGTGTTCTCCTCCTGCATATGTGAAATACGCCCGAGGGGGTGTTTCGGTTCGGTTCCACTCGGTAGGCCACTGACGGTGATCAAACGCGGCTACCGCCTCGCCACCTGACATCAGGACTCCCAGATCCATTGGCGGATCTCGGGCATGTCCTCACCGTGCTCACGGACGTAACCATGGTGGGCCGTTCGCTTGTCAACCATGGACTGCCGGAAGACAGCCGCTCGGCGGGCTAGGCCCGGCACCCAGTCGATGACATCCATGACCAGGTGGAAGCGGTCCATGTCGTTGATGACGACCATGTCGAACGGCGTCGTGGTGGCGCCCTCCTCCTTGTATCCGCGCACATGCAGGTTCGCATGGTTAGTGCGCCGGTAGGTAAGTCGGTGGATCAGCGACGGATAGCCGTGGTAGGCGAATACGATCGGACGGTCCGTGGTGAAGATGGCGTCGAACTCCGCGTCGGACAGTCCGTGCGGGTGGGCGCTGGACGGCTGGAGCCGCATCAGGTCCACCACGTTGACAACTCTTACCCTCACCTCGGGCAGGTGGTGGCGGAGCAGATCGGCGGCGGCGAGCGTCTCCAGGGTGGGCACGTCGCCGGCGCAGGCGAGGACGACGTCGGGGTCGCCGTCGTCGTTGCTGGCCCACTCCCAGATGCCGAGCCCCCGGTTGCAGTGCGCAACCGCTGCGTCGATGTCCAGCCAGGTGGGCTGCGACTGCTTGCCGGCGACGATGACGTTGACGTAGTCGCGGCTGCGCAGGCAATGATCGGCGACGGAGAGCAGGGTGTTCACATCCGGCGGCAGGTACACCCGGATGACCTCGGCCTTCTTGTTGACCACATGGTCGATGAACCCGGGATCCTGGTGGGAGAAGCCGTTGTGGTCCTGGCGCCATACGTGGGAGGTGAGCAGGTAGTTGAGCGAGGGAATGGGCCGGCGCCACGCCAGCGTGCGGGCGACCTTGAGCCATTTGGCGTGCTGGTTGAACATCGAGTCGACGATATGGATGAACGCCTCGTAGCAGGAGAACAGACCATGCCGGCCGGTGAGCAGGTAGCCCTCGAGCCATCCCTGGCAGGTGTGTTCGGAGAGGATCTCCATCACCCGCCCGTCGCGCGCGAGGTTCACGTCGTTCGGTCCGACCCGGGCCTGCCACGCCTTGCCGGTCACCTCGTACACCGCGCCGAGCCGGTTGGAATCCGTCTCGTCGGGCCCGAAGAGCCGGAAGTTCCGGTATGACAGATTCTTCGCCATCACGTCGCGCAGGAAAAAGCCCAGCACCCGGGTCGGCTCGGCGATCTCGCCGGCCTTCACCGCGTACCCGCGGAAGTCGGGCAGATCCAGCGCGCGGGTAAGCAGGCCGCCGTTGGCGTGCGGCGTGGCGCCCATGCGCCGGGTGCCGGCGGGTAGCCACTCGGTCAGCTCGGCCCTCGGCACACCGTCATCCCCGAACAGCTCACCGGGCCGGTATGACCGCAGCCACTCGTCCAGCGCGGTCAGCTGTCCAGCGTCGGCGCGTGCCGCCGGCAGCGGCACCTGATGGGCCCGCCACGTGCCCTCCACCGGAAGTCCGCCAACCTCCTTCGGGCCGGTCCAGCCCTTTGGCGTGCGCAGGACGATGGCCGGCCATCGTGGACGCCCGGTGGCACCCTCGGTGCTCTCCTCGTCCCGCGCGGCGCGTTGGATCGTGGCGATGGCCTCGAACACCGCGTCGAAGGTCGCCGCCATCCGTTGGTGCATCGTTGCCGGGTTGTCGCCGGCGACCAGGTACGGCTCGTATCCGTACCCGATGAGCAGCGCGTCCAGTTCGTCCTCGGGGATGCTGGACAGCACGGTCGGGTTGGAGATCTTGTAACCGTTGAGGTGAAGGATGGGCAGTACGGCGCCGTCGTGGACCGGATCGAGGAACTTGTTCGAGTGCCATGCGGCCGCCAGCGCTCCGGTCTCGGCCTCGCCGTCCCCGACGACGCACGCGACGACGAGATCCGGATTGTCGAACGCCGCCCCGTACGCGTGGCTCAAGGAGTACCCCAGCTCTCCGCCCTCATGGATCGACCCGGGTGTCTCCGGCGCGACGTGGCTCGGCACGCCACCGGGGAAGGAGAACTGTTTGAACAGGCGCGCCATGCCGGCGGCGTCGCGGCTCACGGTGGGGTACACCTCGCTGTAGGTGCCTTCCAGCCACACGTTGGCGACGAGGCCGGGTCCGCCGTGTCCGGGTCCGGTGACGTAGAGCAGATCCCGGCCGCGGCTGGCGGCGATGCGGTTGAGGTGCGCGTATAGGAGGTTCAGACCCGGGGTGGTGCCCCAGTGGCCGAGTAGGCGCGGTTTGATGTGCTCGGGCATGAGCGGCTCGCGCAGCAGCGGGTTGTCCAACAAGTAGATCTGGCCGACCGACAGGTAGTTGGCGGCCCGCCAGTACGCGTCAATGCGTCCGGCCTCGGCGGCGGTGAGCGGTGCGTCCTCGACGACTCGCACGGCGACCCCTTCCCCTCCTAGTGTCCAGAGAACCTGAAAGGGCCCGATTGCGCTGGGGAACGGCGATCGTGCGCGAACATGGGCTGGCAGGGCCTCGGCCCGTCATGAGAGAGGTGGAGCATGGACCATGTCTATCGGGTGACCGAGATCGTCGGCTCGTCGCCGGAGTCCATTGACCAAGCCGTACGCAACGCGATCGCCCGCGCCGGCGCTACGCTGCGCCACATCGACTGGTTCGAGGTGACCGAGATTCGTGGGCACGTGGCCGACGGCGTGATCGGCCACTTCCAGGTCACCGTCAAGGTCGGCTTCCGGCTGGAGGGATAGCTGCTACGGCGTCGGCGCTGCTACGGCGTAGGTAGGGTGGCGGCGATCGTCTTGCCGCCCGACGCGCCGGAGAGCGTGGCGGTCCCGGCGTGTAGTCGTCGTAGACCACGTCGACCGTGCCAGTCAGCCCGCCCGGCCCGGTGATCTGCAATGAGGCGGTGACGCGGCCAGTGTCCTGATTCCAGGTACCGGTCCCGTCGACAGTCACGTCGGTGGTCCACCGGACGTTGTTGAACACCAGCTCGAACTCCGGGCCGTCGCCGTTGACGTGGAACACGCCGCCCCTGAGGCCGTGCCCCTTGCTGGCCGGGATGTACCACCAGTGCCAGATGCTGTCACCGACGACGGCGGCGCCGATCGCCGCCAGCCGCCGGGCGTTCGCGTTCGCCGTGTTACCGGTCGTGGCGGTGGCGGGCGTGGCCTGCGCCAGCGTCTGGGAGAAGGACCCGACCACGTGCACCACGGCATGTTGGCGGCGCAGGCGGCATCCATCGAGTTGAGCTTGCCCGGTGCAGCGATGAACTTCTGGACGAGGCCCTCGGCGCGGCCCACGAAGTCGAGCATCGCCGATACATGGATCATGTTGCCGATCTGGATCCACCGGGCGGACGGTCCCATGTGCTCGGCGACGCGCTGCCCTTCGACCGGCGTGTTCAGCGAATCCAGTTCGCCCGAGAGCACCAACACCGGCAGGTTCGCCGGCGCGATCGGGGTGCCGGAGACGATCGGCGGGTCGTCGGACGCGGGGGCGGGCCACTTCAGGCAGGCGTCGAACTCCTCGATCGGGCTGGTGACCCACTCGGTGACTGTGAACAGCACAACGTCGTATTCGGCACGGTCAATGCCGCCCGCCGACACTACGAGCAAGCGGCCGACGCGTTGGCGGGAACGGATCCCGATTGGTTGAACCGACTGCTTACTCGGCGCGTCGATCCCGCGCACTGGACGACGAGCCTCACCAAGACACCCGACGCCATCAAGGTCGTCGTCACCATGCAACAGTGAGCCTCAAGATCGCCGTGATCATGAGCTGACCGTCGCGAAATGGCGTCGATCATGACCTCCAGGTCATGATCGACGGGAGGGGTCGACGGGAGGGGTTGACGGGAGGGGTTGACGGGAGGGGTTGACGGGAGGGGATCTGCGTGAAGCCCACCCGCTCCAACGGCGCGGATGCTTAGGCTCTCAGTGTGGTCATGGTTGCATCCGTCCGCGTCGTGAGCGACTGGCTGATCGCGGCGGAGCCGGCCCAGCTTCTGCCGGCCCGCTCCCAGATGGCTTTCACGTTGATGTTCCACATCATCCTGGTGCCGATGGGGGTCGCCCTACCCGCTCTCATGCTCATCGCCAACTACAAGGGCCTCAAGCGCAACGACCCGGTCGCCCTCACGCTTGCCCGCCGGTGGTCGCACGCCGCCGGCCTCACCTTCGCCGTGGGTGCGGTCTCCGGCACGGTGCTCTCGTTCGAGATGGGGCTGCTGTGGCCGGGGCTCACCGAGAAGTACGGCGACGTGTTCGGCCTGCCGTTCGCGATCGAGGGCATCGCATTCTTCCTCGAGGCGATCCTGGTGGCCATCTACATCTACGGCTGGCGGCGGCTCAAGGGGTGGACCCATTTCTGGTTGGGGCTCCCCATCCCGTTCGTGGCGCTGGTTGGCGCGTTCTCCATCATCTCGGCCAACGCGTGGATGAACACGCCGGCCGGGTTCACCGTCGGTCCCAACGGTGAGCCGACGAACATCGACCCGATCGCGGCCATCTTCAACAAGGCGTTGCCGTTGGAGTTGGCCCACTTCGTGGTGGCGGCGTATATGGCGGCCGGCTTCACGGTGGCGTCGATCTACGTGGTGGGTTGGTTGCGGGGTCGGCGGGATCGCTACCACAGACTAGGCATTCTTATCCCGTTTACGGTCGCCGCGATCGCCACCCCGGTGCAGTTCGCCGTGGGCGACAGCATCGCCCGCTGGCTTGCCAACAACCAACCCGCCAAATTCTTGGCGATGGAGGTAGTGACGCAGTCCGGGGCAGATCAGCCCGAGATCATCTTCGGCCGGTATGACGCGGAGACGAACACGGTGTCCGGAGGCGTACGGATCCCCGGCCTCAACTCGTTCCTCACCGGCGGCAGCAGGGATACCTACGTCCAGGGTCTCGAGGCCGTGCCACCCGAGAACCGACCGTCCAATGTGAACATCGTACACACTGCCTTTGACATCATGGTCGGTATCGCCACCCTGCTCGTCGGGCTGGTTGCATGGTTCGCGATCGCGTATTGGCGCCGCCGGGATGTGCCGAGGTCGAAGCTCTTTCTGTGGGTCGCCGCCTCCGCCGGAGTGCTGACGTACGTGGCGATCGAGGCGGGCTGGATCGTCACCGAGGTAGGACGCCAGCCGTGGATCGTCTACAACATCGAGCGAACATCCGACACCGTGACCCAAGCCGACGGCGTGTGGGTCAGCTTCATCGTCGTGCTCGTGCTCTACACCGGACTCGGGATCGCCACGGTAACGGTGCTGCGCGCCATGTCGCGGCGGTGGAAGCGTCAGGACACCAGGGACGAAGCCGCCCCGTACGGGCCGCGGCCGGCGCCTGAACCGGAGGCCCCCGAGCCAGAGGTCGACGCCGCCGGACGGGCCGGGCCGTGACCGCCGCCGACGGCGTGGCCGGCCTCCTCGCGCTCGCGGTGACCCTGTACGCGTGCTCGGGACTGGCCGACTACGGCGCCGGCTTCTGGGATCTGACGGCTGGCGGCGGTGAGCGGGGCCGGCGCCCGCGGGCGCTCATCGACACCGTTGTCACGCCCGTATGGGAGGCTAACCACGTCTGGTTGATTTTTCTCTTCGTGACCTGCTGGACCGGCTTCGGCCTTGCCTTCGGCTCCATCATGAGCACGCTGTTCGTACCACTCTCCCTGGCCGCGCTCGGCATCGTGCTGCGCGGCGCGAACTTCGCTCTGCGCAAGGACGCCGCCAAGGCAGGGCGCCGGCACCTGGCCGGATGGCTGTTCGGGATCGGCTCGATACTCACCCCGTTCTGCCTCGGCGCAGCCCTCGGCGGAGTCATGACCGCCCGGGTACCTCCCGGCAACGCCGCCGGCGACTTGTGGGCGAGCTGGTTGAACGCGACCTCGATCACGATCGGTCTGTTGGCCGTGGCAATGGGTGCCTTCCTCTCCGCCGTCTACCTCGTCGCGGAGGCCCGCTGGCGGGGGATGCCGAGGCTGCAGGCGTACTTTCGGATGCGCGCGATCGTCGCCGGGCTGGTGGGCCTGGCGCTCGGCGCAGCCGCGCTGACGGCATTGTTCTTCGATCAGAGGCAGATGTTCGACCGTGTCGTGGGCCGCAGCTGGGCCCTCATCGTGATCGGCGTGCTGGCGCTCGCGGCGACGTTCCTGTTCGCGGCGCGCGGCGTGGTCCGCGGGCTGCGGGTGGCCGCGGCGGTGGGTGTCGCGGCGCTGGTATGGACGTGGGCGGTGGCTCAGTACCCGTACCTGTTGCCGTTTGATCTGACGATCGATCAGGGTGCCGGCGCCGCCGTGACGCAGCGGTGGCTCCTGGCCTGGTTCGCCGTCGCGCTGGTCGTGCTCGGACCCGCTCTCGTGCTGCTGTACGTGCTCGACCAACGAGGCGAGCTGGTCGAGGATCCCACTACGTCAGCGTCCACGGAGGACACGCCCACGCCGACCGGTCCGGCCTGACCTCGAGCGGGGCCGACATGAATGATCTGACGACTGGCATCGACACGCTACTCTATGTGGCGATCGTGGCTGGGCTGGCGCCGTTCGTGGTTGATCTGCTGCCAGGCCACTGGGTCCCTCAGGTCGTGATTCTCATTCTGGGCGGAATCCTAATTGGACCGCAGGCCCTTGGCGTCACCCATCCCGATTCCATTGTGCTCTTCTCCAATGTCGGCCTCGGATTCGTCTTTCTCCTCGCCGGCCAGGAGCTGGAACTGAGGATGTTCCGGGAACGTGCCGGTCGCCTGGCCCTCATCGCATGGGGCATATCCGTGGCGTTGGCCCTGGTCGTGGTCGGCATCCTGGACGTCACCGGAGTCGTGAAAGCCTTCGTTCCGATCTCCATCGCTCTGACCACGACGGCTCTGGGCACGCTGCTACCGATCCTGCGCGACAACAACATGCTCGCCGGCGACTTCGGCCGGTATGTCATCGGCGCGGGGGCCACGGGCGAACTGCTCCCGATTGTGGCGATCGCTATCTTCCTTGGCACGACCAGCAGCGTCGCCGCGATAATCTCGCTGGTCGTCATCGGCGGTCTCGCTCTTCTCTTCACGCTGGTCCCGAGGCTGATCCGCGGCCGCCGAGTCGAACGCGTCCTGCTCGCCGGCGAGCACGCCACCTCGCAGACGACCCTGCGCTGGACCGTCGTGCTGCTGCTCGCCCTGCTGGCGTTCGCGGCCCGGGAGGGCCTCGACATTGTGCTGGGCGCCTTCCTCGCCGGTATCGTGCTGCGCCAATGGGCACCCGGGAACGTGCGCTCGCTCGAGGAGAAGCTCGATGCCATCGGCTACGGCTTCTTCATCCCGGTCTTCTTCGTCTACTCGGGCATGACCCTCGACGTGCGCTCCATCGCCGAAGCTCCACTGCGCCTTGTCCTCTTCTTTGTGCTCCTGCTCGCGGTTCGCGGGCTGCCCGCGTTGCTGGTCTACCGCCGGGCGCTCACGCCGAGAGAGCGGACACAGATGATGTTCATCACCGCCACGACGCTGCCGCTGCTGGTCGCGCTCACTCAGATCGGTCTGGCGAACGGGACCATGTTTCCCGAGAACGCGGCCGCGCTCGTCGGTGGCGGCGTCCTCTCCGTGGTCGCCTTCCCGGCCGCCGCGGTCGCGGTCGGAGCTAGGCGGAGCAGCAAGGTCTCCCGGTGAGGCCGGCTCACCGCCCGGTCGGGCCGTCACTGAGTTGCGGGCGCAGTCGCGGCTTGGCGTCCACAATGACCCGTCCACGCCCGAAGGCGTCGATGGTTCCCCAGCGCCCCGGAATATCGAGCAGGGCGAGGTGCCCGATCGCATTCGGCAGAGCCGGGTCCACCACCAGGTGCTCACCTATCGGCTCCAGGCCGAGCATCGTACGGAGCAGCAGCAGCGGAGTTCCGGTGGACCACGCCTGCGGACTGCAGGCGGTTGGGTACTCCACCGGGTACGCCGTGAACGCTCGCTCATAGCCGGCGAAGGCCTCGGGGAGCCGACCTTTGAAAAAGTCGGCTGCGTCGAGGATGCCGGCTGCGATGCGCGCCGCCTCCACCTTGAATCCGTATCGCCGCAGCCCCCAGGCGATGAAGGAGTTGTCGAACGGCCACACCGCGCCCGTGTGGTATCCGATCGGGTTGAACCGGCCCTCACCCTCGGCCAGCGTCCGCACCCCCCAACCGGAGAAGAGTCGTGGACCCATCAGATGTTTGGCTACGGCCTTGGCCTTCGACTTGTCCACGATCCCGCTCCACAGCAGGTGACCGATGTTCGACGACAATCCGTCTACCTGACCGCCGTCGCCATCCAAAGCGAGGGCGTAGTACTGTCCATCCGCGACCCAGAAGTCGCGGTTGAAGCGGCGTTTGAGATCGGCAGCCTGCTTGTCGAGCTGGTCGGCGTAGGCCGGGTCTTTCCACACCGTGCGGGCCAGCCGGGCCCCGCGGACCTTCGCGTCGTAGGCGTAGCCCTGCAGCTCGCACGTTGCCAGCGGGTAGGCGCCCAACCGGCCGTCGCGGTATGAGATCGAGTCCCAGGAGTCCTTCCAGCACTGGTTCTCCAGGCCGGTCTCCTCATTGCGCCGCTGGTACGAGACGTATCCGTTGTCCTGCAGGTCGGCGTACTCGTCGATCCAGGCCAGCGCCGCGCGCGCCTCGAGTTCGTGCTCCTGCACGAGCTTGGTGTCGCCGCTCCATCGTTCGTACTCGTCCATGAGTACGACGAACAGGGGGGTCGCGTCGGCATTGCCGTAGTACGGCGAGTGTGGCTGCTCCTCGAATGCGGCCGTCTCGCCGTAGCGCAACTCGTGCACTATCCGGCCCGGATCTTCCTCGCGGAAGTCGTCCACGCGGCTGCCCTGCCACGCGGCGAGTGAGCGGATGGTCGTGGCCGCCAGTTCGGGCGCGAACGGCAAGGCCTGCAGGCTGGTCAGGATGCTGTCCCGGCCGAAAATGGTCATGAACCACGGCAGGCCAGCCGCCGGAAGGCTCCCGCCGCCGGAGACCGGCGGTGAGAACCGCAGGGCGGCGAGGTCGATGAGGCTGCGCCGGTAGGTCGCCCTGAGTGGCTCCCAGTCGGTGACTACCGAGGGTGCGGCCTCGAGCCAGGTCTCCAGGCTCGTGTGCATGTCCGGCCGAGCCTTCCTGACTTCACGCCCGTATTTGGGCTTGGCGTGGGTCTCGCCCCAACCGAGGAGCGCGGTAACGACGTCCAGGTCCGTCGTCCAGTCGCTGTGTGGCTCGATGTGCAGTGAGAACGAGATGCCATCCTCATCGAACTGGGCCGGTGCCGTCGACGAAATCGACGTCTCGCGCCGGAACGTCTCCCGTTCGTAGCCGAGCAGCAGGTGCTGCTTATCGATGCGGTGGTAGTACTTGCCCTTCTTACCTTTGGCGTCCTTGATCTCGAAGAGGTCGGCAAAGTCGCTGCCCGCGTCGATGCGGACGCTGATGTCGACGGGCTTGTCGTCATGGTTCAGAATGGTCAGCTCCTCGTGGAACCCGAGACCGACGGCTCGCTGCCTGATGACCGACAGGGTTGCGTTGACGTAGATGGTTCCGGTCCCCGGCACGAGGAAGAAGCGGGTCTCGAAGTACTGAAGATCGTCCATGGAAAGCGGATTGAGCCGCTTACCGTCGATCGTGAGAACCCACTCTGAGAGAAAGCGTGTGTCGTACGAGAAGAGGCCGGTGGTGTCCGTCGGCGACGCCTCTATGTCGCCACGAGTATCGCTGACGACGAAGGTGTTGCCGTCGAGGACGTTGACAAGGTCGTTGCTCATGCGGGTCGTGCCTCCTGGGTGGCTGTCGTTCGCGCGGTGCGGGCATTGGGCGGCCCGGGGAAGAGTCGTTGGATAAGCACGAGGAGCTTCGGGTCGCCCTCGCCGGCTATCAGACCTCGCAACACCGACGCCATCGCGTTTGCCTCGCCCCGAGCGAGCTTGTCGAACAGCGCCTTGTCGGTGTGCATCGTGGCGTCGGCTTTGACGTTCTCGGAAGAGACCGAGATGTTGCCCTTGTCGATCGTGAGGAGGTAGTGCTCCGTCGCCTTGCCCCGGTCGAGGTCAATACGCACGGTGCCGGTAACGGTGCCCAGGGGCGGCCGCGCTGAAGGTTTCGAGATTCTTTCGAAGAATTCCGATGTCGCATCGGTCATGATCATGCTCCCTATTGGACTGTCCTTCTCTGTTCGGACCGGCCGGCCGCAGCGTGCGCCGAGACACCCATCCGTTGCAGCAGGTGGTCGCCGACCCGAATCGCGTTCGCCATGGCCGTCAGCGCCGGGTTCACCGCGGAGATGCTGGGGAAGAAACTGGTGTCGACGACGTAGAGGTTGTCCACCTCATGCGCCCGGCAGTTGACGTCGAGGACCGAGCTAGCCGGGTCCGTGCCGAACCGGCAGGTGCCGGCCTGGTGGGCGACTCCGGCGAGCGGGATCTCGCTCTTCATGTACGCGAAGCGGTGGATCAGGTGGTCGGGGTGCAGGCCGAGCCGGCCCAGCATGGACTTGAGCTGGCCATAGAGGCGTTCGGCCGCGGTCGGGTTGCTCGGCCTGTGCTTGAGTTGGATGTTGCCCGCCCGGTCCAGGGTGACCCGGTTGTCCGAACGGGGCAGATCCTCGGTGGACAGCCAGAAGTCGATGGCGTGGCTGGCAACGTCCTTTAGCGCCCAGGTCGGTGCGAGCTTGGTCTCCAGCGGCTTCTCGCCGCGGAACATGGCCCCCTGCGACTTGCCGATCATCTGGATGTTCCCCATCGGGTAGTCGAAGTCCGGTCCGCGGAAGTAATAGTCGTTGACCCCGAGCGTCTTCTGGAAGACGGTCGGGTTCGGCTCCCGCGACAGCGCGAGCACGGCCTGACTCGCATGGAACATGTAGTTTCGACCGACCTCGTCTGAGCCGTTGGCGAGCCCGCTCGGATGCTTGTCGTTGGCGGAGGCCAACAGCAGTTTGGCCGAGTTCGCCGCGCCACACGAGACGATGACCAGATCGCCGCGGTACCTCTCGAGATGGCCCTCGTGATCGACGATGACCTCGGTGATGGCGTTGCCGGCCGGGTTCGTCTCGAGCCGGACCGCCTGTGCGTGGGTCAACAGGGTGACGTTGGAGTGTTCCAGCGCTGGCCGGACGCCCATCACTTCGGCGTCGGACTTGGCATGCACGAGGCACGGAAAGCCATCACAGGTCGGACAGCGCACGCACGTGCTGTACGCCATATTCGCCTCGTTGAGCATGATGCCGCACGGTGCGTGGAACGGGTGGTGGCCGGTCGCCGCGAGGTCGTCCGAGAGCTGCTGGATGCGTGGCTCGTGCGAGACCGGAGGGTACGGGTATGGCGCGCTCGCCGTTGGCTCGGTCGGGTCCTCGCCCCGGGCGGCGTGCACCTGGTAGAGCTGCTCGGCCTGGGTGTAGTACGGCTCCATGACCTCGTAGGAGATCGGCCACGCAGGCGAGACGCCGTCGTGGTGGCGCAGCTCGCCGAAGTCCTCCGCGCGCATCCGGTAGAGGGCCGCGCCGTAGAGCTTGGTGGCGCCCCCGACGAAGTAGTGGACCTGCGGCTGGAACGCCTTTCCGTCGCCGTCGTACCAGGTGTCCTTCGAGATGTAGCGGTTGTTGATGAACACCTCTGCCGTGTCCCAGTTCTGGGGCTCGCGGGGCAGCCAGTCGCCGCGCTCCAGCAGGAGGATCCGCTTGCCTGAGGGGGCGAGGTGCCGGGCGAGCGTGCCGCCGCCGGCTCCCGTCCCGATGATGATGATGTCGTAGGCGCTAGCGGCGCTCGTCATATCAGTTCCTCCAACCGTTCGGCCAGGATGATCCGCCCCGCGGCCTCGATCAACGCTAGGTGGGAGAACGCTTGCGGGAAGTTGCCCAGATGTCGTCCGGTCTCGGCCTCGAACTCCTCGGCGTAGAGCCCGAGCGGCGAGCCAACCCTCAGCAGCCGCTCCATCAGCTCGCGCGCCCGCCCCATCTCTCCTACGATCGCGAGCGCCGACACCAGCCAGAAGGAGCAGATGAGGAAGGTACCCTCCTTACCGGACATGCCGTCGTCGGTCTCATCGGTGCGGTAGCGCAACACGAAGCCGTCTTCGGTCAGCTCCTCGGCAATGGCGTCGACCGTGGCGCGCAGACGCTTGTCGTCCGCCGGCAGGAATCCGAACATTGCAGCGAGCAATGTGGACGCATCCAGCGCGTCGGTGGCGTAATGCTTGCGCAGGACGCCCCGGCGGTTGACGCCGTGGGCGAGGATGTCCGCGCGGATCTCCTCGGCGGTCTCCCGCCACTGGTCCGCCTGCCGCGGATCCCCACGGATCTCGGCCAGCATCGCCGCGCGGTCGAGCGCGACCCAGCCCATGAGTTTCGAGGAGACGTAGTGTTGCGGCTCGCCGCGGGCTTCCCAGATGCCCTGGTCGGGCTCCCGCCAGACACGACTCGCGCACTCCGCCTGAGATTTCACGATCGGCCACAGGCGCCGGGGTAGGCGCTGGCTTCGCCGGCTGTGCAGCAGGATCGAGTCCAACACGGCGCCGAAGACGTCGTTCTGCCGCTGGCTGTAGGCGCCGTTGCCGATGCGTACTGGACGAGCGCCTTCATAACCGGAGAGGTCGTCGAGCGTCGACTCAGTCAGGTCGCGCTGGCCGTCGATGCCGTACATGATCTGCAGGGCGCCGTTCTCATCGGGCTCGACATCCGCCACGAACTGCATGAACTCGTCGGCCTCCCAGTCCAGGTTCAGCCAGTGCAGCGCCTGCAGCGTGAACGTGGCGTCGCGCATCCAGGTGTAGCGGTAGTCCCAGTTACGTTCGCCGCCCGGCGTCTCCGGCAGCGACGTCGTCAAGGCTGCGACTGCCGCCCCCGTTGGCGCGTACGTCAATCCCTTGATGGCCAGCGCCGAGCGCTGCAGCTCGAAGCTCCATCGGTGATCCGGGATACGCGCGCCAGCGAGCCAGGTGCGCCAGTAACGTGAGGTTGCCGCCATCCGGGCCACCGCCTCGTCCGTGTTCTGCGGCGCGGTCAGACGCTCGGCCCACGACAGCGCGCAGAATGCCCGCTCTCCCGCCTGCAGCATGCGCCGGGCGCGGACGCGGTTTCCCTCGATGCCCACGGCGAGATCGGTATGAAGCCGGATCGTGCGCCCGCCCCCGCTCGCGTCGGCGACGTGGCGGTCACCGTCGACCAATTGCCAGTCTGCGGGTACATGGCCATAGTCGAACACCGGTGTGCAGATGAGCTCGACCTCGACATGACCGTCGAGGCACTCGACGGTGCGCAGCAGCACATGGTCGGCGTCCTCGTCGGTCGGCGGCCGCCGGTGCGGGGTGATCGGATCCTCGGGACTGCGCGGCCCGATGGAGAGGGCGTCGCGGACGAGCAGCCAGCCGGATGGCGTACGGTACGTCGCCTCCAGCACGTTGGTGCCCGGTGCGGCACGCTCGGCGACGGTGGTCATGATTCGAGCCACGGTTCTTGCCAGCGACCGATTCCGGCCACGAGGTTGTCGGCGGCGGCCGGACCCCATGAACCCGGGGCGTAGGAGTGGACCGGCGGCGGCGTGTCGAGGAGTGGCTGCATGATCCGCCACTGCTGTTCGACGCCGTCCTGCCGGGCGAATCGCGTGCTGTCGCCCACCAGGGCGGCGTGCAACAGCACCTCGTACGGTGTCGGCGCGTCACCGCCCTCCCGGCCGAGTTCCCGCTGCAGCGGCATCGACTCGGGCTCTTCGGTCAGCGGCGGGCGCGCGTCGAGGTCTAACCGGACGCCGGCCGAGGGATCGAGCCTGACCACGAGCTGGTTGGGTTCGGGCGGACGTTGCCCGAGTCGTTGCAGGCCCAGGCGGGGCGGTCGTTTGAAGATCATCCGGAACTCGGTCTGGGTCGCCGGTAGGCGCTTGCCAGTGCGGATGAAGAACGGCACGCCGGACCACCGCCAGTTGTCGATCTCGAGGCGCAGCGCGACGTACGTGGCGGTGGTCGAGTCGGGCGCGACTCCGTCGATGGCAAGGTAGCCGTCGTACTGCCCGCGGACATAATTGGCCGGATCTGCCTCGATGACCGCGCGCCAGAGGGCGACCTGCTGGTTCTTGAGCGTGTCCGGGTCACGCCCGGCGGGTGGTTCCATTGCCCCGGCGGCGACCAACTGCATGAGGTGGTTGACCACCACATCGCGCAGCGCCCCGACCTTGTCGTAGAAGTGGCCACGGTCCTCCACGCCGAAGCTCTCCGCCATGGTGATCTGCACCGACTCGACATAATTGCGGTTCCAGACCGGCTCGAGCATCGTGTTGGCGAACCGCAAATAGAGCAGCTCCTCCACTCCTGTCTTTCCCAGGAAGTGGTCGATCCGGTATAGGCGCGGCTCGTCGATGTATTGGCGCAGCTGGTCGGCGAGCGCCCGGGCGGACTCGCGGTCGTGCCCGAACGGCTTCTCCACCACGACCCGGCCGGCGCGGTTCAGACCGGCCTCGGCGAGCCCTTTGACCACGGGGCCGAATAGGAACGGTGGAATCTCCAGGTAGAAGACGGGGGTGGCGGCGCCTTTGATGGTCGCGGCGACCCGTTGGTAGGTGGCCGCATCGGTGAAGTCGCCCGACAGGTAGGACAGGCGGGACGCGAACCGGTCGAACACATCAGGGTCAACGTCCTCACCGGTGGCCTCAATCGCCTCGGCGGCGTGCTTGCGTAGATCGTCGGCACTCCAGTGGTCAGCCGCCACACCGACGATCGGGCAATTGAGCAGGCCGCGCTTCTCCAGGCGGTAAAGGGAGTGGAACGTCATCACCGTCGCGAGGTCGCCAGTGATTCCGAAAACCACGAGGACGTCCGCCGCCTGCGGCCCCGCCGTATCCTGTGCCGTTGTCGCCATCGTCTCGCCTCCGACTCGGTCAGCTCACGATCACCCGCAACCCCGTCGCACATCGCCCGCGAAGGGTGAAGGACCCGGTCATCCGCTGCCCCAGGCGATGCGCGGGGTGTCGACGGTGGCGGGGTCAAGCAGGTTCGCCGATCGGTGGTGCGGGCGAAAATAGAACTCCTCCGCCCAGGCGGTAAACGCCTTCAGCTCCGCCCCCGTGTTGGCGAGGAGCTCCGCATGGACGCCGAGCCAGGCGGCGAACGCGAACCGCCCGTGCATCTCGTGGCGGTGTTCGCCGATCTCGGCGACCGCCGCCTTGCGGCCGATCATCGCCATGATTCCCTTGTCGCGATAATGGAAGGGCTGGCGGCCAGCTCCCAGGCGGTCGGCAATGATGTTTCCGGCGGCCCAGTCACCGGCCTGCGCCGCGACGCTGCCGAGTTGGGGCAGCGCCGGCTCGTCCCCGTACGGAATGTTCGCGAAGTCGCCAAGTGCGTAGACGCCCTGGTGCCCGTCTACTGTCAGGTCGGGCTGGACGTTGATGCGCCCGCCGCGGCCCTGAGCGAGTCCCGACCGGGCGGCGAGCGGCGCGGCCATCTCTCCGCCGCCCCACACGACCAGATGGGTTCTTATCGTCGTACCGTCGCTGAGCACGACGTGGTCCGCCCCGACCTCAGTGGCGGATACGCCGAGTCGAAGCTGCACGCCTCGTCGCTGGAGCTGTTGTGTCGCGTAGGCGTGTGCTGTGTCGGAGAAACCGGCGAGCAGAACGTGGCCGAGGTCGACCAGGATCACCTTGGCGCCGGAGACGGCGAGGTGCTCGTACAGGTGGGGCATCACGTCATGCACGAGCTCGGCGAGCGCGCCGGCCGTCTCGACCCCGGTTGGCCCGCCCCCGACGACCACGAACGTCAGCGCGCCCTCCTCGACCAGCTCAGGCTTCGCCGCCGCGTCCTGGAACAGCTGGAGCACCTGCGAGCGCACCCGCTCGGCGTTCTCGACGGAGTAGAGCGGAAACGCGAACTGGTCCGCGCCCGGGGTATGGAAGAAGTTGGGTTGGGCACCAGCGGCGAGCACGAGCGCGTCGGCCTCGATCGTTGCGCCACTGGCCAAGGTGACCGTACGGGTCTGCGGATCCGCCGACGTGGCCTCGGCCGTTCGTACCTCGATGTTGTCGTGTCTGTGGAACATGTGCGCGAGGTCGAACCTGATGTCGGTCGGCGTCAGCTCTGCGGTGGCCACCTGGTATAGCAGTGGCTGGAACTGGTGATACTCGTTCCTGTCCACCAGCGTGACCCGGACCGACGGGTCGCCCGCTAGCCGCTTTGCGCATGCTACGCCGGCGAAACCGCCGCCGACGATGACGACGTGGGTGGTGTCTGGCTCGCTCATTCCCCCGCCTCCGCCTGGGCCGCCCGCTCCTCATATGCTCGCCGCTGTCCCCCGCAGATGTGGCCGAATGGCGCAATCTCTATGCGGCCGACATGCTGATCACTCAGTTAGCGACCAGACGCGATCTCGAGAATCTCGTCCAATGCGAGGGCCGCGCCCCGGCAAGTCAGTCGCTGGTACGGCCCGTCTCCGAGTCGCGCATGGAGGCGCTCTGCGATTTCGTCATGGCTCACCCGGTCGATGCCCCACACATCGCCTCCCACGGCGCGTCGCATGCCCTCAGCCGCGCCGACGAGCGTCGCACCGCGGCTGGCATCGCCTGTCTGCTCGGCCATTGCGGCCAGCGCGTCCAGCGCACGGGCGATGGTCTCCCGGCTGGCGAACGCCACCGCACCCTCGAGAGCGTCACGGAGGCGTGACCCGCACCGGACGTCCGGAGCTTCCAAATCCTTTCCGTGCACTGGCATGCGGTACTCGCTCCTCGGAACGCGGTGGTGTAGTCCATTCGCCGTCGCCATGGCGTCGTCCTCGGTAGGCTGTGGATACACCCGCCTTTGCCGGGGTACACGCACGACCAGGTGCAGCGTGCGATACCACGTGGCAGTCGGGGCAAGGCGGTATGAAGTCCCCAGACAGAGAACGGGGAGCGAGATGGGTACGGCTCGGGAGATCATGCACGTGGGCGCGGAGAGCGTACGGCAGGATGAGACGCTCGCAGCCGCCGCGGCCAAAATGCGCGACCTGCACATTGGGGCGTTGCCAATCCGCGGCGCGGATGAACGGTTACAAGGAATCATCACCGACCGCGACATTGTCGTGCGATGCGTGGCCGAGGGACACGATCCGCAGACAACGACCGCGCACGACGTGGCGCACGGCACACCGATCTGGGTGAATGCCGGCGCCGATATCGGCGATGTGCTACGCACGATGGAGCAGTACAAGATCCGCCGGTTGCCGGTGATCGACAACGACCGACTCGTTGGGATGATCAGCGAGGCAGATGTGGCGACACATCTGGGCAAGCACGAGGTCGGCGAGTTCGCCTCAGCGGTGTATTCCGCACCGCCGAACAACTGAACGGGTCCAGAACCTGTCGCGACGAGGTCATGTGGTGGAGCCGGTCGATGACACCCAACACACGGTTCGGCTGGCCTTGGGCGCGGCCGTGCTGGCGGCGGAGCGCTTCAGGGCCGACGCGCCGAATAGCGATGCTTTCCTTGTGGCGGTGGGTCTGCTGCAGCAGACTCGCGCCGGCGCCCGGCGGCTGGGCCGTCGAGTGATCAAACCGTGCGCGCGCTACCGCGATCGGCTTAGTCGGGTCATGGCCGACGCACGGCTGCGCGGGAACGACACTGTGGCCGCTGGACGTGCGGACGCGACCACGCTCATCGACCACCTGCGCATGCGCCCCCGCTAGGCTCGCCAGGATGCCAATCGGGGCCAGCTCTGTCGACGTCAGCGCCGACGAGTTCCGCGCCCTTTTCCAGCGGGTCTCAAACTGGGGACGCTGGGGCGGGCGAAGCGAGCGTGGGGCGCTCAACAACCTCACCGCCGATGGGATAGTCGCTGCCGCCGCGCTGGTTCGCAGCGGCGTCACCGTTTCGCTCGGTCAGCCCTTGAACACGTCGCCTCGCATCGACAATCCCGAGCCCGCTGTGCACCGCATGACGATGCTGCACGATGTCGATATCGGATCCGGAGCCGTGCACTTCGCCAAGGACTACATCGGCGTCGACTTCCACCACGAAGGGCACAGCCACATCGACGCGTTCAGTCACGTCGCCTTCGATGGGGCTCTCTACGACGGCGTCCCGGCCTCCTCGGTCACGTCGACAGGGTCGGTCGCCGGCGCCATCGGCCTCCTTGCGGATGGTCTGGTCGGCCGCGGAGTCGTCCTCGACGTGCCCCGCCTGCGGGGCATTAGCTGGCTCGAACCGGGCGAGCACGTGTTCCGCGAGGACCTCGAGGCGATGGAGCGGAGTGAAGGCGTCCGTGTAAGTACGGGTGACATCCTGCTCATCCGGACTGGTCATGTTCGCCGTCTCGCCGAACTCGGGCCGTGGGACACAGGGAAGGCGAAGGCGGGCCTTCATCCCACGACCGCCACCTTCTTGGCGGAGCGGGGCGTCGCCGCCCTCGGGTCGGACGGCAACAGCGACACCGCTCCGAGCACTACCGAAGGAATCGGGTTCCCCATTCACGTCCTCGCGATCAACGCGATGGGCATACACCTGCTCGACTACCTGCAGTTCGAGGATCTGGTCGAGCACAGCGAGCAGGCCCAGCGCTGGGAGTTTCTCTTCGTCGCCGCGCCGCTGCGGATCGTCGGCGGAACGGGATCGCCGGTCAATCCGATCGCGATCTTCTGAGGCTCGCCGGTCAGGTCAGGATGTTGACGGCACGGGCGATCACCAGACCGACGACGATGAACGAGATCATTGACTGTAGGGCCATGGTCATCTTGGCCCACGGGGCGAGGGGCATCGCATCGGTAGGGCTGAATGCCAGCCCGTTGGTGAGACCGACGTAGCGGTAGTCGACGAACTCGGGGCGCCAGGTTGGTGGGGCCGCGTCTCGCTCGCGCTACCTTCGGAGACTCACGCCGAATCCGAAACCAGCCAACGTGACGCCAGCGTTGGGCACGGCGCCGGCGCTCACCCGCCGTAGCAAGGAGAACGCGAACGTGACTGTGCCGACGAAGGTGGCGAGCACGAGCTTCTGGAGCCGGTCGCGGTACCACAGGCGCATGAACCGCGGGGAAAGGGTCCCGGTCGCCATCTGGACAACGAGGACACTGATCGTGACGACAAAGCCGAACAGGCCGACCATGGCCCCTACGATTGCGCCAGCACGCCGGTGGCCGCATCAGACGAGTATCGCCAGGCGGGCGGCACCTGAACCACCGCCTCGATTGCTATGTCGGCCGCGGCTAGCCCCGCACCTAGCAGACCACCGAGCAACGGCACGAACCACAGGCTGCCCTTGAGACGTTGGCGCAGCCGAAACCGCTGGGCCCAGGAGAACGCGGATGTCGTGGGCATGGTCAGCCTGTGGCCTGGGGGCACCCCGTCGTCCACCGCCGGCTAGGCCTCTCGTCCGTGCGCGGGGGCTGTGTAGCGCACGACCGTTCGGAACAACCGGTCGTGCCAGGCACGGCGACGTTCGTCCCAGAGCACCCCGAGCAGCCCGATCATCCACAGTGGGGCAAAGAGGAGGCCGACCGCGGCCCGCGCGACCGACTGCGGGAAGGTGACATCGCCCCCGTCTCGGTGCCGCACAGCGATGCCGAACAGGAGATCACCCACGGTCTGACCGCTGAGCCACCAGGAGGCCGTGAAGTACGACAGCGGTAGCAGCCCCGCCGCGACCGCGATGCCGGTGGTGAACCAGCCTGGAGCGGGTCGAAGGAAGACCTGCTCCCACGCCAGCGATGGCAGGGTGCTGATGGCGAGCGCGGTGACGGTGAGCAACGCGACGTCGATGACCAGAGCGGCGAGTCGCGAGATCAGCCCGGCGTACGCGTTGCGCGGCACCGGTGGCGGCAGCAAGGTTCACCTGTCGTTGGTGCGAGCGTTGGCCTCATCGATCACGTTCGAGTCCGTACGGTCGGTCGGCGGTGTGTTGCGTCCCCGGCGCCGGAACGCGGATTCGACCCGATCATCGGCGGTGGCCGTCGTGGCGCGAAGGTGTTGCGTAGCCTCGCCGACCGCGCCCTTGCTCTGCTCCATCAGGAGGTCACGCAGGCGAGGGTCATGGGTGAGATCGTCGATGACGGCCGGCAGAACGCGGGTGCGTATCTCCGGCATGACGCCGTCGATGAGGCGCGGCACGACATCATCCATCAGGTGCGGCAGCATGCCGTCGACGATCTGTGGCACCGCCTGTGCCTGGGCCCACGCGATGCCGTCCGTCACGCTCGCCTGGACGAACGCGGACGCGTCCGCGCGGCCGGCGGCCACGGTGGCCTCTCCGCGTTTCTTCGCCTCGGACACGACCCGGTTCAGCAGCTCGCGGGAGCGCGAGAATGACCGCCGTGGCCGTTCGGACCCGGGTAGGCCGGAGGCCCAGCCGACCGTCCGTGACGCCATCCGGGTGGGGGGTCCCATCACGCGCCTGGCCAGAGTCCGAGCCTCGGCGGCCCCTTGCTGGAGCAGGCCCACACCAGTCACGAACGCCTCGCTGGTCGGCGCTCCGGGGCGCAACCGCTCCGCGGCGAGCACCGCGATGCCCAGAGCCAGTCGGGCTGGATGCGTATGCCCGTCCTCCGGCGGCGACGCCTCGGCGTCGTCCGCCCCCAGTTCCATCTCGGACAGCGCCATCGCCGAGTCCTCCGCCACGGCCCGCGCTGTCGTTGGCGCGTCTGCAACCGACGGCCAGGACTCGTCGTCCGCTGCGGCCCAGGTGGACGGGTTCCCTCCACCGGTGGTCATGTGTTTCGCCCCCGTCGTCGACCCACCATTACAGCGATGACGTTAGCGCATCATTTGTCAGGTTGTTACCGTTTACGGGCATTGATGGGCGAGTGACGCGCGCAGCTATGTGTCTTTGGAGGCCGACAACTTCAGCGTTGTGATCACACCGGTGTCGTTGTGGACTCAGCGCGGGTTACAGCCAGGTGCCCGACACGCCGGCACCGTGCCCGCGACGCCAGCGTGGGAGGCTCCGACCATGACTGCTGAGGTGCACGTCCTTACGAACGGATACGTAGGCGATCGGGTGGCCAGTACGGTCACTCTGATCCGCGACGGCGAAAGCCTGATCATTGTCGACCCGGGCATGGTCGCCCACCGTAGCGCCATCCTCGATCCGCTGACCAACCTCGGCGTGGATCCGGGCGCAGTGACCGACGTCGTGCTCAGCCATCACCATCCCGACCACACCCTGAACGCGGCGCTGTTTCCAGAAGCCCGCGTGCACGACTTTATGGCCACCTACGTCGCCGATCTCTGGATCGACCGGCACGACGATGAGTCGGGGCTCAGCGATTCGGTTCGGCTGCTGCGCACACCGGGTCACTCGGACGAGGACATCACCACGCTTGTGCGGACCGACTCAGGTCTGATCGTGCTCACACACCTGTGGTGGCACGCGGATGGTCCGGCTGAGGATCCGTACGCGCCAGACCGAGCGGTGCTGCGTCGTTCGCGGGAGCAGGTGCTCGGACTCGAACCGAGCCTGATCATTCCGGGGCACGGTGCACCATTCGCTCCGCACGCCGACATCCCCTGCTGACCGGAATTTCTGACATGCGAGCTATCGAGGGTTCTCAAGCTTGTTTCGCTGATTAGCTGTGACATCGCTCACTGTTGCCGCCATCAAGTTGGGGTGTGCGGCTAGTCGCGGGCAGGGTCGTAAACCAGTGCGCTCTCCCCGCGTACTCCCTGATCAAAGCTAGGGAGACCCCGTGGTCGCCTCCCACCGCCGCGACGAGCCGGTACGCCGCGCGGCGTTTCGTCTCCTTAGCGCCGTCGTCGTCGCCGGCGCCGGTATCGGCATAGCGCTGAGCATCAACGATCAGGTTGGCCACGACCGTGCGGCGCCAGCGCGGACATCCGACGCTGCCTCCCGCAGCATGCCCCGGCTCCCCATGCCGACCGAGTTTCTCCTCGAAACAGCGACACCGAGTCCGGCGCCCACCGCGTCGTCGGCGACGACGCCGGTAGCCCCGGCCACGCCCGCCTCGGTAGCCTCCACCACCCAAGGGCCGTTCACCATCTCGAGGGCGACCCCGAACAAGGCGCCCTCGGCGCCGGTGCCCACTTCGACGAAGCCGCCGGCCCCGACCACCTCGGCGCCCACCCCTCCAGCGACGCTGCCGCCAAGCCCGTCGCCCTCTCCCACAGCCACACCGACGCCTACCCCCGCCCCGACCCAGTCGCCGGCGCCCCCCGCGACCCAGAGTGTCTTACCGAGCCCCGACCCCAGCCCATCTCCCTAGCCGGTGCGCGCGGGCTCATCGCGCTTGCGGGCGTCGAAGACCAGCTGACCGTCGCGTGCGTCCACCGTGACGTGACTTCGCGGCGACAGCTCGCCGCCCAGGAGCATTGTGGAGAGTCGATTGTCCACGTCTCGCTGGATGGTACGGCGCATGGGGCGCGCGCCGAACTCCGGCTCGTATCCACGCTGGGCGATCCAGTCGATGGCCGCCGGGGTGAATTCGATGGTGGTGTCCTGAGCGTGTAGGCGGCGCTGGGACTCCTCGAGCATCAGCTCGGTTATCTGTCGTAGCTGCTCGATCTCGAGACGATGGAACACGATGATCTCGTCGATGCGGTTGATGAACTCCGGCCGGAAATGCTCGCGGATCCGCCGCATCAGCTGCTCGCGTAGGGCTGGATCGGTGCCTGGAACGCCCGCACCGGACTCCTGATCTCCCGGTGGCCCGGAGAAGCCCAGGGCCTGCCGGTGTCCGGCGATGAGGTCCGAGCCGACGTTGCTGGTCATGACCAGTACGGCGTTCTTGAAACTGACGGTGCGTCCCTGACTGTCGGTGAGGCGGCCATCATCGAGCACCTGGAGCAGGATGTTGAACACGTCCTGGTGAGCCTTCTCGATTTCGTCGAGAAGGATCACTGCGTACGGGCGCCGGCGCACCGCCTCGGTCAGCTGTCCGGCCTCTTCGTACCCGACGTAGCCCGGCGGTGCACCCACCAGGCGGCTGGCCATGTGGCGTTCGGAGAACTCGCTCATGTCCAGTCGGACCATGCGGTCCCGCTCGCCGAACAGAGCCTCCGCGAGGGCGCGGGCCAGCTCTGTCTTGCCCACGCCGGTGGGGCCGAGAAACAGGAAACTGCCCACTGGCCGGTTCGGATCCGCCATGCCTGCCCGCGATCGGCGCACCGCCTCGGCCACCGCGCGTACGGCCTCATCCTGGCCGATAACGCGCTGGTGCAGATGAGACTCCAGCCGCAGCAGCCGTTCCCGCTCCTCCTCGGTGAGCTGGCTTACCGGGATGCCGGTCGCTCGCGACACCACCTCGGCGATGTCCTCCACATCGACCACGGGCACGCCCGGCCCATCCTCGTGTGCCGTGTCGAGTTGTCTGCGTACCTCGGTCATTTCGTCGCGGATCGCCGAAGCGCGTTCGTACTGCTCGTTCGCGACCGCCTGTTCCTTGTCACGGTGCAGCTGGTCGAGAAACTGCTCGGCCTCGCGCCGCCCGGCCGCGGGTGCACCGACGCGCAGCCTGACCCGGGCACCCGCCTGATCGACGAGATCGATGGCCTTGTCGGGCAGGAACCTGTCGGCAAGGTAGCGGTCGGCGAGCTCTGCGGCGGCCACGAGGGCCTCATCGGTGTAGCGAACCTGATGGTGTGCCTCGTATCCGTCGCGCAGTCCGCGCAGGATGGCAATGGTCTCCTCGACGCTGGGTTCTGGAACGAGGATCGGCTGGAAGCGTCGAGCCAGTGCGGCGTCCTTCTCGATGCTGCCGCGGTACTCGTTGAGCGTGGTGGCACCGACCACGCGAAGCTCGCCCCGGGCCAGCGCCTGCTTGAGCATATTGCTGGCATCCATGCCGCCCTCGGCTCCGACGGCCCCGGCCCCCACGAGCGTATGCAGTTCGTCCAGGAACACGATGAGCTCGTCGCTGTGTGCGCGAACCTCATCGATGACCCGCTTGAGCCGCTCCTCGAAGTCGCCGCGGAACCGGGTTCCGGCCACCAGCCCGGCGAGGTCCAGCTGCACCACGCGTTTTCCGCTCAGCGTCTGCGGAACGTCGCCCTCAACGATGCGCTGGGCGATGCCCTCGACGATGGCCGTCTTGCCCACGCCCGCCTCGCCGATGAGGACCGGGTTGTTCTTCGTCCGCCGAGAGAGCACCTCGACCGCCTGCTCGATCTCGTCTTCGCGGCCCACTACAGGCTCGAGCTTTCCGTCCCGGGCGAGCGCAGTGAGATCTTGGCCGTACTGGTCGAGGGTCGCTGTATTGGTGGGGCGACCGCCGCTGCCTGGCCCTGCCGGCGAGGTGTCGCGCGCTGCGCGCAACGAGTCGGGTGCGACTCGGCCCTCGGCCATCGTTCGACCGGCGGGTGTGTCCGGGTTGACCGACAGGGCCATCAGGATGTGCTCGGGACCGATGTAGGAGGACCCGGTCGTTCGGGAGATCTGGTGTGCCTGCAGCAGCGCCCGCTTGGTCCCGGGCGTTAGCGTGAGCCCCAGCTCGCCCGAGGGGCGCTCGCCCGGTTGTTGTTGTTGTCCGGTCGGCGGCCGCTCCCGCTCCAACTGGGCCAGCAGCGCGTCCGGATCGGCGCCGGCGCGCTGGACCATGGTGCGCATGCCGTCTCTCCGCAGAGCCGCCCACAGGAGGTGGTCGGTATCGATGTCGGCTGCACCCAACTCGGTTGCTCGCCGTGCGGCCTCGACCAGCAGGTCGCGGGCCTCCGCACTCATCAGCCGGCCGATGTCGACTCGATAGACCGGCCGCCGGGTCTCGGACGTGCGAAACAGCCGAGCGATCAGCTCATCCCAGGAGGCGGGTCCGTGCTCTCCCGTACCCTCGGGTCGATCGGACATGGCTACCCGTGTATCAGGGGTGTGTCGACCAGGTGCTCGGCGATGAACCACACCTGCATCTCGTTGGTGGGCAGCACCCCGCTGGACAGCAGGTCGTTGGTGCCGGCGTCGCCGTTGTCATCGGTGGTGGAGATTGCCTCACGCACCTTCGTGATGAGGATTTCGTGCGCCTCCAGCAGTCGGGACAGCATCGCGGGGACCTCCTCGACGCCGTTGGGTGGGCGGGGGATAGCGGTGATCTCGGCGACGTGCCTGGGGTCGCCCACCGCCACCCCACCCAACGTCTGAACACGTTCGGCCAACTGGTCGATCAATGCCACCTGCTCCTCGGCGTGCTTGTCCAGCAGCAGGTGTAGCTGGTAGAAGGTCAGCCCCCGCATCAGCCAGTGGTGTTTCTTGTAGAGGCTGTACAGGATCTGGGTGTCGGCCAGGATCTGGTTGAGCAGCTGGCACGACTGCGCCCGCGTCTCAAAACTCAACACGATCGGCAGCAGCCGCAGCTTGCCGAACTCCTGGATCTCCACGCCGTGCTGATGGAGCAGCGGCTGGCTCTGTCCCCCGTCGCCGGAGAACAGATGCTCGTACCGCCCCCGTACCCGTTGCTTCTCGGCCTTACTCGCGGTAGGTGGCATTCCGTCCCTCCAGAGTCCCGGTTCGATCGCTGTCTAATCACGATCGCTGTCTAACCACGATCGTCGCTCAGGCACGACGTTGGACACCCTCGGCCGGGGCCGGGTGAGCGCGGCTCGTCCCCGTCGGGTGACTTTCCGCCATGCGCCGTCACCGCGATGGTGCCGGTGGTAGCTTCGATCCGTTGCCAGGCCCCGAGAGGATGGGCGCTGATGGCTGCTGACAGGCCGGAGACCGCGCTTCGCGACGAGTTGCAACTTGTGGAGGAGCAGCTGGCCGAGCTGCGACAGACCGCGGCGGAGTTGCGTGAACAGATCGGCGAGCGGTCCTATGGCCCGACCGATCCGGCGGAGATGGCCACGGCCATCACGGCCGCCGAGGAGCAGGAAGCGTTCGCCAAGCTGCTCGAGGCTCGGCGGGAGGACATTGTGCGACGCCTGAGCGAGGCCTAGGCGGGCTTGGAGGCTGAGCCCGCCCGGCTCGCCTTTGCGGCTTCGAGTTTGTCCCGCCGCTCGGTGAAGCGGGTCGCCGACCGGTCGAGTTCGACCATGAAGGCGGCCAATTCGTCGCGTGCCTTCTCCCCGTCGTCGAAGAGCCCTTCGAGCTCGAAGACCCTGAGGTTGCGGAGCACCGGCGTGATGACCTCGTCGTGGTGGATACGCAGGTCGTAGATCCCGGCCATGGCGATCTGAACGGACTTGCGGCTGAAGTTCTCGATGCCGTGGCCGGGCATCTGGAACGTCTTGACCACCTCGCAGACCGCGCGCATCGCCTCGTTCGGCGCAAGGTCGAAGGCGGCGCCGAGCAGGTTTCGGTAGAAGACCATGTGCAGGTTCTCGTCCGCGGCTACCCGGGCGAGCAGTTGGTCGCAGAGGGGATCTCCGCTGATGCGCCCGGTGTTGCGGTGGGCAACTCGGGTGGCGAGTTCCTGGAACGACACGTACGCGATCCCGTGCAGGGCAGTGTCATCGGCGTACGCGTTGGTGAACCCGGCGGCCATGTGGGTCATCCGGGCCCGCTCGAGCGCCACCGGGTCGACCGCACGGGTGGCGAGCAGGTAGTCGCGGATGGCTATTCCGTGCCGGCCCTCCTCGGCGGTCCAGCGGTGCACCCAGGTGCCCCAGGCTCCGTCCCGACCGAAGAGGGTGGCGATCTCATGGTGGTAGCTCGGCAGGTTGTCCTCGGTGAGGAGATTTACGATCAACGAGGTACGGGCGACGTCGGACAACGTCGACTGGTCCGGCGCCCAGGCCTCGCCACCGAGTACGCCGTCGTAGTCGGTGCCCTGGCTCCACGGCACGTACTCGTGCGGGAACCATTCCTTGGCGGTCGCGAGGTGCCGGTTGAGGTTGGTCTCGACGACCTGTTCCATCTCGCGGAGCAGGTCGGTCGTCGACAGGCGATCGGCCGTCACGTCAACTCCATCGTGGGTGCGTCCAGTGGTTACGCAACCGTAGGTTACGGTAGCGTAGGTTAAGGATAGCGTACCTCCGCCCCGATCGTTCTCTTCATGCGGCCCATCCCACCGCCGGCCCGCCTCGTGACCCAACCCGCGACGAACTGACGGCCGCGCGCACTAGTCTCGACCTGGGGCCACGAACGTGTGCTGACTCGGGGGCAGACATGCGATCAAAGACCGGTTGGGGCATCGGCCTTGTGCTGCTGGGGGTGTTGTGCCTGGCCGCCGCGGCGGTGCTGGCGTGGGTCGTGGTGCCGCAGCGCAAGCAGTTGCCGTCCGACACGGACACGACGCGTCAATTCACTGGTACGGCGAAGGTGCTGCTCAACCCGCAGGCGCTGGCCACCGGCGACCTGCGAAACGCGTTACTCACCAACGTGCCGGTTACCGCCCAGCGGACGGTGAAGGCGCTGGCGACCGACGGCGACGCCGCTCAGGTCTCCGACACCCGGGTGGTCAACACCGCGACCGGACAGCGGGTTGGCGGTACCGAGGCCACCTACGCCGTGGACCGAAAGTCGCTGGAGGCGGCCACCAACGTGCCGTCCGGCTGGACCGTCACGCCGCATCAGGGCCTCACCATCAGTTGGCCGATCGGCGCCAAACAGCAGGATTACACCGGGTGGGTCAATGAGACACAGAGCACCACGCCCCTGCGCTACGTCCGCCAGGACACGAAGGGCGGGCTGACGACAAACGTCTATCAGGCCGACACCCAGGCAGCGCCGATCAAGGACGAGCAGGTGCTCGGAACCCTGCCCAAGGCGCTGCCGGCGAGTGCGCTCGCCGCGCTCACCAGCGTCCTACCTATCCCAGCGGAGGCCCAGGCACAGCTCGCCCAGGTCCTGCCGAGCCTCGGTGATCCAGTGCCGCTGAGCTACACGTACGAGTCGACATCGACCTTCTGGGTCGAGCCGACGACCGGGATCGTCGTGGACATCCAGCGTCAGGAGATCCGCAAGGCCGGCATCGGTCTACCCACCGGTGGGGTACTCGCCTCGCTGCCGGTCTATGACGTCACCACGGCCTTCACGGAGCAGAGCGTCACCGACGCGGCCCAGGATGCGCAGGACGCGAAGGACTCGATCGACATGTACGGCATGACCCTGCCGGTGATTCTGCTCATCGTGGGCCTCATCGCGCTCGTCGTGGGCGCGGTGCTTCTCATCGCGCGTAACACCGGCGCGCCCCAATCGGCGCCGGTAGCGCTGCCCCCGCCCGCGCCGCCACAAGTCCCGCCATCCGAATGATGACGGGCCAGTGTGGACGATGTGGACACCCACGACGCCCGGACAACGCGGCCGGGTCATGCGGCCGGGCGCGGCCGGGTAGGGGCGAGCCTCGGCGTGCCGCCGGTCAGACAGGCTGGTCGGTCACGGCGAACTGGACCGAGCCGCCCGGGTCTACGGCGACATCGAGTTCCTTGTCGTCGAGGATGAGAGCGGCCTGTGTGTCGAGAAACACACGAGCGCCGGAGGCGTCGACCACCTGGTCGCCGTCCATCGGCTCGGGTACCAGGCTCAGCGTCAGCGAGCCCTCCGACGCGTCGGCGGCGATGCGCAGTCCCGCACCTTCCGGAACCTCCTGCTGGGACGTGATGTCGCGGATCGCCGTAGCGGCGTTGTCTGTTACTGCAAGCATTCCGATGCTCCCCGTGTGCTTGAGTCGGCCTCAGCCGTCGAGCCTTGACGGCCTCCACGCTTCCCCGTATGGCCGGCCCCGTCAACCGAAACGGCTGGACTGGTCAACACAACGTCGCTCGCGCCGGGTCCGAGCGGTCTCAGAGCGGAATGGGATCCGGAGTAGAAACTCGGTCGAGTTTGGCCAGGTGCGGAACATACCCGCCATCGCTTGCGTTCGTTACACCAACAGACCTACCCGGGGAGCTGAAACCAATGGCCACCAGCACGGACTACGACGCGCCACGAGGCCCGGTCATCGACCTGGCCGAAGACAGCCTGGAGGAGCTCAAGGCTCGCCGGGCAACGGCGCAGTTGCCGACCGTTGATCTTGATGAGGGGGACGCGGCAGACAGCTTCGAACTGCCCGGCGCGGATCTCTCCGATGAGGAATTAACCGTTACCGTCGTGCCGATGCGGTCCGACGAGTTCCGCTGCTCTCGATGCTTCCTCGTGCACCACCGCAGTCAGCTTGTCCGCCACCGCGACGGCAAGGACATCTGCCGCGAGTGCGCCTGACATCCTCGCCGCCACGGTGGCGAACGCAGACGGCGGCTACTTGGCGCTGGTCACCGCACTGGTGCGACCGGCGAGGACATAGGTGATCGCGACGCCGACCACCGCGAGGACGACCTGAAGGGAGGCCTCCTTCCAGCCGTACTGGCGGTCGTCGCCGAGCAGGAGAGCGAGGACCGCCGCGACGAGGGTGCCCGCAATTGCGAGTACGGGGGCGAGCCACATGGCGTTGGCTGCCCTGCCCCTTAGGAAGAATCCGCCCGCGAGGCCCACGATGAGGCCGATTGCGATTGCAGCGACGAAGTTGAGTAGGGGTGAGTCCATGGTTGGTGTTGCCTCCGTTCACGGGGGGATCAAGCGACAACGGAATATGTCTTCCAGGCTTTGGGACACCTGTCAAGGGTTGGCCCGCCACGGGCTCGGGCGGATCTCGAATCCGGCCAGGCCCTCGGGCACCTCGTCGTAGACGTCGACCGTGTCGACGAGCGCGGTACGCGGTCCGTGGCTCGCCCAGTCCACCGCCCGTGACACCGCATCGGGCGCACCTTCGAAGGCTGCCTCCACGGTCCCATCCGGCAGGTTGCGCACCCAGCCGGTGACCCCGTGTTCGGTCGCGACCCGCCTGCACGTGTCGCGGAAGAAGACACCCTGCACGTCGCCGGAGACGACGACCCGCCTGCGGATCACTCGTCGACCCTACGATCCCTGGCCGCGCCCGCAGCCGGGTGGGGGATCCGGCGGCGGCAGCCCGAGGTACGGTTGCCCGCTGTGAGCTTGACCCAGCGGTTGAAGAACAAGGCCCGACGCTTCCTCGAGCGGCCCGGCACCACGGTCGGTCTGCGGCGGTTTGCGGAGCTGCTCCCGCAGATCGAGGCGCGTGGCGATGAGCTGACCGAGCTGGATGACAGTGAGCTGACTGATGCAGGGCGGGAGGCGCGGGACTTCGTCGAGATCTGTGCGGTCGGGCGCGAGGCGGCCTGGCGCGGGCTGGGCGAACGTCCGTACGACGTACAGCTGCTCGGGGTGATGGCGATGCTCTCGGGCAACGTGGCCGAGATGGCCACGGGTGAGGGCAAGACGCTCGCGGCCGCGATCGCGGCGTACGGGCATGTCCGGCTCGGCAACGGGCCAGTTCATGTGATCACTGTCAATGACTACCTGGCGAAACGGGACGCGACGTGGATGGCGCCGGTTTACCGGCTGCTCGGCGTCTCGGTCGGCTGGGTGACCGAGGCGTCGGCGGTCGAGGAGCGGCGGGAAGCCTACGCCGAGGACGTGACGTACATCTCGGTCAGCGAGGCCGGCTTCGACTACTTGCGTGATCAGCTCGCCACCGACTACTACGACCGAGTCCAGCTGGGGCTCGCGACCGCCATCGTAGACGAGGCCGACTCCATCCTCATCGACGAGGCGAGGGTGCCGATGGTGCTGGCCGGCACCATTCCGGGCGACCAGGATCCAGTGCACGCCGCGGCCGCGCTCGTCCGCGGCCTCGTACCGAGGCGCGACTTCCAGGTGGCCGACGACGGCCGCAGCGTGGCGTTGACAACGAGGGGATTGGCCACGGTCGAGGCCAAGCTCGGCGTCAACCTGTACGACGACGAGCACCTCTCCGAGCTGGCCGCGATCAACGTGGCGCTGCACGCCCAGACGCTCCTGCAGCGCGACATCGACTACATCGTGCGCAACGGCACCGTGGAGCTGATCGACGAGATGCGCGGCCGAGTCGCGCAACGACGGCGGTGGCCCGACGGCCTGCACGCGGCGGTGGAGGCCAAGGAGGGTATCGACGCCAGCGCCGAGGGAGAGGTGCTCGGCACGATCACGATCCAGGGCTACATCGGGCTCTACCCCACTCTGTGCGGGATGACGGCGACCGCGGTGTACGTCGGCGATCAGCTTCGCGAGTTCTTCAACCTCGAGGTGGCGGTGATCCCGCCGAATACGCCGTGCGTGCGCGTGGACGAGCCGTACCGGATCTACGCGACGCGCGCGGAGCGGGACGAGGCGATGATCGCTCTGATCGCGGAGTGCCACCAGGCCGGACGCCCTGTTCTCGTCGGCACTCTCGATGTCAAGGAGTCGGAGGCGCTCGCGGTCGGCCTCGCCGCCGCCGACGTGCCCTGCGTGGTGCTCAATGCCAAGAACGACGACGAGGAAGCGGCGATCATCGCCGAGGCCGGGAAGTACGGCACGGTCACCGTGTCGACGCAGATGGCGGGTCGAGGCGTAGACATTCGCCTCGGCGGCAGCGACCAGGCAGATCGCGACCGAGTTGCTGGCCTCGGCGGGCTGTACGTCATCGGCAGCGGCCAGCACGAGAGCCGCCGCGTCGATGACCAGCTGCGCGGCCGCGCGGGGCGGCAGGGTGACCCTGGCGGCTCGGTCTTCTTCCTGAGCCTTGAGGACGAGCTCATCCTGCGCAACGCCGGCGGCGAGATCCCGCCGTCGCCGCACATGGAGCACGACGGCCTCGTCACCGATGAGCAGGTCGACTGGGCCGTGGGGCATGCCCAGCGCGTCGCCGAGGGCGTCAACCACGAGATCCACCGCAACACCTGGCGCTACAGCGTGGTGATCGAACAGCAGCGCAAGGCGCTAGCCGAGCGCCGGGAACGAGTGCTGACCACCGACGTGGCGGCCGAGATGCTGCGCGAACGGTTCCCCGACGAGTGTGAGAGCGTCGACGACGAACTGTTGTCGCGGGTCGCCCGCTCGATCGCGCTCTACCATGTGGACCGGCTGTGGGCCGAGCATCTGGCCGAGCTGTCCGAGGTTCGCGAGGGTGTCCACCTCCGCGCGCTGGCCCGGGTCGACCCGCTGGACGAGTTCCACCGTTCGGCTGTGCCGGCCTTCAACCGCTTGGTCCCGGAGGTCGAGACCCGAACCGCCGCCACGTTCGCCGAGATGGACCTGGCCGATGACTGGCAGCCCGACCAGGCTGAGCTGGTCCGGCCGAGCGCGACCTGGACCTACCTGGTGCACGACAACCCGTTCGGCTCCGAAATGGACCGTCTCATCTCGCTGGTGGGAAAGGGCCTACGCGGATCGCGTCGCGGCTGAGGCCGGGCGCCCGGCACATAACGGACGAAGCGGCGCATGCTGCCGGTTGGCTTCACGCGCCGCTTCCTGACGTCTCCTCCGCCGGGGACGTTGCGCCCCCGGCCCCCCGTTGAGAGGCGACCGCCAGACCATGTCGCCAGACCATGTCGGCCTTGACCAGGCTAGCGACAGTCGGCAACGGACTCCTATCCGTTCGACATCCGGCCACAATCCGCGAGAATGTGACGCGGCAGGCGAGCACGTATCTACCTGATGCGATGCCCATATCTACCTGATGCGACGAATGGGGACCGGTGGGCAAGCTGCACTTCGCCATCCTCGGCCCCGTCGAAGTCACCATCGACGGGGTGCCGGTGCACGTCGGCGGTCCACGGGAGCAGAAGGCGCTCGCGGCTCTGCTGCTCGCTACCCCGCGCGTGGTGGGCGTGCAGCGGTTGACCCAGATTCTCTGGGACGGCGAGTCGCCGATCACCGCCAAGGCGCAGGTGCACAACACGATCGCCAGGCTCCGCCGGAACCTGGCCGCAGCCGGTGCCGATCACGACGTGATCTCGAGCTCCGGCCCCGGCTACGTCATCCGCATCGCGGACGACCAATGCGACGCGGCGATCTTCGAGGCCCGCGACGGCGCGGGCTCGGCCTTGACCGGCCGGGGGGAGCTGGCGGCCGCCGCCGATACCCTGCGCGGCGCCCTTGACCGCTGGCGCGGTCCAGCCCTGGACGGGATGGTCTGTCAGGGCCTCGCGGGCGAGGCCCAGCGCCTCAATGAGCAGCGCCTTGCCTGCCTGGAGCGGCGCATCGAGGTGGACCTCGCCCTCGGCCGGCACGCCGACCTGACCGGTGAACTCGCCGCGCTGGTCGCCGAGCATCCGCTCCGCGAGCGGCTGGTCGAGCACCAGATGGTCGCGCTCTACCGCTGCGGTCGGAGGCTTGAGGCGCTTGAAGCCTTCAACGCAAGCCGCGTCCGGCTGGCCGAGCAGACCGGCCTCGATCCACGACCGGAACTGGGCCGCCTGCACCTGGCCATTCTCACCGGCGACCCCGCACTGCAGACCCCCGCACCCCAGACCCGCGCACCCCAGACCCGCGCACCCCAGACCCCCGCACCCCAGGCCCCGGGCCCGGCCTACGGGCTGCTGCCCGGGCTACCGCGCCGGATCCTGCCACGCTTCGTCGGCCGGCGACGTGACCTGGATGAGCTGCCATCCGTACTCAAAGAGAACGCGATCGTGACGCTGACCGGCCCACCAGGTTCGGGCAAGACGCGGCTCGCCGTCGAGGTCGCCGCAGCCGCGGCGCCAACCTTCGCGGCAGGCGTGGCGTTGATCGCGCTCGACACGGTTCAGGACGCCGGCGGCGTCGCACCAGCCCTTCTCGCCGTGCTCGAGCCGCTGAGCGACCCTTGGCGCGCGGCGCAGGAGAACGTGGTCCGGGCCCTCGGCCATCGCACCGCGCTGGTCGTTCTCGACAACTGCGAACACGTGGCGGCGGAGTGCGCCCGGCTGCTGGGGGTGCTGGCGGCTGAGTGCCCCGGAGTTCGGGTCCTCGCCACGAGCCAGACCCCCCTCGGCCTGGCGATCGAACGGGTGTACACGGTCCGGCCGCTCTCGGTGCCGACGGAGGACACCGTCGCGGCGGTCGAAGCGTCCGAGTCGGGACGGCTGCTGGTCGATCGCGCGACCGGGGTGGACCCCGGCTTCGCCCTGACAGATGCGAACTCGGCTCAGGTGGCGCGGCTCTGTCGCTCGGTCGAC
>JAHRHA010000130.1 GCA_020027875.1 Micromonosporaceae bacterium | reverse complement strand
GACGTCGGTCAGCTCACCCGAGGACAGCGACGCCCGTTGGAAGGTGGGAACGGCAACGCCCAGCGGACCGGCCAGCAGCTCCGCGGCCAACACCGGCCGATCCCGAAACATCTCGACCAACACCTCATGCAGATGCGACGGCATAGGGGCGACCGTATCGGCACCCACCGACACATTTAGATGCCACACACGCTCATCGCTAGACTCGTCGAGATGAACGACAGCCACGGCGAGGTGCTGTGGGACGCGTTTGTCACCGCCATGCTGTCGGCGGGCCCTGCCGAGGAACGTCGCTCCCGATACGGAAACAAGCCAGCCTTGGCCATCGCGGGACGCGAGGTTGCCCACCTCGAGGCACCCGGCGTCATCGACCTTCGGATCACGCGAAAGGGCTGGTCACAGGCCGCCGAGGAGTATGGTAGGGACGCCGCCGTTCGGCGCGATCCTTCGCGCCGCGACTGGATCGAGCTTCACCTGCGCTCAGAGGCCGACCTCGGCCGTTTCAACCATCTGCTGGTGCTCGTCGTAGCGAACAACACCTGATCGACTCCAAGATGGGCAGGAGGCGCGCCAACCGGCCGACTACGACGTGGCGGACGTGGTGTGCTGACAGTGGGCATACAGGGCGTCGTAAACGAACAGACCCCGGGCCAGGAGTCGATGGTCGTCCGCCTCGACGCTTGGACCTGCCTCGCCGATCGCGCGCAGGGCTGCACCGAACGGGTGCGTGGCCACGTCGGCTGCGATGTCACCGGCGTGCACGATACGCGCCAACTCGACGAGGGCGGGGTCGGCCGCGAGGTCGTAGGTGTGGAGGAGGGTTTCGAAGGTGCACCACTGCCTGCCATCCGGGTGGTGACGGTGACTGTAGGTCGCTCCTGGCGCATCGAAGGAGTGCCCGCCTTCGCGGGCGGCAATCCCGAGGACCTGGTCGGCGTCGACGTAAAGGAACTCGGCGGTCGGGTCGATGAAGCGTCGAATCAGCCATGGGCAGGCTATGCGGTCGGTCTTGGGCCGGGCACGGGTCACCCATTTCATCGCAGACGGCCCTCCTTTCACGGCGTTGGTGACGTGGTCAGGCTGGTTCGCGGCCGAGCAGGATCGCTCGCCGGTGGTACTCGTACAGTCCGTCGAACAGGGCGGCGGTGACGGCCAACGTGTGCTCGTCGTCGCCCAGCAGCGTCAGACCGCGCACGAGGATGTCCAGGCCGGCGGCCTCGCGGGCGTCATAGCGCTCGTCGTCAAGGTCGGCCTCGTGCACTGCTTGGGCGATGCGCCACAGGACAGGGTCGGTCAGGTCGTAGTGCCGCAACATCGTCTCGAAGCTGCATTCGCCGTCGCGGTGCCCCAGCACGGCGCCGGGCATGTCGAACCGGGTAGCGTCGGCGGTAACCTCGGCCGGGTCGTCGACGAACTCGAAGACCGGTTCGGAATCGATGCGGCGACGGATCAGCCACACGCAGGCCGCCCGGTCGACGTGCACGCCGGTGCGTGTCACCCAATTCATCGCAACCTCGCCGACCGTCGGCCGGGCGCGGCCGCGGCGGCCAGGGCTTGCACGGCCGCGTGCGCCTGCTCACGCTGCGGTGGGGGGAAGAAATCACGCCGAGCGATGCGGCCCAACTCTTCGCGCAGCCGACGCACGACCCGGGCCACCTCATCAGAATCGCCGGCTGCGGCGTTCTGAGCCTGCGTGGTGACGGCGTCGTACTCAGCGGCCCGGGCTTCCCGCAGCGCATCGGCGACGGCCTCCTCTTGCGCGGCATGGGCCGGCGAGCCAAGCCACACGGTGGCGGCGCCGCCGGCCTCGGCGATCTCCTCGGCGAGCCAGTCGAACCGCTCGCGGGTACGCGCGTCGGCGGGCAGCCCCACGAGGCCGTCACCGAGTCGGGCGACGCCGAGGCGTTCAAGCTTGCGCCACACGGTGATCCGCGGCGTCGACGGCTCGCGGGGCAGCCGGTAGCACAGGAGCACCCACCGTTGTGTTTGCCCGCGCGCGGCCATCACACCTCCATCGGGAAGTAACCACGGTTACCATACGCGAGGTTACCGGCTCGGTTCAGCAGCAACCTCCACAAGGGGCGGTTCGGGCCGGCGCGGCGTCCGGCGTACCCGATCCGGAAGATGCCGGCTCAACCGGAGCGAGTACACGCTCGCGGCCGCACATATCGCCGCCGCGACCAGCCACAGCGTGGTAGGTGCGGCGGCGAGGACGAGCGCGCCCACGGCGGGACCAACGATGAACCCGACCTGCCAGGAGAATGCGGTCACCGCGAGGTAGCGGGCCAACAGTTCAGGTGGCGCCAGATCAGACACGAGGGGACTGTGCACCGCGTCGTAGAGACATTCGGCGAGGCTGAACACGACGATCGCGCCGACCAAGACGGCCAACGCTGTGACCGCGTCACCTACGGCGCCGGCAGCGGCGACCAGCAACCACGATGTGGCGAACAGCACTCCCATCACCGCGAACGCTCGCATCCTCAGTCGCCCCTCGACCCGGCGGACTATCGGCAGCTGCAACGCGATGATCGTTACCGAGTTGAGCAGGAACAGCAGGCCAATGGCCCGTTCGGTGATGTGCGCCTGATTCTTGGCGTAGACCGGCAGCAGCGCGTTGAGCAAGGCGATCGCCGCGGCGACGACGCCGAAGTTCAGCGCAGCCAGCCGGACGAAGACCCGATCGGCCAACACAGCGCGGTAGCTGCCACCCGACGCTGCAGCAGGCCGGGCCGTCGCTGGCACCGGGATCCTGGACAGGAAGACCACGTAGACGAGGAACGTCCCCGCGTTCAACCAAAATAGCGTAGTGAACGTGGAGGGTCGGCCGGTTGTCACAATCAGACCGCCGGCGAACCCACCCAACCCCAGACCAACATTTGCCGCCACCCGCTGCCATGCGAACGCCACATGCCGCAACGCCTGCGGCGTGAGCGTCGCGAGCAGGCTGGACTGCATCGTCAACCACGTGCCGATCCCACCGCCCGCCAGCGCGGCAAGGACAACGGCGTGCCACGGCTGACGCACCAACGGATACAGGCCATAAGCGAGCGTGGAGCAGCACAGCCCGCCGATCATCGTCGGCCGCATCCCGCGCCGATCCGCAACACGACCCGCGACCAACGTCGCGAGCAAGGCGAATCCGGCGGCTGTCGCCGACGCCGCGCCCGCAACCGCCAGCGGGATACCACGAACGTTGTGCAGATAGATGATCAGAAACGGGGCCGCGGCCCCATTCCCGAACGCATTAACCACAAGACCGGCCTGCAGCACCCGCACACCTGCCGGCAGGTCGTAGCGCACACGCCGCCGCGCGTCAGGTTCAGCCATCGCCGCCCTCCAGCGTCAACGCAACCGTGGTTACATAAGTTACCGGCGGATCGGATCGAATGCAACCGTGGTTGCATAGCCACTGCACCGCTGCGCCGCCGCGCCGTTGGCGGCGACTTGCGCTACTTGTCGCTGGCACCGGGCTCCAATCGACGCTAGGCGCGTGGCCTGAACGTGGGCGAAAGACTTGCGTTGAGCCAAGAGCGCCGCGTTCAATGGGGTGCGCGGATTCGAGTGAGCGGGGGCGAAGGATGAGTGCGGAAGACCGCATCGAACGAGCCAGGTTGCTTTACGAACGCGCCGTCATCGGCGGCGACGACAGCGTACTGGCGGTTGCCGAGCGGGAGCTGAACGCGGTCGAGGCCGATCTTGCCCTGGCCCGTGGCCGGATCCTGCATGCGCGATTTCTTGTCGAGCGAAACGAAGACCCGCACGAACTGGCGTTGTTTGAGCGTGCGGCGCAGCTGTACCAGCTGCTAGGAGACGTACGCGGCGAGGGTGAGTCCCTGTTCTGGATCGGGACTTTCCATCAAGTTGTCCGGCACGACGACGCCGCCGCGGTTCCCGCTCTTGAACGCTCGTGCGAGCTTGCAACCCAAGTCGGAGACATGCTGACGCTCTCATACGCGCTTCGGCACCTGGGCATCGCGGCGCATGCGGCCGGCGAGTTGGACGTGGCACGGCAGCGGCTTGAGGAGTCGGTGCGGCTCCGCCGAGAGCTGGGGTTCCTGCCTGGCGTTGCCGCGAATCTGGTGGGGCTAGCCCACATCGCCGCCGGACAGGGCCGCCGCGACGACGCGCTGGCGCTGATCGATGAGGCGGGTGCGATCGCCGAGGCCAGCGGCGCTCAGGTCATCCTGCGCCAGGTCGAGGAGGCCCGCGCCTCCGTGTAGGCAATCATCGACTCGCCGGGCAGGCTCACTCGGGTGCTGTGAACGTAGCGACGAGCAACGCTCAGTCTCGTTCCGCTGACCAAACTACGTGGTTCGGGTTCGGGTCACCGTGTCCGGTCGTCTTGGTGGCCAGACATCGCTCGATCCGGAACTCGAATAGCGCATCGGCCTGGTTGGGAAGCGCGATCCCGAACTGCGACCGCTCCGCGACGAACTGGCTGCCAAGCTGGTCGCGAAGCGCAGGATGCTCGACGATGTGCGCCCGGCCGGTCAGGTAGAAGGCATCCTCGTTGTCGGGGCAAGGAAACGAGTGCATGGCGAATCGGCCATCACGCCGAAGGTCGTGCTGCTTTGGCGAGGGCACGATGAATGCGTAAAGGCCGTGGTCGGAGAGCAGTGGGCACATCGGGTGCATGCGGGGGCCGGTGTCCTTCCGGATCGTCGCCAGGAAGGCGAGCCCCACGCCATGCTGGTACAACAGCGCCCGCCCAGCGGCGGCAAGGTCGGAGCGCCGCACCGCGAACTCACCCCACGTGACCATGGCGGCCACATTGCCCGACCGCTACCTGCCCGTCAACTCCGCCCCAGATCGCGACTTCGACCAGGTCACCACAGTCACCGGCCAGCCCGCCGTTTGGCTCGCGCCCGCCGGCTCCATCAACTGACCCAGCCGGCAGCCCGGGCTGCATCCTTGTTCAGTTGCTTTTGGGCGGCAACGATGGCGGCCACGGCGTCGGTGATGTCGGCTTCGGCGGTCGCCTTGTCGACGCCGAGGCCGGCGAGCACGCCGGTGCCGTCTTCGAGTTCGAGGAGCGCGAGCAGGATGTGCTCGGTCCCGATGTAGTTGTGGCCCATCCGCAGAGCCTCCCGGAACGTGAGTTCCAGCGCCTTTCGCGCCCGTGGATCGAACGGGATGAGCTCCGGCACCTGGCCGGCCGCTTGTGGCAGCGTCGCGGTCACGGTCGTCCGGACGGTTTCCAGCGCTACGCCTTGCGCGACGATCGACCTCGCGGCGACGCCGTCAGGCTCGCTCAAAAGCCCCAGCACGAGATGTTCGGGGCGGATCTCGTCGTTGCCGGCAGCCCGGGCTTCGTTCTGCGCCGCCATCACGACGTTCTTCGCCCGCGCGGTGAACCGGCTGAACCCCTGCTCGGGATCGAGGTCTGATGGTTCGCCGGCGGCTTTGGGAACGAAACGCTTCTGAGCAGCCTGTTTGGTGACCCCCATGCTCCTGCCGATGTCTGTCCAGGACGCGCCCGAGCGCCGTGCCTGGTCGACGAAGTGGCCGATGAGATGATCAGCCACGTCGCCGAGGTGATCCGCGGCGATGACCGCGTCGGAGAGCTGTTCGAGAGCGTCGGAGTGCACCTTTTTGATTGCCTCGATCAGGTCGTCGAGCCGGACTGGATTCGTCATACGGATCGGATTTGCCATGCGTCAACCATAGGTTGACGACGCCCAGTCGTCAACCTCAAGTTGACGAGGGTCAGCACTTTGGCCATATCGGTGAGAGTGCTCGTCCGTGTGTCATAATAGGGATGCTTACACATAGTGAGGAGGCATCACGATGAAGGTCATAGACAGGCATGAAGCGGCGCTCGACCGGATACTCGAGCTCGTCGTGCTCCTCAACCACGACATGACCCAGAGCCTGGCTCGCGACGGCCTGACCGTCTCGCGGGCCCACCTACTGTGGGAGCTGCGTCACCGAGGGCCGATGACACAGCGCGACGTCGCCGAGGCCCTGAAGGTGAGTGCCCGCACCATTACCGGCCTTGTCGATGGGCTGGTCGCGACCGGCTTCGTGACCCGGGAGCCACATCCCACCGATCGCCGGGCGACTCTCGTCACGTTCACCGAACACGCGGCAACGACCGTGGCGGCCATGGAACGCGACCAGCAGAAGTTCGCCCACCTGCTGTTCGCCGGGATGCCAGACGAGCAGTTCGACTGCTTCGTCGCGGGCCTGGGCGACGTCCTGACCCGGCTCCGCGACCAGGGCCTTTCGTACGAGATTCGTGAGGACGACCAGTGACAATCACCGACCGGCGAACCACGCGAACGGCCGTACCGCCGTTTGTTCGCAAGGCAGTCTTGTACGAGCTGGGCATGTGGCGGAGCCTGTATCGCTGGATACTTCGGCGACCGGTTGCATCCGGCACAGGTACCGAGGCGTTCGGTTACGCAGCTGTCGTGACGCCGCTCTTCGTCGCGTTCATTGCCGTGTCCGCGATCGAGGTCCCCATCCTCCACCTGCTCCTGCCGTGGGAGACCGCGCGGCTCATCGGAGACGCGCTGGGGTTCTATGGGTTGTTCTGGATGGTGGGGCTACTGGCGAGCATTCGAGTCCACCCGCACGTCGTCAGCGATTCCGGCCTCCGCGTCCGGTACGGCTTTAGCGTCGACTTCACGATCCCCTGGGATGCCATCGCCACTATCCAAACCCGGGGCCGTGATCTACCGGGCCGAACCGCCCAGATCGATCGTTCCGGTGCCGGCGTCGTCCTTCAGATCGGTATATTAAAACAGACCAACGTCGATGTTACGTTGCACCACCCGACGACGGTGCCGTTGCCGAAGGGCAGCGAATCCATCACCGAACTGCGCTTCTACGTCGACGATCCTGACGCACTCGTCGCCCGATCGCGGCAGAACGTGACGGCTCGCCTATCCGGCGGTCGCTAGCAGAAGTCCGTGCCGCCTTGATAGCTGGCCTTGAGGTACGAGGCGTCACCGGCGGCCATGGAGATCACCTGTCTTTTCGCGTCCAGGTCGAAAAGGATGCCGCGCCCGGACAGCGTGGTCACCAGGTATGCGGTACCTGTGCCCTGTTTGAGCTCCTGGCCTGAGACGCCGACGTAGATCGACTTCAGCTGGGCCAGCGTGGTGCCCAGCCACGCCCCCGACGGAGTGGGTATTGACGGTGACCTGTTGACGGCCAGATAGAGCGTGCCGTCCTTACGGAACGAGAGCCGGATGTCCCGCCACGTGCCGGTCCCGCGTGCGTTCGTGTTCCCCGGGCAGACCGCGCCGCCGGCCGTGACCTCGTCGAGACCCGGGGTCGCTTGCAGGGTGGCCAACGTTGCGCCCAACTGGTACGGCCCGGCGCCATCCACGGTGAATTCGATCAGGGTATCTGGTGAAGCGCTGGGCGTGGCTGATGCCGTGCCGGAGGGCGGAGTTGAGCCGCCCGCCGTCGTCGCCGGTGGCGGCGCCGCGGCGGGCTCCTTCGAACCGCAGCCGGCTGCGGCGAGCAGTAATACGACGACGAACATGCCGATGCGCCTCATGATCTCAAGTGGAGCGGAAAGCAGTGAAGGTCGCAAGTCCGGCCCGGCAACAAAACCGCGGCTACGCTACGCCGCCGAGGATCGCGGACCTCACGCAGAGCGGCTCGAAGCGCCAGCGGGTCTGGCTGTACTCGCCCTTGCCGAGGCCGATTCAATCGTAAGGCTTGACTTATATAAGCTTGTGCTGGCACAGTTGGGCTGTGCACGCGTTCGATGTCCTCGGGGATCCGGTCCGACGCCGGATCTTGGAGCTTCTCGCCGACGGCGAGCAGACGTCCGGTGCGGTCAGCGCGATCATCCAGGAGGAGTTCGGGATTTCCCAGCCCGGGGTGTCGCAGCACCTGCGCGTGCTGCGGGAGCACGGGTTCACGACCGTCCGGGCCGAGGGGACCCGCCGCCTGTACGCGGTTGACTCCGCACCGCTGCAGGAGGTCGACCTGTGGCTGGAGCGTTTCCGCCGGTTCTGGAACCAGCACCTGGACGCGTTGGCCACGGAACTCGCGCGAGGCAGGCGCGAACGCCGCCTGCACAACGCCCCGACGACCACGGACGACACGTCGTACACAAGGGAGAAGGAAGACCCATGATCGACATCGTTAATGAGATCCATGCTGTCCGTCGTGAGACCGGACATCGACGCATCCCCGCAGGAGACGGACGCACCGTCCTATTGCGACGAACCTACCGGGCGCCGATCGAGGATGTCTGGGATGCCATCACCGACCCCGACCGGATCAACCGCTGGTTCCTTCCGGTCACCGGGGATCTCCGCCTTGGTGGCCGGTACCAACTTAAGGGCAACGCCGGGGGCGAGATCCTGCGCTGTGAACCACCCCACCTGCTCACGGTTACCTGGGTGTTTGGCGAGAATCCCACCGAGGTCGACGTCTCCGAGGTCGAGGTACGGCTGTCGTCCGGCGCACAGGGTGAAACGGTGTTCGAGCTCGAACACACCGCGGTCGTAGACGCCGAGCGGTGGGCCGAATTCGGGCCCGGCGCCGTTGGGGTCGGCTGGGACCTCACTGTGCTCGGACTGGGCCTGCACCTCCGCGGCGAGTCCATCGAGGAGCCCCATGCATGGGAGGAGTCGGCCGAGGCCAAGGAGTTCATGACCGAGAGCAGCAAGGCGTGGGGCGCCGCGCTCGAGGCTGCGGGGGCAACCAGCGCCGAGGTGGCCACGGCGGTCGACAACACGACGAAGTTCTACGCCCCCGACTCGAACTGATCGCTCTCCCTCGCGGGTCCACAGCCGCGGCGCCATGCGTTACCGTCCGCCACATGACCGGTGAACGGCGCGTGCTGCGCTCGCGGCTGTGGAACATGGTGGCAGCGGGCTTGTTACTCATGCTGGCCGCGGGTTGCGTGGCCTTCGCGGTGGGCGGTGCCCGACCTATCGGCGTGGAAGCAGTGGCGGGCGCGGCCGCTGTGGTCCTCCTGGCGGGTGCGGTCCGCGTATTGACGGTCGGTGTGCGGGCCACCCCCGATGCACTAATCGTTCGGGAACTCTTTCGTACCAAGCGGTTGCCCTGGTCCGCCGTACGCCGCGCACTCCTGGTCATGCACCGCCCTAAGACCTTCGGCAGCCCGTCGGTGTCCACACCCATGCCAGAGCTGCAGTACGTCGGCGCCGATGGCCGGTGGAACAGCATCCTCGTGACGTCGCTTGGCGCCCGCCGGGTCGCGGTGGCCGAGCGAAACGTCGAGGCACTCAACGAGTTGATCCGTACCCGCGGTCATTCGTAGGCGAGAAGCGGTGTCACTGGTCGTTTAGCGAGGAGTCTGGCTGGGGCGGCGACGGCAACCGCATACAACAGCAGCGCCACGGCGGCCACTGCGGCGTAGGTACGTGCGGATAGTTGCGCCGAGCCTAGGTCGCCGGCGACGGAGTTGAAAAGAGCGAGGCCGAGTGGGATGCCGAGCGCGCAGGCGAGCAGGCACGCGCTGAGTTGTGCGACGGCGAACGCGATGACGGTCTGCCGTGGGGTGGCGCCCAGGGCGCGCAGGATGGCTTGGTTGCGGGCGCTCTCGTGGGCGGCGAAAATCGCGGCCACCGCCGCGTTGACCGCGGCCAGCGCGAGCAGCAAAGCTGCGCCGGCGAAGAGGATCATGCGGAACTGGTCGAGGAGTCCGGTCAGTTCTGCGGCCTCCCCCGGATAGGCCTCCTCCTGGGCCGCAGTCAGACGGAAGTCCGCCGTCTTGCCATTCAGCGCTAGCCCGATGATCACCATTGCGATGCCGAGGGTCAGGCCGGCGGCGTTGGCGACCGTCCGGCCGGGGCGGCGCAGCGCGGCGCGTATGCCGAGCACCGCGGGGAGGGGCAGGCGGAGCGACCCAGTCAGCCGTGCCAGCCGGCTGGCCCGGTAGTCGCGGCGGGCGGGCGGCTGGTGGACATTCGCCACGAGCGAGCGCAGGGTGCTATGCCGGGCTCCGCGGAGTGCCGGGCGGACGGTGCCGAGCACAACGACAAAGACAGCGACGCCGGCAACAATGGCGGCCCGGTTGAGGGTGATCGGTGCCGCCTCCGGTGCGCCATAAGCAACGCGCAAAGGGCGAGCCAGCAGTGGGAAGATCAACGCGCCAGCCGTGAGCCCGACGATCGCGGCGGTGGCGGCCAGTGCAAGGTACTCGATGAGCTGGATCCAGGTCAGTTGCCCGGGTGTGACACCGACAGCCTTGAGCGTGCCAACCTGCCGGATCTGGGCCGCCATCCGTCCGGCGACCAACACCGCAGCTGTGGCTATGGTCAGCCCGGCGAGCATGGTGCCGGTGAACCCCAGCGCGATGCTGACGAACTCGAGTTTCCCGTTGCTGGCGTTGCGGTACATCTGCCACGCGTGCATGTCGGCTCGGAATTGGTCATCGGTGATGCTGCCGCTGTGGGCGGCAACAAACGTTTCAGCGTCCTGGGGACTGGAGAGTCGTAGCTCGACAAACTCCGTCTCCCCCGCGACGGCTGCGGGGTCCAGCCGTTGCGCGGTGGACGTTGTGATCCACACGGTTCCCGGTGGATCAATAGGGTATGGGAAGACGTTGACGGTCATCGCGGTGCCGCGGACGGTTAGAGATCGCCCCGCGATCGCGACGGTGTCGCCGGGCTTGACATGAAGGGTCGAGGCCAACCCGTCCTCGAGCACCACCGTGTCCTCGGCGTCGAGCCAGCTGCCCGAGGTGAGGAGCGGCTGGCCGACGGCCGCAGGGGACGCATCGCGAACCTGCACGCGTAACTCCGTCGGTTTGCCCGCGACCTCGCCCGTGGCGTATAGGAGTCGCCAGGGGCCACTGGCCGCGACCACACCGGGTGCGTTGCGCAGGTCGGCCAGCTGCTGGCGAGCGCGCGCCACGTCCTCATCCGTTGGTGCGGCGTCGCGGCGGGGCGTGACAAATGCGTCGACGTGAAAGCCGTTGGTCGCCTCATGTAACCGGTCCCAGGGGGCGGTACCGCTCTCGTTGACCGCCAGCGCCAGGGTCAACGTGGAGGTAGAAAGGCACAGGGCGAATAGCAGGAGGGCTGCCTGCCATGGCCGGTGGCGCACGTTGCGCCACGCCAGGCGAGTGATGAGACGTACCGCCGGCGGCATCTACGCGTCCCAGCCCGCGATCTGGGCCAACGCGGCCTGCCTGGACAGCCCGCCGTCGAGGCGGGTGTCGTCAACAATCGCGCCGTCGCGCATGCTGAGCAGTCGGTCCGCGATGGCCGCGACCCGCGGGTCGTGGGTGACCAACAGCAGCGTCTGGTGCGCTTCGCGCAGGCCGGCGAGGATCTTGAGAAGCTCACCCGTGGCGTGGCTGTCGAGATTGCCGGTCGGTTCGTCCGTCAGGACGAGCAGCGGCTCGTTGACCAGCGCCCGCGCCAGCGCCACCCGCTGGCTCTGCCCACCGGAGAGCCGAGCCGGTAGGTGCGCGGCCCGGTCGGCGACATCGAGGCGCTCCAACAGCTCCATCGCCCGCCGGCGGGCGGCCTGAGGCGGCGTCCCAACCAGCAGCGCGGGGAGCTCGACGTTCTCCACCGCGCTGAGCTCGTCGATCAGATGGAACGCCTGGAACACAAACCCCACGCTGCGCCGGCGCAACCGCGCCCACGCCGCCTCGGACAATCCGTCGACACGGCGCCCGTCAAGAGTCAATTCGCCGGCGCTGGGCCGCTCCAACCCGCCGAGTAGATGCAGCAATGTGGACCTCCCGCAGCCGCTGGGCCCCATCACCGACACCGCCTCTCCCCGCTCGATGACCAGACGAACGTCATCGACCGCGCGCACTGGCGACCCATCGCCCGGGTAGTGCCGGCTCAGGCCGCTCGCCTGGATCACCGTCGTCATTGCTTGTCCCCAGCTCTCCACCGGCGCTCACACGCCTCCAACCACCGCACGTCGGCCTGCAGCCGGAGCGCCGTACCCTCCAACAGCAGCATCCCGTCAAGGTCGCCCGGATCTTCCTCTACGAGCCGCTGCACCTTCCGGAGCCGACGCAGCAACTCGCGGCGCTGCAAATCGATCAACGCCGATGGATCGGCCAACCCTGTCGCAGCCGCGGCCACCAACTTAAGGTGAAACTCCGCCGGCGCGACCTTCGGCCAGGACGAGTCGGCCAGCCACGCAGCGAGATGGTCCCGGCCCGCCGGCGTCGCCTCGTACACCTTCTTGTCCGGGGCTGCGCTTTGCTCGACTTGGTCGCCGCGGACGAGGCCCGCCCGCTCCATCCGCGACAGCGTCACATAGACCTGTCCCGGGTTGAGCACCTCTCCGAGCGGACCGAGTGCGCGGGCCAGCCGGTGCCGCAGTTCATAGCCGTGAGCGGGCTCCTTGGCCAGCAGAGCGAGCATCGCTTCCCGCAAAAACCGCCACCCCCCCTAGTTAACAGTAACCTACAACCGTTATCTAGAGCCGTCAACGGAATTCTCTGCCTATCGGGGGCGGGATCAGGGTATGACCGGGGTCGTTCCCTGATGTCGGGCGGCAGCCGCGGACTGCACGCTTGCCTCATAGAGTTCATCGAGTTCATCGGGGTTTGGAGCGAAGACCATGAACGACATCCACCGAAGCATGCGCAGCCAAGGGCTGGTGCGACCGCGAGAGGGCCGGGTGCTTGCCGGGGTGATAGCCGGGCTGGGCCGGCGCTTCGGCATCGACCCGTGGCCGGCTCGCCTGCTGTTTACCTTGATTCTTCTGATAATTCCGGGCAGCCAGATCCTGATCTACCCGGTCCTGTGGATTCTCATGCCGGCCGAAGAGAGCCCGGCGACCGCGACGACGACCGTCACGCCGACGTCGACCTAGTGTCCTGCGTCTGAGGTCTTTTGACGGCTGGCTTTGGCGAGGATTTGGTCGGCGGTCTTGGTCCAGGTGAAGGGTTCGCACCGTTCGTTGTAGGCATCGATGAAGATGCGGATGGCGCCGATGAGGTCGGGGACGCTGGTGAAC
>JAHRHA010000255.1 GCA_020027875.1 Micromonosporaceae bacterium | reverse complement strand
CGCGCCCAAGGGTGTGGCCGCCCTCTATGTCCGTACCGGCGTGGCGTTGGAGCCAGTCATCTACGGCGGCGGTCAGGAACGCGGCCTGCGGGCCGGCACGGAGAACGTGGCCCTCGCGGCAGGCCTCGGTGCTGCCGCCGACCTCGCAAGCGCCGAGTTCGCCACCGAAGGTCACCTACGGATCGCCGCCCTTCGCGATCACCTGCACCATCTTCTCGCCCAGGCGCTGCCCGACCGGGTGTGGCTCAACGGCCACACCGAGCACCGCTTGCCCAACACACTCAACGTGAGCATCAGCGGCGTGCATGGCGACGACCTCCTCGCCGCCGCAACCCCGGAGGTCGCAGCCTCTACCGGCTCGGCCTGCCACGCCGGCACCACCGAACCCTCACCAGTGCTGCACGCCATGGGACTCGACCGCGACCGTAGCCTCGCCGCGCTGCGACTATCGGCCGGCCGGTGGAGCACTGAGCAGGACATCGACCACGCCGCGGACGTCCTCGCCACCGCCGCGCGCACCCTCTCCTTTATGGCCCGTCATAAGGTTTTGCACCTGCGCGGTGTCTCCGGGTCGTCGAGCGGGCGGCCGGAGATGCATCAGCCCTCCGTTCGGGCTTGACTGACCCTGCCGGCCGACGGCTCGAACGCCCAAGTCTCGTAGGCGCTACTTCGTGCCCACCCCGATGTTCAGCGGCGCCGTCAAAACGGCCGGGCCGTCGGCGGAGCGTTCACGGATCATGCCGTCGAGCACCCGGATGATGTCCGCGCGCTGCTCGTCCGTGAGGTCGGCGACGAGCATCCCCGGGATCGGGTTGCCACCGAGGCACCAGTCCCAGAGCTGCTGTCCGGTCCGCACCTCGATCCGCTCCTGGTTGGTGGTGTCAACATTGACATCCTTCAGACCGGCGTCGATCAATCGCTGACGCAGGACGTCCGGGTCGGCGACCTGGAACTCGAGCATGGGCTCGTCCTCGGCGGGGCCCTCGAACTCAGGGACGACAGCCTGCACCGCACCGATGAAGACGTGCAGCGCCTCGAACTCGTCGGGGTTCCCGTAGGCGATGAGCAGCACCCGTCCACCGGGTTTCGTTACCCGAACCATCTCGCGCAGTGCTTGGGCCTGGTCCGCAACGAGCATCACGCCGATCTGCGAACCGGTGAGGTCGTAGGTGTCGTCGGCGATGTCGAGCGCGTGGCAGTCCATCACGCGACCAACGGCGTCGAGACCTTCGGCGCCCGCCAGCGCGTTGAGGTGCTCGATCATCTTGGGTGCCCAGTCGGTCGCCAGCACGGTCGCACCTAGCCGTGCAGCGGGGACGCTCAGTCCACCGGTTCCGGCTGCGACGTCGAGGAACGTGTCGCCCGCCTGCAGACCGGCAAGCCGCAGTCCGGCGATGGCCAGATCGGATTCACCGGGTGCGACGTGCTCGTCGTACAGCGCTGCGATCGCGTCCCAGGCTTCGACGGGCGCGGTGTGCTGGGCTTCGTGGGTCGTCTCCTGCTTCACATTCGTCATGTCCGCCTCCCTGCGTTGCAGTCATTGCAAGAACCCTGCACGCATAGAGACGGCCCGACTTCGGTCGAACGAACCAGAGTCACGGTTTGGCGTATGGGTAGTTCTGAGTACAGCCTAGATCACGCGGTGCTCGTAGGCGTAGGCGGTGGCGGCCGCGCGGGATGGCGCTTCGATCTTGGTCAGGATGTTGCTGATGTGGCGGGCGACGGTCTTCTCCGACAGGCCGAGCACGTTCGCGATCGCGCGGTTCGTTTTGCCGGACGCGACCAGACGGAGTACTTCCACCTCGCGCGCGGTCAGGCCTCCACGAGCCCTCCCATCGGTCCGCCCGAGCGCCTCGAGCCGTTCGATGTCCGGCCCGGCACCCAGCTGCTCGAAGATGGTCCGCGCGCCGTCGAGCTCCATTGTGGACGTCTCGGGATCGTCGAGTGCACGGCATGCGAGTCCGATCAGCACACGGATGCGTGCGGTCTCGTGCGGAGCGTCCAGCTCGCGCCACGCCGATCCGGCGCTGCGGAGCTTTGATAGCGCCGATCGCGCATCGCCTTCGGCGAGCAGGACCGCTCCGGCCGCAGAGGCGGCGACAGCGTGCAGGTACCGAGCTTCGAGGAATTCTGCGATCTGCGCGAGCTCGTCGGCCCCCGCTCGCGCTGATGGCAGATCGCCGAGGGCGATCATGATGTCGACATACGCTGGGAGCATCCGCGACCGTGAGGGCGGCTCCTCAGTCTCCTCCAGCGCGCGGCGCACCATTGAGGCCGCCACGTCGACACGTCCCTGCGCCAGTCTGAGCAGGGCCAGGCCAGGCTCGGGCCGGCGTCCGGCTTCGGCGGCCTTGCGGTAGCTGTCCTCGGCCCTTTCGAACGCTCCACGCAACCGCTGCAGCTCGCCTAGCTGGTAGTAGGCCGAGCCGAGCGAGTCCCACTTGACCGGGCCGGAAAGGTGATCGCACGCCTGCTCGGCGGCTGCCAGCGCGTCGCTCCACGCGCCTCGCATCTGCATGATCTCGCACCGATGGACCAAACAGTTTCCTCGAAACGTGACCAGGTCGGGCTGGGAGTCGCACCAACGTGTGAGCGCGGCGGTCCATTCTCGGGCGCGACGCAGATCGAAGATCTCGGAGCAGGCCGCGATGACGGTGCAGTACGCGATTCCGGCGAACATGGGCGACACCTCACCCGAGGTGACGCCGACCATGACCTCATCCAGCAGGGTGATGCCGGCGCTGCCCTGACCCTGCATCACCAGACACATGCCCTGACCGAGGCGCGACATGGTCGACAGATCCGAGTCGCCGAAGCTGTGGCCGACAGCGACGCTGCGAGCGAAGGCCGGCTCTGCCCCTGCGGGGTCTCCGCCCCACATCTGCGCGAACGCGTTCCAGGTGAGAAGCCACGCATGTTCTGCGCCCTCGTCGCAGCCTTCGAGAACGCGCCCGACGCGTGTGAACCACCCCATCGCCGGCGCGATTTCTCCCCGGAACATCAGATCGGACCCGATCAGAAGTGCGTTCCGCGCGGCCCGCCGCGAATCGTTGCAACGGATGGCTTCGCGGTGAGCGCGCATCCACGCGCCAGTGGACGCATCGTGATTTCCCGTCAGGTAAGCGGCGAGCGCGAGACGTTCGAGGTCGTCGAGCTCAAGCGCCGTGTCGGCCGCCGCTGCGGCGAGCCGCGAATACGCGTCGCCCCACGAGCGCTGGGCGAACGCCGTGCGCCCCTGCTCCAGCGTGCCGCCCGTCGTCATCGACTCAGTCCCGGGTCCGCACGCAACATTCTGTGGAGTCCTCCTGTCCGGAGTTCAGGGTTCGGATGCTCCAGCCGAGTTCTGCGCCGGTTGTTGACTCTCCTGTGGTTCGTGCCCGGCTGGAGAAATCTCGGTACAGGCTGTCCCACCGGGCCGCTAGCGGTTCAATCCAGTCTCTCATGCCGAGCCACATCGCCGGCGTTCGCGAGCACCCGCGGAACCCCAAGCAATACATGACCCTCGACTGGTCTGACGCCGTCAGAATTCAAGGTGATCACAGGAGCCCGGTCAGGACGGGTGCAACCGGGGCTGGGCGGGGTGCGGCGGATGTACGACCGGCAGTCCCGCAGACCGCCAGGCCCTAAAACCGTCGATCACGTCCGTCGCCTGATGAAGCCCCAATGCCCGAAGCGATGCGGCGGCCAGCGACGACGAGTAGCCCTCGTCGCAGCGGACGATCCAGCGCACATCGTGGTCCGTTGCCTCAGGCACCGAGCCGGGCTGGCGGGATCGCAGCGCCATTCCAGGTGTACCCGCTCGATCACCACCGCGCCGGGGATCTCGCCGTCAGCACGTCGCTGGAATTCCGGCCTGATATCGGCCAAGACGGCTCCGGCACCCATCGCCGCCCACGCCTGCGCCGGCGTCACACGGTCGAGCTCCGAGCGGGCCCGCCGTAAGATCGCGTCGATCGTCACCTCGGCGTCCGTTCTCCCCCAGGGCACAACGACCTGAGCATAGGCCGAACCGTGCTGCCGGCCGGTGTCGCCTGCACGACGTTGGCCCGTCGTGACCGCTGCGGGTCATCGAGATCGTCACCCCCATCATCGGACAGCCGGGGGAGTAGCTGCGCCGTTCGAGGTTTGCACCCGCCGCTCTCGAGTCGCGGATTGATCCAACGCGGCCATCCGAACTGCCGGGATTGGGCGGACCAGGAGCGCAGAGGTTGGCCCGACCGTCCAATCACGACCAACGCCTCGAGTGTTCAGGCCGTCCTAACTGCGGCTACACGCTCGACCGTACCCAGTTTGAGCTGCTGTGATTCAGTCACCGTAAGTCCAGCGGCGGCGAGCATCGGGAGCGGCCGGCGGGTCATATACTCGCCGTTGCGCGCGGTGAACAGTTCGACCAGCCGTAGCACCGCCCATACTGGCCACCAGCGGCTGCCGATGTGGTCGAGCAGCAGAAGGCGGCCGCCGGGCCGTAGCACTCGCGCCATCTCCGCGATTGCCTTGCCGTGGTTGGGAATCGTGCACAGTGACAGCGTGCA
>JAHRHA010000254.1 GCA_020027875.1 Micromonosporaceae bacterium | reverse complement strand
CACTTTTCAGATCCAGGTCAGCCATCAGATCCAGAGATATCTCCTCTCATCTCTGCCCGCTGTACGGGCGATACGACAGCTGTGCCTCGCGGCGCAGCCAAGCCAGAGGGCGATGACGGAAGTGTCGACTCCTACGGCGAGGAGCCGCATCGCGCAGGTGTGGCGTAGGACGTGTGGCGTCACCGTCTTCGCCGCCAGTGACGGGCGGCGGGTGGCGGCGATGCGGGTGTGTCGGGTGACGAGGACGGCGACGGCGTCCGAACTGAGCGGGCCGCCGCGACGGCTCGGGAAGACCACGTCCGTTGGCTGTCCGCGGCGTTCGGCCAGCCAGACCTTCAGCGCGTCGCTGACCTGGGTGGTCAGCGGCGTGATCCTCTCTTTGCGTCCTTTGCCGTGGCAGCGGAGGTGGCCGCCGGTGCCGAGTTGGACGTCGCAGCACCTCAGCGAGGTGAGTTCCGAGACCCGCAGCCCGGTCTGGACGGTGACGAGCAGGAGCGCGTGGTCTCGACGCCCGACCCAGGTATCGCGATCCGGTGCCGTGAGGAGCGTGTAGACCTCCTTGTCGGTGAGGAAGGAAACGAGCTTTCGGTTCACACGTTTGGCCGGGATGGCGAGGACCCGCTGGATCAGCGCCGCGTGCTCGGGATGGCGAAGCGCCGCGTAGGCGAAGAGTGAGTGAATGGCGGCCAGCCGGTTGTTGCGCGTTCGCGCGCTGTTGTGACGTTCCCTTTCCAAGTGATCGAGGACAGCGCCAACGAGCACGGCGTCGAGATCCTCGAGAGCGAGCTTCGCCGGCGCCTTCCCGGTACGACGTTGGGCGAAGCCGAGCAGCAGCCGGTAGGCGTCCCGATAGGAGGCGATGGTGTGGGCGCTGGCATGGCGCTGGGTGAGCAGGCGCTCGGTGAAGAAGCCCTCCATGACCGGAGCGAGCGTGCTCACGGCTTCGCTCCGTCGGTGTCCTCGAGACGGGCAGCAACCAGAGTGAGCAATTCCGGAGCGGCCGACAGGTACCAGTAGGTGTTGCCGGGATGGATGTGACCGAGGTAGGTCGATAACAGCGGCATGTGTGCCTCAACATCTGCCTCGTCGCGGTACCAGCCGAGCAGTGTTCGCACGGCGAAGCTGTGGCGCACGTCGTGCGGGCGCGGCCGGCACGTCGCCGAGCGGGATCGCAGCCCAGCGCTGCGCACGAGACCCTGCCAGGCGAGGTGCGTGTTGCAGTAGAGGAGCCTGGCACCGGCGGTCGAGACGAAGAACGCCTGCTCGCGGGGGCGCGGGCATAGCTGGTCACGGCGATCCGCGTAGGCGACGAGCGCCTCGACCGTGCTTGGGTGCAGCGGTACCTCCCTGGACTTGCCGAACTTGGTCTCCCGGACGCGAACCACGCCGAGGGTCGAGTCGACATCGCCGCGGTTGAGCCGCAGGGCTTCGCCGATACGTAGCCCGGTCACCGTGAGGAGCCCGACCAGCGTCTCGAACGTCGCCGCCCGCAGGGGCGAGCGAAGCTGGCGGGCGGCGGCCATGAGCGCGGCGATGTCGGTGTCGGAATAAAGGTAGGGCGTGGCCCGGTGGGTCTTCGCAGGCAGCAGCCCGGTTGGTGGAACCTCGTGGGTCGGATCGATGGCGTGCAGGTGGCGAGCGAATGCCCGCACCACCGACAGTCGATGGCCCCACCAACCCGGGCTGCCGTTGCGGGGCAGGCTCGCCCAGGCGAAGGCCATGTCGGTGGTGATCGTGTCGATACTGGCGGCGTCCAGATAGTCGACGAAGTCGGACAGGAGTAGCTCCGCGCGGCGCAGCTTGAAACCCAGCGCTCGTCGGATGGTGAGATAGTGGTCGAGCTCGACACGTATGTCGTTCATGACGCAGCTCCGGGCCAGGGCAGGGCGAGGCTGCGTAGCCGGTCCCGGTCCACTTTCGCATAGATGGACGTGGTTACGACGCTGGCGTGACGCAGGACCTGACCTACTTCTCGCAGGGAGGCACCCGCACGCAGCATTTCGGTCGCCGCGCTGTGGCGCAGGCGGTGGGCGTTCAGTTCCGGCAGCCCTGACCGAGCACACGCGGCGCGCACGACGGCGGACACGGCGGCGCCGGTCAGCGGGCCATGTGGCGCCCGAACTCTGGTGAAGACTGTGGCGAACTCGCAACGCGGCCGGCCTCGGCGTAGCCAGCCGGCCACGGCCTCGCCAACATCGGCGGGCAGCGGAAGCCGTTCTTCGCCACGGCCCTTACCCCGGACCACCAGTTCCCCCGCGCGCCAGTCGAAGTCGTCGAGGCTGAGCGCAGCGACTTCGCCGGCACGCAGCCCGAGGCGGGAAAGCAAGGTCAGTACCGCATAATCGCGGCGGCCGAACGTGGTCCGCCGGTCGCAGCTGGCGAGCAGGCGGGACACCTCGGCGCGGCCGAACGTAATGGGCAAGCCGGTCAGGCGCCAACCCGCCACCCTCGGCACAGCGGCCTCCAAAGGCACCCGGGTATCTCCGGCGACATAGAGGTAGCGCAGCAGCGACCGCAGCCCGCATACGACGTACTTGGCCGAGCCGACCGAGCGTGGCGCGCACTCGGCCAGCACGAACTCGTTCACCTCTGCCGCGTTGAGGCCCTCCAGGCACAGCTCACTATCAATTGCGCGGGACGACAAGAACAGCCTCGCGACATGCAGGTAGCTGACGACGGTTGCCGCAGCCAGAGCGCGCTCGTGCACCAAGTAGGCCCGGTAGCGTTCCTGAAGTTCCTCAGCCTCGGTTGCTGGCCCAACCGTAGCCGGTGTTGGAACAACGCCCAGCCCGCGAAGGTAGCCCAGCATTGGCACCATCGCCTTTGCTGACAGCCACAACGTGTAGCCCGCTTCGCGTCGGTGCGCAAGGAATTCCTCCACCCGGCCCAGGCCCAGCTCGGCGGCACCCAGCCCGGCGCTTCCCAGCCACCGACTCGTGTGTGCCATGAGCTGCAGCTGGTTGCTCGCGGAGTTTGGCGTGTAGCCCCGTCGGGCCAGCTCCTGCCGGAACCCAACCGCGTACTCGGCCAGCGGTCCGGTGACCCGGACCTGTGACGGCCTGCTCATCCTCGTCTCCTCTCCACATCAGGTTCGACGTCAGAGAGAAGCATCGAGCGGCGCGCTGGATTATGCCGACTTCAACAGCCGGGAGCCCTTGCACCACAAGGGTTCCCGGATCCAACTCGGCATAACCCGCTGCTCGGCATAATGGACGGTACAGCGTTGGATCGCAGCCTTGGCACCGAAAACAGCCCTCACCGCCGAGGACAGGGACTTCGCGCCGTCGATGACGACGAGCAACCCGTCGTCCGCGTCCAGGCCGCGGGAGACCAGGTCGGAGAGCAGATGCGTGACCACGGTCTTGTTCTCGGTCGAGCCCTCCCACAACCCGACCGGCACCTTCGTCCCGTCGGCGGTGATCGCCAACGCGACCACGCAACAGTGATCGGTGATGTGCTCCCCGTCGACCATCAGCACCTTGATGTCCAACGGGGCACAGGTCCCGGGCCAACAGCTCCACCGGCGCGGTCTTGGTCTGCGCGACAAACCGGCGTGAGATCGCCGATCGGCTCGTCGCGGTTCTCTCCCGCGCCCACATCGCCGAGACCACATACACCGCCTTCAGCGGCCGCTGGCGGGTCACCGCCCGGCTCATCGTGCGCCGCGTGCCGGACGAACGCAAGTCCACAAAGGACGAGCAGGGTGTTCTGTTCCCGGTCGGGCGATACCACGCGGTGTTCACCGACAGCCCGTTCATCCTGGTCCAGGCCGAAGAGCACCACCGCGCCCACGCCATCGTCGAGCAGCTCTTGGCCGAACTCATCGACGGGCCGTTGGCCCACCTCCGGATAACGTCGGGGAAATTCAATGCCAACAACGCCTGGCTGACCTGCATCGGCATCGCACATCACCTCACCCGCGCCGTCGGTGTCCTCGCTGGCATGGCAATGGCCCGCGCTCGCACCATCCGACGCCGCCTGATCCAAGTCGCCAGCAGCACCGCCCGCCACGCCTGGACCACGATGCTGCACATGCCCGAGCACTGGCCCTGGCAACAGCGGTGGCTGCGACTCTGGCGCGCCGTCCACGCCCCACCCTGGGCATGACCGTCTACATGCAAACACCCGGCGGCCGAGCGGCCAACCATCCGAGCCCGACAAGGCACCCCGAGCAACCCGGCGACGAGGCCGCACGCAACAGGCAGCCCGGAAACGGCGGTCAAGATCGTCAGGTCGCCATAGACCTCGCGACCGACTTCATCCGTGGATCAAGGCTAAGAGCGATAACGCGGGGGCGGCCATCCGGCCGCCCCCGGTTCACCTTCATCGTTGGTTACTGCACGTTGATCGCTAGTTAGTGCGCGTTGGCGTGCGCGGCGCCGGTATCGTTATTCGTCCAGGCCTTCTCCCGGTTGGCGTTCCAGACCTGCGCGCTGGCGGATCCGCCGGTGACCGCGAGCCCAGTCGTCGTGGTGTAGGTCGCCTGGTTGAAGGTGCCGGTCGGGGCGGTCGCTACCGAGAAGGCCGCGTGAGCGAGC
>JAHRHA010000049.1 GCA_020027875.1 Micromonosporaceae bacterium | reverse complement strand
TCGAGGTCGTCGTCGATGAGGGCGTCGTCGGGGATGAGGGAGCTGACGTAGCCCGGTGGTGGGGGTGGTTCGAGGTCTTCGGCGGTGAGGATGAGGGTGCCGTCGGGTAGGACCGCGTAGTGTCGGCCATTGGGTGCTTCCCACAGGTAGGTGCCGGCCGAGATCTGGTGCACCACAAAGCCCTTCTCGTGCCGGAGCCGATGATGGTGTCTACATAGGACGCAGAGGTTTCCGCGGTGGGACGGCCCGGCGTTGGCGTATTCCTGCCGGTGGTCATCGTCGCAGCGCATCGCCGGTCGACGACATCCGGGCGCCCGGCAGGTGCGGTCACGGGCTTTGACGAAGGCCTTCTCCGCGGCGGTGGGCCGGCGTCGGGTGTGGCCGTGGTGCAGGAGGTTTCCGTGTTCGTCGGTGATGGACCAGCGCCAGGTGGGGTTGTGTTCCTGATCGTGGGCGACCTGGCGGGCGATGTCGGCGATGACCGGCCCCCAGCCTGGAATCACCCCGGGGTCCTCGTCCAGGCACATCAGCGTGCTGAGCTTGACCTGTAGGTCGACCACGCCGAGCCGGGGGGCCGGGCGGACCCCGCCGCAGGAGCACATCCGGGGATCGTCGGGCACCGGGTTGTCGTTCGGGTCGGCGGCCGGCGGCGGGTCGTCGCCGCCGAGGCTGGCGGAGCCGAGGCTGGCGGTGCCTATCGGGTCGTAGTCGTCGCAGGCGACGAAGTCCTCACCCGGGTCGTTGTCCTCCGGCGGTTCGAGGTTCTCAGCCGGGTCGAGGTCGTCATCCCGGCCTGGGTCGGGTCGAGGGTCGAGTCCTTCACTGGGGTCCCGATCCGGGGCGGCACCGGTGGGGGTCGGGCCGGGTTCGGTGGGGCCGGTGGCGGCCCGGGCGCTGCGGCGCAGGCTGTCCATGATGACGCTGCCCGACCCAGCGGCGGGGGTGGGGGTGGTCCGGGCGGCGCGGGCGGTTAAGCCGCGGCTGGGGCGGGTGCCGCTGCGGCGGCGGGGCTTGGGTGTGGTGTCGCCGGTGGCGTCGTTGACGCCGATGTCGTCGTCGCGGCTGGCCTGGTCGGCGGCCTCGGTGAGCGGGTCGGTGCCGGGGCGCAGCTGGAAGACTCGTCCGGCGAGCAGGTCCAGGAATGCGTCCGCGCGTAGTTGTGGCAGGGTGCGCACGTCGCCGTCGCTCTTGGCGGCCTGGGCGAGGCGTTCGATCCGGTCGAACGCGGCGGCGGCCCGGTCCGGGGGCAGGTTGATCCCGCCCAGTTCGGAGGTGCCGTCGGTGTAGGGCTGGTTGTACACCCGCCGGTCGGCCACGCGGAACTCGTAGCGGGCTTTCGCCGCGTCCGGGTCGGCTTTGAGGACGTGATAGCGCAGTCGCTCCCGCAGTTGCCCCACGGTCCAGGTCTGGGCCCGGTCGATCAGCCGGGCCGCGATCAGCCGGGCCTTCTCATCATCCAGCAGGGCCAGCGCCTCGCTGAACGCGCGGGCCCGGACCAGGTCGATCCGGCCCGCGGTCAGGGACTGGTAGACCACCGGCAGCCGCTCGATCAGATCCTGCGCCACGCCAAGGTGACCGGCCACGGCCGAGCGGGACCAGCGCAGCTCGAAGGCCACCTGGTCGCCGGAGAACTCGTCCAGGCTGCGGGTGCGGTCTAACGTGTCGCCCTCGCCCGGGGTGTAGGCCGTCTCCAACATGTCCGCTAGCAGCTGGGCCTGCTCGTAGGCGACCTGACGGGCCCGGGACTTGAGCAGGATGCACAGGTCCGCCCCGAACAGCCGGGTCCGGTCGATCGAGCCCAACACCGCCGCCAGGCCCGGCCCGGGCGGCATGTGCGCCAGCCCCTCCGGCAACACCTGGCGATCGTCCATGTGTACGACACTACCACGCGCCTGGACGTGTAAGCCAGCGACACGCCGAAGATTTGTGCAAGTCCACTGTGGGGAGTTAAGTACCAGTAGCACCTCCCGGTGCATCAGATCGACGGGGTACGTCCACTGTCAGGGCCGATTTCCGCCAGCAACGTGGCCGCCGGTCGGACAGACTTGCCCCATGACAACGACATCAGCGATCGTGTTTGAAATCCACCCGATTCCGAACGAGGTGTTGGACCGCGTACGCAGCAGCGGCGTGGACGTCTCGGGGTACCCGATCCAGCATCTCGTCGCCGAAGGTGGCGAGCCGCTTCGCTGCTGCCTACGCGACGCTAGGCCAGGCGAGCGAGTCATCCTGTTCGGCTATGAGCCGCCGATTCCGGCCAGCCCTTACCGGGAGATCGGCGCGGTGTTCGCCCATGCCGAACATTGCGACGGGCCAACGTCTGTCGCCAGCTATCCATCCGCCTGGCTCGACAGACGACAGGTGTTGCGCGCATATGACCGGCGCGGCTGGATCCATCACGCCACCCGAGTGCACGACGGGCAGAACCCGGAAGCGGTGATCCTCGACATGCTCTCCGACCCCGACGTAGAGCGCATTCACAGCCGCAACGTGGCGTGGGGTTGTTACATGTTCGCGGTAACGCGGCCGAACACCGTTTGATCCAAGGGCGTCCCGTCCGCCTTAGGAGGTGGGGAAGTCGGCCGCGTTCATGGCGTAGCCGACCATCCACGTAGGACGGACCTGTACGAAGACCGGATCGGGGCCCCAGTCCCTGGGCGATGAGCCATAGTGGGCGATGAAGTACTCATCGAATGGTTGGAATCTGGGGTCCTGTGCGGTGATGTACTCCCCGTAGCCGTGGGTAAACAGGGCCATTCTCTCGCCGTCGGCGTGGGTCACGCTCAGTGCCGGCCGGGCTCTCAGATGTCGCGCCTTGTGGGCGGCGGCCGCGGTGCCGAACATCCACGTGCCGTGCAGAAAGTGGCCGTCCACGCAGCTGGTGCGGGGTTCGCCTGCTGCCGTTGTGGTCGCGACGACAAGGACCTTCATCCCGGTCAAGGCCGCCACCAACTGTCGCGCTGACAGCCGTCGTGGATCCGTGACGATGCCGGTCAAATGCGCCCCGGATGAGCTGATCGACATATCGAGTAAGCGCTGCAGGGCGTCCAGTTCATCCGGTGTCTCCCTCACGCTCTGATCCTGGCAGGGTCGGACAGATTTCGCTTCGCGGCGACGTCTTGGCGCTAGCGGCAGGCGTGCCTGAGTGTGGCGTACGCAGTAGGGTGAGGCCTTGACTGATGTGGGCGACGAGCTGATTTCGGGTCTGCCGGACGGGGTCCGGCGGCTGCTCGCCGCACCACCGGTGACAGAGAAGAAGCTGCTCGAGCTGAGCGTCACCTGGACGGGTCTGCAACCCAACGAGGCGCGGATGGCAGACGTGCTGCGCCTGTTTGTCATCACCTGGGGCCGGCGGAAAGCCGGCCGCAACCGCTCGCGACGTAAGGGCAGAAAGTAGCCACGGGCGGCCGTACTGTGGCCGCATGCGTCGGGTGCCCTGGTGGGCCGTGCTGTCGTCGGCCTTGGCGCCGGTGTTCCTTCTCGGCGGCTGGACAGTGGCCGCCGCACTCCAGCCGGCCGGCCACAGCTCGGTACGCGACACCATCAGCGCGTTGGCGGGGCTCGGTGCCACCGACCGCTGGGTGATGACGATCGGCCTGGCGGGTCTAGGGATCTGCCACCTGGTGACCGCGCTGGGGCTGCGGCCGGCCGCCGGTGCCGGTCGGCTCATCCTGGCGATCGGCGGAGTAGCAACGGTTCTGGTGGCCGTGTTCCCGGTACCGCTGGTCGGCACGTCGGGCATGCATCGATGGGTTGCCGGGATCGGCTTCGTGACGCTCGGGCTGTGGCCGGCGCTCGCCTGGCGACGCGGCCGACCGGTGCCGTGGGGGCTGCGGCAGCTGACATCGATCGTCGCGGCCGCCGTGCTGCTCGGACTCCTCGGCTGGTTCGCGCTGGAGCTGTCCAGCGACGGTCCGCGGGTCGGCCTGACGGAGCGGATAGTGGCCGGCGCTCAGGCCTTTTGGCCACTCGTGGTCGTGCTTACGGCGCGCCGCGTCGACTGAGTTCCCGCCGGCCACGCCGTCGCCGCAAGCCGCTACTGCGATCGGGGAACCCCGGTCCGGGCTGGGTGATCAGAGTGGCGTTGGCTGGTCACCGCCACGGTGCACACCGTCAGCCTCAGCTTCGTGATGCGATCGTGGTGACTCCGTTGGTGCCATCGGGGCCCAGCGGTGCGGGACAGCGCGGACATCAGGGACGGCGGATGTTGAGCCGGACTTCGCCGTCGTGGTCGAATCAGGCGACGTTCGTCTGGCTTGGATAGCGAGGGTGTGCCATGGTCACGAGGTTGCGTGCATTGATCGCGTTGTTGATGCTCGTCGGGTTCTACGTGCTCGTCGCGGCCACGGTCGCGGGTCTGCTGGCGGTGGCCGTCCTGCTGGGTTCGCCCGTGGGCGGGTGGTTCGCCCTCGCTGCATTCGGCGTCGGCGGCGCCGTCATCGTCGCGCTGTGGAGGGTGGCGCGGATCCAGCGGTCGGAGCCGGCCGGCATCCCGCTGACCACCGAGCATGCCGCGGATCTATGGCGCAGCGTCCGCGACCTGGCTGCGGCGGCACGGACCCGGGCGCCCGATCGCATCCTCCTCGTACCAGAGCTGAACGCCGCGGTGTATGAGAAGACGCGGCTGCTTGGTCTCGTCGGCGGCCAGCGGACTCTGGCCATCGGATTGCCGCTGATGCACGGCCTGACCGTGGCCCAGTTCTCGGCCGTACTGGCGCACGAGATGGGCCACTATTCGCATAGTCACACGAGGCTCTCCCCGGTTGTGTACCGCGGCATGGTGTCGATGGAGCACATCGTGGAGCGAGTCGGCCGGGAGAATCTGGCCGGGCGGCTATTCGCCGCGTACGGGCGTCTCTTTCTGCGAGTGGCTTTCGCGGTGAAGCGCCGCCAGGAGGTCGAGGCGGACCGGATCGCTGTGCGCGTGGGCGGGCGCGACACGGCGGCCGGCACCTTGTCGGCATTGCCTGGTCTCGGCGCGGCCTGGAGTTTCTTCCTCAGCCGTCACCTCGGCGGCGGGTCCGGCTATGCGTCTGACTATGCGTCCGACTACGCACCTGACGCGATCTTCGCTGGGTTCCGCATGCTGCTCGTCGAGCGGCCGGATGTGGTGCGGCTCAGCGCGCCGGAGCCGAAGCGTTCGCCGTGGGACAGCCACCCGCCGATCCCGGCCCGGGTCGCGGCGATCAAGGCGCTGCCGGCCACCAACGGCCTCACCGACGAGCGGCCCGCCACCGTGCTGCTACCAGCGCTGGCAGAACTGTCGGCGGCGCTGGAGCGGATGTGCTACAGGTGGGACGGTCAAACGGTTGTCACCTGGGAGGAGTACGCCGCACGCGTGGCCCGGGCCCGGTCCGAGGCGCACCTGCACGGCGCGCTCGTAAGGCTGGCGCGATCCACCGGACGGGAGTCGGTGAGCGCCGCCGACCTGCTGGCGACCGCCGGCTCGGACGCCGATGTGGTGTCGGCGGCTGTGACCGCGTGCGCCGTACGATCTGGTGTGGCCCGCTGGCGCCACTCCTGGTCCGCGGGACCGGCCGTACTGGAGGGCGCCGACGGCGGCGCCTTCGACCTGGAAGGAGTCGTCGGCCGGCTCACAAACGTGCACACCGCCGAGTCCGCTTTAGCAGAGCTGCGAGCCTTGGGAGTGTCATTCGATGCCAGAGTCGACGCGCGGCCGGAGGAGGACGCAGACGCTCGGGTCTGGGGCGCAGTCGCGAACGTCGTCGTGGACGGGAAGCGGCGCGATGTGATCATCTATGATCGGGCGCTGCTCGTCGTCCCGGGCTCGCCGCGCGCGAAGATGAGAAACTGCGCGGAACGGCTCGAGGCACTGGCGTCCGCGCATTCCTTGGAGGGATTGAAGGGGGCGCCCGGTAGCCAGGGTCTGCGCTACGAGCAGGTAGCCCGCGTCGCTCGCGGCCGCCGTTCGCTGATGGGCTTCGTCTTGACGCTCGTGGGTGGGCTACGAACCACCTCGGGTGGGCGGGCCTTCGCCGTCAATCTGACCATGGCCGACGCCCGGGTCGTCCGCCTTCGCTGGGGCATGGAGACCGTTTATGTCGGCGATTCGAGCCAGGTGCTGACGACGGTCGTGCGGCAACTGTCCGAGAAGACCGAGTCGGTCGCGGCTAGCACCCTGGCGTGAGCCGCGGCAATATGGCGGCGCAGATCTCGTCGAGCTCGCCCACCTGTTGAACCGTCAGCGCGTCGAACACCAGCGACTGCACCTCCTCGACGTGCCCGGGGGCGGTCTCGACCACCTTGTCGTAGCCGGCATCGGTGAGCACCGCGAGGTATCCGCGCCCGTCCTCGTCGGCGCGTTCCCGGCGGACCCAGCCGCGCTCCTCGAGGCGGGCGATCAGGTGGGATAGGCGAGACTGCGACCCATTCGACAGCGCCGCCAATTCACTCATGCGTATCGCGCGGTCTTGCGTCTCGGATAGCATCGCCATCACCCAGTAGCCGAAGTGGGTCAGATCGGCGTCGCGCTGCAGCTGCGACTCCAGCGCCGCCGGTAGCAGCATCGAGACCGCAGCAAACCGCCGCCACGCCTGCTGCTGTGCGTCCGACAACCAGCGGGTCTTGGCCACGATCGAAGCGTATCAGGGTGCTTGACACTTCAAGCATCCTGCGAGTGCGCTCGAAGGACAACCCTGCCGCGAGGATTACGCGCGACCGTCGCCGGTGGTGTCGGCGCGGACGCTCGAATGGGGGGCCGGACCAGCGTGCTCCGCCGGAATCGTGCCCAGCCGGCCGGACTGGTAGTCCTCGAAGGCCTTCACCAGTTCCGCCCTCGTGTTCATGACGAACGGACCGTACGCGACGACCGGCTCGCGGATCGGCTGGCCGCCCAGGAGCAGCACGTCGAGGTTGGGACTATGCCCTTCCTGCTGGGTGTCGGCCGCGATGGTGATGGTGTCGCCCTCGCCGAAGACCGCGAGCTGACCGCTTTCGATCGGTCGGCCCTTGTCGCCGATGGTTCCCTTCCCGCCCAGGAGATAGGCCAGGGCATTGAAGTCCTGCCGCCAGGGCAGGGTTAACGAGGCGCCCGGGCTGAGCGTGGCGTGGACGAGAGTGATCGGAGTATGCGTGCTGCCCGGTCCGGCGTGACCGCCCACCTCGCCCGCGATGACGCGCAGCAGCGCCCCGCCGTCGGCCGAGGAGAGCAGGGCCACCCGGTTGCCCCGGATGTCCTGGTAGCGCGGTGGAGACATCTTGAGCGGGCGCGGCAGGTTCACCCATAGCTGGAAGCCGTGGAACAGACCGCCGCTGGCGACGAGGCTCTCCGGCGGGGTCTCGATATGCAAGATCCCTCCGCCGGCTGTCATCCACTGCGTGTCGCCATTAGTGATCAGACCGCCGCCACCGTTGGAGTCGGAGTGCGCCATCTCCCCGTCGATCATGTATGTGACCGTCTCGAAGCCACGGTGCGGGTGCCATGAGGTGCCCCTGGGCTCGCCCGGCCCGTAGTCGACCTCGCCCATCTGGTCCATGTGGATGAATGGGTCCAACGCCTGCAGATCCACCCCCGCGAAGGCCCGTCGGACGGGGAAGCCCTCGCCCTCGAAGCCGCGGGGCGCCGTGGTGACGGAGGCCACCGGGCGCGGCCGGAGCACAGCGGCGTCTGTCTGCGGCACTCGGGGCAAGGTCAGGACGTTCTCGACCGTGACAGCGGGCATGTCTATTCTCCCTCGCAGATTCCTGGACGCCGGGTACAACAGTAGTTGCCTAGACAACATTCCGCCGAGCAAGAAGCTTAGCGGAGCCGCCCCCGCGGCTTGAGGGTCGACGTGGGCATGGCTGGGGCGGGCAGCGGCCCACCGTCGTATCCGCGCACCTCGCCGAAACCACGACCTGCCATCCAGTCTTCGCGCGCCCGCACGATCTCGTCATGGCTTCGGCCGATGAAGTTCCACCACATGATGATCTCTTCGTCGAATGGCTCCCCGCCGAGCAGGAGCAGCCGGCCCGGCTGGTCCGCCCGCAGCGCCAGATCGACTCGGCCGCACCCGAGATACAGCAGTGAACCGGGTGACAGGAGTACGCGATCCACCTCGATCGCGCCGGAGAGCGTCACGGCGGCGTACTCGAAGTCCGGCTCGAGGCTCAGCCTCGTCTCGGCATCGCGATCGAACGCGACCTCCGCGCCGACGATTGGGCTGTACGCACGCGCGGGCGACCCCTGACCGGCCAGCGCACCGCCGAGTTCCCCGATGAGGACTCGTACGCGTACGCCGCCGTCCACCAACTCCGGCAGGTCCCGATGATGGTCGAATTCTGGCGCCACGCCGCGGTGCTCGTCGGGCAGGGCGACCCACAGCTGGACGCCCTGCAGCACCGGACCGTGGCCGGTCGGCGACTCCTCCGCGTGCGAGATCCCCCGGCCGGCGGTCATCAAATTCAGCTGACCAGGATGGATGAGTTGCTGGTTGGCGAGGCTGTCGCGGTGCAGCACCTCGCCCTGGACGAGCCAGGTCACGGTCTGCAGCCCGGTGTGCGGGTGCGGCGCCACCCGCATGCCGGGCCCGCCATTGACCGATTCTGGTCCGAAGCTATCGACGAAGCACCATGCGCCGACCATCCGCCGTTCCTTGTTGGGCAGCGTCCGCACCACCGACATTCCGCGGGTGCCGCCGAGCACGACGTCGCGGCCCTCCAGCAGCTCGCGCACCGGTTCGGTGGCGACGCCCACGCGCCCACCGGAGATTGTCTCGTGCGGGTCCGGATCGAGGTTGCTCATACCGAAGCCTACGTCGTCCCGCCGGCCGGCCGGATCAGCGGCGGACCCGCCACACCCGCATCTCGTCGCCGACCGTGCACGCCACCTGCGTGCCGGTCGTGTGACATCCGCCGATGGACTCGATGTGGCCGACGTCGTCGAGGACCGTGATCCCGCCACTGTTCTGGTCCAGCAGGCCCAGCTGTGTCCGCTCTCTCTCCACACGGGACACCACCAGCTCGCGCCGCAGCGGCAGCTTCTCCACGATCCGCCATCCTCCCCCGAGCGACCGCGCCGCTCCCGTCGCGACCTCGACCAGCACCGGACCGTCGAAGGTGACGGCCGCGAGCATCCGGAATCCGGCCGCATAGACCTCCAGCGCTCGCTGACGCCAGACCAACGCGCCGGCCGCGGGATCGAGCGCCCAGATCGCGTACGCGGAGACCAAGCAGACGAGCCCGACGCACTCGACGGGCCATGCGGACGCGTCGGGGATGCCCGGCAATTGGATGCGCCAGCGGACGGAAAGGGTGCCCAGGTCGTAGCCGGTGAGCACCATCTCGGGCCAGGCCTGCGAGTTCACGATCAGGACGTCGGGCAGCGCGATGGCGTACGACCAACTGTCGAAGGGACCGAGTCTGCCGCGTGCGGTGACCCGACCGGTATGTAGATCCCATACCTCGGCCGCGCCGTCGGAACCGATAACGGCCATCCATCGTGCCGGCGCGGCGGCGCCGACGAAACCCTCCATCCAGGGGTAGACGCCGGGCAGGGCCCAGAAGGTGCCTGGCGGGATCCGGCGGTCCCAGATCGTCTCGCCCGTGGCCAGGTCGACTCCGCGGGCCCTGTGGGCCTCCTGCCAACCATCGATCGTCGACCCATCCGGCCTGGTTGTTGGTCCCGGTTCGCGATCCACGATGACCGTGACCCCGTCGCCGAAGTACGCCAGTGGCGCGGCCGGAACCGGATAGCTGCCTAGCTGGCGCGCGGTTGTCGCGTCGAGCACCAGCGTCGTGGCGGGGGAGCCCGGGTACGGCGGGAACCGCGGGATGAGCATCGTCGGCTCGCCGAGGTAACTCTCGGCGAGCGAGCCGTGCAGCCGGTGCTCCCACTGGACCCGGCCCGTGGCGAGATCGCGCGACACCAGGCGCAGCCCGTCTGCCGTGCGGGTGGCGGTATATGCGGTGTCCTCGTGTAGCCAGAAGAAGCCGTGAAAAGCCTCGGCGCGCCAGGCCAGCGTCAGCGCGGGGCCGAGGTGGGCCGGACCGGTCAGCAGCAGCACCAGCAGGACGCACAGGCCGACGACCGCAGATCCGCGGCCCCGCCGGCCGGCGGGAACGCGCGGCCCCCACGGACTCGGCACCTCGAGGTCGATGACCCGGCTCGGTGGCATGCGGACCTCCCGTCCAGATCGAGTCTCGCCATGGCGGGCCCGGGAGGGCAAGCTGGGGCCATGGCCAAGCCCTTTGCGTCCGCGGCGGATCTCGCGGAGAAGACCGAGACCCTCGAGGTGCTCGGCGACGGTGTCTACGCGCTCACCGCGGAGGGTGACCCCAACGTCGGGGCGGTGGAGGGGGAGGACTTCCTCGTCTGCTTCGAGGCGCGCGCGACCCCGTTCATGGCCGGGCGGTGGCTGGACCGGTTGCGGGAGCACACCGACAAACCGGTGCGCTATCTGGTGCTGTCGCACTACCACGCCGTGCGTACGCTCGGCGCCGCCGCCTTCGATGCGGCGGCGATCGTCGCGCACGAGCAGACCCGCCGGCTGATCGCCGAGCGGGGCCAGCAGGACTGGGAGTCCGAAGCGGGCCGGATGCCGCGGCTCTTCGCCGGTGCGGAGACGATCCCCGGCCTGACCTGGCCGACGGTGACGTTCAGAGATCGGCTCACCATCGACCTCGGCGGCGAGCGGGGTGAGCTGATTCTCGCCTACTGCGGACGCGGGCACACGGCCGGCGACATCGTGGGCTGGTTGCCACGCCAGCGCATCATGTTCGCCGGCGACCTCGTCGAGGCACAGGCCGCGCTCTACACCGGCGACGCGTTCCACGGCGACTGGTCGACCGGCACGCTCGACCGGGTGGCAGCGTTTGGCGCCGAGGCTCTGGTCGGCGGGCGGGGGGCGGTGGCGCGGGGTTGTGCCGCCGTGGACGCGGCGATCGCCCAGACCCGCGACTTTCTTACTGTGATGCGGGCGGAGGTCGGCACGGTGCACACGCGCGGCGGGTCGCTGCGGGAGGCGTTCGGGTCTACCCACGCCGCATTGGAGCAGCGCTTCGGCCGGTGGCCGATCTTCGAGCACTGCTTGCCGTTCAACGTCCAGCGGCTCTGGGACGAACTCGACGGCATCGACTGGCCGCGGATCTGGACGGCGGAGCGCGACCGCGAGGTGTGGCAGGCGCTCCAATCGTGAACGCCGCTCCCGTGCTCATCGTGGGCGGCGGCCCGGTCGGCCTGATGGCGGCCCTCCTGCTCGCGCGCTGGGGTGTGCCGTCGGTCATTCTGGAGGCCAAGCCAAGCCGCGAGTTGGTCGGGTCGAAGTCCATCTGCGTGCAGCGCGACGTGCTCGACATCTATCACCGCGTGGGCGTCGCGGAGGCGCTCATGCGGGAGGGCGTCACGTGGCAGGTGGGCCGGACGTTCTACCGGGAGCACGAGCTTTTCACGATCACATTTCCCGACCCGAGCCGCAGTGCTTTTCCGGGGTTCATCAACATCGGACAGTCCAGTGTGGAGAGGAAGCTGGAGTCGGCGGTGGCCAAGCAACCGCTGGTCGATCTGCGCTACGCCCACCGCGTTACCGCCGTGAGTCAGGATCACTCGGTAGTGACGGTACGGGCACAGACGCCCACCGGCATCGTCGAGGTCACCGGCACTCATCTGGTCGCGGCCGATGGGTCGCACAGTGCCGTACGGGATCGGCTGCGGCTGGACTTCGAGGGGCACTCCTTCGCCGACCTGTTCCTCATCGCCGATATCCGCACCGTTCTACCCTTCGGCGCGGAACGGCGGTTCCACTTCGACCCTGAGTGGAACCCTGGCCGGCAGGTGCTCGTGCATCCGCAGCCGGACTCGGTGTGGCGCATCGACTGGCAGGTGCCCGAAGGCTTCGACCTCGCCGCCGACCAGGCCTCCGGCCGGCTGGACGAACGGATCCGGCGCATCGTGGGTGACGGGGCGTACGAGATCGTGTGGCTCTCGCTCTACCGGTTCCAGCAGCGGATGGCGTCCCGGATGCGGGTGGGTCGGGTGCTGCTCGCGGGGGACGCCGCGCACCTGATGGCTCCCTTTGGCGCCAGGGGACTGAACTCGGGTGTGCAGGATGCCGAGAACGCCGCCTGGAAGATCGCCTTCGACCGGGCCGGTTGGGCGGGGCCGGAGCTCCTGGCGAGCTACCAGCACGAGCGGTCCGCTGCGGCGCGGGAGAACCTGCGCGTCACCGGCGACACCATGCGGTTCCTGGTGCCGCAGAGCGACGCCGAGTGGGCCTGGCGGCGCGACGTACTCGAGCGCGCGGTCGTGGATCCGGCCGCGCGGGCACAGGTGAACTCGGGCAAGCTGGCCGAGCCGTACTGGTATCTGGACTCACCGCTGACGACCGGCCTCCCGCCGGAACACTTCCCTGTTGGGCCGGGCCAACCGCGGCCACCGGTGGCGGGCGTGCTCTGCCCGGACGCCCCGGTGAGCGTCCTCGCTGAACCCTCCGCCACGCGGCTCCGGGAGCTGTTCGGCACCGGGTTCACCGTGCTCAGCCACACAATCACGCCCACTGTGGACACTGAGGTACCCACGCGCGCGTACCGCCTGGATCTTATCGATCGTGACGGGCTGGCGGCGGAGGCGTTACGGGCGTGGCCAGGCTGGTGTGGTGTGGTACGTCCCGACGGGCACCTCGCCGCCGTCCTAAATGACCCCGACGCGAACACGGTGCGGGCCGCGATCGACCGAGCCCGCGGCGGCTCGGTCTAGTCGCCTACCTTAGGGTCATGGGCATGCGCCTTCGCGTCGTGATCCTGGCCGTGCTCGGTACCCTCGCGCTCGCCAGCGCTGCCGCGTGCGGACTGGAGACTAACCGGCTCGAGGACGGCGAACAGTTGCCGGACCGGGTCACCGAGGTCAGGATCTCCGGCGGCAGCGGGGATGTCACGCTAAGCGCCGACGACACCGTATCCGGCGTGGACATCCGTCGATCGGTGCGGTACGTCCGGGAGGTCCCTGGCAAGACAACCCGGGTCGAGCAGGGCGTCCTCCATCTCAGCACCGAGTGTGGCAACCAGTGCAGCGTCTCCTACGAGGTGCGTACGCCGCGCGGCGTGAAGGTGACCGGAGAGAACGGTTCGGGGACCATCGACGTGCGCGGGGTGTCCGATGTCGACGTTCGGGTCGGATCCGGTGACATCCGGGTCAGCGACGCGACTGGCGCCGTGACCGCGCGGACCGGTTCGGGGCGTATCGAGCTCACCAATATCGCGGGCGACACGACGGCCACGACCTCCTCGGGCGACGTCGACGGCCGTGACCTGCGAGGCGCGCGCACCATGATCGAGGTCGCGTCCGGCACGATCACCCTCGACCTGCCGGGCACCGGCGACGTGACCGCCCGCGCCAACAGCGGTTCCATCGAGGTCCGTGTGCCCGAGCGGTGCTGCCGGGTGACCGCCGGGGCGGAGAGTGGTAGCGAGACGGTGGAGGTGGCGACCAACCCCGACAGTCCGAACGACCTCGACCTGCATACGGACAGCGGCGACATCACGGTCCGGCCGAAGGCGTCTTGACATGGTCCGCACCCGTTGCTACCGGGACGGCACAGTGGTGGCCGACGGATTCCCGGTCGCCGACGTCTCCGATCACCTCGCCGACCCGGCGAACACCGTGTGGTTTGATCTCTGCGCCCCCGACGAGGACGACCTCAAGGCGGTGCGCGAGGAGCTGGGCCTACACACACTCGCCGTCGAGGACGCCCTCCAAACCGGCGAACGCCCGAAGCTCGACCACTACAGCGAGCATCTCTTCCTCAACGCGTACGCCGTGGAGGTGGACCCGGCGACCAAGCAGCTCCGCCCGCACGAGGTCAGTCTCTTCATCACGACGAACGCCCTCGTCACCGTCCGCGCCGAGGAGGGCTTCGACATCGACGCGGTCGTTGTCCGCTGGGATGCGATGTCGCAGCTCGCCAAGAGCGGCGTGGGCTTCCTGCTGCACGGTCTGCTCGACTACGTCGTGGACACGCACTTCGACGCGGCACAGCAGCTCGACACAGAGATCGACAGTCTTGAGGACGCGCTCTTCGATGAGCAGGGGGGCGACGTCCAGCTGCAACGTCGCACGTTCGAGGTGCGCAAGAGCCTGGTGGACTTTCGCCGGCTCGTCCTACCGATGCGCGAGGTGGTCAACGCGTTGCTGCGCCGAGACCTCGGCATCGTCGACGACACGATGACGCCCTACTACCAGGACGTGTACGACCATGTCCTGCGCGTGGCCGAGTGGACCGAGTCGCTGCGTGACCTACTGGCCAACATTCACGACACACGCCTGACGATGCGGGGCAACAAGCTCAACTCCATCATGAAGAAGGTCACCAGTTGGGCCGCGATCATCGCCGTCCCCACTGCGGTGACCGGCTTCTACGGCCAGAACGTGCCGTACCCCGGCTTCGGCCAGGTGGGGGGCTTCTGGACGTCCGCGGCCATCATGGTGATGCTCTCCGGCGGGCTATACATCATCTTCAAGGTCAAGGACTGGCTCTGACGCAGTTACGGTCGGTATCGGCTGGCCTCGATCACGGCTGTCACCGTCGGTGATGCTCTCTGCGCGTGCGTCGGCGACCTCGGCTAACCTTGTCACCTCGTTTGCTCTGCTCCCATGGAGGAATCACTGACCACGACCTGCGGGCATTGCAAAGGGTTAACAGACGTGACGCATTGCTATGTCACAATGCGTGTGTGTTTCCTCTGCGGGAGCAGAGCAAACGCCCTGCGGCGACACGTGGGGCGCGTGGCGGTTGACGTGACTGCGCGTGACGTCAATGCGGAAGGTCGCGTAGATCGGACCGGCCGTACTCCGCGGTGCCGACCAGTACGACATGCGATCCCGCCGGATCAGGAAGCCTCACTGCGCACCCCTTTCCACTAAGGCGGTGGCCGCACTTCCGAGATCGCCGCATGGCGGGCCCTGCGGCGGGGGACGGGGGACCGGACCGTCGACTCCCGTACGACGAGCTCCGGCTTGAACACGACGTGCCGGTGTTCGTGGTGCGCCGGATCGTTCGCCTCCTCCAGCAGCAGCTGCGCCGCCGTGCGGCCCAGCTGCTCGCGTGGCTGCCTGATCGATGACAGCGGCACCGCGGCCGCGGCGGCGAAGTCGATGTCGTCGTATCCGACGATCGCCACGTCGCGCGGGACCCGCACCCCGCGCAGCGTCATCTCCTGCAGCACCCCGAGAGCCAGCAGGTCGTTGGCGCAGAACACCGCGGTCGGCCGATCCGCCGGTGGCAGATCCGCGATCTCTTCGCCAGCCCGCCGTCCGGCGGCCACGCTCAGGTTCGGCGTGTCGACGATCCGGAGTTCTTCACCATCTCCGGGGAAGATCCCGGCGAAGCCACGCCGACGATCCGCCACCTGCGGGATGCCGATGGGGCCGCCCACGAAGGCGACTCGGCGATGTCCGAGCTCTCGCAGATGGGCTCCGGCGAGCTGGCCGCCGAGCACGTCATCGACGGCGACCGAGCAGCGATTGCGTTGTCCGCTGCCACGGTCGACGAGCACCACCGGCGTGCCTCGACGCACGAGCTGCTCCAGCCGAGAGTCTCGCCCGTCATCGACCGGGGTTATGAGCACTCCCTTGACCCGCTGCTCCTCGAGCAGGTCGAGGTGGCGCCGTTCGCGCGCCGCGCTCTCGCCGCTGTTGCACACAACGGCCACGGCCCCGGCCGCGTCGATGGCCTCCTCTGCGCCGCGCACCACATCGGTGAAGAAGGGGTTGGCCACGTCGAGCACGACGATCGCGATGGTGCGACTGTGTCCGGCGCGCAGTTGCCGAGCCGAGTCATTGCGGACGTAGCCGAGCTTCTGGATCGCTTCGATCACGCGTTGCCGAGTCGGCTCGGAGACAACCTCCGGTCGGTTGAGCACGTTGCTCACCGTGCCGAGGGACACTCCTGCCTGGCGCGCGACCTCCTTGATGCTCGATCCGTCCCTCTCGCTGGATGCGTCCATGACTCCTCATCCGCCGTGCGGCCTCGGCGCACGTCACCGTGTTTCGGTAGACCCACCGTACGGGTCGAGTGAAACGTGTCAAGCCGTGGGCCGCGCCAAGCTCGACCGTGGAGGGGACGCGATGCCGACCCGGTAACGGTCCGGTAACACGATCAAGACCTCTTGACGCGGAACAAGCCAGCCTCCTATGGTTTCTCCTATCCGAAACGATGAATCGTTTCAAGGGTGCAGACACGCTTCGGGAACGACGAGACGGCGAGTGGGGTAGGCGTGGTCGAACCGTCACACGCGGCGCGGGTGCCGGTGATCGGTATGCGGGGCGTCGGCAAGTCTTTCGGCGCCGTCGTCGCGCTGCGCGACGTTCACCTCGACCTCTTCGCCGGCGAGGTGCACGCGCTCGTGGGTGAGAATGGCGCGGGCAAGTCGACCTTGGCGAAGATCCTTGCCGGTGTGTACGCGCCCGATACCGGGGTGGTCATGCTCGACGGCGTGCCGGTCGCGTTCAGTGGGCCGGCGGCGGCTCGTGCGGCCGGCATCGCGGTTATCTATCAAGAGCCCACCCTCTTCCCGGATCTGTCAGTCGCCGAGAACATCTTCATGGGCCGGCAGCCGTTGCGCCGCAAGAGCGGAATCGACCGACGTATCGACACCGCCGCGATGCGTCGCCGCGCCGGCGAGCTCTTCGCCCGCCTCGGCGTCCAGCTTGATCCCAGTCGGCCCGCTCGCGGTCTCTCCATTGCGGACCAGCAGTTGGTGGAGATCGCCAAGGCACTCTCGATGGAGGCCCGGATCCTCGTCATGGACGAGCCGACGGCGGCGCTCTCCGGCGTCGAGGTGGACCGACTGTTCAGCGTCGCCCGGTCGCTTCGCAGCAGCGGTGCCGCGGTGCTGTTCATCTCCCACCGGCTGGGCGAGGTGTTCGCGCTCTGCGAGCGGATCACCGTGATGCGCGATGGCGGCTGGGTGTCCACCGACCTGGCCGGCGCCACCGACGTCGACCAGGTGGTGCGGCGCATGGTGGGGCGCGAGGTGTCCTCCCTGTATCCCAAGCAGGAGACCGATCCGGGCGAAGTTCTGCTCGACGTGCGCGGGTTGACCAGTCGCGGGGTGTTCAGTGACGTGAGCTTCAGCGTGCGTTCGGGGGAGATCGTGGCGCTGGCCGGGCTGGTGGGCGCGGGACGCAGCGAGGTCATCCGCAGCGTCTTCGGCATCGACCCGTACGACCAGGGCGAGGTACGGGTGGCCGGCGAGCGGCTCCGCCTGGGCAGTCCGACGGCGGCGATCGCGGCCGGCGTGGCCCTCATCCCGGAGGATCGCCGCCAACAGGGCCTGGTGATGGAGTTGTCGGTGGAGCGCAATGCCACGCTCGTCCGGCGCTGGTCGCTCAGCCACCTCGGCCTGCTACGGCGCTCATCGGAGCGCCGGGAGGCGCGGACGTGGACCAAGCGCCTGTACGTGAAGGCCGCCAACCTCAGCGACCCCGTATCCACGCTGTCCGGTGGCAACCAGCAGAAGGTCGTCATCGCGAAGTGGCTCGCGACGACGCCGCGAGTCCTGCTCGTGGATGAACCGACGCGAGGGATCGACGTCGGCACGAAGGCGGAGGTACATCATCTGCTGTCGCAACTCGCCGCGGACGGGGTCGCGGTGCTCATGGTCTCAAGCGAACTGCCCGAAGTTCTCGGCATGGCGGACCGCATCCTCGTCATGCACGAGGGCAGGCTCGTGGCCGAACTGCCGCGGGCGGGCGCCACCGAGGAGTCGGTGATGTTCGCCGCGACCGGGCATCGGGAGCGGGCATGACGCGCATGACGACTCGGCACGAGGTCGACGATGCGACGCTGGCTTCCAGCAGCGGCGCGACGAGCGTCGCACACCGGTGGTTCGTCGCCCGCGAGCTCGGCATCGTCCTCGCCCTGTCCCTCCTTGTCGTCGTGACGGCAGCGGTGAACCCGAGGTTCCTCTCCGCGCAGAGCATCAAGGATCTCCTGCTGGGCTTCACCATCCTGGCGATCGTCGCGGTCGGTCAGGCCGTTGTGATCATCACCCGCAACGTGGATCTCTCGGTGGGATCGGTCCTCGGTCTGTCGGCGTTCGCCACCGGGAGCTTCTTTCTCGCCTCACCCGAGGCACCCATCCCGCTGGCTCTGGTGGTCGGTACCCTCCTCGGCGCAGCGTGCGGCATCGTGAATGGCGCGTTGATCGCGGCCGCCCGCGTTCCCGCCCTCGTCGTCACGCTCGGCACGCTCTACGTGTTCCGCGGCATTGATTACACCTGGGCGAAGGGCCGGCAGATCAACGCGGCGGACATGCCGGCCGGATTCCTGCGCATGGGGACCGCGACCGTGCTCGGCGTTCCGGTGCTGACCCTGTTCGCGGTGGCCGTCGTCGTCGCGGCCGGCTTCTACCTGCGCTCCTACCGGTCCGGCCGCGAACTGTACGCGATCGGCTCCGACCCTGACGCGGCCCGGCTCTCCGGCATTCCCGTGGGCCGGCGGGTGTTCGCGGCGTTCGTGACGAGCGGCGCGCTCGCCGGTCTGGCCGGCGTGCTGTACGCGGCACGCTTTGGCACCCTCGACGCGAACGCCGGGCTCGGCTCCGAGCTGAACGTCGTCGCCGCGGTCGTCGTCGGTGGCGTGGCCATCTTCGGCGGCAGCGGATCGGTTTACGGTGCGGCGCTCGGTGCGGTGCTGCTGACGACGATCGGGGCCGCACTTCCCGTCCTCGGGGTTACTCCGTTCTGGCAGGGGGCCGCCGTCGGCGCGTTGTTGCTCGCCGCGATCGGCCTGGATCGCGCGTTGGCGGTGCGGGTTGCCACCCGCTTGAGAGGAAGGAAGGCTCGTGGCGACTGAGCAGAGCACGGCGGTCGACGCCCCGCGCGGTTGGGGCGCCACCCTGCGTTCGTGGGACGCGGTAGTCATCCTGGCCGTGGTTCTCGTCGCCATCGTAGGGAGCCTGACCATCGACGGGGTGTCCAGTCCACGCTTCTGGCGCTTCGTGACCATCGAGATGATCCCCATCGCGCTGATCGCATTGCCGATGACGTTCGTCATCATCACGGGCGAGATCGACTTGTCCGTGGCGAGCATGCTCGGGCTCTCGGCCACGGTGATGGGGCAGCTGTGGTTTCTTGGCGTCTCCTCCCTCCCGCTGCTGATCGCGATGTGCCTGTTGCTGGGTGCGTCGTTGGGCGCGGTCAACGGTACGTTCGTGACCGTCTTCGGGCTGCCGTCGTTGGCCGTCACCATCGGCACGCTCGCCCTCTACCGCGGTCTGGCATATGTGGTGCTGGGAGATCGGGCGGTGGCCAACTATCCGGTCGCGTGGACACGGCAGGTCATCAGCCCGATTCCGGGTACCACGATCCCGTGGTTCATCATGGTCGTCGTCGGGTTGGCGGTGGTGTTCGGAGTCGTCCTGCACGCCACCCCGATCGGGCGCGGGCTCTACGCCATCGGTAACAACGTCGACGCCTCCTCGTTCTCTGGGATCAACGTCGCCCGTACCAAGTTCTGGCTCTTCGTGATCACCGGCATGGTCTCCGCCCTCGCCGGTGTCTACTGGACCCTCCGGTTCGCCAGCGCCCGCGCCGACAACGGCGTCGGGCTCGAGTTGTCGGTCGTGGCAGCCGTGCTGTTGGGTGGGGTCTCCATATTCGGTGGGCGAGGCGGCCTGGTTGGCGTGCTCGCGGCGGTGGTGCTGCTCGGTGTGCTGCGTAACGCGCTGCAACTCGCGTACGTGCCGGCGAACACGCTGACCATCGTGACCGGATCCCTGCTCATCGCGTCCGTCGTCGGACCGAACATCGTCGCCATGGCTCGGCAACGGCTGCGCCAACGACGATCCGCCGCACCACCGGTGGCCGGCGCCTAGGCGCGGGCCGCTCGACCACTCACCACCCACCAAGTTCGGAAGAGTCGGCCGAAGAAATGAAAGGATTCAAGATGAGAGCCGCTGGTACTACACGCTTCCGCGCGGCCGTGATGGGTACGTTCGCGACTGTGCTCCTGCTCGGCGCCACTACCGCGTGCGCCGAGGAGACACCGACGACCAACCCGACCGGCGCAACCGCCGGCACCATCAAGGAAGGGCTGAAAATTACCTTCCTGCCGAAACAGGTCAACAACCCGTACTTCACCACGTCCGACAACGGCGGCAAGGCCGCCGTCGAGGAGTTCAAGGGCGTCTACAGCGAGACCGGACCGTCGGACACGAGTCCGTCGGCTCAGGTGAGCTACATCAACACGCTCTCGCAGCAGGGCACCGACGTCATCGTGGTCTCGGCCAATGACAAGGACGCCATCTGCGGTGCGCTCAACGAGGCACGCACGGCCGGCGCGAAGGTCGTGACGTTCGACTCGGACACCAAGCCCGAGTGCCGGGACCTGTTCATCAACCAGGCGACCGCCGACGGCATCGCCAAGATTCAGATCAAGCTCATCTCGGAGGCCATCGGTGCGGACGGCGGCGAGATCGCCATCCTCTCCGCGACGGCCAACGCGACGAACCAGAACGCGTGGATCGAGATGATGAAGACCGAGCTGGCCAAGCCGGAGTACGCGAAGCTCAAGCTGGTCGCCACGGTCTATGGGGACGACAACGACCAGAAGTCGTTCCAAGAAGCCCAAGGCCTGCTCTCCAAGTACCCCAACCTCAAGGGCATCATCTCGCCCACGACGGTCGGGGTCGCGGCGGCCGGCCGGTATCTGTCCGGCTCGGCCTACAAGGGTAAGGTTCAGCTGACTGGGCTCGGTACGCCGAACCAGATGCGCTCCTATGTCAAGGACGGCACCGTCAAGTCCTTCGCCCTGTGGAATCCGGCCGACCTCGGCTACCTCGCCGCCTACGCGGCCGGCGCGTTGGCCTCTGGCCTGATCAGCGGCAAGGAGGGCGACAAGTTCAAGGCCGGCAAGCTGGGCGAGTACACGGTCGGCAAGGACGCGACCGTACTGCTGGGTGACCCGTTCACCTTCACCTCAGCCAACATCGAGCAGTTCAACTTCTGATGAGTGGGCTGCGGGGTCGGCCACTCGAGCTGGCCGACCCCGCAGAACCCCACGATAAGCGTTGGGAGCCCACGATGGGCCGGGTCTGCTTCACCCTTCAGGTGAGACCGGAGCGGTTGGCCGAGTATCGGGAGCGCCACGCCGCGGTATGGCCGGAGATGCTGACCGCGTTGCGCGACGCGGGGTGGCACGACTACTCGCTCTTTCTGCGCGACGACGGCCTCCTGGTGGGCTACCTGCTCACCGAGGACCTCGCGGCGGCGCAGGCCGCGATGGAGGCGACCGACGTGAATCGCCGCTGGCAGGCGGAGATGGCTCCGTTCTTCGCCGGAGGCGATCAACGCGGCAACGTCGCCGACCTGCCAGATGGTCGACCCGACCGTGGCCTGACGGTCCTCGATGAAGTGTTCAACCTCGACGCCCAACTCGCGCGGGCGCAGCACCTGGGAGAAAGCGAATGACCGAGAACGTGCTCGCGGCGCTGCGCTCGCAGCGCATCGAGACGGCGTCGTGGGCGTATGCCAACTCGGGGACCCGCTTCAAGGTGTTCCCGCAGGAGGGCGTGCCCCGCACCCCGTACGAGAAGATCTCCGACGCCGCGGCCGTGCACCGCTACACCGGTGTGGCGCCCAGCGTGGCGCTGCACATCCCGTGGGACCGGGTCGATGACTACGCCGACCTCGCCCGCTTCGCCGCCGAGCAGGGCGTGACGCTCGGCACCATCAACGCCAACGTGTTCCAGGACAACGACTACATGCTCGGCAGCGTCACCAACCCCGCGGCCGGCGTGCGTCGCAAGGCGATCGACCACCTGCTCGAGTGCGTCGACGTCATGGACAAGACCGGCTCAAGGGACCTGAAACTGTGGTTCTCCGACGGCACGAACTACCCAGGGCAGGACAACATCCGCGCCCGCCAGGACCGGCTGGCGCAGGCATTGCAGGAGAGCTATGACCGGCTCTCTCCCAACCAACGGATGCTGTTGGAGTACAAGCTTTTCGAGCCGGCGTTCTACACCACCGACGTGCCCGATTGGGGCACCGCCTACGCCCATTGTGTCGCCACCGGCGAGCGGGCCAAGGTGGTGATCGACACGGGCCACCACGCCCCGGGCACGAACATCGAGTTCATCGTGGCGTTCCTGTTGCGGGCCGGTCGGCTGGGCGGCTTCGACTTTAACTCGCGGTTCTACGCCGATGACGACCTCATGGTCGGCGCGGCCGACCCGTTCCAGTTGTTCCGGATCATGCACGAGATCGTGCTCGCGGACGCGGTCGGTCCCGCATCCGGCATCGCGTACATGCTGGACCAGTGCCACAACATCGAGCCGAAGATCCCGGCGGTCATCCGCTCGGTCATGAACGTGCAGGAGGCGACCGCGAAGGCGCTGCTGGTCGACCACGCTGCCCTGAGCGCCGCCCAGACTGACGGCGATGTGCTCGGCGCGAACGCGGTTCTGATGGACGCGTACAACACGGATGTACGGCCGCTGCTGCGAGACCTGCGTGAGCAGATGGGGCTCGACCCCGATCCCCTTGCTGCCTACCAGCGGTCGGGCTATGCCGAGAAGATCAGGGCCGAGCGGGTCGGCGGCGAGGCCGCCGGGTGGGGAGCCTGATGAGCGTTGTGGCGGACCTGGTCGAACGCAGCAACCGGCTGGGCTCAGATCCGCGCAACACGAACTACGCCGGCGGGAACACCTCGGCGAAGGGGTCGGCGACCGATCCCGTGACGGGTGGTCCGGTGGAGCTGATGTGGGTCAAGGGCTCCGGCGGCGACCTCGGCACCCTGACCGAGGCCGGCCTTGCGGTGCTGCGGCTCGATCGACTGCGCGCCCTGGTCGACGTCTACCCTGGCGTCGACAGCGAGGATGAGATGGTCGCCGCGTTCGACTACTGCCTGCACGGCAGGGGGGGCGCGCCCCCGTCGATCGACACGGCGATGCATGGTCTGGTTGATGCGTCCCATGTGGACCACTTGCATCCCGATGCTGGCATCGCGTTCGCGACCGCCGCCGACGGCGAGGCGCTGACCAAGGAGTGTTTCGGCGACCGGGTCGCGTGGGTGCCGTGGCGCCGGCCCGGCTTCCAGCTGGGGCTTGACATCGCCGAGGTGAAGCGGCGCTGGCCGCGCGCGGTCGGCGTGATCCTGGGCGGGCACGGGATCACCGCGTGGGGTAGTACGAGCGAGGAGTGCGAGGCCCACTCGCTCGAGATCATCCACGCCGCGCAGGCCTTCATCCACGAGCGAGGCCGGCCGGAACCGCTCGGCCCAATCGTCGCGGGCTATCAGGCCCTGCCTGAGTCGGCGCGGCGGGAGCGTGCCGCCGCACTCGCGCCGGTACTGCGCGGCCTCGCGTCCACCGATCGGCGCCAGATCGGGCACTTCACCGACAACGAGGTCGTGCTCGACTTCCTCTCCCGGGCGCGCCATCCGACGCTGGCCGCGCTCGGCACCTCCTGCCCGGACCATTTCCTGCGGACCAAGGTACGACCGATGGTGCTCGACCTGCCTGGCTCTGCTTCCCTTGCGGAAACGGTGACGCGGCTGACCGAGCTACACACCGCCTACCGGGAGGAGTACGCCGCGTACTACGTCCGCCATGCCGCGCCCGACTCGCCGCCGATGCGCGGCGCCGACCCGGCGATCGTCCTCGTTCCGGGCGTCGGCATGTTCTCCTTCGGCGCGAACAAGCAGACCGCGCGGGTGGCGGGGGAGTTCTATGTCAACGCCATCAACGTGATGCGTGGCGCCGAGGCCATCTCGACCTACACTCCGATCGACGAGTCGGAGAAGTTCCGCATCGAGTACTGGGCGCTGGAGGAGGCAAAGCTCGCCCGGATGCCGAAGCCGAAACCGCTCGCCGCGCGGATCGCGCTGGTCACCGGCGCAGGGTCCGGCATCGGCCGGGCGATCGCCCACCGCCTCGCGGCCGAGGGTGCGTGTGTTGTGGTGGCCGATTGCGACGGCGAGGCGGCGACTCGGGTCGCCGGTGAGCTGGGCGACACCGACGTCGCGGTCGACGTGGTCGCGGACGTCACCGATCCAGCCGCCGTGCGGGAGATGGTACGGGCGGCGTCGCTCGCCTTTGGTGGGGTGGACCTCGTGGTCAACAACGCTGGTTTGTCGGTGTCCAAGCCGTTGCTGGAGACCACTGAGGCCGACTGGGATCTGCAGCACGACGTGATGGCGAAGGGTTCGTTCCTCGTCTCTCGCGAGGCGGCCCGGGCAATGATCGCGCAGCGGATGGGCGGCGACATCGTCTACATCTCGTCGAAGAACTCGCTCTTCGCCGGGCCCAACAACGTCGCGTACGGGGCAGCCAAGGCCGACCAGGCCCACCAGGTGCGGCTGCTCGCCGCGGAGTTGGGTGAGCACGGCATCCGGGTCAACGGCATCAACCCCGACGGCGTCGTGCGTGGCTCCGGCATCTTCGCCGGCGGTTGGGGGGCGCAGCGAGCGGCGGTCTACGGGGTGCCGGAGGAGGAGTTGGGAGCCTTCTATGCCCAGCGAACACTGCTCAAACGTGAGGTGCTGCCCGAGCATGTGGCGAACGCCGTCTTCGTACTGACGGCGGGGGAGTTGTCGCACACAACCGGCCTACACATCCCGGTCGACGCCGGGGTCGCCGCGGCCTTCCTGCGATGAGCCGAGCTCCGTAATGGGCAGCGTCGCCATCGCGGCGGTGGACCTCGGCGCGTCCAGCGGAAGGGTCATGCTCGCACACGTCGGCCCGGACCGATTAGACCTGACCGAGGCGCACCGGTTCACCAACCAGCCGGTCCAGATTGGAGCGACGCTGCATTGGGACATTCTCGCGCTCTACCGGGGCGTGCTCGATGGGCTGCGCGCGGCGGGCCGTCTCGCCGCCGGTGCTCGGGCTGGGACCGGGCTGGACGGGATCGGCATCGACTCGTGGGGGGTCGACTACGGGCTGGTCGACGCGAGTGGGGCGCTGATCGGTAATCCGGTGTGCTACCGGGACTCGCGCACCGACGGGGTCATGGCGAAGGTGCTCGCCGACGTCGGCGCCGAGCAGGTCTACACCACCACCGGAGTGCAGAACCTGCCGTTCAACACGGCATACCAGCTCGTCGCGTCGCGCGGCTCGCCCGCACTCGAGGTGGCGCACCGGCTGCTGCTCATACCGGACCTTCTCGCCTACTGGCTCACCGGCGAGCTGGGCGCGGAACTGACCAACGCGTCCACGACCCAGCTCCTCGACGCCCGATCGTGGACGTGGGCGACGGACCTTATAACGCGGCTGGGTCTGCCAACGTCACTATTCCCCCGGCTGCGCCACCCCGGCGAACGCATCGGCGAGCTGCTAACCGCGGTGGCGGCGGAGACGGGCGTCGCGCCAGACGTGCCGGTCCTCGCGGTCGGCTCGCACGACACCGCCTCGGCGGTGGTGGGGGTGCCGGCCGAGGGAGACCGCTTCGCGTACATCTCCTGCGGCACCTGGTCGCTGGTCGGAGTGGAACTCGACGCGCCCGTGCTGACCGAGGCCAGCCGGCGGGCGAACTTCACTAACGAGTTGGGCGTCGATGGCACCGTGCGCTACCTGCGTAACGTGATGGGGCTGTGGCTCCTGCAGGAGTCGCTGTGGACCTGGGAGGCGGCCGGGTCCACGGTGGGTCTCGATCGGCTGCTGCGCGAGGCCGCGTCCGAGCCGGCGTTCGCGGCGGTGGTGGACCCGGACGACCCTGCGTTCCTGCCACCCGGGGATATGCCGGCCCGGATCGTCACAGCGTGCCGCCGGACCGGCCAGCCGGTGCCCACCACTCCGGCCGCGGTCGTGCGGTGCATTCTCGACAGTCTCGCCCTGGCCCACCGCCGGACGGTACGGGCGGCGCAGGAGCTGTCGGGCCAGGAGGTCGAGGTCGTGCACATCGTCGGCGGGGGTGCCCGCAACGCTTTGCTGTGTCAGCTCACCGCGGACGCGTGCGGCCTTCCCGTCGTCGCCGGGCCGGTCGAGGCCACCGCCCTGGGCAACGCCCTGGTGCAGGCCCGCGCCTTAGGCGTTGTCTCGGGCGGCCTGGCCGAGCTCCGGGCGCTGCTGCACCGCCACGCCCAGCTTGTACGGTTCGAACCGCGCGATGACGCCGCGGCGTGGGCGACCGCCGAGGCCAGGGCGTTCGCCGCCAGACGTGGTGTCTAATGATCCGATGACCGACGCGGAGACGCTGGCGAAACGGTGTGCCGAGGCGATGTACGCCCACGACCGGGCTTCCCGGCATCTGGGGATCACGATCGAAGCAGTGGGTCCGGGGCGGGCGACGGCGCGCATGCGCGTCACCGACACCATGATCAATGGCCACGACATCTGCCACGGCGGCTATCTCGTGCTGTTGGCGGACACGGCGTTCGCCTTCGCCTGCAACACCTACAACCGCCGCACCGTGGCGCAGGGCGCCGACGTGTCCTTTCTCGAGACCGCCCACCTGGGCGATTCACTCGTCGCAGAGGCGGTGGAACGGGTGCGGCGGGGTCGGAGCGGAATCTACGACGTCACGGTCAGCCGCGTCACCGACGGTGGCCACGCAGACGTGATCGCGGAGTTTCGAGGGCGCAGTCGCGTAGTCTCGGGCACGCTGGTATCCCCGGAAGGGACGTGAAATGGTCCTGCGAGACCTGACCCCCAAGCCCGAAGATCTTGAGCCGATCGAGCGCGTCTCTCGGGATGAGATCGCGAACCTGCAGGCGGAGCGTCTGATGTGGACGCTTCGGCACGCGTACGAGAATGTCCCCTTCTACCGCCGAGCGTTCGACGAGCACGGGGTACGGCCCGACGACCTGCGCGGCCCCGCCGACCTGGCGCGGTTTCCCTTCACCACGAAGCAGGATCTACGGGAGAACTACCCCTTCGGCATGTTCGCCGTGCCCCGCGAGCAGGTCGTGCGGATCCACGCTTCCAGCGGCACCACCGGCAAGCCGACCGTCGTCGGCTACACACGCCGCGACATCGACACCTGGGCCGACCTGGTGGCCCGGTCGATCCGGGCCTCCGGCGGCCGGCCGGGGATGAAGGTGCACGTCGCGTACGGGTACGGGCTCTTCACCGGCGGCCTCGGGGCCCACTACGGAGCCGAGCGGCTCGGCTGCACCGTGATACCGATGTCCGGCGGCATGACCGAGCGTCAGGTGCAGCTGATCGTTGACTTCGAGCCCGAGATCATCATGGTGACGCCGTCCTACATGCTGACGATCGTTGACGAAATGGAGCGCCAGGGCATCGACCCTGCGGGCACGTCGCTGCAAGTGGGTATCTTCGGTGCCGAGCCGTGGACCGACGACATGCGAGCCGAGATCGAGCGGCGTACGCAGATGCACGCGGTGGACATCTACGGCCTGTCCGAGGTCATCGGGCCGGGCGTGGCGAACGAGTGCGTCGAGACCAAGGACGGGCTGCACATCTGGGAGGACCACTTCTATCCGGAGGTGGTCGATCCGGTCACCGGGGAGGTCCTGCCGGATGGTGAGCGCGGGGAGTTGGTCTTCACGTCGTTGACCAAGGAGGCGTTGCCGATCATCCGCTACCGCACCCGCGACCTCACCCGGCTCCTGCCCGGCACCGCGCGGCCGGGATTTCGGCGGATGGAGAAGGTGACCGGCCGCAGCGACGACATGATGATCATTCGAGGAGTCAACGTGTTCCCGACGCAGATTGAGGAGCTGATCCTCCACACGCCGGCGCTGGCCCCACACTTCCAATGCGTACTCACCCGTCCGGATCGGTTGGATGAGTTGGAGGTTCTGGTGGAGTCGCGGGCCGGTCTGTCCGAACAGGAGCGCATCGCAGTCTCGGCAGACCTGGCCGGCCGGGTCAAGGCCACCATCGGCGTGACAGTTGCCGTAACGGTCGTGCCGCCCGATTCGGTCGAACGGTCCGTGGGCAAGATGCGGCGCATCGTCGACAACCGCACCCTCCGTTAGCCTCTAGATCGCGGCACTTGACGGTGGCTACGGCCGCCGTGAAGCACCAAGATCTACAAGCCGAGGGGGGCTAGGGCGATCTGACGGCTTACACCGCGACGAGCTCAGTGAGGCCCGGTGCCACGCGGGCAAGCCGCTTGTCAGCCGTGAGTACGGCCGCGGCGCCGACGTGCCGGCCAGTGGCCAAAATCAGCGCGTCCGGCATACGCAGGCTGAGATCTGCGGCGCGGAAGCTGGCAGCGATCTCCGCGACGTCGACATCGACCGGCACGATGTCATCCACAGCCGCGACTCGAAAGGCGATCAATGCGCGCTCTGCCGCCAGACTCTGTCGCATCGCGCCGATACGAAGCTCCGACCAGCTCACGGCAGAGATCACCGCTCGAGCCCCGTGCGCCTCCCATCGGACTGCCGACTCAACCGCGGCTTCGTGAAGTGAGTCCGTTTGGCTGAGCAAGGCGACAACGATGTTTGTGTCGTATACGACGGTCGTCACCGTCGATCCCAGCTATCCCGGGTCGCCTCCACGTCGACGAACCGCTCGAAGTCGGGCATGGTCCCCACCACCGTGGCCAGCCGGCCCGGCTGACGTGCACCGGGGTTGTGCAGCGGGATAACTGCCGCCAGCCGTTCCCCCTGCTCAGTGAGGTAGATAACGTCGCCATGCGCTGCAGCCAGGCGAAGTTCAGCTATGTGTTGCCCGACTTCGTCCAACGGCATCTCGTGCGCCGGCTGTTTCATGGTCCCAGCATAACCGGCCGCGTCATCGGGGCGCGCCCTCAACTAGATCTTGGCCCCGCCGGCTTGTTGTCCGTCTCGCGGTTCGCCCACCTGTTTCGCGAGCAGAACGGCATGAGTGCGCCCGTTGCTGCGCGATGTTCGCGAGGAGATGGGCCTCGACCCTGACCCTGTGGCCGCCTACGCCCGCTCCGGACATGCCGAGCGGATCCGGGCCGAGCGAGTCGGCGGTGATCAGGCCGGCTGGGGCGCCTGAGGCGCTGAGCTGGCCTGACCGGTCCGCCGCTGTGGTGTTGGCCGATCGGATCATGCCTCCGCATGATCGGCTGGCTATGGTGGCACCGTGGGAATCGTAGGGACGCGCGTGCTTCGCGTCGAAGATCACCGACTGGTGACCGGCCGAGGCACCTATGTGGACAACCTGCGCGGGCCCGAATCTGCTGGTGCGGCGTGGCTCACCTTGGTCCGCAGCCCGTTCGCTCATGCGCGCATCCGCCGGGTCGATGCCGGCCAGGCCCGCATGGCGCCCGGCGTGATCGCAGTGTTCACCGCCGCGGACACTGACCTCGCGCCGATCGAGCCGGAGTCGTTCATCTCCGCTGCCGTGCCGGAGATGGCGCAGCCATGCCTCGCCGCGGACACGGTCCGCCATGTCGGCGATCCCGTCGTCGCGGTCGTAACGGAGCTGCGCAGTCAGGGTGAGGACGCTGCCGAGCTCGTGGAGGTGGACTACGAACCACTGCCACCTCTGGTCGATCTCGATCGTTCCCTCGCGGGCGCGGTGTTGCTCTACCCAACGGCCGGCACGAACGTCGTCCATGAGTATAGTTCGAGTGCCGTCGATGACCTGTTCGCCGACTGCGAGGTCGTGGTGACACAGCGGTTGATCAATCAACGGCTGGCGCCGGTCCCGATGGAGCCGCGGGCAGTGCTCTGCGTACCCGCACAAGATGGTCGGCTGACCGTATGGGCGTCCACCCAGGCTCCACACATGCTGCGCGACGTCATCGCGGGTCACCTCGAGCTCGAACCCGGACTGCTCCGGGTCATCGCGCCGGACGTCGGAGGCGGCTTCGGCGCGAAGGCCATGACCGACCCGGAGGCCATCCTGGTCTGCTGGCTCGCTCGGCGGCTGGGCCGCGGGGTGCGCTGGACAGAGTCGCGAAGCGAGAGCATGACGGCGCTCGGGCACGGGCGCGCACAACGCCAGACTGTCACGATCGGCGGACGGCGTGATGGTTCGGTCCTCGCCTACAGGCTGGACATTGTGGCCGACGCCGGCGCCTATCCGCGGCTCGGCGCGGCGCTGCCGGAGGGCACGATATCGATGGCAACCGGCGTTTATGCCATCGCGCGGTTCGAGGGCCGCGCGCGCAGTGTCGTGACCACGACCACGCCGGTTGTGGCCTACCGCGGCGCCGGCCGACCAGAGGCCACGGCCGCCATCGAACGCGCCATCGATATGTTCGCAGCGGAGATCGGGTTGGATCCGGCGGATGTCCGCCGCCGGAACTTCGTGCCAGTCGACGCTTTCCCCTTTGTGGCACCGACCGGCTCCGAGTACGACAGCGGCGACTACGCCGCAGCCCTCGCGGCCGTGCTCGCGGCGGCCGACTACCCGGCGCTGCGAGCGGAGCAGGGTCGACGGCGGGCCGCTGGCGGCGCCCTGCAGCTCGGGGTCGGGATATCGGCCTATGTGGACATCACCGGCGTCGGCACCGAGGAGGCGCGCCTGACCGTCCGCTCCGATGGCACCGTCCTGGCGCACACTGGCACGGCGCCGCATGGCCAGGGACACCACACGTCCTTCGCGATGCTGGTCGCGGACCGGCTCGGTGTCGATCTGGAACGGATCCAGGTAGTGCTCGGTGACACCGATGAGCTGGCACGCGGAGGTGGAACCTTCGGCTCCCGATCGCTGCAGGTCGGCGGCTCGGCTCTGCACGAGGCGGCCAATCGGCTCTGCGAGCTAATCCAGCCGCGGGTGGCGGCCTGCCTGAACGTCGGCGAGGACGACGTTGCGCTCGATCGCGTGACGGGGGAATGGTTCGTGTTGTCGGCACCCGAGCGGCGCGCGAGTTGGGCCGAGCTCTCCGCGCGACTCGAACCGGAGACAGGGCTCGTGGTCGAGCTCGACTACAAGCCGGCCGGCAGCACCTGCCCGTTCGGCGTACACCTCGCCCTGGTAGAGGTTGACACGGAGACCGGTAAAGCGCCCTGCTGCGGCTTGTCGCGGTCGATGACGCTGGGTTGATTGTCAACCCGGTGATCGCCGAGGGACAGCGCCATGGTGGCATCGCTCAAGGGGTCGGTCAGGCGCTGTACGAGGAGATGGTCTACGACGACTCGGGGACGCCGCTCACTGTCAGCCTCGCCGACTACACGCCGCCGACCGCGGCCGAACTGCCAAGCTTTGAGCTCCTGGCAATGCAGACGCCGACGCCGATAAATGCCTTGCGCGTCAAGGGAATAGGAGAGTCGGGCACCATCGGCGCCACGCCCGCCGTACAGAACGCCGTCATCGACGCGGTGGCTTACCTCGGGGTTCGCCATATCGACCTACCGCTGACCCCCGAGCGGGTCTGGTCGGCCATCCGGGGGACCCAGCGCAACGAGCGAGTTAGCTAAGAGTGGCTCATGGCCTGCGCTAGTGATTGCAGAGCAACTGCGTTGCCCTTAGCTAATGCGGCTTAGGGCGTTTAGTCCGTGTAGGCGTTGGGGTGGGGCTCGGCGACGGCGATGGCGTGGGGGTCGGGGGCGGAGCAGTTGGGGTCGGCGTGGGAGTGGGGGATGGGGGATTGGCGATGAGGTTGGCCACGTCCGACCGGACCGTGGGGAGTTGGGGGTAGAAGGTGTTTCCGGGGCATTCGGTTGCGGCCCAGTCCCGGTGGCCGCTGATACCGAGCACGGTTCGAGTCGCGCCTGTAGGTCCGACGTAGTTGACCACGGTCTCCGGATTGATCTGGCACACGCGGGCCAATGAAGCGAGCACGGTAACCAGCGTGGCTCGGGCGGCCGGCGTTGGACCCTGGTTGGTGAGGTTGCCGAGTAGGCACACGCCAAGGTTTCCGGTGTTGTAGCCGCCGACGTGGCCGGCCGTGACCATGCCGGGCCTCGTTCCTGGCGGCACAGTCGAATTGAAGACCGGCACTGAATCGGTGCCGGACCAGCGCCCTTCGTACACCCGACCATGCTCGTCGATGAACAATTGGTAGCCGATGTCACCCCATGCCTGCGTAACGGCCTGGTAGTAGTAGATGGCCCGGATCGTGCCGGCCGGATCCGGGTCGTTGTTCGCTCCCGCGGTGTGGTGCACGGTCAGCGCCTGGGTCGAGGCGTACTCGCTGGGCCATACCTCAACGCCACCGGAGAATCGCAGGCCCTCATCGGCACCCCAGGCCGCCCGGGGAAAATAGGTCACTGGGCAGACGGTGCCATCTGGTAGGGGCATTCCGCTCTGCGGTTCCGCCGCAGCTGCGATCGCGGGCCCATCCATGGTGTTGAGCTCGGTGACCGTACCGCTGGCGCCGTCGCCGGTGACCCCCACGTCGTAGGCCGTGGTCCCAGGGATGACGAGCAGGGCGTGGTTACCGGACTTTCGTCCGTCGGGACCGCCGTGGCAGCCATCCAGCATCGTCCAGGCCGTCCAACCGGCGGCGTTCTTGGTTGACACCATTGCGTTCGTCCCGACCCACGAAACGCCGAGGTGAGTCAGCCGTGGTTGGGCCTTCACTACACGCAACCGACCGCCGACAATGCTCTTGCGACGCGCGACCGTTCGAGGCACCACGCCAGACGGCAAACCGGTGGCGATCGGTTCGGGGTCGAGGCTGACCGCTGACGCGACTGCGGTGCGGGCCGCTACTCCCGCTGCTACCGCCGCCACCGGAACCGTGATGATCGTCCGCCGCGAAACCATGTGTCTGCCTCCCCCGCAGTCGTACCTCGTGCCCCAGTGAGCACACCGTGCCTCACCGGCCCCGACCATACCTTCGACCTCATTGATGCGCCACTCTTCGATGCCCGCGACCGGCGCGACCCCCGACATGCAGGGCACCGGGAGCAAGGTCGGCAAGCGGACGACACGCTGCGGCGTCACCGGAAGGTAGGTCTCGTCGCCCGACATCTCGCGTCAGCGCCTCGGCCGTGGAGTTGGCCAGGCTGACCCTGCAGTCGAAGGCCCCTGCCGGAGGCAACGCCTTGACCGCTCGCGGCTACAGCCGTGACCAGCGGCACTGCCGTGACCGGCGTTCCTTGCGGCGGCGTGGGCGCCGCACGTGCTTGACGCGCCGCCAGCCGTGCAACGCAGGGTCAGTTGCAGAGGGCCATCATGGTGGCCGGGCAACGCATCCAGGTCGGCATCGGCCACGCCGGCGAGACCGTCACAGTCCCCGCCGAAGGCGACCGCTTTCAGATCCACAACAATGAGCGGCTGCAGGTCGAGGTCGCCCGCACCACCGTCAAGCCCGATTGCCAGATCAAGGCACGCAAGCCAGAACGGTTGCGCAGCCGGGCTCACAACAGCGCTTGTACGCCCACCGCGTCCACTGGTCCCCAAACCTCAAAACACGACTGTTCGTAAGGTGATGCTTTATGAATGTCATTCCGACCCGCCTGGTCCTGGAGTTCATCCGGGACCGGTGGTGGGCGCTGGGACACCCGAATGGTTGATCTGGAATTCGGAAGACGTGGAGCCAACATTGAGAGCGAAATCATGGCCGATCTACGTGAGCTCGCAGACCGACACCTGATTCAGGAGGACAACAGCGAGCCAAGCCGGACTGCCCCGCTGGCGCCTCACAGGCCTTGGCGCAAGCATGGCTTGAGTCACCCTGCGGCATCGAGGATCGACAACAGTAGTCACTCGGCGGTGAGTTCCATGAGCTGCTCGGCAGCGGTGGTGTTGCCCTTGTCGGCGAGGCGTCGCAGCTCGTCCATGTCGCCGTGCTCGGTGGCGAGTTCGATCAGCTGATCGGTCGCGGTGGTGTTGCCCTTGTCGGCGAGGCGTCGCAGCTCGTCCATGTCGCCGTGCTCGGTGGCGAGTTCGATCAGCTCGTCGACCGCAACTTCGTCACCGACCTCGGCCCGAAGCCGCAGGACTGACAGATCGGAGTCAGTCACGATGGACACCCTCCCAATGGTCTTGACCCTGGCCGGCCGAGCTGCTGCATGAGCAGCAGAATCATCCTAGCCTGCGCCGGCACGGCTCATCTGAGCTAGATCCGTAACGCCTCAACAGAAACCCGGCACGCAGGACCCCCCTCCCACCTCGTCGATGTCCCCGCCGGCCGGCATGTGACGTTCGGGAGTGCGCCACCCCGCACTGCTGCCATCCTAATCGCCACCGCGACCGTCAACCGGGGCTCGACGACCGTGCTGACTGGAGCATCATCTGTGGGAGCCGTGCGCGAGGGTCGGGATACCGCGGCCCCTCGTCAGACTCTTTCGCTGAGGCCAAACCTGATCAAGCGTGGGACTTGACTGCAAGATCGTCCAGTCGGGGGGGTTGCGGATCAACTGGAACCGATCCGTAACGCGTCAAGTGGAGCTTGGCACGCCGCCACCGCCATAGACGAGCGACTAGCGATCTCGAAGCGCATCCAGGGTGCGGTAGAGGCGGACGTCGGAGACCGGGTACGGGGTGCGCAGATCCTGGGCGAAGAGGCTGACCCGCAGCTCCTCAATCATCCAGCGGACCTCACGGACGGCCTCCTCGTCGCGGCGGTGCGGCGGGAGCGAGGCGAGCAGGTCGTCGTACTCCGCGCGTACCTCGGCCACCTGGTCCATCCAGTCCCGGTCTCGCGCCGAGTTGGTGGGCAGCTTCTCCAGCCGACGGCCGATCGCCTTGAGGTAGCGCGGCAGGTCGGCCAGGTGGCGTGACCCGGTGGCGGTGACGAAGCCCGGCTGTATCAGCCCGAACAGCTGCGCCCGAATGTCCTCGATGGACGGTAGCAGGGCGGGGTTGGCCGGCTCGGCGAGCCGCGTGCGTACGTCATGAGCGGCCGCCACCACCTTCTCCACCGCGACCACGATTTGCACAGTCGTATCGGCGAGATTGTTGCGCGCCGCGTCACGCAACCGGGCGTACCCCTCGTCGTCCCAGGCGGGACCGCCTACCCGTTCGACGATCGCGTCGACCGCGGCCGACACGCAGTCATCGAGCAGTTCGGGCACCTTCGCGTAGGGGTATCGGGTGAGCCCGAGTTTGACCTGGTTGGTGAGTCGCCGCGACAGCAGGGGGATCGGCGTCGGGACCTCGATGAGCAGCAGGCGTCGGGTGCCCGCCCACATCGCGCGCGCCTGCTCTGCCTCCGTCTCGAAGACCCGAACGGCGACGCTGTCGGTCTCGTCGACCAGTGCCGGGTACGCCTTCACCGTGTAGCCCGCCCGACGGCGCTCGACGACGTGCGCCAGTGTGCCGGGGGTGTTGTGGCGGGTGGGCCAGGTGATGAGCCCTGCCTGTTCGAGGCCGTCGGCCACCTCGGCGACGACCTCGCGGGCCTTCGGGGCGAGCTGCCGCTTGAGCGCGGCGAGATCCTTGCCCTCGCCGACAGTCTGACCGGCCTCGCCCTCGACGCGGAATGTCATCCGTAGGTGGTCCGGCACCTTGTCGAGCGACCAGTCCTTGCGGGGAACGATCACGCCGGTCATCCGTCGAAGGTGCGCCTCCAGCGCGTCGAGCAGCGGTCCGTCGGCCGGTGAGGCGGTGTCGAGGAAGGCCTCGGCGTGGTCGGGCACCGGTACGAAGTTTCGCCGTACCACCTTCGGCAGTGACCGGATCAACGCGGTGACGAGATCCGCGCGCAGACCCGGGATCTGCCAGTCGAACCCGCTGGCCGAGATCTGGAACAGGGCGGGCAGTGGAATGTGGACGGTCACCCCGTCGGCCTCGGTCCCCGGCTCGAACTGGTAGGTCAGCCGCAGCTCGGTCTCGCCCTGACGCCAGAGGTCCGGGTAGTGGGCCTTGTCAAATCCGGCCGCCTGTTCGTTGAGGAGCATGGTCTTCTCGAAGTTGAGCCGGTCGGGCTCGGCTCGACGGACCCGTTTCCACCAACTGTCGAAGTGGCGGGCCGACACCACCTCCGCCCCAACCCGCTCGTCGTAGAAGGCGAACAGTGTCTCGTCGTCCACGAGGATGTCGCGGCGGCGGGCCCGGTGCTCCAGCTCCTCCACCTCGTCGAGCAGCGCGCGGTTGTCGTGGAAGAACGTGTGGTGGGTCTTCCAGTCACCCTCGACCAGCGCGTGCCGGATGAACAGCTCGCGGGAGAGCACCGGATCGATCCGACCATAGTGGACCTTGCGCGCGGCGATGAGCGGCAGCCCGTACAGGGTGACCTTCTCGAAGGCCATCACGGAGCCCTGGTCAGCCTCCCAGTGTGGTTCGCTGTAGCGCCTCTTGACCAGGTGCCCGGCGAGGCTCTCCGCCCACTCCGGCTCGATGCGGGCAGCCACGCGCCCCCACAGTCGGCTGGTCTCCACCAGTTCGGCCGCCATCACCCAGCGCGGCTTCTTCCGGAACAATGTGGACCCTGGAAAGATCGAGAAGCGTGCGCCACGCGCGCCGACGTACTCCGACTTCGCGACGCTTGCGAGCGAAGCATGAGGCTTCAGCTCGAGGTCCTTGAGGCCTATGTGAGAAAGCAAGCCGGCCAAAAGGGACGTGTGTACCCGCGCCGGGTCGGCCGGATCGCTGTTGCGAGCGATGCCCATGGTCTTGACCACTTGGCGCAGTTGACTCTCCAGGTCCTGCCACTCGCGTACGCGCAGATAGTTGAGGAAGTCCGTCTTGCACAGCCGGCGGAACTGGTTCGACGAGAGCGCCTTCTGCTGCTCCTGCAGGTAGTTCCACAGGTTGAGGTACGTGACGAAGTCCGACTCGGGATCGCGGAAGCGGGCATGCTTCTCGGTGGCCGCCTGTTGCCGATCCAGCGGCCGCTCCCTCGGGTCCTGGATGGACAGTGCCGAGGCGATGACCAGAACCTCTCGTACGCAGCCGTTGCGTTCAGCCTCGAGCACCATGCGGCCCAGGCGCGGGTCGATCGGCAGCTGCGCGAGCTTGCGTCCCAACGACGTGAGGCGGCGGCGGCTGTCCTTCACCGCGGGGTCGAAAGCGCCCAGCTCCTGCAGCAGGGCCACCCCGTCGTTGACGGATCGCCGGTCCGGTGGCTCGACGAACGGGAACGCCGCCATGTCGCCCAGGTCCAGCGCGGTCATCTGCAGGATGACGGAGGCGAGGTTGGTACGCAGGATCTCCGGATCGGTGAACTCAGGCCGGGCATCGAAGTCGGCTTCCGAGTAGAGCCGGATACAGATGCCGTCCGACGTGCGGCCGCACCGGCCCTTGCGCTGATTCGCCGACGCCTGGGAGACGGGTTCGATGGGCAGGCGCTGAACCTTGAGCCGCTGGCTGTAGCGGGAGATGCGAGCGGTACCGGGGTCGACGACGTACTTGATGCCGGGGACGGTCAGCGACGTCTCGGCCACGTTGGTGGCCAGCACGATGCGACGGCCGGGATGCGGCGCGAAAACGCGGCGCTGTTCGGCCGTCGAGAGCCTCGCATAGAGCGGGAGCACCTCGACATCACGACGGTTCTGCTTGCGCAGGGCGTCGGCGGTATCCCGGATCTCCCGCTCGCCGGAGAGGAATACGAGGACGTCGCCCGGCCCCTCGACGCAGAGCTCGTCGACGGCCTCGCAGATGGCCTCGACCTGGTCGCGGACGGTGTCGGTCTCGCCGTCCTCCTCCGCGGTCTCCTCCACGAGCGGCCGGTAGCGAACCTCGATCGGGTACATCCGGCCGCTGACCTCGACGATCGGCGCGTCGCTGAGCTGGCCGTTCGGCTCGCAAGCTTCGCCGAAGTGCTCCGCGAAACGCTCCGGGTCGATCGTCGCCGAAGTGATGATCACCTTCAGGTCCGGCCGGCGGGGGAGCAGCTGTTTGAGGTAGCCGAGCAGGAAGTCGATGTTCAGGCTGCGCTCGTGCGCCTCGTCGATGATAAGGGTGTCGTAGGCGTGCAGGAGCCGGTCGCGCTGGGTCTCGGCGAGCAGGATGCCGTCGGTCATCAGCTTTACCAGAGTGTTGTCGCCGACCCGGCCGGTGAAGCGCACCTGATAGCCGACCACATCCCCCAGGTTCGTGCTCAACTCCTCGGCGACGCGTTCGGCCACGGTCCGAGCGGCGATCCTACGCGGCTGGGTGTGACCGATCATCCCCCGAATGCCGCGCCCCAGCTCCAGGCAGATCTTGGGTAGCTGGGTGGTCTTCCCGGAGCCGGTCTCGCCGGCCACGATGACGACTTGGTGGTCCCGGATGGCTGCGGCGATCTCGTCTCGTCGCTGGCTGACGGGCAGCTCCTCCGGGTACGAGATCGTCGGGACCGCCGCGGCCCGGTCGGCCACCCGGCGTCGGGCCGCGTCGATCTCGACATCGATCTTGGCGCCATCGCGCGCTCCATCGCGTCGACGCTGCAGCCTGACCTGATCCTTGATCATCAGGTCAGCGAGTAGCTCAGCGCGCGGTGTGTCCGATCGTGATCGCATGGCAGTGGCCAGGATAGGCACGAGACGGTACGTCTCAGCCACTCGGTTTCTTCTGTGACGTGTGCCATGTCAGGCGGGAGGCCTGCGTTCGGGAGCGGGCCAGCTGGCACCAACGGCGGAGGAGCCTGGCCGTTTGGATGACGGCACTCGCGCCGGTTCTGATGAGACTTTCCGGGTGCGTAGGGAAATGGGCGTTCTCGGACCTCGGCGGCGGCGATTGGCGTGGCTAGCGTTCGTAACGCTGGCGCTGCACGCGCCGTTCGTCGCCCACTCACTCCCCGACGACACATGGATGCTCAGCGTCGCCGTGGCAGGTTTGGTGGCCTTCGTGATCCTCGTGGACGACATCCAACGCAGAAAGCCAGACCCCTCCCGTCGATCATGACCTGGAGGTCATGATCGACGCCATTTCACGACGGCCAGACCGTGATCACGGCGATCTTGACGGCGGTTTACTGCGACGTGCCTGACGGCGGCTGCGGCGGGCTCGGGGGCCTCGCGCCGCCGCCGGAGCCGGGCGCGGATCGGGCCGCTGACGCGGCGTCCTGAGCCTGCCCGGCTGCGCCCTGCGCCGTCTGTGCCGCACCACCTGCGCCCTCCTTGGCCGCATCAGGGGCCCAGTGACGTCCGGCCGCCACGTTCTCGGCCGGCCAGCGCTCCCCGGCCTGCGGGGCCTCGCCGGCGAATGCGGCCCGACCCGCCATCGCCGCCTCGTCAACGTCGACCTCGGCCAGGACGCGAGCGGTGGCGATCGCCCAGATCACGAAGATGTCGAGCGCGATGAGCAGCAGCGACCAGATCGGGTAGTACGGCAGGAAGAAGAAGTTCGCGATGGCCGACACCACGGCCAGTGCGATGGCGAGAACCTTGGCCCAAAGTGCGCCGGTGAAGAGGAAGAACCCGGCGACGACGGCGAGCGCGCCGATGCCGAGGTGGATCCATCCCCACGTTGTCGTGTCGATCTCGTACGCGTAGTTGGGCCCGATGACGAAGAAGGCATCCTGGATGATGGCGGCGAGGCCTACGAAGATCTGGTAGGTGCCGATGATCAACATCAAGGTCGCGGCGAAGATCATCCCGCCACGTGCCCATGCCTGCTTCGTACTCTGCCCGGTCATGCTGGTCATGTCGTTTCCCCCATGGTGATGAGTTGTCGTTCAGGCTCGTCGGCGTATGGGCGGGATCTGGTAACTGCCGTCGAGGACGGCCGGCTCGGGTTGATAGAGCCGGAGTACGGGTCGGAACTCGCCCTCGGGTGCGGGCAGCCAGTTGGCCGGCTCCGCCTCGTTGGTGGGCTGCTCGTGCTGGATCGCGATGGTCAGCGACCCGTCGGGTCCGTAGCGCAGCCCGGGCGTGCGGTCGCCGACCGAGTACCGGTCGATGGGGTTGTCCACGAGGAAGTAGTCGGGCGTGTCGTACATCGTCAGCGACCAGAACGCGTCGACCGGCGGAAGCTCGTCGAAGCGCAGCGTGTACGAGCGCGCACCGGTCAGCCGCTCCCCGTCGCTGTCGACGTCCACCATCGGATAGGCCGCCTCGTACGCGTGATTGCCCCACAGGCCCACCCGTGCGGCCACCGCCCGCGCGGTGTAGGAGGCCGTCCGGTCAACCATCTTCCACTGTGGATCGTCAACGGTCCCGATCTCACAGTGGTCGAGGTTGTAGTCGAATGCGTGTAGGTTGACGTCCCACCCGTTGACCTGGTGGCCTTGCCCGGAGCGCGCCATCTCGTTGAGCCGATCCTTGCCCGCCGCGATCCCGTTGGCCAGCACCGCCGCCCGGTCTGCGTCGGGCTCGACGTAGGGCGAGCCTTCGGCCTGGAGGAGTCCGAGTGGGGCGAACCTCTCCTGGTAGGCCCGGTCGGCGCCGGCCGGCGGGAAGGCGGCCATCCAGCCGCGCAGGTTCTCCAGGAACCGTAGGTCGTCGCCGACCTGCGGAGCCGGTCGTGGGATGCCGGCGAGGGCAGCATCGGGGTGCAGCGGGGTCAGGGTGAGCCGTCTCTGCACGGCACGAACCCGCGTGAGGTCGTCGGGGCCGTCGCAGGCGAACCGGCCGACGATCGTGGCAACCGTCGTGGGGGAGCGGATCGTCGCCGCGTCCGGCAATGTTGTGCCGACAGGGCCGGGCGGTACGAGCAGGAAGCGCCCCTCGCCCGTACCCGTGGCCCGGCGGCCGATGTAGGCGAAGTTGTTTGTCCAGGCGTCAACGAACTGCAGCACGTAGTAAGCGCCGGCCGTGTCCGGCACATCCAGCAGCACCGGGCCGCCGGAGAGGTCGAGCTGCGCGATGGAGTACAAGGTGTCGTTGTTGACGCTGACGAATGTGTCGCCGGGCCCAGCGAGCTTCGTGGCGTGCGCGAAGTCGTTGAACGGAGCGGCAGGCAGCGCGCCGAGCCCCTCGTGTACGAGCTGCGACGCCGCCTGCAGGTCGCAGACCAGCGGGTAGCCGTAGACGAACGCCTCGGCCGTCAGGGCCGTCAGATCCCCCACGTGTCGATCGTGCGCCGCGCCGGCACAAAATGGGCGAAAACGGCGAAATCTAGTCCCAGGGCAGTCCGACGTAATTCTCGGCCAGGCTCGTCGCGGCGGGCGTCGACGAGGCCGTGTACCGCAGCTGCGACAGCTGCAGGCGTTGCTGGAACGGGTCGGCGTCGGCGAAGCGGTGCAGCATCGACGTCATCCACCACGAGAAGTGCTCGGCCCGCCAGACCCGGCGCAGGCAGG
>JAHRHA010000129.1 GCA_020027875.1 Micromonosporaceae bacterium | reverse complement strand
AGCCCGAGGACCTGTCGGACGACCATGAAGGCCAGTGTGCTCACCACCATGGACACATCCTGCCGCCCGATGTCGTGCCTGGTCACAGCCCGTGCCGCTGAAGTTGCACCCTTCACCCACCGAGGGTTCTCCCGCGCCATCCGCACGACCAGGTCGACGACCTCGGGGGCCAAACCCTGCCGACCTCGCCCAACGGCCCGATATGTCCAGCGGCGGGCCACCAACTCGCGATGCCAGCGCAGCAGCGTCGCCGGCGTGACCAGAAACACCGGCCAACGCGCCCGCGGTAGAAGCCTCGCCAACGCGGCCAACACCAACCGGTCCGCGGGTACATAGCGCGGCCGTGCGACCTGCCGGCGTAACACCATCAGCTGGTGTCGCAGCACGGCAATCTCGACGTCCTTGGCATCCGGCGTCGGACCCAAGCCGACCAGGCCCAACATGCGCCGCACGATCACGAATGCCACCACGCGAACCGCCATGACAGTCAGCCTGCCAGGAAGCCATCCTGCCTGGTCACAGCCCTAACCCCGACCTGGCACCCTTCACGCCCTTGAGGCAGCCGGGAGCGTGAATAAGATCCGGCGGATCGGAGGGGGTGGCCGCCTGGGTGACGCGCCGACGGACATCGACCCGCGCTGACCTGGTGCGCCCGTATGAAGGGTCTTGGTGGGTCGTACCGGACCGGACGCGGGAGCGGCCGGTTCGGGACGGCACACCCCGCCCATCCCCACCATCTCTCTCGGCTGGTGCTCGACCGTCGCCAGCTCGTCGACATAGCCCAGGGCGATGGAGTACCCGATCGACTGCTGCTCGGCGCGCACTCGTGGTCGGTTGTGCAGCGCCGTTTGGCGGTCCGATGTCAGGGATGGACCGTCCCGCAGAGGCTGGTGCGTGCGACTGTTTCGCCAGTCTGGCCAGCTCGGATCCTGCCGCCGGGGCGCGGCCTGCGCCGACTTGTCGAGCGCAAGGCCGCGCCGGTGGCGTTCAGGTCCCCGAAGCGTGGATCGTGCTGGCCGGCGAGAACAGACCAGCGACGCAGGCCCAGGCCGTGCGGGTGGGATCCTCACGACGACGTGGACCAGGCCAACGAGCTCCCACCCAACCGAATCGTGAGCAGCGGTCCCCGCAGCAGCTCGTCCGGATCCGCGATAGTCATCCGAGACCAGGCCTCGGCGCTAGCGATGCGGCGCACCAGACGCCCCATCCCTCCCCCGCCGACCTCACCTCAGCCCGCGCACCCACAGGCGGCGCGCAGCGCCGCCCTTGATGTAAGAGTGCGAGATTCGGCAACGCGACGAACTCAGACGAACTCGACGAACTCGTTTGTGCGACCTACGCGTCCGTCGCACAACGGTGTCGTGCTATGCGGTCGTGTTGGTGCACTTGCGTCAGGAACTTCAGCCGCTGGCTGAGGCGAGGATCGCGTCGGTCAGTTCGACGGGGTGACTCAGCGCGAGTAGGTGTCCGCCGGGGATGATGGCGGCCTCGATGCCGAGGCGTTTGCGAGTAAGTTCCTTTTGGAACTCGACGGGAAAGACGCGGTCGTCGCGTCCGGCGATCAGCGTCACGGGAGCTGGCCAGCCGTCGAATGTGCACGGGTCGCGGAACGGCCGCCGCGACTGGTCGCCCTTCGGAGTGACGGCGGCGAGCACGTCGGGCGGCACGTCGTGCATCAGGTAGGTCTGCGGGTCGAAGTCCGGCGAGTACCCGCCCCGCTTGGCCGCGGCGATGCGGGCTGGCTCCGCCCCGGTGTCGCGATGCCACGCCTCGAGGGTCTCGCCCGGTACCGGCAGCGCCGGGTTGACGAGAACGATCGCCCTCGGCTGAAGGGAATGCGCCACCAGGGGCGCGACGAACGACCCAAGCGATGTCGCGACCAGCACGATTTCGCACCGGTTACCGGCGGCATCGAGGACGGCGGCCGCGTAGTCGTGCAGCCCCTTCGTGTCGTCATCGGAGGGGAGTTCGACCGCGATCGCCTCGTGGCCGCGCGCGGACAGCTCCGCGACCACGAGGTGCCAGTACCAGGCCCTCCCGCCGCGGCCCGGGATGAGCACGTACGTCATCGCGGGGTGCCTAACTGATCGCGCCGAGTTGGCGGAGCATGGTCAGGTCGTCACGGACGGCCCAGCGTTCGGCGATGCGGCCGTCGGCCAATCGGTAGATGAAGGCGACCTCGTGGCTGTACTCGCCGGGTTGCGCGTCATAGCCGAACATCGCCCCACCGCGCCAGGAACCGCCGCGAACGCCGTGCTGGACGACGAAGTCGCCGTCGGCGATGACGCGCAGGCTGGACCAGCCGGCATCGCCGAATCGGTGCGCTGCTTCGGTGAGGAACTCCCGGGTACCGGCCAGGCCGACGCTGCGGTTCGGCGCCACTGAGTGGTTGAGATATAAGTGGCTGACACCTGATACACCGGCAATGCGGGCACCGACGCAACTGAACACCGCGGGTCGTTGCTCGGACACTTCCTGCCGGACGGGGCCACGCCAAACCCAGGCCGTTGAAGTCAAATGGGGCATCCATCCAGCCGGCGAGAACCGACCAGATTGGTCGACTGACGAGCAGCGCACAACGCTCGTGCTGCTGGTCAGTGGCCGCTTCCACGTCGAGCTCTCCACTGGGCAGGTGCTGCTTGAGCGCCAGGGCAACTACCTCGTCTGGGGTCCCGGCATCGACCACACTTGGCATGCCTTGGAAGAATCAATCGTGCTCACCGTTCGGTGGCCATCCCTATCGACCTGACCGCTTCGGCCGTGCCTTCACGAAGTACCCCCGCCCGTGCTGCGCCTCGATGAGACCCTGCGCGGCCAGCTTCGCAAGCACGAGCCGAACTGTCGTGCGGCCGGCCTTCTGCTCAGCGGCGATCGTCCGCTCGGACGGCAGTTTGTCGCCCGGCTTGTACTCGCCACGCTCAATTGAGCCGCGAATCACCGCCTCAACCCGGTCGGTCACCTCACCCACGTTCGAAGGCTAGTTGATTGCAGCGCTACTGGCACGCACCAGATATTGAAGGGGTGCGACCAACCCCCTGGATCGTCCTTTCAACTCGGTAAACCGAGTCGAGCGGCAGCGCCTCACCGCACGTCGTCGGCGGGCCGCGTCGTCGCGTCACCCGCTACCATCGTGACGACCTCGATTGGAGGCGCCGACCTTTACTCGGTCAATTGACCGCCGAACGCCTACCGAGAGTACAGAGCTAGAGTCCGGGCGGACCCTGGCAGGTTTCACCGTCGAACGCCAGGTCAGACTTCCAGCGTTGACCCGGCGCAGGCCACTCGGGCACCCATCGAGGAAGCGCGATGACCGGTTTCTGGACCCTGGCAAGTAGCGGGCGAGTTGTGCGTCTCGACGGCGTGACGCCGCCCATGCTTGACCTTCTCCTGGAGTCGTTGCCGGACGACGCCCCCGCCGTCGTCACGTATCGGCCTACCGATGCGTCCTCGATGGGCACCATCATCAAGGAAATGTTGAAGCACCTCGATTTGGTTGCTCTCGGACTGTATCCAGCGCGGCTTCCAGGAGCCGAGCTGATAGAGGGGGAGTCGCGCGTGGCGGTGGCCGCTGTTCGCACGCTTGCTCGTCGAGCCGCCGCCGCAAATGGGTATTTCAGTCCTTTCATCGACGAACTAGCTACAAGAGCACATCTTGGTAGCACGAGCGGCTCGGCCAGACTTCCCGCGGAGGTAAGAGCTGAGGGCCTGGCAAGCGTGATCGCCAGGTGCCTAGGGCGAACTCATCTCGCATTGGTGGTCTACCTCGACGACACTCACACGAAGCGAACCGAGCCCGCGCTCGTGGACGCACGTGAGTGGCTTGCATACAACGCCCATGCCGCGGTGTGGTTAACAGGTGAACCGCTAACCTATGTTGATCGGGTTCCATCCGTCAGCCTGACCTTGGCGGGCGAGCTGGCTGATCTGGCTTGGCTTACGGACATCGCAGACCCAGATGCTGAGGACATCGGCCCAATCGGCCGCTCTGGTGAGACGTATCCAGTCCTTGGTGGTCGTCCACGCCACAACAGCAATTGCGAGAAGGCAATAGAAGCGGCCCTGGCGAACAAGCCTTGGGCCTATGGGCGCAGATGGAATCACAAGCTCCAGCCGACCGTTTTGAGGGGCCCATTCGTTGTGGATCTTTATTGGGCGGACGAGCGCTGCATCGTCGAGATCGATGGTGATGACCACCGCAAGATGCCGAAGTTCGAACGTGATCGTAGACGCGACGTGGACCTGCAGCTAGCAGGATTCGGGGTGCTGCCATAGCCAGATGAGCGCGGTCCGCAGGCTCGCCGCGGCCTCGGCCATGGTGTTCGCCTCGGCGTCGGCTGGGCCGATGGCGGGTGCTGCGGCCAGGCTGTGCAGCAGCGGCGGACCGGGTGGGATGAGAGTGAGGACTTGCCCGAGCACGGATGGCAGCGTGCCCGCGGTCGTACGACGCGTGGCGGCGACAAGGGGCTCTCCGATCGCCCGTAGCGCGGCGTCGGGCACGTCTAGCCACTCGGTGAGCGCCATGTCGACGGCGATGGCGTCGAAGGCGACGCGGGCCAGTTCCGCCGCGGCGGACACGACGCCGCCGCCGGCGCGGATCGCGACACCTTCCGGCGTGCGCGGATACGGCGCGAGGTGGCTGGCCAGGATGTCCGCGCCGACGGAAAGGCAGTCGGCCGCTGCGGCGAGGTCACCTTTCGCTGCGGATTCCGGGGCCACGGGCAAGCGCATGGGGATGTCGTCGGCCGCCGACCGTAGCCGTTGGCGGAATGTGGCGAGCAGGGATGCTCGATACAGGTCACGCCGCCCAGTAGCGCGGTTCGGACTCGTTGGTTGAATGAGCATCTCGGCGTGGCGGGCCAGTTGCCGGTACACGTCACCGCGGCTGGTGGCCGCGGCCAGTACTTCCGTCAGGTCGCTCGGTCGCGTCTCCGCCAGCTCCTCGGCGGCGTCGCCGAGGCGCACGCGGGCGAGGGTGAGCCAATAGCCGTACGTCATGGCAGGACCGCCAGGGCATGTCGCACCAGGCCGGCGGCTGCGTCGCAGGCCAGCCGGTCCGCCAGCGACCGCGTCTCGTCCCCACTGGCCCGGTCCAGGCGGTTGGCCACCGCGGTCAGCAGGCGGCTGACCGCGTCGCGCACGTCCGGGTCGGTCCGGCTCGGCGGCTCGCACTTCACGGTCGCGTCGGGAAGGTGACGCAGCAGCTCCTCGGCGGCGAGTACGTGCAGACCGAGCCGGTCCCAACCCGGGTCGGTGCCGCCGAGCTCACACCAGGCCGACCTCGCCAGGCGCAGCCCAGCCCTTACGACCTCGCCGGACGTGTCACCGTCAAGATCAGTGCAGGTTGATGTGATGGCGTCGACGTACCTCACTCGATCACCGCCAACGTGCCGGTCCCGTCGCGGCCTGCCGCTGGTCGGGTCGATGGGACATCGACGAACCCGGCCGGTAGGTCGACGCCGAGCTGTTCGGCTCGGCGGCGCAGGGCCCCCGACAGCACCGCCTGGCGCAGCCGGCGCAGCTGCCGGGCGCTGCGGCCGTAGCGGTCCCGGGCGGCCTGGTCGTCAGTCAACGGGCCGGAAAGCAGCTCCTCGTCCATCGATAGGCGTAGCCAGATCTCTGCCCAGGCGAGCAATGTGGCCGGGGTCGTCGGCACCCGGACCTCGCCCCCGTCGGGGTCACCGTCAGGTGCCGGCGCCCGCTGCGGACCACGTCGGCGTTGTCCAGTGCCGGCGGTGCGGACCTGGCAGCCGGTGCGGGCTCAGGCCAACCCACCACGGCCGTTGGCTGCGCGTTGGCGGGACGTGCAGGTTGAACGACGGTGGCCCGCGGCGCACGCGCCCCCGCACGGGCGACACGTTTCCTGGCCCGCGCGCGCTCGAGGTTCGCCACCGCCGCCGCAACCGTCCCGGCGTTCCGTCCGCCGGAGGGTGGTTACGCCACGCGATCGCCGCGAGCAGCGTGTTGGTCGGCCAGGTCACCCACCGCAGCCCGAACTTGGGGTTCTCGCGGCGGATGTGGCTGTCCACTCCGTCCTCGAACTGCGACAGAAGTTCGTGGAACATCACCATGCCGAGCACGCTGAGCAGCCCGACATACCCGCCCGCGAGTACGTTGCCAGACTGGCCGTACTCGTACGAGTAATTGATCGCGGCCGACGCCCCGGCTGCACCCCACACCACCCGGTAGCACCGGTCGGGTGTCCGGTGTTTCCGTACGGCCCGGAACGCCAGGAACGCGAACGCAACCGACACCCCATCAAGCGTGGCCGGGACTAGGTATTCCCAGCCATCGCGCCAGCCCAGCACGTTGTAGCCGAACGCGACCAGACCGTGCATCGACCCCGCGATCACCATACAAAGGAACAGCGTGGCCGGAATCATGGCCGCCACGGTGAACGCGGTGTCCCGTCGGCGCCGACCCGCCACGAGCTCCGGGTTCGCCAGCCGCTCACCCGCCCGCCGGACCCGCCGATGCGCCACCGACCACGTCGACGCCGTGAGGACCAGGTTCGCCGTCATCGCGGCAACCCACACACCGGCCGGCACTCCGGCGAAGAAGTCGACGACCTGACCCCACGCTTCCACGCACACCTCCAGGGCGCCGACCGGCATGGCGAACCTCCCAGACACTGGCGACTGGACGCGCTCACTTACGCGCCCCCTTGCGCGCCCCCGTTCGCGCCCCCTTGTGGCGAAGGCGCCGACGGGTCCCGCGTGTCGGTGAGCGCTCTGCGGACTCCCTTCGGTTTGGGGCGCGGCTGGCTGCGAAGGCACCAAGCCGCCGCGCACAGACATCGACGAACGCCGCAGTCGGCCAGCAGCCCCTATAGACACACCATGGACACGGACGGCGCGGGACCGCCCGAATCCGGCCGGCACCGCAGGGGACGCCACATTGGGGTAGACGTGCTTCAACGGTCAGGACCGGGACGACCAAAGCCGAGCTGGGACGGGCTCTGACGGTCTTGAAAACCCAATTCAGGAGCGATCCTGACGTGGATTCGAATCGCGCGACCGAGTCCAGGCCGTGATCTTCGTCTACGAGAGCGGACTGAACCAGCCGGCTCAATGACAGACGGTTACGGCCGTCGGTGATCATCTTCAAAGGGCCCTGACCGCCGCAGGATGTGAGGCCGGGGGATCCATTGCCCCCTCGAAGCTGGTGCGTGGGTACTTCCGGCATTGCGCGTCAGCCGACGCGGTGAGGGTCCTCGATCGCCATGACCACGAAATCCAACGCCTCGCCCCGACGAGTCAACGGGCGGCGGTAGAGCGCCCGGCCGCCCTCGCCGGAGCGGATGCGCAGGTACTCGTCGACGATGCACCACCACTGCGGGTCGAACGTCTCTCGCGCGTATTCTCCGGACCGATGTCGCTGGCTCGCGAATGGAAGTCGTCCAGTGCCACCGAGCCGACCAGGTAGAAGCCCTAGACCAGCTTGGGAGCCTCGGCCTCGACGGCGGTCAGGCAGGCGTCCACTACTTCCTGCACGAGCGGATGCATCGCCAGGAAGAGCCATCCTGCCCTGGCCTCGCCGGTCACGCCAGCTAGGTCTTGACCAGATCTTGAGCATTGGTCTCATCGCTCGTTGAATCCTGCGGCCCAGCATGAAGGTGTCAGCGAGATGAAAGAACGGGAAGGACACTGCGATGATGGGCTACGGATGGGGCATGGGCCTCGCAGGTTGGATCTTTATGGGGCTGTTCTGGTTCGTGGTGATCGGCCTAGCGGTGTGGGGGATCGCCGCGCTACTGCCGGGGGCGCGCTCGGGCAGCCAAGGACGGCCAGAAGGGCCAGGGGAGGTTCTGGACCGGCGGTTCGCGCTGGGCGAGATCGACGCCGAACAGTACCGGCGGGCGCGAGAGGTGCTCACCGCCGCCCGTACCGGCCGGCGGTGAGCACGATGACGCGCAAACGGTTCGCACTGGTAGCGGCGGTCGCGGCGGCCTTGGCCGCGCTGTTGACCACTGCGGCGTGGGCCACGACTCGCGCCTCGGGGCGGGGGCCGGACGCGATGATGGGCGGGGGGTACGGTTCCGCCATGATGGGCGGCGCGGGCATGATGGGCGGCTACGGTCTGCCCGGTGACGGGCGGTGGGTGGATTCCCTGGACGCGGCCCGCCAGCGGGCGCAAGCCTTCGCCGATACTCTCGGGTTGCGCGTCGGCGAGGTCATGCAGTTCTCCAACGGTTTCTACGCCGAACTGAACACTGTGGACGGTTCCGGTGTGACCGAGGTGCTCATCGACCCGGCCAATGGCAGCGTGAGCGTGGAGTATGGGCCGGCGATGATGTGGAACACGAGCTACGGCATGCACTCCGGCGCGGCGTCCGGATCGGCGCGGGTGTCCGCGGCGCAGGCCCAGGACGAAGGCCAGCGGTGGCTGGACCAGCAGCGGCCAGGGCTGACGGCGGCCGAGCCGGAGCAGTTTCCCGGCTACGTCACCCTTCACACGCTGCGGGACGGGAAGCTCACCGGGATGATGTCGGTGAACACCTTCACCGGCGCTGTGTGGTACCACAGTTGGCACGGGCAGTACGTGGCGATAAGCGAGGACTAGCACATGCGGGCCGATCACGCGGAGGCGGACGCGACAAGCGTCCGCTTCCGTGCCCTGGTGGTTGATGACGAGCCGCCCCTGGTGCAGGTTGTCACCGGCTACCTGACCCGGGAGGGGTTTGACGTGGTCACCGCGACCGACGGGGAGAGCGCCGTCGCGGCGGCCCGCGAAACTAGGCCAGACGTGGTCGTGCTGGATCTGATGCTGCCGGGCATCGACGGGGTGGAGGCGTGCCGGCGGATCCGGACGTTCAGCGACGCGTACGTCATCATGCTCACCGCGAAGAGCGACGAGGTGGACAAGCTGGTGGGCCTGTCGGTCGGCGCCGACGACTATCTGACCAAGCCGTTCTCGCCGCGGGAGCTGGTTGCCAGGATCCGGGCCATGCTGCGCCGCCCCCGCGCCGAGGCCGGCGTTCCTGGGGTGGAGGTCCGTCGCTTGGGCGACTTGGAGGTCGACCCGGCCGGGCGTGAGGTGCGTGTCGGCGGCCGCATTGTGGAGCTGACCCGAACGGAGTTCGACCTGCTCGACGCGCTCAGCGCGCAGCCACGGCTGGCGTTCAGCCGCCACCAACTGCTGGAGCGGGTGTGGCACGGCGACTGGTATGGCGACGACCACGTTATCGACGTGCACGTTGGCAACCTGCGCCGCAAGCTCGGCGACGACGCCACCCACCCCCGCTACATTCGCACCGTACGGGGCGTCGGCTTCCGGATGGGGTCGGGCTGATGCGTACGACCCGGCGGGGCGGCCGGTTGGCGACGCGACTGTTCGCCGCGCAGGCGCTCATCGTGGTGGCTGGTGCACTCACCCTCGTCATCGTCGCTGTGGTCGTCGCCCCCGGGCTGTTCCGCGACCATCTCAACCGCGTGGTCGGCCCGGTCTCCGACGACATGGCCCGCCACCTCGACGAGGCCCTGGCCCGAGCGCTGCTGCTGGCGTTGGCCTTCGCCGTCGCGGCAGCACTGTTGACCACTCTGGCGGTCAGCTGGTTCATCACCCGGCGGCTCACCCAGCCGATCACACATATGGCCGCGGCGGCGACCCGGATTGCCGACGGCGACTACCACGCGCGGGTGTCCGCCAGCGGGCTGGGCGTGGAGTTCGCCGTGCTGGATAACGCGTTCAACCGGATGGCCGGTACGCTGGAGCACACCGAGCGCCGCCGCCGGGAGCTGCTCGCCGACCTCGCGCATGAGCTTCGTACCCCTATCGCCACGCTGGACAGCTTCCTCGAGGGCATCGAGGACAGCGTCATCCCCACGAGCCCGGACACGTGGCGTACTCTGCGCGATCAGACGTTGCGGCTGCGCCGACTCGTCGATGACATCGATGCGGTCTCGCGGGCCGAGGAACGCCAACTCGACCTGCGGCCCCGGTTGCTGCGCGTCGATGAGGCTGTGGACGAGGCCGTCCGCGCCGCCGCAGCCGCGTTCGCCGATAAGGGCGTCGGGCTCGAGCATCGACCCGGCCCAGCACGGGCCACTGTGGAGGCAGACCCCGATCGGCTCCGCGAGATTCTGGACAACCTGCTCGGCAACGCGTTGCGGCACACACCACCCGCGGGCGCCGTCATCATCACCGCCGTAGCCCGATCCGACGAGGTCGACGTCGCCGTGACCGACACCGGCGAGGGGATCGCCGGGGCACACCTGCCGCACTTGTTCGACCGGTTCTACCGGTCCGACCCGGCCCGTAGCCGCAGCACCGGAGGCAGCGGGATCGGCCTGACCATCGCCCGCGCCCTGGCCCAGGCCCACGGAGGCGACCTCCGCGCCGCCAGCGACGGCGTCGGACGCGGGGCAACGTTCACGCTCGTCCTGCCTCGCTCCAACGCCGCCTGAAGCGCGACCCGGGTCAGCGCTGGTAGCCGAGCTGGTTCATCATGCCCGCCTCGGCGTAGTAGATGTTGTGGCAGTGGATCATCCAGAGGCCCAGGTTGTCGGCGTCGAAGACCACGGGCAGTGTCTGTCCGGGTAGGACAATCGCGGTGTCCTTACGAGGGCCGGCCTGGTACACCGCGAAGGTGTGGCCGTGCAGGTGCACCGGGCGACACTCGTGCGGGTGTGGCTATTGGTGGCAGGGAATGCCGTCCCAGCCGGCGTTTCCTTGGTGCATGCCGGGGTTGTGGTGGCCGGAGAAGCCCATGGTTTGGGCGCAGCGGCGTACGTGCTGGCCGAAGGGCTCTCCGTCGGGTGAGGGGCTGGCGGATGCTGCGCTGGGGGCGAGGAGTAGGACTCCGGCCAGGGTGGTTAGGCCGATGCCGATGCCGATGCCGATGCGGTGTGGGGTGGTCATGACGTTGTCCTTTCGCTGTCGATGGTGGACGGATGCTGGTGGTGCAATCTGGCCCGGGTGCTATGGCCCCGCTGGTATGAGACGGCGACCGCGGTGGCGAGTAGCAGGACCCAGTCGATGCCGATCAGCATGGGCCGGGTTTGGTCGAAGCCTGCGGTGAGTGCGCCGTCGAGCAAAGCAGAGGACTTGGAGCCGCCGTAGCCGGGTAGGAGTTTGGCGGTGGTGGTCGGGTCGCGGTGCAGCAGGGGCATGCCGATGTCCGGCAACGGCAGCAGGAGTGCCGACGGTCGGCAGACCCGAGCCGAGGTCGAGGAACTGGTGCACGCCAGCGTCGAGGAGGAACTGCACGGCGCCGCGCAGGAACGCCCGGTTCGCCCGCATGAATTAGCGGCAGCCGGCATGACCGTGGCGATCTGCTCGGCGACCTGCCGGTCGACGGCGACGTTGTGCGAACCTCCGAGGTGGGAGTCGTAGACGCGGGCCGGGCTCGGCCGTTCGACGTCGATTTTTGTATGGTGCCCAGTCGGGTTGCTGCACGGCAGACCACCCTATCGGCGCCGGAGGCTCGCAGGGGTGTCAGAAGGTCTGTGTAACGGATGAGACGTAGATCCGTTATGACCGGTTAAGACCGGTCACGCAGACAGGAGTTTCACGATGGCTTACCCGATGGGATCACCCTTCCCGCCGCCGTTGGCGATTGCCGACCGGACCGACGAGCCGGGCGCAGCGTCATGCCAGCGTCGCTACCAAGCGCCGCCGGCGCGGTTGCCGCTGTCTGGGGCTGACGGGCCGGCGGACGGCGCCGCGGCCACGCTCCGATCGATGCTCGACGAGCAGCTGCTGGACCAGCTGGTGGCGCGGATGCGCACCGATGGGGTGCGTCTGTCCGGGCCGGGCGGGTTCCTGACCGAGATGGTTAAGGCGGTGCTGGAACGCGGTCTGCAGGCCGAGCTGACCGAGCATCTGGGCTATGACAAGCACGACCCGGCTGGGAAGGGCTTGGTCAACGTCGAGCTCAACTCCGGGTTCGCCAGCTACGTCGGATGGATGCTGCCCTTTGACGCGCCGCTCATCCTGGTGCTGCCCGAACCCGTCGATGCCAGCCGGTCCGAGGCGGTCACCCAACTGATCCGTACCGGGCTGGGGACCGGATACCTCGCCGGCGGCATCGACGCCTGGGCCAGCAGCGGGTATAAGGTCCGCTCCTACCTACCGCCAGCGTGGGCGACTTGTGCGAGGCCATGCTCGCGCGCAACCGCTGCGCGTGCCCGACGTACGGCTGGAGCTCGAATGGGCCTGGGGCCAGCCCGCGCAGCCAGCAGACGTTCGTCGCCGACCTGCCCGCGCACCTCGCCCACGTGCCGCGCGACCGGCCCTCCTGTGCTCCAAACGGCCACCGCGCCTCCATCGCGGCCAGCCTGCCGGACCGGGCCGGCATCCCGGTACGTCCGATCGGGGAAGGCGGGGTCGGCGAATGGCGGCAGCGCTGCGCACCCCGCCCTCGCGACGGCCGGCTGAGCCCTTGCGCGCGCTGAATGCCAGACACCCACCGGCTGAGGTGTGCCGGTCGGTCCAGCCGGATACCCGTCTTGCCGACGGTCGAGGTGGGCTGGTCAGACAGCCGCCATACCCTTCCCGCTTTCCGGGTGTTCGCACGACCTCGTCGTTGGGTGTCACGTTCAGCGTCGCGCGGCCGCGGCATCGCGCGCAGGGGCCAACCGGGCCACGGACCGACAGATCCCTAGGTTCACGAAGGGAAGCGCCTCGATGACGCCGTCGCAACCAGCGTCGACGCTTCACCAGGTGGCCTTTGTCGGCGGTGGTCGCGGCGGCATCGCTGTCGCCGCCCGGCTCCGCCGGGCAGTGTAACCGGCGTGGCGGCGGTCGAGCCCTCCGATCGCCACTGCTACCGGCCGCTGTGGGTGCCTCCGGAACGGGACTTTGGGGTTTCCACTTAACCGGAGTACGGTTTAGGCCGTGATGTCCGATCCTGTGGTGGGTCAGCATTACCCCAAGGCGACGGCTGACTTCCTGGCCTGGTTCCGGTACGACGTCGACTGCCGGGACTACTTGGAGTGGTTGCGCTGGCCGGACGGCTTCGTGTGCACTGTGGACGGTTGTGGCGGTGGTGGGTGGCGGCTGGGCGACGGGCGGTTCATGTGCACCGAGTGCGGCGGCCGGTCCTCGGTGACCGCGGGCACCATCTTCGACCGGACCCGCACGCCGCTGACGCTGTGGTTCCACGCCGGCTGGATGTTCGCCACCCAGAAGGACGGCG
>JAHRHA010000048.1 GCA_020027875.1 Micromonosporaceae bacterium | reverse complement strand
ACCCGAGACTCAGGGCACAACCGCCGCCCTTGTCGGTGACACCCTCGTGACGGGGGCCCGAGAGCGGGATCGGGCCGAGATCATCGGCTACCGGCTGGGCCCGCTGCGCCGGGCGTGGTCGCTGACGGTTCCCTTGGTCGTACCAATAACCGAGTACAACTCGTGGTTCTTTCTGTCCAGCTGCGCCGACCTCATGTGCCTACACGTCAACGGAGGCCACACGATCATCGACCCGCGCTCCGGTAAGCTGCGCGTGCGGCTCTCGGCCGAGGTGATCAAGCAGCTCGGGGGCGGCGGGCTGCTAGCGCTCCCCCCGACCGACCAGCGCCTGCCGGCCGGGTCACGCAAGGTCGTGCTCCTGATCGACCCGACGAGCGGCCGTACCGTCACCACGTTCCCTGACTCTGTCATGGTGGACTGGCCCGACAGCGGGCGGGCTCTACTCTTGCAGCCGGGGGCACAGCGCACCGGCTTCACCATTGTGGACGAACATGGCCGCCCACGTCAGTTGGGCAGCGTCGCCGGTACCAGCTTGAACTGCATGGCCCGCCGGGCCGTTCTGGCCTGCTCGGAGCCGGGAGGTCTCCTGCGGGTGTGGCGCCTGCCCACATAGCAATTCGGCAACGAGCCGATGCGCGGTCATCGCGGCGCCGGTTCGTCGCGCCAGGCAAGGAAGCGACCCCTTTCCCGACCTCGCCCAGCCCGGACAGGGCCCTCGATGAGGCTTGACCAGAGACGCCGTCTGGCTGACTCCAGCACCAGACCGGGCCGTGCTCGCCGCGTTGTCGAGGCTGTTTCCAGACCGAGCCGCCAGCCTGCTACCGGGCCTCCTGGCAGCTACCCGGACCGGACTTGCACCGGCAGGCGACGACGAGCTTACGACTCAAGGTCGACTACACACGTTCACCCCCGAGTCTGCTCGGCGCACGATAGACCTGGGCTAAGTACGTTGAGGTAGGCGGTGGCCAGGTCGAGCTTGGCTGGTCGAGCACCCTGTCGCCGCTGCGGCCACAGGTCGATCAGCCGTTGCCTGTGTCTGGCTGCTTCCCGGTGGGCGTAAACGGACTAGCAGCGCTCACCAGCCGCCGCTTCCAGCCGTGGACAGGACCCCCGGCTCGACCGCTCCTACCGTGGTTGTGCGGTCAGGTGGTGACGACGAGTTTCCCGCTCGAGATTCCGGCTTCCATGGCGGCGTGGGCCTCCACGATCTGCCCGAAGTCGTAGACCCGGGCGATGGGCACGACCGTACTGCCGGCGGCGACGCCGTCCAAGAAGTCTTGCAGGACCCGTGGGGGAAGGTCGCCGGCGTCGCCGTGGTAGGCGGTCAGACGCACCCCCCGCGGGAGGTAGTCGATCGGGTAGAAGTCGCGCACCGTCCACTGATTGGACAGCATCCCGGTGAAGCACACCACGCCGTGAACGCGCACCGAGCGCAGCGTGTCCGGCAGGGTGGGGGTACCTACCAGCTCCAGGGCGGTGTCGACGCCGTCAGGGAGGATCGCGCGGACCTTGTCCGCTACGTCGCCATCATCGATGAGCACGTGGTCCACGCCGATGCCGGTCAGCGCCGACGCCCTGTCGGGATTGCGGGTGGTGGCTAGCACGGTCATGCCCCGTTGCTTGCCCAGGACCGCTGTGGCCATGCCGACCGAAGACGTGCCACCCCGGATGAGGATGGACTGCCTAGGTTGGGCGTCCAGACCGACGGTCAGGGAGCCATGGGCGGTCTGCAACATCTCCGGGACGGCCCCGAGCGTGGACCAGTCCAGGGCGCTGGAGAAGGCGATGACCTGAGCGGCCGGCACGCAGGTGTACTGGGCGTAGCCGCCGTCGAAGGTGCGGCCCATGCCGCCCATCATGGCCACGACTTGCTGGCCGATGGCGAACTCTCCGCCGGGGCACGCGGCGACGACGCCGGTGGCTTCGATGCCGAGCACCCGAGGGAAGGTCACACCCTCGGCGATGCCGAGGCGGGTGTGCAGCTCGGAGCGGTTGAGCCCGAAGGCCTTGACCTGGATGAGCACCCATCCGTGCGCGGGGGTGGGCCGGGGGAGTTCGCGGATGGTCAGGGCCTCGGGCGATCCCGGGGCGTCCAGGACGACGGCTCGCATGGTGTCGGTCATTGAGGCCGTCCTTCGGTGGTGTCGGCGCGATATCCGGCTGATCGTGGCCTGGTCAGGGTGGTGCTGAACTGCTGCAGAGAAAGCGGCGGGGATCGCTGGGCTGAGCCCGTTCTGCAGCTCGTCCTCGAACGATGCGGTGGCTGTGGTGAGCAGCTACTACCTGCCGGGGGTGAGCTCGATCACCGTGAGCAGGGCCGGCAGGTCCGGCATGGCTCCTCCGCCCCGAACCGGCGAAGGTTGATTCCGTGGAAGCACCTCTTTACCGTACGACGTGCATGCCACGGAATGCATCTGGTTGACGTGACCCCCTTGCCCGGGCGGTCACCGACTCGCCCGGGGTGGGGAACCGCTGCCCGCCCGGGGACGGCATGGTGCCGCGCCGAACACCTTCGCCAGCTCCAGGCGGTGATGGTGGTTGACGATCACGGAGTTGGCCTCTGGCAGAGTCTCCTCCCGCACGTACCACTCCCGCGTCCAGGCGAGCGTGTCGTTGGGCACCCGCACGCGTCGCTCATTCTTTGACCAGACCCAAGTTCTTGGCGTTCGCGATCAGGACGGTCAAGATTTTGCGCTTGAGCTCGGCCGACTAGGCCCGCGTGTGTCCGCCGGCGTGGGTGAAGCACGCCAAGAACCCGGTGCGAGGGACAGCATCTCCGCCCACTCCTGCCTCAACATGGTCGCCTCGCACGGGACGTCCTCGGCCGACAGCGACGGGATGACGAGCTGGCCCTGGGCGTCCAAGCGCACCGCGCCGACGTCGTCCGGTGCCGCCGCGGCGAGGACAGCCTGCTGGTCGGTCACCGCCGCGCGGAACTCCTGCAGGCCCTACTGCGGTGCGTGGAGGCCGTCGGCGGTTTGCCGACCAGCGCGCAGAACTCCGACCGTCGCGGCCCCCGCCGTCCGCGGGTGAACAGGTACGAACCGGCGTCGGCAAAGCGACGGTGCCGGGCACGAACACGTCCCCGGAGCGCACCCCCTCTCGCAAGCCTGAGCAGTACGCACAGCTCCCAGTGGATCCGGGGTGGCGGATGCTGCGCATCCGCGCCGAGACCACGAACATCATGGCGCTGTCGGAACTGCTCCGAGAGCGCGGAGCAGCCCGGGCAATCTACGGAACTGGAGAGGGCGCTGGCCGCTCTCGGCCTGCTCGACCAGGACCTTCTCTTCGACGCTATCGGGAAGAATCGTTCGCGATGGGAGCCATTCGCCATCTTCGTGCCGCGCTCACGATCGTGCTGCCGTCGTGGTCACGGTGAAGGCGGCCAGGACGCTGTAGATCACGCCCGCCGCCCGATCGAGAGACCGGAGCCGGAGCCTGGGTGCCAGGGTGCGCAGGTACCCGCCGCCAATGGCCCACAGGGAGTCGGGCACCGACGCGAGCGCGATGAACAGCAGGCCGAAGATGAGCAGCTGGATGGGAACCGGACCGGCGGACGTGGAGACGAATTGCGGCAGGAACGCCAGGAAGAAGACAGCTGTCTTGGGGTTGAGAGCGCCGACGAGCAAGCCGCTGCGGAACGCCGTCCGGCCGCTGCGGTCTTCCTGGTCGTTGTTAGCCACGTGGGCGAGGGTTCCTTCCTTCCGGGAGCGGAACGCCTTCCACGCGAGCCAGAGCAGCCACGCGGCGCCGGCGATCTTGATGGCGGTAAACAGCTGCGCGCTGGCGGCGATGATGGCGGAGATGCCGACGACGGCTCCGAAGACGTGCACCAGGTAGCCGATCTCGACGCCGAGCATGGAGAACAGGCCGGCGGCCCGGCCCTTCTGGACCGAGTTCGTGAGGATGAACGCGACAGACGGACCTGGGAAGCACACGATCGGGATCGTCGTCGCAAGGAAGAGGATCAATAATCTGGAGTTCATCATGAATTGTTCTCGTTCCTGACGCCGGTGGAGTTGTCCAGCTGTCGAACCACCGTCTGAGTCTTGTGGACAGAGGCGCACAGTCGCTCAACGTATTGGGCGCTCTCGACGTGCTCGCTCTCGGTGTGCGCCAGCATAGCGTCGGCGACGTAGATTACCTTTGGTGCTACGCATGAAGGCATCGAATGCCGTGATTTGACAACCAATGCTCGCATAGACTCCGCAGATGACGAGCGTGGTCCGCATAAGGTCGGCAAGGATCTGCTCTAGCGGCGTACGGAAGAAGGCGCTGTAGATCTTCTTGGTTACCACGAGATCGTTAGCCTGTGGGTGCTGATGACTTCGGTGTCGCTACGCGACCCGGCGATACTCGTTGACGAGCCCGCCGAGGACGGGGTGTCGTTGGACCGTGTTCGTGTGCGCTGGCAGCGCCTTCAACTGGCCGACCAGCACGCTCTGGATGCGCCGATATCCCCAGGTCGGGTTCTCGGCCGCCAGGCGAACGACCAGCTCGCGGACCTCCTTCGCGGTCGACGGGCAGCCGCCACGGGCTGCTCGGAAGGTCCACCGCCGGGCGACCAGGTCGCGGTGCCAGCGCGGCAGCGTGGCGGGCGTGATCAAGAACGCCGGCCAGCGCGGCCGCGGCAGCAGGCGTGACAGCGACCGGCCCTGACGCGGGTCGGCGACGCCGTCGGTGCGGTACTGCTCGGGCGTTGGAATGCCACCGGCCGCCGGCAGCACGTCCGCCGGTTCGGCGGGGATCCGACGCCCGGTGTCGAGCTACCATCCGCAGCAGGAGTCGACGGCGGTGGGAACGTGGGAGCCTGTCATGGTCATCATCGATGCTTTGATCGCGACGCTCGCTCTGGCGGCGGTCTGGTTCGGTCTAAGCGCGCGGATCATCATGCAGTACGAGCGGGGGCTCGTCTTCCGGTTCGGACGCGTTCTGGAGACGATCCGGGGCCCGGGTCTCAACCTGATAGTGCCGGCCGTCGACCGGCTCCGGAAGGTGAACATGCAGATCGTCACGGTGCCCGTTCCGGCGCAGGTGGGCATCACCCGCGACAACGTGACGGTCAGGGTCGACGCGGTCGTGTATTTCAATGTGGTGGACCCGGTGCGGGCCATCGTGAGCGTGCAGGACTACATGTTCGCGGTGTCGCAGGTGGCGCAGACGTCGCTGCGTTCCATGATCGGTAAGAGTGAGCTGGACGACCTGCTGACCAACCGGGAGCGGCTCAACCAGGGGCTGGAAATCATGATCGACAGTCCGGCGCTGGACTGGGGCGTGCACATCGGCGGCGCTGCAGCTGCGGCTGCTGCAGACCGTCGTGGAGGTAGCGGCCGAGAAGAACTCGACGCTGGTACTGCCGTTCCCGGTCGAGCTGCTCCGGTTCCTGGAGAAGGCCGCCACCGCCCCAGCCACGTCGGAAGCCGACCGGCCGGCCACACAGGCCCAGGTGCCGGCCGAGGCCCCGGCCGCGGTCGAGTCGACTCCGGAGCGCGTTTCCGTCTGCGACATCGTCGGGGTCCAGTGCCCGCCGGCCGCCCGCACGCCAACGACCTAGGCGTGCCCGCCCGACAGCCGCATTTCTCGTCGAGAGTCGCGAAGCTCGCAAGGCCGCTGGCCCGAAAAACGGATGCGGGAGACGCCGTCTTGCGCCTGCCAGACCAGCGCAGCCATCATGTGCGCAATCGTGGCGTTGCCTCCATCAAAGCTTCCCACCTCGCATTGTTCCAGATCTTCGGTCTGCGCATATGGCTGGCGGATCGTAGAGGCCGGACGTCGCCGTCGCTCGCCGGCCGGCTCAAGGTCGCGGGCGGTGTGGCTCGGTCGCGGCGGCGAGCTGTGCTAGGTATCCCCGCCAGCCCTCCTCGTGGCCGCCGAGGGCCGGGTGCGGCAATCCTGTGTGTACGAGGTGGACGTGGGTGCCATCCGGTGTCGGCGTAAGGGTGACGCTGACGGTGCTGCTGCCGCGCGGTACCGCGTCGTTGCCGGCGAAACCCCAGGTGAACACGACCCTGCTCGGCGGCTCCACGAGCACGTACTCGCCGATCACGGTGTGGGTGTCGTTGACCTCGCAGCGGTAGACGCCTCCAGGTCGGGCGTCGAGCGTGGCCCGCCGGCCCATCCAGCGTGGGTGTTTGGCGGGATCGGTGAAGAAGCTGAAGACGACCTCGGGTGGCGCCGCAATGTGGACCTCCTGCTCGATCGGTCCTCGATGATCGCCACTGTCAACGTCCCTTCACCTTCGGTCGGGCCTTGGCCGCTTCCGCTTCTGCTTCGGTCTTGAGCCTTGCGAGGCCGCTCGCCCAGAAGGTGTCGACGAATCGTTTGAGGCCGAGCAGCCCGGTCGGGTCGACGCGGTAGAGCCGGCGTGCGCCGTCGCGACGCTCGGTGACCAGAGAGGCGTCCTTGAGCACTGTCAGGTGTTGCGATATCGCCGGCCGGGTCACCTCGAAGTGTGCGGCAATCTCCCCCGCGGCCAGCTCCCGATCCCGGACCAGCTCGAGGATCTGCCGCCGGCGCGGCTCGGCGAGGGCCTTGATTTGCGCGTCCACACTCAAGAGGTTAGTGTCTGCTAACGTAAGTATCAACTAACGACACGATGCGTCCCGCTCGCTGGACGCGACCACGGAGAGGAGAACGCCATGGCGCGGATCGTCTTTGAGCTGGACATCGACGCGACATCGAAGGAGATCGTCGAGGCGCTGGACACGCAGCGCGGCATCGCCGGCTGGTGGACCGAGGATGTCACCGCCCCGGCGGCACCGGATCGCACATGACCCTCGGGTTCCCCGGACGGGCACCGCTGCCGTTTGAGCTTCGAGTCGACCAGGTCAACGAGCAGAGCGTGCGGTGGTCCTCCATCGGGGAGTTTCCGCCCCATTGGGTTGACACCCAGATCGTCTGGACGCTGACCCCCAAGCCTGACGGCACCGGCACCACGGTGCATTTCAACCATGACGGCTGGGCAACCGACGAAGGGCCGCTGCCCATGTCCGCGATGACCTGGGTCCAGCTGATGGGCAGCCTGAAGACATTCGTCGAGACCGGCACCGGCGCCCCGCTGTACCGCAAGGAATGATCGGCGCTGCGCCGCCCACCCCGATCGGGGCAGCCTCGCTGATGCGCCGGCACACACCAGAGACCAGGTCGTTGGCGACGCCGAGGAGCAAGGTCTCCCTCGACGGGTCTACACCGCCGGCGGTGGTCAGACCCGCCGGAGCGTCCGTTGGCCCACGAACGCCCGAACCGGCGGCCGCGGGTTCGAGCCGGGCGACGGCCGTTGTGTCAGGCTGGGCCTATGCGGTCGCTACGTACGCCGGAGCAGAGGTTCGCCGACCTCCCCGACTACCCATACCAGCCGCACTACGCCACCGTCGCCGACGGGCTGCGGATGGCATACGTGGACGTGGGTCCCCCGGGTGGGGAGCCGGTGCTGCTGCTTCACGGCGAGCGGACCTGGTCGTTTCTTTATCGCACCGTGATCCCGATCCTGGCCGATGCGGGGCTGCGCGTGATCGCGCCGGACCTGGTCGGCTTCGGCCGCTCCGACAAGCCAGCCGATGTCACCGACCATAGCTACGCGCGGCACGTGGAGTGGCTACGCGCGTTCGCGTTCGACGCATTGGATCTGCACGCCGTGACCGTCGTCGGGCACGACTGGGGCGGCCTGATAGGCCTGCGCGTGGCCACCGAGAACTCCGACCGGATAGCCCGCATCGTGGCCACCAACACCGGCCTGCCCACCGGCGACCAGCAGATGCCCTACTTGTGGCTACACTTCCGCGACGCCGTGCGCACGGCGCCCGAGCTCGACGTGGCGCGTCTGGTCCGGTCCGGCTGCCATAGCACCTTGGCCGGCGACGTGCTCGCCGCCTATGACGCGCCATTTCCGGACGAGACCTACAAGGCCGCACCGCGGGCCATGCCCGATCTCGTACCGACCTCACCCGAGGACCCGGCATCTGCGGCCAACCGCGCTGCCTGGCAGCGACTGTCCACCTGGGACAAGCCATTCTTGGTGGCGTTCAGCGACGGCGATCCGATCACGTCGGGCATGGGGCCGGTCCTGCACCGCGTCGTACCCGGCGCCGAGTCGGTCACCATCGCCGGTGGTGGCCACTTCCTTCAGGAGGACACGGGCGAGGAGCTCGCCTTCGCCATCGCCGGGTTCACTGGGTCATAGACGGCGGTCAGATACCGCTGCGACAGAGGCGCCGGCAACCGACTCGTCGTCACCCCGTAAACACGCTGTAAGCAGCCGGCGGGCTCGGAACCCATTAGCCTGTGACACGAGTATCCGAGCCGGAGGTCCGAGATGTCGCGTGTTCGCGTCTGTTGCCTGGTGGTGGGCGTGGCCCTATCGGTGGTTGCCGGGTGCGCTTCCGGTACGGGTGGCGAACCTCCCGGCGCGTCGGCGTCGACGGCGCCGGCTAGCGCCGCGGTGGCCGGCTCGCCGGCCTCGACCGGCCCGCTACCGGCTGTGCCGGACACGCTGGCGTTCAGCGCCCCCACAGTGGGTGGTGGCCGGTTCGACGCCGCTATCCTGCACGGGAAGCCGGCCGTGTTGTGGTTCTGGGCCGCGTGGTGTCCGCGCTGCCGGGCGAAGGCCGATAACGTCAAGATGGCCCAGGCCGAACACGCAGCCAAGGTCAACTTTGTCGGGGTCGCGGGCCTGGGCAGCGGCGCCGACGCGATGGAGCGCTTCGTCGCCGATCACGCTTTGGGCGCGTTCCCGCACCTGGCCGATGACGACGGCGTGGTCTGGCGCCGGTTCGGGGTGACCGAACAGGAGTTCTTCGTGATCCTCGACCCCGCTGGCCGGGTTGTCCACAAGGGACCGTTGACCGACGACGAGCTGAGACAGCGCGTCAGCTCGTTGGCCGGCTGAATCAGGGGAAGCGGCATGTTCGACGCCCCGTACGCGTTGGCATTGACCGCGGGTTTACTCGCCGCGGTGAACCCGTGCGGGTTCGCCCTGTTGCCCGCCTACCTGTCCCTGCTGGTGGTCGGAGACCGGGTCGACGTTTCTGGCGCCGGCCGGCTTGCGGCGGTCGGCCGGGCGTTGGCCCTCACCGCCGCGATGACGGTCGGGTTCGTGGCCGTGTTCGGTGTATTCGGGTTGCTCGCCGCGCCGGCCGCGGACGCGGTGGCGCGGAATCTGCCCTGGCTCAGTGTGGTGGTCGGGCTGGTCCTCGCCGGGCTCGGAGGATGGTTGCTGGCCGGGCGGGAGCTGCCCGCACCGACGCTCAAGGTGGGCCGCGGTCCGGCCGTCACCGGGCGTTTCTGGTCCATGGTCGCGTTCGGCGCCTCGTACGCGGTCGCGTCGCTGGGCTGCACGGTGGGGCCGTTCCTCGCCGTGGTCGTGTCGGCGTTCGGGACCGAGTCGGTCGGCGCCGGGTTGGGTCTGTTCGTGGCGTACGCCACGGGTATGGGGCTGGTGGTCGGTATTGTCGCGCTCGCGGTCGCGCTGGCGAAGGTCTCCTTCGTCCGAGGGCTGCGCAGGGCCGCCCCGGTCATCACCCGCGTCGGCGGCGCGCTGCTGGTTGCCGCCGGACTGTATGTGGCCTGGTACGGCTGGTACGAGCTGCGTGTGTTCTCCGTCCCCACCACCACCGACCCGATCATCGACGGCGCGGGACGGATCCAGTCCGCGATGAGCTCGTGGCTCGGAAGCCTCGGACCCGGCGCCCTTGTCATCGCCTTCGCGGTGCTCCTCGCGGGCACCGTCACCGTGACCGTCCTCTTCGGACTCCGCCGGGCCCAGGTGGGACAGCCGACGCGACTGCCGGCGTCGGGCACGGCGCGGCCGGACCGCGTAGACAGCGAGTGACACGACCCGTAGCACACGCCGCCGACACGGGAGTAGCCGCATGTCGTCGGTCTCGTACTGCGGTCCTTCGGGGACTAGGTCGACCTCGACCGAAGTTCCGTCGTCGAGGTGGGCATCCCGACACCATGACGGCCCGAGCTCCAAGTAGTACTCGCCGCGGACCGACGTCAGCGCGCCCCGTACGTTGGTTCCATTGACGTCCCGGTGAGGTGGTGGACCGCCTTCTCCCCCCAGAGCGCGGCCGGGTCGAAGGGCAGCCTGATCGCGATGCCACCGCGCGCGCGAATCTCGACCGTTCCCGTGAAGTTGGGGATCGCGAACTCCTGTCAGCTTGTCGTGTCTAGGTGGTTGCCACCGCTGGCCGGCGTGCGCGGGCGCACGAATCAAGCCGTTCGGCGGCCCTGCCAGGGAGTCTGCCCGCTTGAGGATGTCTGTGGCCAGAGCGACACAGTCGGCGCAGATGGCGACGTTGGGCCCGTGCACCAGCGGTCCATCGGGTGCCACGGTACGGCCGCAGAACGAGCGGAACTGCCCGACTGGAGAGCGACGTTTCCACCACCGGGCGGGGCGGGGCGGGTTCAGTGACCCATGGCGGGCCAGCTCGCGCTTGATGTCGGCGATGTCGACGGACAAGTCATTGAGCACGCGGCGAGCGCGGCTGCCTGGGTCGAGTGCCACGCAGCGAGGACATGCTCCGTACGGATTTCCGCAGTGCCCTTTTCCGTTCGTCTCTCCAGCGCCCAGCAGCCAGCGACGTCGAGCGCATGCGCCGCCTCGGCCGACAGCGGCGGCGTGTCGGACACGGCAGGCGACGGGGCGCCGAACAGGCGATGAGCCGAAGCGCGTACGGCGCCGGAGTCCATCCCACCTGCTCGAGAATCGCCGCTGCAACACCCTCGGCGAGCAACCCCGCAAGCGGATGCTGTGTGTCGATCTCATCGGCACCCTCGTGGCGGGCCGCCTGCTCAGCCTGACTAAGGCACGCCTGCAGGCGCGGTGCGAGACGGGTGGCGCCAGGCAGAACGGCCGCCGCGGCCCGGTCGGTGAAGCGTTGGCGGGCGGCTTGTTTGCTCACCCCCAGATGGACGCCGATATCGGTCCAGGGCATGGATTCGGCCCGGGCCGCCGCGACGAAATGATCTAGGAGGCGATCGGCGAGCGCGACGTACTCGGTCCTGACCACCACGGCTGCCTGCAGCGGCGGCGGCGGCGGCGGCCGTGGACCGTCCCGACGAGATCGTCGAAAGTCACCGGCGGCACGATGTCCATGTGACAACGTTACGTTGTAGCCGGACAGGTTATGTTGTCGCCGTCGTCATTCCGGGCCGTCTAGTTGGGACGGCGGCGGTGAGCCGCGGACGTACGAGGTGAGAGCGGCCCGGGCGGGACGCCGGGTCGAGGTAGTTAGCCTCCTTCAAGATCTTGAAGTGATGGTCGGTCACAGCTGACCGCGCACCGCTCCGCCGGGGAAAGCGGTGGTGTGGACGTTGACGTAGTAAGCCTCGGAGTTATTGCGGATGTCCTTGGCGAGCATCCGGTCGACCGTCGCACACGCCTCGCTGGAGCCGGTGACGGGTGGCACCAGCGGCACGACGATCGGGCCATTGACGCCGGCGGGAGCCTTGTGGATGTGGGCCGCGACCACCGTACTGCTGAGATTCGCGACCGTGAGCCGATAGCAGATCCGCCCTTGGCCCGAGTTGACGCGCAGCAGCGCCTCGCCGGTCCCATTCGGATCGGCCGGCGGCACCTCTTCGGCGCCGGTCAGGTCCGTGAACAGCGGCCGGCCGCCATCTGAGGCGATGGCCATGGCCGGGGAAGGCAACGGAGCGATGCCCGCGGCGACGACGATCGCCGGAACCGCGCGACGAAATAGGAACGTTCGGATATCCATGCGGATACCTCCCTTGGCTGGGTGTCTGAGGCTAGGACAATTAGTCCTCAAATAGAGCAAACTCGGGTTATAGGCTCGTGGTTACGGTAGGACTGGTTCAAAGATCTCGATGTTGCTACTGGGTCTGCGGGTTGAGCGAAGTCAGATTCTTCCCTCCTGCTCTGGCGGGTGCGACGAAGTAACTATCGAAGCCACGGAAGAGCCCGTTGCTGTAGACGAAGCCGTTGTAGGCGTACGCCGACCAGAGGCCTTCGGTGTCGCCGGGCGCGAGGGCGGGGTCGTAGAACGCAACCTCGCGAGCGCGGCTTGGCTGGGTGAAGTTGATGACGGTCAGGCCGCCGGTGTACCACGACGCCACCAGCCGGTAGCCGCTGCCAGTCTTGAGCACGTTAAACAGGTGCGCGGAGCAGTAGTCGTCGGCCGCCTGGACCCGCGGGATCTGGAACGATCCGAGCGTGTCTCCGCTGAGCCGGCTGTGGAACCAGATCTGGCCCTGGGTGCCGCTGCAGTTCCCGTCCAGTGCCTCGTCGCCGAAGATGACGACGTTCGCGTCCCAGGTGAACGCGGCCGAATGATAGAAGTCCACGTCGGGTTCGTCCACCACCCAGAACGGGTCAAGGGTCTTGGGGTTCTCGGGGTCCGCGATATCCCAAAGTTGGCCGACGCTCGCGCACGCCGCTCCGGCAAGCTTCTTCTCCACGTACACCTGGATGTCGTGGCAGCCGCCCAGCGGGTTGAACCCGAACGGCACCAGGTCGGTCCACAGTGGCATGTCAATCGGCGAGGTCTTCAGGAAATGTGACGCGGCCGGGTTGTTGGGGACGACCTCGGCGATCGAGATCTTCATATGCACGGGGTTATGCGTGTCGGTCGGATCGTCGTGCGGGCCGCAGTCCGGCCCGGACCGCAGCGAGTACGACGCTACGTAGACGACCACACGATTCCCGTCCGGTATGCCGGTGTGAGTGTGCGAGCCGCACGGCGTATAGATTGCGGCGACCGGCTCTAGTCGGGTGAACCCGTCCGGGTCGGGGGTGTCCGCGAGCACCTGGCTCAGGCTGAAGACGCGAAGGCCTTCCCAGCCCGTCTCCAGCGTCTGCGGGTTGGCCCGGGTTGCGGTGCAGCTCGAACTGGTCAGGACGTCGTCGACCGACAGGACGATTGCGTCACCCCACACCGACACGTCGTTCTGCGGCCCGGGGCACCAGACGTCCCGGACGACCGCTGGGTCTTCCGGATCGGAGATGTCGATGATGCGGAAACCGTTGTAGTTGCCGGCGATGGCATAGTCGCCGGTGAAAGCGAGGTCCGACTGGAAGGACTGGCCGAAGGCTGGACTGCCGAAGCGGAACTCGCTCGAGCGTGGAATGTTCTTGAAATGGACGGCATTCGGGCTGTGCTGGTCGGCGTTGTGACTCGCCGCAGCGGGCGGTGCCCAGACCACCAGCATGGTCACCACGGCCATGGCCAATACGAATATGCGGGCTCTTCTCACGTCACCACCTCCACGACGGTTGTTGCCGATGACGAGACGTGGCGTCTCGTTGGACGTGGCCCCCCTTCCTCCAGGGACTAGGAATCGGATGGGCGGCAGACCGCCGGGCGATGATCAGAGGGAGATCGCTGTCACCGCCCGGCGGGTCGGCGAGGACCGCTCAGCCGCCGGTGTACCGGAAGATCCAAAGGCCGCTGTCGCGGTCGCTGCCGAGGATGTACGTGGTCTCGCTCGGGTCGCCAGGCAGCCGGTGCGCCTGGACGCCCCAGAAGTCATTGCCGCTGGCGTCGATGTAGTGGCCGACCTCGTGGATGCCGTCGTTCCCGAACCGCACCACGCGCAGGCCGGCATCGTAGTAGGACAGGTAGGCGATGTTGTCTGCCTTATCCATCGCGACCTCGTGCACGGAGAGGGTGCCGAACCCGGCCCGGAACGCTGGGTCGATGCCCTCGGCGACGGCATAGTTGTCGATCTCGGCCAGCGCCTCGCAACCCCCGCGATGCACACCCCGTACCGGTAACCGGGCGCGCGGCACACCGTCTCAGGCCCTTTGAGGGCCCCTCCGGAACCTACTCCTACGCAGCATAGTAAGGAAATATGGCCATCCCTAATGCGCTCTACTCTACTATCTGTTAAACCCTAAATCGCCCCTATTTAGCCCGCGTTCGTTCTGACCATTGTCGTTTGCCTGAGTGGGACGACGACAGTCGCTTGTGGACACCGCGTCTCCCCAAGAGCGGAGTGGTTCTCGCGCCCCACGACGACGAGTGCGTGGTGGTGCCGACGCCGCGGGTTGCATCGGAATCACTCGATCAAGGCCAGGTGCTTGCGGTGGCGAGGCTAGTGATCAAGGTCGATACTACTAGTGGCGATCGTACGCGGCATCATGGGAGGAGCAATGAGGCTCAGGATCACCGCCATACTCGCGGCGTTAGTTATCAGTCTCTCCGCGTCTGCCGCCCAGGCAGACGTGGGCGTCGGCCCCGGCGGTCAGGTGCCGGGGACGGCGAGCAACTTCACCCTCGTCGGACATAGCCCGCTGGCCAACCGCGGAATGAACGCGGCATTGGCCCTCTACAGCCATTTTGTCTATATCGGCAACCGGACCGACGGGTCGAGCCGCTGCGGCGCGGGCGACCCGCGGATCCCGATCAGCGGTCTGGACTCCTGCGCGCACGCGTTACCGGGAATAGCCGTGGTCGACGTCGCCAACCCGGCGAACCCCACGATTGTGGGGGAGTTCGCGACTGAGCTAACGACCGGCGTTAACCGTGGCCAGACCTCCCGTGAGCTGCGGGTCTGGCCCAACCAAGGGCTGCTGATGGTCATGTACTTCCGGTGCAGCGCGGTCATCCACGCGTGCCCGCCGAGCGCCGACGTGTTCAGCATCAAGTTCTTCGATCTGGCCGCCAACCCCGTTGATCCGCCGTTGGTAGCGACGTATGTGCCGTCCCGCAAGCCACACGAGATGTTCCTGTGGCTCGACCCTGCCACGCCTGGCCGGGCGCTGCTGTGGCTGTCCACGCCAACCAGCTCGGTCAACCCACAAACTGCAAACCTACTCATCACTGACATAAGCCGCGCCCGCGAGGGGATCTTCACCGAGGTCGCAAAGGGAAACTGGAACCAGCTCTATCCGGGCGCTGCCAGCCCCGCGAACTACGACTTCGACCTGGCGCTTCACTCGATCGGGGTCAGCGCCGACGGCAGGCGAACCTACCTGGCGTACCTGCGCGGGCATTTCTTGGTGCTCGACACGAGCGCCGTAGCAGCTGGGGATCTGCCGACGGGCGGGACCCTGTCGCTCAACGACAAACTGCTCACGCCGGTCGACGATCGACCTCGGTGGGGTACAGCCGATGGCGGGTGCGTAAAGTCGTGTGCCGAGTCGCACTCGGCGGTCAAGGTGCCCGGGCGACCATTCGCGCTGACCACAGACGAGGTGTACGGCACGTTCACGGTGCCCAGCTTCGGCTGTCCGTGGGGATGGGCACGCCTGATCCAGACCGCACAGCCCAAGCACCCGCACATCATCGGCGAGTACCGTCTGCCGGCCAACCAGCAGGCCTTCTGCGGCGGACCCGAGGACGATCCGGCAACCGAACAGTTCACCAGCTACTCGTCACACAACCCAACCCTGACCCGCAACCTCGCGCTGATCGCCTGGCACTCGGGCGGCCTGCAGGCCGTCGACATCTCCGACCCCGGGCGGCCGGCGCAGGCGGGCTGGTTCTCCCCGACGCCACTGGCCTCGGTCGCCACCGAGGACCCAGCACTGAGCCGGGGCCCGAACAAGGTCGTGATGTGGAGCTACCCGATCGTGGCCGGTGGCCTTGTGTACATCGTCGACATCCGAAACGGCCTCTACATCCTCCGTTACGACGGTCCCCGAGCCAACGAGATCGACAGCCTCCGGTTCCTGGAGGGCAACTCCAATCTCGGCGACGCGGTACGGCTCGACAAGTCGGCCGGAACCGAGTCCTAACTGATTTGTATACGCATGCCGGCCACGGTTCGCGCATCCAGGACCCCCCGGGCGCACGGACGACGGACGCACGGCAGAAACCGGCGACGCGCCGGCCACGAGCCACCTCGCGTCGCCACAAACCTAAGGGGGACAGCATGGCACGAATGATCCGCTCAATGCTCTTAGCGGTGATCGTCGCGGGCGGCCTCGCGTTCGCGGCGCCGGCCTCGGCGGCGCCTTTGGACGCCGTCAGCACCTTCACCTACACCCAAAACATGCACCCGATGGGGTTCTCGGCCCGGGCGAACACGGCGAACCCGTTCACCGCGAACTCAGATCTCGCGTTCTGGGGCAAGCTCGCAGTCCACGGCAACTATGACGGCTTCCGGTTGATCGACATCACCGAGCCGGACAACCCCGTGGAGTTAATCGACTACCGCGACTGCGCCGGTAACCAGGGCGATGTGCTGATCTGGGAGAACCTGGTCATCAGGTCCTGGAACTCGCCGGCACCGGCGGGCGCGACCTGCGACGGCCAGCCGGTCGCCCTCGGCTTTGAGGGCCTGCACCTGTTCAACATCAGCGACCGCACCAATCCGCAACTGGTCACGTCGGTGACGATGAACGCTGCCACGTTGCCGATGCGTGGCTGCGGCTCGCATACGGCCACCCTCGTGCCGGATATCGCGGGCGGTGCGCTGTACGTCTACAACAGCGCCTCGAGCGGCCTGTGCCCAGGCATCGACATCGTGAAGATCCCGCTCGACGACCCGTCGGCCGCCACGTTCCTGCACCGGGTGCCGACCGGCCGCAGCTGCCACGACACTGGGGTCATCCTGGGTGATGCGATGCTAGCCGCCTGCGCCGGCGGTAACGGCTTCACAGTCCTCAGCCTCGCCGGGGCCTCGGGCGGCACGGTGGAGAACCCGGTCGTCCTCTACAGCGTCGTGGTCCCAGGCGTGACGATCGGTCACTCGGCCGCGTTCACCTGGGACGGCCAGGTGCTCATCTTTGGGCACGAGCCGGGCGGCGGTGGCCAGGCTCGCTGCCAGTCGACGAGCAGCATCACCGATCGGACGCTCTTCTTCTTCGACGCCCGTACCGGTGCCGCGCTCGGAACCATCCTGCATCCACGGCCGCAGACCGCGACCGAGAACTGCACCTGGCACAACTACAACGTGGTTCCGTTGCGGGACCGCCACGTGCTGGTTGCGGGCAACTACCAGTCGGGCATCAGCGTTGTCGACTTCACCGACCCGGCCAACGCCTCAGAGATCGCCTTCGCCGACCCGGCCCCACTCGACCCGAACCGCCTCATCCTCGGCGGAGACTGGTCGACGTACTGGTACAATGGGCGCATCTACGAGTCGGATATCACCCGCGGGCTGCTCGTCTGGAACCTTAGCTCCTCGACTGTCGCGGGCGCCCGAAAGATCGATCACCTCAACCCGCAGACCATCGAGTTCACCATCGATTAGCGACGGCCCAGCCGGCTGGCGAGGGCGAACCGGACGCCCTCGCCAGCCCATTCGAGCAAAAGGGCCGTGAACGATGGCACGTAGTAGACACATGGCATCGGAGAGTTGAGCGTGTAGAGAGGCCTACCCATATTGGACGTTTTGTCGTCGCACTCCGGGCGTGGCGGTTCGCGCGGCCGGATTACCTGCCGAGCGGGCACGAGTAACGGCAGCGGCGGTTTCGCCGCTTAAGAGAACGAGACGCGCGACAGCGGGCGGCGACGGGCCGGTGCAGGTCCGTTGTGGGATGGTCGTGTGCTCATCTCACCTCATCTGCTGGGGGTTCCGAAAATCCGCGTTCCATTGCGGCTGGGCATCCACTACGCGACGTCGTAGACTCCCCTCCTATCTGAACCAGTCGTGTCACTCCCCCCGGAGGTGTGCAATGACGCGCACGCGAAGGCGTCTGACGGTCGCCGGAGTCATCGCAGGAGCATTAACCCTCACGGTCGCGGTACTTTCGCCGGCCTCCGCCCACGATGGCGCCACGACGTTCGACGGCGCCATTGACAACGCCAAGGTCACGCACGACGGTCATCAGCATGGTGGCACTGCCGGTCACCTGCCGGCCTCGAGCAGCAACGTCCAGCTCGTCAGCAAGCTCGCTATGAAGAACGTCGTACCTGAGAAGATCGCTGATGTCGGCGTCTTCAACGGCTTCGCCTACCTCGCCGCATGGGGTGTGGTGACCTGCAAGTACAACGGCGTTCACGTCGTCGACGTGCGCAACCCGGCCGCGCCCAAGGAGGTCGCCTTCATCGTGGCGAAGGAGGGCAGCTACCCCGGCGAGGGCGTGCAGGCCCTGCACATCGACACGCCCATGTTCAACGGCGACATTCTGGTCACCAACAACGAGAAGTGCAAGGACAAGGCCGGCTTCGGCGGCATGAACATCTACGATGTCACGAACCCCGAGCACCCCACCCCGCTGGCCGAGGGCGTCGGCGACGAGGACGTGGCGGGCCAGGGTAAGAAGGCCGCGAACGAGATCCACAGTGTCTTCGCGTGGGACGCGGGCGACAAGGCCTACGCGGTCATCGTCGACAACGAGGAAGGCCTCGATGTCGACATCATGGACATCACCGACCCGAAGAAGGCATTCCGCCTGGCCGAGTACGACCTCGATCAGATGTTCCCGAGCATCACGCAGCCGGGCTTGGACGAGATCTTCCTGCACGACATGGTGGTGAAGCAGATCGGTGGCCGGCAGATCATGTTGGCGTCGTACTGGGACGCGGGCTACCTGCAGATCGACGTCACCGACCCGACGAACATCTCGCTGGTGGCCCAGAGCGACTTCACGTTCCCGGATCCGGAGGCGGCGGAGAGCGGTTTCATCGTGGATCCGGAGGGCAATGGTCACGAGGCCGAGTTCACGTTCGACAACAAGTACGTGATCGGCGCCGATGAGGACTTCGGGCCGTTCGCGCTGGTCGCGCAGAATGTGACCGACGGTACGGCGATCAACGCCTCTCAGGGTAGTGACACGACGCAGCTCACACCTGGACAGACGATCACCGGTACGGCCAAGTTCGCCGGGCGCGCCTGCCCCGGCGATCCCGCGGTGCCCGCCGGGGATCCCAACACTGTCGATATCGCGGTGGTAGAGCGTGGCGTCTGCCTGTTCACTGAGAAGGTCGCCAGCGTCATCGCGGCCGGCGGCTACGACGCCGTGCTGATCTTCAACCGTACTGGCACCGACGCGTGTGACGGCTCGCTCGGCATGAGCGTGGCCGGCAACATCCCGACCTTCGGCGTGGCCCCACGCGGCCAGGGTTTCGCCATCTTCAACTCCCCCTACAGCAACGCGGACTGCCTTGCCGGCACCGGACCCGCTCAGCTTCCGGTGGCGCTGGGTACGGTCGGCGACACGCTGACCTTCTCGTCGTCCTTCGACGGCTGGGGCTACGTGCACCTGTTTGACCGCGTCACCATGGCCGAGCTCGACACCTACGCGATACCGGAGGCGCACAACCCGGCCTTCGCTACAGGCTTCGGCGACCTGTCGGTGCACGAGGTGGCCACGTCGCCGACCCAGGCCGACCTGGCGTACTACTCCTACTACGCCGGCGGGTTCCGGGTTACCCGGATCGTCGGTGGCCAACTCCAGGAGGTGGGCCACTTCATCGACCAGGGTGGCAACAACTTCTGGGGCGTTCAGGTCTTCCAGCACAACGGGCAGGAATACGTGGCCGCCAGCGACCGCGACCTCGGCCTATACATCTTCCGCTACACAGGGCCCTGACCGGCCCGGGCAACCAACGCGAGGCGCCGTCCCGGTTTGTCCGGGGCGGCGCCGCGCCCCATCGCACGTCGGGTCAAAGCGTTGCCAGAGGCGTCGCGCAGGATGGTACCAGTTGTGCCCGCATGGGTCCTACATGAAGTAGTAGATTGCTCGCGCTACCACCCCTGGCAGTTGTACGTCGCAGTTCGCTTGTTGCGCGACGGGAGAGGTGCCGCGATGATCAATGCGACAACGTTGAGGCCTCGCGCTCGTCATGTCGCACATCGCCGCGTGACCTGCCGTGCCGTCGATCACCCGATGTGAAAGGAGACCGGCCCTGATCGTCAATCCAACCGCGGGCATCGCGTACGGGGCCGTGTCGACGGAACCGCGGACCACCGGTTTCCCGGAGCTGGCCCGGCTCTTGTCGTGTCTGACCTGGGCAACCGTCCGGCGGGTCGAGCCGCCCACTGGTTCCCCGCAGCCCACCCTGGTCTGTGTCGACGTGCCCGCGGAGCTTTACCACCGCGTTCACAGGAGCCTCACCGTCGCTTGGCGCGACGCGGCAACTCTTTGGGATCGTCCTACGGCCGTACGCAACCGCGCCCACCAAATGTCCGAGAAGGACCGGCACAGTGCTGCCGTCGGGCTGTGGCGGATGGCGATGCTGCTACACGGCATCGGCCCGCATATGGGCGCCATCTCCCTTCAAGTCGGCACGCGAACCGAGGCTGACCTACTCGCGAGAGCAGGCGAATGTCTAGACGTGCTCCCGTCGGTGGATCGCGTCCGAGGCGGGTTCGTCGTCGTGGTCTGCAGCCTTGGCCAGGTGCTTCGACTGCTCCGCGAGGCCGGCGCCGGCGACGCGGCCTACGCATGGGCGAAGGGACCGTCGCGGGAATCGATAACTCGGTCCCCGAGGTCCTAGCTCAGAATCGGGTCGATGCCAACAACTGCGCGATGCGCGCTGCGTCGGACTGGATGCAGGTCATCCGGCGTTTAGGACGTGTTCGATCAGTCGATTGAGCCGCGGATTCGCCCGGCAGTCCGTATCCGTCTCGTACTCAATCGTAAGGCTTCGATCTTGGCCCGTTCCCGGAACCAGATACGTGAACGTCAGCCGACCGTGCTCGCGATAGAGCACCGTATCCACTTCGACGTCTGGCGGCGGCGTTCCGTCCTCAATGTCAGAGCAGCGCGTAATGCCTGGCTCCGCGCTGGCTTCAGACGTTGGCGCCGGCGAGTTCGCGCTCTCCTGTTCCACCGCTTTGCAGCCACCAAGTGCGACGACCAGCGCGACCAGCAACATGCCACCACGCTTTTGCAGGGCAGTCCTGCGCCGACGCTCACGGCTATGCATGCTCGAAGCATAGCCACATGTGAGGCGTGATCGAGAAAACGCTTGAGACGTGTACATAGATCGGGAAGGGCGTACCTTCCAAATGATCGGTTGAGGATCTCACGTGAAGGCCAAGGTTGACGCGTCGGTCGGGACGGCACACGCGGTGTTGACTGTGGCCGCCCAGGACGGGCAGCGACGCTACGGCATCTCGCTGCTGACGGCCTAACTAACACCTATCCGATTCACAGGTCTGACAATTCCTCAGCATTTGCCCACTTCCCCGCCGGCGGAGGACCGGTTTGACAGTCTCGCGGCGCAGCGTTAAGGAGAGCTTCCGGCTCGGTAGGACCCGGAGGGTGTCCATTGCAACCCCGTTTCTCCTGTCGGAGACGCAGCCGGGTTAGATCCAGTGTGGGGTAAGGGAACGCCTGCGCGACGTTCTGGACGAAGCTGGCCTGCTGCGCGGTGCGCATCGAAGCGGTGTTCGCCGGCTCGACGAACAGCTGCAGACGTGGGATCCAGAGCATGTCGAGCGCCCATCGGACGACCGCACGCAGGCGTGTTCGGCAGCATGGTGGCCTCGGGCCGAGGGCACGACCCAATAGCCGATCGAGGCGCATCCATCGTCGAGATCGCGCGGGCACAGGCCGGTCGACCCCGCCGCGCAATCGGTGGTGTGATCCGCGATCGCGATTGAGCAACCGACGCCGTCTCGGGCACGGGCGTGCTGACGGGCAATGAAGGCAAGCCCGGCATCGTCGGTGAACGGCGCCGGAACGCTTGTCACTAGCAGGATATAGGGATCCGCCGAGGCCTCCTCGACCAGCCGAACATCCTACGGTCGCCGGGTTGTTGTCATGTCCGGGCAAGTTGCCCGGGCTGTGCACCGCGGCATTGGACTTGCTAGAGGATAAAGGCGCCGTGCAAAGCGCGGCGCTCCGGGCCGTGGTGCAATCGGCTATGGCGCTTAGGGCGTTCCCTTGCAGGCCGTGTCAAGGTCATATCGCCAGGTTGGGTGCGAGGATGGTCGGCCGGCTCGCTAGGCACCCAGGGAGGCGATCGATGGCCGTCTCCGGCGTGCTCACAGCCCTGATGGTCATCACCCTAGGCTGCACCAGTCGTCCGACGGCACCCCCGTCCAGCACGCCGCCGATCTCGGCAGCGCCGACGGCTGTTGACATCGCCTCGGCATGCCGACATCCCAACGCGATCGCATCGACCAACCGCCCTGTCCATGTTGGGGAGCCTGGCGCGCCCAGCGTCGGCCCGCTTAGCTTCCACCCGTATCCATACCGGGCGGGCTATCCCACTAAGATGATCATTCACGCGGTTCACGACTCGCCACAGCCCGTCGTCCTGCGTGGATACCGCTGCATCGACGGAAGAATCCTTCCTTTCAACTACACCCGCGACCCCAGCACCCTGCCGACTCCGCCGTACACCGCACAACAACTCCAGGAGCTGGGCGATCCCGTCGCAACCCTCAAGCCGATGCCTGCGGGCGCAGATGCTTTGGGATACGCGCTGTTCAGCGACGCCGGCCAATGGCTGGTCACCCTCGCCCAAGGCGGCACCATCGTTGGCGTGCTCCGCATCGATGTCGAGCCGTGGTGTGGTCGACTCATATGTGAGAGTTCAACGATCACCGCAGGACAGCATCAAGGCGCCGCGCACCCTCGGCGCGTCCCTCCCGGCTAAGAAGAGCAGACAGAGAAGAGATGAAGCGCGGTCGCGGTCAGAACGTCCGGCCGGCACACTTGTCCAGTTCACGTCCAGCACAACCATATTGGATCGTCCACAAGCGACAAGATCGGTCGGGTCAGGGTGGAGTCGGCACGCTTGGTCGTCGGGTGGCTCGCCGCCGCACCAGCAGGAGAACGGTTACGATCGCTGCCACACCCGCTACGAATTGGCCCGCCATCAAGATGGGCCGCGTCGTGCCCCGCTCCGCTGGCGACGTGCCGGCTGCCGGTGTGCCTGCGAGTGGGGTAACGTCGCTGGTCGTCTCGGTCGAATGGCTGTCGGCGCAGAACCCGGGTGGCCGGATTGCGCCCCAGTACGTGCCGTGCCCGTGCCCAACCGGATCGCTCGGCCGCGGCGCGGGATACACGGCAATGCGGCCCGGTACGCTGAGCAGGCCGATCTCGTATGGGGCGAAGAATCCCTGCACCGCGGTAGTCCGCCACAGTCCGACCGAGGGCAGCCGGACCTCGGCGCGATAGTGCGCCGGCTCGGCAAGCGCGACGCCTTCAAACATCACCTGGTCACCACTGGCATTGGCGAACTTAAGGCCGGTCGTGCCCAGCTTCCCCTCGAACGGGTGGTTGCCGTGCTGCAGCACCCAGTACGTGATCGAGTACGTGGTTGCCGGCTGCATCGTAGTCCGTTCGTCCATTGGATCGATGAAGGTTAGCGCCCATCCGCCGGCTTGGGCAGGTATGGCTGGCACAAGTGTGGCCAGCCCGACGAGCGCTACGGCAAGGACGAGCTTCAGTGATTTCATGTGGCCGCACCTCCTTCTACCTGTCGACACAGAGGCACGCGCCTCCGATAGGTTCCCACCACAGCGAGTCGTGCCATGTCCGCGGGCGACAGGCACCGTACTCGGCGCGTCACCAGGAGTCCCCGACCGCCGCGGTCGCGGAGCAACTGGTGCAGCAGCGCCGCGGGCCGGGCCGCTCGGCTCCGGGGCTAACCACCGTTGGTGTGCGGGGCAGGTTCCGCCGTCGCCGTGGTCGGCAGGCGCAGCCTCTTGAGTGCCAGTGCGTTTACCGCGACGATCAGGCTCGAGCCGGACATGGACAGCGCGGCGATCTCGGGGCGCAGCACGAGGCCGAACGCGGGCTCGAACACCCCGGCCGCGATGGGCAGCGCGATGGCGTTGTACCCGATGGCCCAGCCGAGGTTCTGGCGCATCTTGCGTAGCGTCCCGCGGCCGATGCGTAGCGCCGTGGGCACGTCGAGCGGGTCGGAGCGCATGAGCACCACGTCGGCGGTCTCGATGGCGACGTCGGTGCCGGCACCGATGGCGATGCCGAGGTCGGCTTGGGCAAGGGCGGGGGCGTCGTTGACGCCATCGCCAACCATGGCGACCTTGCGACCGGACGCCTGCAGCTCGGCAATCTTGGCGGCCTTGTCACTTGGCAGTACCTCGGCGATGACGGTGTCGATGCCCAACCGCTGTGCGATGCGTGCCGCCGTGGCCTGGTTGTCGCCGGTGAGCATGACCACCTCCATCCCCATCTCATGCAATGCGGCGACTGCGGGTGCGGATGTCTCGCGGGGGGCGTCGGCGATGCCGATGACGGCGGCGGGCTTGCCGTCAATAGCGGCGAGCACAGCGGTGCGGCCGCCCTCGGCGACCTCGTCCCGTCGGGCGGCCAGCACACCCAAGTCGATGCCCTCCCGTTCCAGCAGCCGCCGGTTGCCCACCACGACCCGCCGGCCGGCCACGTGGGCGATGGCGCCGTGGCCGGGCACGTTCTCGAACCGCTCGGCGCGCACCGGGGCCAGGTCGCGGGTGTCGGCGTACCGGACGATCGCCTCGGCGAGGGGGTGCTCGGACTCCCGCTCCACCGCCGCGACCAGCCGCAGCAGCTCGTCCTCGTCGATCCCATCGGCGATGAGGTCGGTTACCTCGGGCTCCCCCTTGGTCAGCGTGCCGGTCTTGTCCATGATGACGACCTGGATGCGGGCGGAGGTCTCGAGCGCGATCGCGTTCTTGAACAGGACCCCGCGTTTGGCGCCCAACCCGGTCCCGACCATGATCGCCGTGGGGGTGGCCAGACCCAACGCGTCCGGACAGGTGATGACCACCACGGTGATGGCGAACAGGACCGCCGCGCTGGCCGGCCGGTCGGTGGCCAGCAGCCAGACCGCGAAGGTGAGGCCGCCGCCGATGAGGGCGACGAAGACCAGCCAGAACGCGGCCCGGTCGGCCAGGCGTTGACCCGGGGCCTTGGAGTTCTGCGCCTGCTGGACCAGCTTGACAATTTGCGCCAGGGCAGTGTCGGCGCCAACCTTGGTGGCCCGCACCCGCAGGGTGCCGTTGGCGTTGATGGTGGCGCCAATGACGGTCGATCCGGGTGCCTTGTGCACCGGCAGGCTCTCGCCGGTCACGATCGACTCGTCGACCTCGCTCTCACCCTCCTCCACCACGCCGTCGACGGCGACCTTCGCCCCCGGCCGGACCAGCAGCAGGTCGCCGACGGCGACCTCGGCGGTTGGCACTTCGACCGGCTCGCCATCGCGGAGGACGAGCGCCTTCGGCGGGGCGAGGTCGAGCAGGGTACGGATGGCGTCGTTGGCGCCACCGCGGGCGCGCATCTCGAACCAGTGCCCGAGCAGAACAAACGCGGCCAGCACGGTGGCCGCCTCGTAGAACACCTCACCCCCGCCGGTGAGAGTGATCACCAGCGAGTACGACCAGCCCGCGCCGACCGCGACCGCGACCAGCACCATCATGTCCAGCGTGCGGGCCCGCAGCGCCCGTACCGCGCCGTCGAAGAAGATCCAGCACGAGTGGAAGATGACCGGCAGGCTCAGCAGCAGCGCCCATACGTCGCGGCGTAGCCCGAACGGGACCGGCAGGTCCAGACCGAGGACATCGGTGCCGATCGGGGACCAGATCACGATGGGGATGGAGAACAGCGCAGCCACGAGGAACCGGTTACGCATGTCGGCGACCATCGCCTCCATGGACATAGCGCCGTGGCCGCCGTGGCCCATCACGTCATGCGGGGAGGGCAACTCCTCGTCGGCCTTGTGGGGCGCGGTGTGGTCGGCGTGCTTCGTTTGCGGGGCATGGCCGGCGTGGTCGCCGTGCCTGGGCTGTACAGCGGTGCCCGTGTGGTCGGCGGCGTGGTCGGCATGCGGCTGGGGCGGGGCCGGGACGGGGTGGCCGTCGCCGGGCTCGGGCGGATCCGGCTCGGCCATCGGGTCGCACACGTGGGAGGGCACTGACTGCCCCGCGCAGTGGTAGCCGCACTCGGTCACCCAGCGACGCAGCTCGGCCACGGAGGTCGACGCCGGGTCATAGGTCACTGTCGCGTTCTGCGCGACCGGGTTGACCTCGACCTCCAATACACCCGGGCGGCGACCGAGCGTGGCGGCCACCACATTCTGCTCCGACGCCCACTGCATCCCGCGCACGTCGAGAACTACGGTGCTGCGCTCCTTGCGTTCATCCACGTCCGGGTTCCCTTCGCTGGGCGTACGGTTGCGTTGGCGAAGCCAGAAGGGGCGCCCGAATGCTGACAGCCGGCGTCGCCGACGTATCAAAACCTACGCCCCATGCGAAGTCACTTGACCAGGGTCCAAAGTCCTACTATCCAGGGTAGGAATGTTGCACATGACCGCGGTGTGCGCCAAGTGGGGCGGCCTGGATCGCCTGGTAGAGGCCGGCGATCGCGTCGATGAGCGGTGTGGCTGCGATGCCGGCGGCCGTCGCCCGGCCGGCACGACAGCGGGGCATGACTGGTGATGGGGTAAGGGGTCGTCGCGGTATGACGCTCTCCGAATCTCCCCGGGTTCTGCTTCGCGTGGCTCCCCACCCAGGGCGGGGACCTTTCGGGGTACCGCGCCCGTGCCCGGCGCACATGATGGTGTCGATGTGCGCCTCTTTTGCAATCGCCTTCGTGGCGCGCTGTATATCCATCGCGAGTCCTCGTCGTCGGTGAGCGCGTCACAGGTAGGCGAGGGCTTCGCGGACGGTGAGGCGGGAGGCACGGGTTGCTGCTGCTTCGGTGGCGAGTACGGCGCCGAGTGTGACGAGTGCTATCCAAATGCCGGCGGCGAGGATGGAGACCCGGAAGGGCAGCGGCGCGTACATGAACAGGTTGCCGAGCCCTGCGCCCATGACTGCCGTGAGTCCAAGTGTGGGGATGACCGCCGCCAGGCAGCTCGCGAGGGCTAGGAAGACGCCTTCGGCGACCACGATGCGGCGCACAGTCTTGGGGCGTGCCCCGATAGCGTGCATGATGCCGAACTCGCGGGTCCGTTCGAGGATGTCAGCGCTCATCGTCGAGGCCAAGCCGATGCAACCGACCACGGCCATGGCGACGGCGATGGCCAGCAGGATCATGATGATGGGGCCGAGGTGCCCCTCGGAGACGGCGTCGCTGCGGCTTACCGACGCCGCGGACTGCACCTCGATCCCGGCGTCGGTGAGGATCTTGTTTACGGCGTCGGCGACGCCTGCGCGGGTCTGCTCGTCGTGGCTGTCGGTGGCGATGCGCAGTTTGTTCACCCGCTGTGGCTGCCCCATGGCGTCGGCCAAACCCACGGCGGTCGCGTACGCGCCGCCACCACCGCCCTCCCTTTCTTCGACGATTCCAACGACACGCCATGTGGTGGGCTGTCCACCAACGAATAGTTGCACGGTGTCACCGACTTGGACGTCGGGAACCGTGTTGGTGCGGGTTATCTGGTTGAGCACGACCGCCCCGGTTTCAGCCGGGTTCAGCCAGCGGCCTTCCAGCAGCTTGGGGGGGTGTGAACATGGTGGTGCCCGCGGGTATGGCGGTAACCGCGACGCCGCCGTGTCCTTGGTCGGGGTAGGTGCGGGTGACGGGGATCTGTTGAGGCCCGGCAACGCCGGCCTTCGCGACGGCCCAGCCCTCGACCCGGTCGACGTCGGGCACCCGCTGCATCATGGTCGTGACCTCGTCCACCGAGGACGGGCTGGCCAGTTGCACGTCGACATCCCAGGTGCGCTGCTCCTTTGTCTGTTCATCTATCGCCTGGACACCGGAGCTCAGGGAGATTCCGGCGACGAACACCGTGCCCGCACTCGCGAGCAGACCAACGGAGAGCAGGAACCGGGCGGGACGCCGGATGGTGTTGCGCAGCGCCATGAGTAGGCCACGGTCGAGGCGGCGAATGCGACTCAGCCGGGCCAGGACGCCAGTCGCCGCGCCAGGCGTCGAGCCAAGGCCATGGTGGTCGATAGCCGCCCGTACGGTGGTGCGGCTTGTTTGACCAGCGGTATCAGGGCCATCAACAGTGGCAGGGCGAGGCCGGCAGCGGCGACCGCCAGGTAGGTCCACCAGGGAGCCGCGAGGCTGGCGGCCTGGATGCCGAGGAACCCGAGGATTGCGGAGGCGCCGCCGACCAGGCCGCCTACCGGATTCTCCAGGAGGCGCTCACGAACGCCGCCCACCATGGAGCGGGCAGCGCCCGGATCGAGCTTGCGTTTGCCAACGAGGCGGTCGAGCTCACCGTTACGAACCCTGTGCTGACCGACGGCGCGGCGCGGCGCGGCGGGGGTCACGGACTGATCGGCATGCGCGAACGCGCGACCCTGCTCGGCGGCAGCCTTGACGCAGAACGCGCCAACAGCGCGTTTCGGGTCCGCGCCCGGATTCCTTACGGAGGTCACCGCGCGTGACCCGCGTGCTCATCGCAGACGACGACCTGATGCGCGCCGGGCTAATCGAGCTCCTCACCGCCGATCCCAAGATCGAGATCATCGGCCAAGCATCGACCGGACGGGAAGCCGTCGAGCGAGCCCGCCGCCTCGAGCCGGATGTCGTCCTGATGGACGTTCGCATGCCCAACCTCGACGGGATTGGCGCCACCCGTGAGCTGTCTCGGGCCGCCCCGGAAGTGAGGGTCCTGATACTCACGACCTTCGAGCAGGACGACTACATCTTCGACGCCCTACGCGCCGGCGCCTCCGGCTTCCTGCTCAAGCGCACACGACCCGAGGAGCTGATCGCGGCGGTGCACGTCGTCGCCGCCGGTGACTCGCTGCTCTCGCCGTCGGTCACCCGCCGCGTGATCGATCGCATGGCCCAGCAGCCGACCCCTTAGCTTGCCAACCAGGCCAAGCTCGATGACCTGACACCCCGCGAGCGGGAGGTTCTTGAGCTCATCGCTCGGGGCCTATCCAACCGCGAGATCGCGGCCGCGCTCGTCGTCGAGGAATCGACGATCAGAACCCACGTGAAGCGGATCCTGATGAAGCTCAGCCCTCGCGACCGGGTCCAAGCCGTGATCTTCGCCTACGAAACCGGCATAAACCGCCCTCGCGCCGAGAACCAGGCCAACACGTCCGCAGACCGAGCCACGAGCTAGCTGGCTAAGCTACCGCGACGGCGCGGAGCAGCCCTCCCCCGGTCACAGCACCGGCCACCCAGATCCAAGAGACGAATATCGTCAAGCCTCCGGCTCTCCTGCGGAGATCTGGACACGCACACCGGCGCGCGCGAGCCGCTCGAAGAACCGTGACGGGGCGATCACCTGTTCGGGCATCCAGGCGCCCGGCTCCGCGACCTCGCCGCCCGCCAACGAGCGCACTACCGCGGCCGTGCCGGCGGCCGTCGCATGAGCCTGACCGCGGCCGGTCAACGTCGCATGGGCGGAGCGCCCGCCGTACGCCACGTCGACGCGCAGCGCGTACGGCGCGTCGGTCCGCGTGCTTCGGCTTCCGCGCAGCCGGGCAAGCGCGGCACGAACGCGCTCCCGTGCCACGACGCGCGTGCCACCGGTGCGGACCAAGAGTGCCAGCAGCCGGCTCACCCCGGGCGGGTCGATCGACAGTCTTGTGAAAACGGTGCGTGCGCCCATCGTGCGCGGATAGAGCACCTGGTCGGAGAAGGGGAAGACGTACGCGCGGCGAGACCCCAACGGGGCCGGGAACTCGACGACGCGCGGGGAGGTGAATGCGCGCGCCGGCCGGTCGACGCCGTCCACGTGCACGTCGAAGGGCATCGCCAACTCCCGCAGCAGATAGTCGAACGAGGCCGGCCCGGACACGTCGTCCGCCGTAAGCAGCAATGCGGTCTCAATGCTGTCCGCGCCACCGATGGTGTCCGCGAGGGCGCGCACGATCACACTGGATACGCCGGGTACAAGCCCCGCGCCCAGCAGGACCCTTGATCCGGACGCCTTGGCGGCCGCGGCGACGCGTTCATATTCGGCTTCGCGTCCAAGGTCGGTCAGGTGGGGCGTGATGTCGGTGTACGCCAGCCCCCGCTCGATCGACGCCCACAGCAGGCCACGGTCCGGCTGGTCAATGCAGTTGACCGCGACCGCGACGCCGTCCAGGGCTGCCACGATCGATGCGGCCACGGTCACGTCGACCCTGCGACCCCGCACCCCGCGTCCGATCGCCGCCGCAGTCGCATCCGCCCGCTCCAGATCGCGTCCCGCCACGACGACCCTGCCTGGAAAGTCAACCGCAAGGTCCTCGGCGATCCGGCTGCCCACAACGCCGTACCCACCAGCAATGAGAATCGATCCCGTGCTCACGGTGCCAGGATGCGGCCACCGGGTGCCACCGTACAGGGCCGGACGTCCCGCCCCAGCAGGCCCAAGGTCGCGAACCGATGGTGGTCCACCGTGGACCGATGGAGCGAACGGCGACGTGGGCTAGGCGAGGGCGTGTAACGCGAGGCCTGCGGAGCAGATGAGGTCTCCTGCGCCGATCGGCGCGCTGAGAGAACATCAGCGCAAAGGCTGGCTACTAAGGCCGATAGCACCGGTGGTGGGTGACATTCAGCCCTGCCCGGCCGGTGCGGGCGCAGGCGACGCTAGGCCAACGGTTAACAAGGGAGCACGCCACAGGCCGTGCGGTCCGTGCCGGACAGCCCTTCCGCAGCCGAGGCCCTTTTGCCTGGCGCTGGACCAAGGCGATCGCGGTGCACCTGGTAGCGGTGGGCTGGGGCGTGGTGCTGATCGCGGCCGGAACGAACTGCCCACTGACCTACGTCGAGGATCGTCTACGACGCGGCGCCGGCCAGCCCGGCCTGCCGCGGGGTTTCATCGACACGTACATCGAGGGCGTGCTCTATCCGGCGCGCCACGCCGAGCGGGCGCGGATGCTGGCAGGCGCGGTGATCGTGCTGTCCTGGCTCGGCGCCTACCGTTGTGGCGCGCGGAGGCGCGCCACGTCCGCTACGGGTCGCGATGACGGTGAACGACGAGCCGAGGTCCCTGCGTCGGTGGCGGTCAGCGTCGGGCCACCACGCGGTATCACGCGCGAACGCGGCCGCCGCGCTCGTGCCCGGTAAAGCCCCACACGGAGAGCGCCGCCGGAAGCTCGAAACGGTCCGTCCCCGACGGCACAGTCGCTGGGCTCGGCCGGCCACGGCGTCCGGCACGGCCACGTCCGGCCAGCAGCAGCGCACCACCGGATCACAACACCCGATGGGCCTCGGCGATTGCCGTCCCCTCCGCAGCTTCGGCAGGACCGGCTGAGCCCGTAGCTTGGCGAGTCCGTGCCAAGGATCAGGCCCGGCCGATCCCTCAGGGGTGGCGCTGAGTCCATGTCGTCCCAGCGTCGCTGCTGTGGAAGATTCCGCGTTCGTTCACCGACACATAAAGGTCGTCGCCGGTGGCGGCGAATGCGGTCGGCGCGCCGGCGATCCGTCCGGTGCTGGTCCACGTCGTGCCGGCGTCGGCGGAACGCAGCACCTCGCCTGCGGCGGTCAGCGCCCACAGCCGACCCTCCGGCTCCCAATCCAGCAGAAGCACGGGTGGGCCACCGGCGCCTGCCCACGTGCGCCCACCATCGGTCGAACTCACCAGGCCTGTTTGGGTAGTCGCAAGCAGAGTTTCTGGGCTCGACGGACTGACGGCGAAGTCGCGCAGGGCGATTGTCGCGCGACTCTCCCAGCTCGCCCCGTCACGGCTGACCATCAGCGCTCCGTTGGTCGAGTTGTATCCATATACGGTGTCGTGCCGGTAGCGCAGCGCATGGAAGTCGGCCCCGCCTTGCAGCGAGAGTGTCTTCCATGTCACGCCGCCGTCGGTGGACTCGATCAGACCCAGGTGAGGTGGCCCGCCCTCCTCATGCGAGGGGTGGCCGGACGCGAGGAAGTGGTTCGGTCCGGTGACAGTGAAGCCCATGGTGTCCTGCTGGCCGTCGCCCACCCTGCTCGCCGGCCCGTCGGCCGGCAGCCGGAACACGCCGTTGTGCGCGGCCGCGTAGAGCACGCCGTCCGTGGGATTGACGCCGAGTCCGTGCACGTGGTCAATGCTGACCGGAGCCGGTGTGACCTCGCCGCCCCGGTTGACAGCCCACACGACGGCCGCCACGGCCAATAGCACCGCCGCCACCACGGCCAATAGCACCCGCCTTGATGGCGCTGGGCGCTGGGACGGGCGTGCGCCCGCCCGGCGGGCCAGGGCCCTCGTCGACGTCGCCTTCGCCGCCTTGACCATTGCCGCTCCCCTCGGATTGCCACGCCGTTACGCACGCACTGCATTGCGATCGGCCGAACATCCGTAGAGTCTACTAACGTACTTAGGGGACCACGACCCGACCCGCACCGCCGCACGGCAGAGGGTCCCGAAACGCTATCGTCAGCTCGTCGGCGTCCGGTACGCCGACCAGGCCTGGGATTGAACCGACAACGAGGCCGAGCGGCGCAGCTGCCAAATGGACAGAAGCGCCGCAACTCTGCCAGGCAGGTGGCCGTAGACCCACCATCGCTCGACCATTGCTACAGCCGAGGGCACGATAGGTGACGGGGAGGGGAGAAACGATGATCTGGCCAATGCGGCCCAGCCGGCGCGGCGTCACCACGGCATGCAGCGGTGGGGTCGGCGAACGGCGGCAGTCGCCGGGCGGTTACGGCGGCGGTGAGTCCACGTCCGGACCAATGCTCGTGCTGAGCCACTCGCCCGACGCCGCGAACGTGTCGCCCACGGATCCGGTGACGGTGGCCATCACTGGCGGCACTTTGGAATCGGTGACCCTCACCAACCCCGCCGGCAAGATCGTCAAGGGTGATTTCGACGCCACGAAGGAGAACTGGAAGAGCTCCGAGGATCTCGGCTACAACAAGAGGTACACACTCACGGCCATCGGCGTCGGCGCAGATGGCAAGCGCCTCGAGGAGACCCGCGCCTTCACGACGGTGAAGCCCGAGAACTTCACGCTGCCCTATCTGCGCGCCAACGTCGGCACCCTGCTCGACGGTGGCACGTTCGGGGTAGGGCAGCCGATCGTCGTCTGGTTCGACGAGGTCGTGAAAGACAGGGCCGCCGCGGAAAGAACGCTTACCGTGACCACCGATCCGCCCGTCGTAGGTGCCTGGCACTGGCTGGACAGCCGCGAGGTGCATTGGCGGCCAAAGGAGTACTGGCCGGCCGGCGCCAAGGTCAAGGTCGATGCCAAGGTCTACGGCAAGGACCTCGGTGGGGGCCTGTACGGTCAGGAGGACCGCACCGCGTCCTTCACGATCGGCCGATCCAAGATCGCGATCGCGGACTCCAACACCAAGCGGATGAAGGTGTACATCGGCGGCCAGCAGGTCACCACCGTCAACGGCAAGGACGTCACCGCGGGCATCCCGATCAGCATGGGCAAGAACAGCTCGGAGCGTGCCGCCAACGGCTCGATCGTCGACTTCCGTACCAACAGCGGTCCGCACGTGCTCACACTCAAGTACGAGGCGTATCGGATGACGTCGGCGAGTTTCGGCATCAGCGACCCCAAGTCGCCGAACTTCTATGACATCGTCATCAAGAAGTCCATGCGGATCTCCGCGGACGGCGAGTTCGTCCACCTGGCCGACTGGAATATCCCCCAGCACGGCGTCGCCAATACGTCACACGGCTGCATCAACGTCGCCCCGGCCTACATCTTCTGGTTCTACGACACATTCGGCGCCGGCGATATCGTCGACGTGAAGAACACCGGCAAGAACCTCGACGTCCGCAACGGTCTCGGCGACTGGGTCCTATCGTGGGACGAGTGGCAGAAGGGCAGTGCGCTCGCCTGACGACAAAGGGCTGACGGGGAAATGGGACCAACGGTAGAGGGCGAACCGTGCGCCGCTGAGAGCGTCGAGGTTCATGCGGGCAGCGTTGAGGATGTCGCCGTGCAGCAGGTACCACACCATCCGGGTCCCGCCGCAGGTCGGTCCATTGGTGAGGCGGGTACGATCGGTCGCCGACACCTAAGATGGTTAGGACGTGTGGCGGCAGGAGGCATAGTGCGAGGGTTCGGCGATCTCGAGTCGGCGATCATGGACCGGTTGTGGGCCAGGGGTGAGCCCGCGACGGTCCGGGAGGTGCTCACCGACCTGCGGCCGGGCCGCGAGCTCGCCTACAACACGGTGTTGACGGTGATGGACAACCTGTACAAGAAGGGCTGGCTGGACCGCGAGCCCGACGGGAGGGCCCACCGGTTCACGCCGACCACCTCCCGGGAGGAGTACGGAGCGCGGTTGATGCGCGACGCCCTCGACGAAGCTGGTGATCCTGCGCATGCTCTGGTCAGCTTCATTGGGCAGATGAGCACGGAGGAGACGGCGGCGTTGCGTGCCGCGCTGAGGGCCTACGAGCGGAAGAACTCGCGGCGATGATCGGGCTGCATCTGCTGCTGTTCGCAACGGTGCTCACCGCATCGGCGCCGCGAGCGTTGACCCGGGCCAGTTGGGTGTACCGGTCGCCGCGGCTGGGGATTGCCGCCTGGTACGCGACGCTCGCCGCGGTGCTCTCGGCCGTCGCCGGCGCAGTGGTGTCATGGGTGGCGCCGTGGCATGGGGCGGACGCGCCCGTTTGTGCTATGTGGCGCTGGTGCGTGCAGGCAGCTCAGGGCGGTCACGGGCTCGCCGGTCGGCTGGTCGCCACGACGGTCGCCCTCGTCGGGGTGGGTCTGGTCGCCCGGCTGGCGGTGACCACGATGCAGGTGGTACGGGCGGCGGCGGCGCGCGCGAACGGCACCGGCAGATGCTCACCCTGGTTGGCCGGATCTCGCCCGAGTTGGGAGCCACCGTGGTGGACCACCCGCAACCGGCCGCGTACGTGGTCGGCGGGCGCGGCCGGCGGGTGGTGGTCACCACCGGCGCCGTGCACGCATTAACCGGGCCGGAGTTGGCGGCGGTGTTAGCCCACGAGCGCGCGCACGCGGCCGGCCGCCACGACCTGCTGCTCGACGGTGCACGGCTGCTGGAGAAGGCGTTCCCCCGGGTGCTGCTGTTCGGCACCGCCCGCAGCCAGCTGTGCCGGCTGGTCGAGATGCGCGCCGACGAGGTGGCCACATCACACCACGCACCGATCAGCCTCGCCCGAGCAATGGTCACCATCGCCACCGCCGCCGCCACATCCTCGGTACCGGCGTCGCCCGTGCTGGCTGGCTCGGTGGCCGCCACCGGCGGGGATGCCATGGAGCGGCTCAACCGGCTGTTGACCCCGCCCGTTCCGCTGCGCCGCGCGTCCCAGGTGGCGATCGGCGCCGGTGTCGCGGCGCTGGCGTTTGTGCCGGCAGCGTTCCTGGTGGCGGCCCAGTTCCTGCCGATGTTGAGCGCCTGTCCGCCGCTGTCGTTGTTGCCGTCGCTGCCGTCGTGACCGACGCCGGCCCGGCCGCGCCGGCCGCACGCCGGCGGCGGCCCGGGCAGGCCGGCCTGCATCGTGGGCTCGTGGTCGATGGCGGGGCTGCGGTGGCTGCTGTTTGCCGGCCTGGCCCTGGGGTTGGGTGGTGTGGTCGGCGCCCGGATCACCGACTCGGCCCGGGCGGTACGGGCAAGCCTGCCGCCGGTGCCGGCGTGGTTCCGGCTGGGCGCCGCCGGAGGGCTGGCCGCCGTACTTGGGCTCGCGGCGCTGCTGGTCGCGGATGCCGGCGCCTCGGCTTTGCTGTCCGCCACCTCGGGACGGGTCGTGCTGGTCGAGGCGGCCGGGTTCGCCGCAGGACTTGGGTTGGCCGTGACCCGGTGGCGGGGCTGGGCGTGGGCGCCGCTGCTGGCGGTGCCGGTCGCCGAGGGCATCCGTTCGCACGCCGAACAGGCGGCGGCGGGCTGGGGCGGGCTGGCGACCGGGGTGCACCTAGCGGCCGCCGCCCTGTGGGTCGGGGCGCTGGTGCACGTGGTCCGGGCCGGGGTGGCGTGGCGGGCGCAGCGCCCGGCGCTGGTGTGGGCGGTCACCAGTTACGCCCGGTGGGCTGCGTGGCTGTTCGCCGTCGTGGCGGCCACCGGCGTCGTGTCCGCCCTGATCCTGGTCCCGTTGCCAGCGCTGACGACCACAACCTACGGCCGGACCCTGCTGGTCAAGCTGGGCCTGGTCGCCGCCGCCGCAGCGGCGGCGCTGGCTGCGCAGTGGTGGCTGAGACGGGGCCCGGACACCATCCCCGGCGTCGCCCGCGCGACCCGGGTGGAGACCGGGCTGCTCACCGCAGTGCTCGCCGTAACCGCGGTACTCGTGTCGACCCCACCGGCCCGCGACGCCCCATACGTCCTGGCTCCGCCGCCACCGGTCGGGGTGGTGCTTCCGCTGGCGACCCTGGCCGGACAGGTCGGCGTGGCGGTGGCGGCCAGCGACGGGCAACTGGTGGTGCGGCTGTCCACTCCCCGCCGCGGCGACTACTACACCGCCGGCGAGACCCCCTGGTACGAGCTGGCCGCGACCGTAGTGCCAGGCGGCGCGGGTGCTCGGGAGCTTCGCCTGCGCGGATGCGGCGAGGGTTGCTTCGTCGCGCCGGTGATCTGGATTACGGGCGAGAACTTGCTCAACCTGCGCGTACAGGCCCGCGGCTGGCCGGGTGGCACGGTGGGCCTGGTGGTGGCGTGGCCGGTCGTGCCCGCGCCCGAGCGACTGGTCCGGGCGGTCGAGGCGATGGACACGGCCGGCGAGATCATCGTGTACGAGGCGGTGACCAGCGACACGTCCACCCCATGGCCTGAACCGACCCTGCTGCACCTTACCGGGGCGGCGTTCGTGGCGACCGAGCCGTACAGTTCCGGCGTCGCTCCGCAGGTCGTTGCGGTCCGCGCCGATACCACGAGGGCTCGGCTGGCGTTGGGCTTCCCGGCCGAGGGCCGCTACGTCGAACTGGTCCTCGACGGCCACGACTGCATCGTCGAGGAGACCTTGGCAGACGCGAAACACCTAACCCGCCGCCGGTTCGTCTACCCCGACGAGCAGTGACCGCTCCGCGCCCAGGCCGTCCGCGACGGCGCGGTGGGCCGACGGCCAACAGCAGATCGGTTATGTCCGGGTGATCCGGTCGGCGTCGCCGGTCTGCTCGGTCTGCTGGGCGCGCAGGCTGGCGATCTCGGCGCGCAGCACGGCGATGTCTTCCTGCGTAGTCGGGTCAGGCTGCTGCCGGGCGCCGGCCTGGTTGCCGCGCATCATCATCCACATCATTCCGCCCATCATGACGGCGCAGCCGAGCACGGGCAGCAGGTAGACCAGCTTCTCCATCGGGTTCACTTCCTGTCTTGTCTTGTATGGTGACACGGATTCGGGTCAGGGCGCGGCGGAGCGCCCGTTCCGACAGCCAGACGAACGCGAACGGGCGGCCAGCAACGAGGTCAGCAGCACCGGACCGAACAGCACCTGCGCCATGTACCCTCCATCTCAGGCCACCACCTAATCACCTAAGGAGCTTAGTTGATAGGATGTGGGGCGTCCACGAGAAGGGGGTGACTGTGCGGCGACGCACGCTGCTGGCGGCGGTGCCCGCGGTCGCCGTCGGCCTGGCCGGGTGCGGGCGGCCCCGCGCCGCGTCCGTATCGCCTGGCGGCGGTGGGCAGGCCGTGGATGCGCGCGCCGGCACGGTGGTGACCTTCCACCCGGCCGAACGCCAGCCGGCGCCCGGCGTCACCGGGGAGCTGCTCGACGGATCGGCGTTCGACCTGGCCGAGTGGCGGGGCAACGTCGTGGTGATGAATTGGTGGGGGTCGTGGTGCGCGCCGTGTCGGCTGGAGGCGCCCGACCTGCAGGCCACCTACGAGGCGACTCGCGACCTCGACGTGGAATTTCTCGGTGTCGACATCCGCGACGGCCGGGATGCGGCGAAGGCGTTCGTAGTCGATTTCGGCATCACCTATCCGAGCCTGTTCGACCCGGCCGGCCGGGTGGCGCTGGCGTTCCGGGATGTGCCGCCCACCGTGGTGCCGTCCACCGCGTTGTTGGACCATCAGCTCCGCCTCGCGGCTGTGTTCCGCCGGGTGGTCACCCGGCGCGAGCTGGAGGCCGCCGTGCGTGCGCTGGCCACCGAGCCTGGAGACTGAGCCGTGGGGTCCTGGCTGCGGGTCACCATCGGGCCCGGCCAAATCGGCCTCTGAGCACAATGGAAAGGAAGCGCACGTGAATCTGGGCGCCATTCTGGTCACCGGCCTGTTCGCCGGCGGCGTCTCCTGCGCCGCCGTGCAGGGCGGGCTGCTCACCGGCCTGGTCACCCGCCAACGCGGCCCCGCCGCGGCCAGACCGGCGGCCAAGCCGGCGGCCCGGGCCAACGCCACGGTGGGCGCCACGGTGGGCGCCACGGTGGGCGCCGCGGCGACCGCCGACGCGGCTCGGCGTCCGGCCATATCCGGGAAGGCGTCGGCCAAGAAGGCGCAGGCGGCTCGCCGCAAGGCCGCGCAGCACAACCAGCAGCAGTGGCGCGCACGCACCGTCGAACCGCCGAAGCCCCTGCATGTTCGGGCGCTGGCCGGGCTGCGCATTCTGCGGGCCCAGGCCGGCGACGATCTACTGCCGGTGGGGGCGTTCCTCGGCGGCAAGCTGGTCTCGCATGCGCTGCTGGGCGCGTTGCTCGGCGCGGTCGGCGCCGCGTTCCAGCTGTCCGCGACCGTACGGGTGTGGACGCAGCTAGCCGCCGGGGCGCTGATCATCGCGTTCGGACTGGCCCAACTCGGTGTCGGGCCGTTCAAACGGTTCACCATCGAGCCACCGGCGGCGTGGTCGCGGTTCGTGCGCGGCCGGGCCCGCTCCCACGCCGCGTTCGCCCCCGCCGTGCTCGGCTTCTTCACCATAATGGTGCCGTGCGGGATCACCCTGTCGGTGGAGACGCTCGCCCTGACCTCCGGGTCGGCCGCCTCCGGCGCCGCGGTCATGGCCGTGTTCGTGGTCGGCACCAGCCCGCTGTTCGCCATCCTGGGCTACGCCGCCCGCCGGGCGGCCATAGCCTGGCAGGGCCGGCTGGCCGTGGCGACCGGCCTCGTCGTGCTCGGCATGGGCCTGTACACGTTCAACGGCGGCCTGACCCTGGCCGACTCACCCCTGGCCGCCCGCAACCTGCCCCAGACCCTCGGCTTCAGCGCCGGACCGGCAGTAACCGACCCGGCCGTGGTGCACCTGGCCGCCGATGGCCGCCAGGAGGTCATCATCACCGCACGCCCCCGCTCCTACCGACCCGGCAACATCGCCGTCAAGGCCGGCATCCCCACCACCCTCGTCATGCGCTCCCAGGGCAACGACGGCTGCACCCGTGCCTTCGTCATCCCCTCCCTGGATAAGCAATGGACCCTGCCCGAAAACGGCGACACCCGCATCGACCTCGGCGTCCTACAGCCCGGAAAGCTGCGTTACACCTGCGCCATGGGCATGTACACCGGCCAGCTCACCATCACCCAGTAGAGGACGATCCACATGGGACAGACCGCCACCTACACCTTCGCCGTGGAGGGCATGCACTGCGCCAGCTGCGGCATGCTCATCGACGAGAGCGTCGAAGATCTCGACGGTGTGCGCTCCTCGACGACAAGCCTGCGCAGCGGCCTGGCGACGGTGGAGCTCGACCCGGCCCGGTGCAAGCCCACCGACGTGGTAGCCGCCATCGCCGACGCTGGCTACACCGCCCGACTGGAGCAGAAATGACTACCCCGCTCGTGCTGGAGCGCCCGGCCGGCTGGGTTCGCTACACGCCGCTGTGGCTGCTGCCGCTGCCCGCGCTGTGGTTTGCGTACGTGCTGGCCTTCAACCCCACCGACAAGATCATGGATCCGACCGGGCCATGCCCGTGGCACATGCTGTTCGGCATCGACGGGCCGACCTGCGGCATCACCCGCATGACCTGGTACCTGCTGCACGGCGACCTGGTCAACGCGGGCCGCATGCACCTCGCCGCGCTCCTCCTGGTGCCGCTCGGCGCCTACGCGTACCTGTGGTGGGCGGCCGGCTGGGTGTTCGGGCGGCGCCTGCCCATGATCCGGGTCACCAAACCTGTCGTCATCAACGCCGTCGTCGCGTTCCTTCTGTATTCGGTGGTGCTACGCAACCTGCCCTGGCCACCGTTCGACTGGTTCTACGTGGCCGACTTGACCTAGGGGAACCTCTCGTGTGGACCTCATGTATGGCGCACGACACTCGGTCCAGGTACCCTGGGGGGGTAGTGTACTTGGCGGAGCGAAGTATGGAGGGCCGCGCGATGGTGAGCTACACGGGCCACAAGGGCGATTACCTTTCGCGGTTGCGGCGTATCGAGGGTCAGGTGCGAGGGCTGCAGCGGATGGTCGAGGAGGACAAGTACTGCATCGACGTCCTCACTCAGGTCGCGGCGGCGACGAGGGCGCTGCAGGCGTTCTCGCTGGAGCTGCTGGCCGAGCATCTTGGCAGCTGTGTGGTCGACGCGGCCAGGGCCGGCGACGGGCAGGCCGAGATCAAGGTACGCGAAGCCACCGACGCGATCGCCCGGCTGGTGCGCTCCTGACCGCACCACCTCGGGCGAAGCCGTGCGGGCGACGCCCACACACAAGCATTCCCGACTGGTCGAATGAAGAGGAGCGCGATGACGACAACGACCACCTACACGGTGCAGGGCATGACCTGCGGGCACTGCGTGAACTCCGTCTCGGCGGAGGTCGGCGTGCTACCGGGCGTGAGCAACGTCGAGGTCGATCTGGCCTCCGGTGCGGTCACCGTCACCAGCAAACAGCCGCTCGACACCGGCGCGATGCGCGCTGCGGTGGACAAGGCCGGCTACCAGCTCGTGGCCTAAGCCGATGAACTCCGCCACGCGACTCGGCGCCTTCGTGCTCGCCCTGGGAGCGGTGTTCGCAGGGGCGTACGGGGCCGGAACCCTCACCAGCCCTGTCGGCGCCTCCGACCCGGCCGGCAACGCGATGGCCCGCGGCGACACCACCACCGGCCACGAGACGCCGGGCGGGCACGGCACCAACGAGACATCGGCGTCCGGCCCGGGTGGGCTGGCCGTGTCGGCCGACGGCTACACCCTCCGCCAGCTCAGCGCGAATCCGCGCTCCGGCACGGCCGGCGAGTTCGCCTTCGAGATTGTCGACGCCCACGCGACCCCGGTGACCCGATTCCAGACCAGCCACGACAAGCAGCTCCATCTGATTGTCGTGCGGCGGGACCTGACCGGCTACCAGCACCTGCACCCGCAGATGTCGCCGGACGGCACCTGGCGCACCGAGCTGACGCTGGCCGAGGCTGGCGACTGGCGGGTATTCGCCGACTTCCTGCCCGAGGGGCGCGACCGGCAGGTCATTCTCGGCCTCGACGTGGCGGTCGCGGGCACCTACCTGCCCGAAACGGTGAAGCCGCCGGCAGCGACGGCCAATGTCGACGGCTACACGGTCGCGGTGGACGGGCATCTCGTCGCCGGCCGCACCGCCCGGCTGACCCTGACCGTGTCCCGCTCCGGCGCGCCGGTGACCGATCTGCAGCCGTACCTGGGCGCCTACGGCCACCTCGTCGCGCTGCGCGCCGGCGACCTGGCGTACCTGCACGTCCATCCACAACAGACCACCGCCGCTGGTCCGGCGATCGCCTTTGACGTGGAGGTGCCCACCGCCGGTGCGTACCGGCTGTTCCTGGACTTCCAACACAACGGCGTGGTTCGAACGGCACAGTTCACCGCGTCGGCGACCTGACCCCCGGATCGAGGAGATCACCATGGCGTCGAGCATCTCGCGCTTGGGCCTGCCAGCGACCGCTGGCGCAGCCGGACAACATGGCATAGCCGGGCTGGTGGAGCTGGAGATCGGCGGCATGACATGCGCGTCGTGCGCGGCACGGATCGAGAAGAAGCTCAACAAGCTCGACGGGGTTACCGCCACGGTGAACTACGCGACTGAGAGGGCCAGGGTCGCCTTCCCCCCGACCGTGACGCCGGATGACCTGATCACAACCGTGGAGCAGGTCGGCTACACCGCGCGGCTGCCGACTCCACCCGCGGCGGGCGCGGCCGCTCCCGCCGGCGACGCCAACCAGGAGGACGCGGTACGGCGGCTGCGGCTGAGGTTGTGGATCAGCGTCGCCCTCGCCGTGCCCGTCGTCGCAATGGCCATGGTGCCGGTGTTGCAGTTCACCAACTGGCAATGGCTGTCCGCCATCCTCGCGGCGCCGGTAGTCGCCTACGGCGGGTGGCCGTTCCACAAGGCCGCCTGGACCAACCTGCGCCACGCGGCGGCCACAATGGACACCCTCATCTCGATCGGCACCCTTGCGGCGTTCGCGTGGTCGATGTACGCCTTGTTCCTCGGCACCGCCGGGCAGCCAGGCATGACACACCCCTTCACCCTCACTATCGAGCGAACCGCGGGCACCGACAACATCTACCTGGAGGTGGCGGCCGGGGTCACCGCGGCGATCCTGGCCGGACGCTACTTCGAGGCACGGGCAAAGCGGCGTGCTGGCGCGGCGCTTCGGGCGCTGCTGGAGCTTGGCGCGAAGGATGTGGCGGTGCTGCGGGACGGGCGCGAGGTGCGCGTTGCGACCGACGCGCTCACAATAGGCGACCGGTTCGTGGTCCGGCCCGGGGAGAAGATCGCCACCGACGGCGTAGTCGAGGACGGTGCCTCCGCGGTCGATGCCAGCATGCTCACCGGTGAGTCGGTGCCGGTCGAGGTCGGTCCCGGCGACGCGGTCGCCGGGGCGACGGTCAACGCCGGGGGCCGGCTGGTGGTGCGCGCTACAAGGGTCGGCGCCGACACCCAGCTGGCGCAGATGGCCCGGCTGGTGGAGGAGGCACAGAGCGGCAAGGCCGAAGTGCAGCGGTTGGCCGACCGGGTCTCCGCCATCTTCGTACCGATCGTCATCGTCCTCGCCGTCGCCACGCTCGGGTTCTGGCTCGGCAACGGAGGGGCGGCCGGGGCGGCGTTCACCGCCGCGGTCGCGGTGCTCATCATCGCCTGCCCGTGCGCGCTGGGCCTCGCCACTCCGACGGCGCTGCTGGTCGGCACCGGCCGCGGCGCCCAGCTGGGCATCCTCATCAAGGGCCCCGAGGTGCTCGAGTCCACCCGGCGGGTGGACACAGTGGTGTTGGACAAGACCGGCACCGTGACTACCGGGCGGATGGCATTGGTCGACGTGGTGACCGCCGAGGGAGTCGACCAGGACCTGGCGCTGCGGCTGGCTGGCGCGCTCGAGCACTCCTCCGAGCATCCGATCGCCGTCGCGATCGCGGCCGACGCCCGGGAGCGGTTCGGGGAGCTTCCGCCGGTCACTGACTTCGCCAACCTGGAGGGGCTGGGTGTGTCCGGTGTGGTCGATGGCAGGGCCGTGCTGGTCGGCCGTCCCCGCCTGCTCGCCGACCGCGGCCACCGGCTGCCGGCGGTGCTTGCGGACGCGGTCGAGGCGGCCGAGGCGCACGGCCGCACCGCTGTCGCGACCGGGTGGGACGGCGCCGTACGCGCGGTGCTGGTGGTCGCCGACACGGTCAAACCCACCAGCGCGCAGGCGGTATGTGAACTGCGCGACCTCGGCCTGACCCCGATCCTGCTCACCGGCGACAACACCGCGGCCGCACGCTCCGTCGCCGCGCAGGTCGGCATCGACGACGTGATCGCCGAAGTGCTTCCGGCCGACAAGGTCGACGTGGTCAAGCGGCTACAGGCTGACGGCAAGGTGGTCGCTATGGTCGGCGACGGCGTCAACGACGCCGCTGCGCTCGCCCAGGCCGATCTCGGCCTGGCCATGGGCACCGGCACCGACGCAGCGATCGAGGCCAGCGACCTGACCCTCATCCGTGGGGACCTGCGGGTCGCCGCCGACGCGATCCGGCTGTCCCGCTGCACCCTGCGCACCATCAAAGGCAACCTGTTCTGGGCCTTCGCGTACAACGTCGCCGCCCTGCCACTGGCCGCGGCCGGCCTACTCAACCCAATCATCGCCGGCGCCGCGATGGCGTTCAGCTCCGTCTTCGTCGTCTCCAACAGCCTGCGGCTTCGTTCCTTCCGACCGCTCACGGCCGAAGCGGCAGGAGCTGTCACTCATGACGAGCGCCGCCACCCCCTGGCCGGCGTCTCACCGACGCAGCCTTAAGCGGCGTATCGTGTCCGCGGGCTTGGCTGGCTAGAGTCCCACGAAGATGAAGAAACGACCACGGCGCCGCCGGCCATCATGGCGGCAAACAAGGAGAACATCCACCATCCGTGCGCATTGTCGCGACCAGTCGAGGCGGGGCGCTGACCAGACAACAACGACCTCCGAGTCCCATCGTCACTTTGCGCACCGCGAGGCGGCTTTCCCCGATTCACTATGCCATATAGTAGACTGCTTCGCGGAACCCACGGATGGGTCGTAGACAACGAGAGATCACAGAGCCCTAATGTCGCCTTACCCGCGTCCAGAAGCCGCTCTAGGTTGACTTATGTCCCGTCGGGTGGGTTTGGTTATGGTTGACGTTGGTGGAGCCACCACGACGGCAACACTACGGTCGGGGTTACGGAGCGTTCCGGTGCCCACCGAGCCGACCATCCGCCGGGTCAAGATCCTTTGTGTCGCGTTCGTGATGGTTCCGGCCCTCGTCGGTGCTTGTGCGACCCCGACCGATGGGTCGAAGTCTAGCGAGCGGAGCCCGACCGCTCAGACACAGACCACGCCGACCCATGCTGCGCCCAGCGACGCCGTCCTCGTGAACCCCGCTGGCGGGGTCCAGGGTATAGCGTTCAGCCCTGACGGGAACATCCTCGCTAGCACCGGCGGCGACGGCGGTCCCGTGCTGCTGTGGGACGTAGCCACGCGCCGGCAGCTTGGCGCCCCGCTCTCCGGCCACACAAGGGCGGTCGTCACTCTGGCCTTCAGTCCGGACGGCAAGACCCTCGCAAGCGGCGGCGACGACGGTACCGTGCGGTTGTGGGACGTTGCGAGCCACCAGCAGGTCGGCGCCCCGCTCGATCTCCCCTCGGGCGTGATCGCGGCTGTGGCGTTCAGCCCGGACGGAAAGACAATCGCGATCGCCGGCGGCAAACTCGATGGGACCGTGCGACTCTGGGACATAGCCAGTCGCCGGCAGGCCGGCGCACTGCTGGCCGCCGGACCTATCGAAGCGGTCCTCAGCGTGGTGTTCAGTCCGGACGGCAAGACGCTCGCCAGCGCCGCCGACAACGAGCGAACGGTGCGGTTGTGGGATGTCGCAAATCGCCGCCAGCTCGGTGACCCGCTCACCGGCCACACCGAGTCGGTCACCGCTGTGGCGTTCAGTCCGGACGGCAGCACCCTGGCCAGCGGTGGCGGCGACTACACCGTGCGGCTATGGAACCTTGCGAGTCGCCGGCAGGTCGGCGAGCCGCTGGCAGGCCACAGCTCTTGGGTCATGAGTGTGGCATTCAGTCCGGACGGCAAGATACTGGCCAGCGCCGGTGCTGACGAGACCGTACGATTGTGGGACCTCGGCGGTCGCCTGTAAGGCTGAGAAAGCGCAATCCCGTCGGCTCCTTGGTCGCCCGCCGATCGCATTGACGTTGTGCAACTCTTCTCAAGCCAAGGACCCAGTCTCCGCCGGTCCATCATCCCCGCCTCACATCGCCGAACCACTGACTCCAGCGTCCCACCCGAGGTGCCTATCCGGCGTAATAGTCGCGCGGGTGTGAGGTGCTTCGTGCCACCGTCACCAATCGGCTGCCAACAGACACCAGCGTGCACTGGCATGGTGCGCTGCGCAACGACGCCGACGGCGTCCCCGGCCTCACCCAGCGCCCGATCGCGGCCGGCGCGGACCACGTCTACCAGTTCACCGTGCCGCGTCCCGGCACGTACTGGTTCCACCCGCACGTGGCGCCGCAGCTCGACCGGGGCCTGTACGCGCCGCTCATCGTCGACTGACCCGCGCGAGCCGCTCGCCTATGACGACGAGTGGACGCTCGTTCTTGACGACTGGCTCGATGGCGTTGCCGGCAGCCCCGACGAGGTGCTAGCCGAGCTACGCCAGGGCATGGCACAGATGATGGCCGAGCGCGGTCACATGATGATGGGCGCCCGCAGCGCAACGTTTTGGTATTCGGAGCGCTCAACATGCACTGATCTATTTACTATGTCTAATAGTACTATGTTGGGTCGTACTTTCGTACACTGCGTGCTAGCTGTTTCGCATATAGCGTTCGATCGAAATCGACGCCGGTTTCACCGACGTCTCCGAAGTCGCCGTGGTGCCAGAGACCAACCCCGATCGGGCAGAGGTCCACTCCGCGTGTTCCCTGCCGAGCTCCTCGGCGAGAGAACAAGGAGGCCGTATGAGAAAACGACGCTTCGCCATTCCGTTCGTGGTTGCCCTGGTGGCTGCCATGGTCGCTAGTGGGGGGACGGCAGCGGCGGATCCCGAGCACGATGACGGTGTCGGCGACGGTGGCCAACAGAGCCAACAAGGCCAGCACGGCCCGCCGACCGGTCACCTGGCCGGGTCCAGCTCGAACGTGACTTTGGTCGGCAGGGTGGACGTCAGCGGCGCGGTCGGCGTGGACCGGCCGGGCCACATCGCTGATGTGGCATCGCAC
>JAHRHA010000047.1 GCA_020027875.1 Micromonosporaceae bacterium | reverse complement strand
AGCGAGCTTGCGAGCCCCGCAGTCGCGAGCAAAAACGCGACATAGCGAGCGCGAGGAGCGAGCTTGCGAGCCCCGCAGTCGCGAGCAAAAACGCGACATGGCGAGCGCGAGGAGCGAGCTTGCGAGCCCCGCAGTCGCGAGCCAACGCAGCAGAGCGAGGGGATTAATAGGCGCCGCGACGGTGGATGACCGCGCCGATGGTCTTCCAGAGGATCGTGACATCCGCGGCGAGGGACCAGTTCTCGACGTAGTACAGGTCGAGGCGGATGCCATCCTCCCAGGACAGGTCCGACCGGCCACTAACCTGCCACAGACCGGTCATTCCGGGCTTGACCAGAAGTCGACGGGCGACGTCCTGGTCGTACCAGGCGACCGAGGCAGGCGTTCCGACAAGAGAACCCGTCATTTCCTGGGAGGGGATACCGAACGTTCGCGATGTGATCAGATCGCATGGGAACCAACACGGTGATGCGCGTGAGCCGACATGTCAAACGTGTCGGATGTATGGCGGTTCGATTACCAGGGAGTCGGCCGGATACCCTCGTGCCGGTGGACAGTGTCTCGGCCGAAGGACCTCCGCCTACGGTAAGAAGGGCGTCGGCGCTCCCGCCAGGTTTGGCCGCGACGGCCGTCTTCCTGGCCAGCGCAGCGGTGCTGGTGCTGGAGGTGGTTGGCCTTCGGTTGGTCGGTCCGTATTTGGGCGTGACGCTCCAAACCTCCAGTGCGGTCATCGGCATCGCGCTCGCGGCGATCGCCTACGGCGCCTGGACCGGGGGCTGGCTCGCCGACCGCGTTGATCCGCGCCGCCTGCTCGCGCCCGCGTTCCTGCTTGCGGCGGCTGCGACCGCCGTCACGCTGCCGGTGGTCCGATGGGCCGGCGAGCTGCTGCGCGGCAGCGCCTCAGCGGGGATTCTGTTGCTGACAGCGCTCGCCGTGTTCGTGCCCGCGGCTCTGCTGTCGGCCATCACACCGCTCGTGGTGAAGCTGCAACTGCGCGACGTCGGCCGGACGGGACGGGTGGTCGGCAAGCTCTCGAGCATCGGCACGCTCGGCGGGATCACTGCCACACTCGGTACCGGATTTATACTCGTGGCGGCGTTGCCGACCAGTGTGATCCTCATCGGACTGGCGACACTGCTCGGCGTCACAGGGATGGGCCTCTATGCCTACCTGCGGCGGGTTGACCGGTCGGTGGTCGTGTTGGGTCAACGCGGGCAGGCCGCGGCAGTTGTCGCCGTCATCGGTCTCGCGGGCGGGAGCTTGACCACCGTGGCGCCTAACCCGTGCGATGTCGAGACCGCGTATCACTGCGCTCGCGTGGTGGTGGACCCGTCGCGCCCCGGCGGCCGGCTGCTGTTACTCAACTCCGCCCGTCACTCCTATGTCGACCTCGACAACCCTCGACATCTGGAGTTCGCCTACGCAAAGTGGATCGGCGCCTTCCTGGATGAGAGCGCGCCTGCCGCGCACCCTCTGCGGGCGCTGCACCTGGGCGGTGGCGGCTTCACGCTGCCCCGCTACCTCGAAGCGACCCGACCGGGATCCTTCAGCCGAGTGCTTGAGTTGGATGGCGGTCTGGTGGCACTGGATCGGACGAAGCTGGGGGTGGTCTCCGGTCCGACGCTCGATATCGTGGTTGGTGACGCGCGCACGGAACTGGTCCGCCAGCCCAGTTCCAACTATGACGTCGTTATCGGCGATGCGTTCGGCCATCTCGTCGTGCCGTGGCACCTCACCACCCGCGAGTTTGTCGCCGACATCCGCCGGGTGCTGCGGCCGGGCGGCTCGTACGCGCTGAATGTGATCGACTACCCACCGGCCAGCTTCGTGCGGGCCGAGATCGCGACGGTGATGGCCGTGTTTCCGCACGTCGCGCTCGTCGCCCCGCCGCGGGCATTGGCCGGGCAGTCGGGCGCGAACTTCGTCATCCTGGCCTCCGACACACCCCTATCGCTGGACGTCCTGCGCTCCCGGTTGGGCTCGCTGGCCGAGCCGGTCACCGTACTCGCCGGAGCGGAGCTGGCCTCGTTCGTGGGCGACGCCAGCCTGCTCACCGACGACTACGCCCCAGTCGACCAACTCCTCACCCACCCCTAAGATCGCGCCATCAAGATCCCGTCGATCATGACCTGGAGGTCATGATCGACGCGTTTTCGCGACGGTCAGCTCATGATCACCGGGATCATGCAGGCTACCGGAAGTCGCGGGACGGTGAACGCACCGGCATCGTGAGCGGGGCCAGGTGGTCGGCGGCGAGGTTGACCACGCCTTCGACGAGTTCGAGCCGACCGCGTATGACCATCGCCGATGCGGTCCGGGCGACCTTGCGGTGGCGCTGCCAGAGCCCTGGCGAACAGACCACGTTGAGCATGCCCGTCTCGTCCTCCAGGTTGAGGAACGTGATGCCGCCGGCGGTGGCCGGGCGTTGCCGGTGAGTGACGATTCCGCCGACCAACACCCTGCTGCCATCCACCATCGCCGGCAGCGCCTCGATGGGCAGCACGCCCAGACTGTTGAGGTGCCCCCGGACGAACTGAACCGGGTGACTGTCCGGGGAGAGTCCGGTGGACCACACGTCGGCCACCATCGACTCGACCTGATCCATGCCTGGCAGCGCCGGTGCCCGTACCCCCATCGCCGTGCCCGGCAGCCGATCGGCCCGCTCCTGCGCCGCGGCCCCGGCCGCCCACAGTGCCTCGCGCCGGGGTCCTCCGAAGCAGGCAAAGGCGTCCGCCGTCGCTAGCGCCTCCAGGTTCGCTGCCGTCAGCGGCTTGCCGGTCGCGGCAACCCGCCGGGCCAAGTCGCGCATATCCCGGTACGGGCCGCCGGTGCGCCGTTCGGACTCGATGCGCTTGGCGAGATCGTCCCCGATCGTGCGCACCTCGGATAGGCCCAGCCGCACGACGGGCCCGCCGATTCCCCACCGCGACGGTAGCTCGCCCTTTCCATTACGGGGTCCACCCTCCACTGTGGGCGGCTCCAGGGTGGATGCGGCGTCGCTGGCGTTGATGTCGGGGCGGCGGACCTCGACCCCGTGGCGGCGGGCGTCTTCTACGAGCGACTGAGTCGAGTAGAAGCCCATCGGCTGAGCGTTGATCAGCGCGGCGCAGAAGGCGGCTGGGTGGTAGCGCTTGAACCAGGCGCTGGCGAAGACGAGGTAGGCGAAGCTCATCGCATGGCTCTCGGGGAACCCATAGTTGGCGAAGGCGGACAGCTTCAAGTAGAGGTCGTCGGCGAGGTCCGCGGTGATCCCGTTGGCGGCCATGCCCGCGTACAGCCGCTGCTTGAGTCGATCCATGCGCTCGGCGGAGCGTTTGGAGCCCATGGCCCGGCGCAACTCGTCCGCGCCGGCCGCGTCGAAGCCAGCCACATCGATCGCCATCTGCATGAGCTGCTCCTGGAACAGCGGTACGCCGAGCGTGCGCGCCAAAGCCTTCTCCAGCAACGGATGCGGTGGGGTTGGCTTCTCCTTCCCCTGCCTGCGGCGGATGTACGGGTGCACCGAGCCGCCCTGGATCGGGCCAGGCCGGATCAGCGCCACCTCTACTACCAGGTCATAGAACTCGCTCGGCCGCAGCCGCGGCAGGGTCGCCATCTGCGCCCGGCTCTCCACCTGGAACACACCGACGGCGTCGGCTCGGCAGAGCATGTCGTACACCTCTTGGTCGGCTAGGTCGAGCGTGCCGATGTCAAGGGTGGGATTGACGAAGTCGACGGCGTAGTGCAGCGCCGAGAGCATGCCCAGCCCGAGCAGGTCGAACTTGACCAGCCCGGTCGAGGCGCAGTCGTCCTTGTCCCACTGCAGGACGGTGCGGTTCTCCATCCGAGCCCACTCGACCGGACACACCTCGATCACCGGCCGGTCGCAGATCACCATGCCGCCGGAGTGGATGCCCAGGTGCCGCGGGAAGGTCAGCAGCTCGTTGGCGTAGGCGATCACCTCCTCGGGAATATCGTCCAGGTCTGCGGTCGCGACCGAGCCCCAGTGGTCGATCTGCTTGCTCCACGCATCCTGCTGGCCGGGCGAGTGGCCGAATGCCTTGGCGATGTCGCGCACGGCCGACTTGGGCCGGTACGAGATGACGTTGGCCACCTGGGCGGTGTGGCGCCGGCCGTACTTGGTGTAGACGTGCTGGATGGCCTCCTCGCGGCGGCCGGACTCGATGTCGACGTCGATGTCGGGTGGGCCGTCCCGCTCGGGGGAGAGGAAGCGTTCGAAGAGCATCCCCCACCGCACCGCGTCCACATTGGTGATCCGCAGGGCGTAGCAGACCGCCGAATTCGCGGCCGACCCGCGCCCCTGACAGAGGATCTTGTGGTCCCGGCAGAACTTCACGATGTCGTAGACGACGAGGAAGTAGCCGGGAAAGCCCAGCCGCTCGATCATGTCAAGCTCGTGATCGATCTGCTGGTACGCATCGGGGTGTCGTTCGCGGGTGCCGTAGCGGTCCGCGGCGCCGTCATAGGTCAGCTTGCGAAGCCACGACATCTCGGTGTGCCCCGGCTCGGGGATCGGGTAGTCCGGCAGGCGCGGCGCGACCAGCGCGAGGTCGAAGGCGAGCTCCTGGGCGAGGGCCGCAGCGTGCGCGACTGCCCCGGGATAAGCGGCGAAACGCTGTGCCATCTCGGCGCCACTGCGTAGGTGTGCACCCGCCGCCCCCGGCAACCAGCCGTCGATCTCGTCCAGGGATCGTCGGGCCCGGACCGCCGCGAGCGCGGTGGCCAGTCGGCGGCGGGACGGGGTCGCGTAGTGCACATTGTTGGTCGCCACTGTGGGCAGACCTGCGTTCGCGGCCAGGGTGGCGAGGTCGTCGTTGCGTTCACCGTCACAAGGGTCGGCGTGGTCGGTCAACTCCACCGCCACGTGTTCTTCGCCGAACAGCGCGGTGAGGCGTTTCAGCTCCATCGCCGCGGCCGCGACCCCATCGGTGAGCAGCGCTCTGGGCACCAGTCCCTTGCGGCAGCCGGTGAGGACGAGCACGTGCCCGCGCAGCTCGTCGGCGGTCTTCTCCAGGTCGTAGACCGGCCGGCCCTTCTCCTTGCCGACGAGCTGTGCCTCGGCGATGACGCGGCTCAGCCGGGCGTACCCCTCGGGCCGGCGGGCCAGAGTGAGCAGGTGCGCGCCGACCGGATCGGGTTCGCCGTTCTGTGGTGTCGGCAGGTCGAGGGAGAGCTCGGCGCCGAAGACGGTGGGCAGGCCCAGCTCCTGCGCGGCCTCGGAGAAGCGCACCACCCCGTAGAAGCCGTCATGATCGGTGAGGGCCAGCCCGGTCAGCCCCAGCCGGACCGCCTCCTCGGCCAACTCTTCCGGGTGGCTCGCGCCGTCGAGGAAGCTGAAGTTGGAGTGGCAGTGCAGCTCGGCGTACTCCACAGTGGAGCTTTGGCGAACGAAATCTGGCGCCTCGTAGCGTTGTCTCTTGCGCGTCCAGGCCGGCGTGTCCCCGCCGTCGCCGTGGTCGATGGTGATCGGGTCGCGGACGACCTTGTTGTCGGTCTTGGACTCGACGGACTGTCGGCCGGAGAGGATCCCCTCAAGCTTTGACCACGGTATGGGCGGGTTGTTGTATCCCATCCCTACCTCGCTCCCGATAGATCAGTCATAGATCGCCTCCACTGTCCACTGACCGTCGCTGAATGCCACCAGCAGGGCCGTCGCGTCGGCGAGGCAGAGCTGAAGGCGGACCAACCGGCTCGCCTCCGCCGGCGCCCACCACCGCTCCTCCGCTGGCCAGGGCCCGCCCCACGCGGTCACCTCGACCGGCGGCTCACGCCCGACCGTCACGCTGGCCGGAATGCCGGTCATGGCGAGCCGGGCATCGATCGCGAGCGGTGCCCCGTCGGCCGTGCGAACCACGATCGGGGTCGGTTCGGTCAGGACCGTCGCCGGCGCCGGTGCCGGCAACCGCCCCGGCCACGGGGGCTGCCCTGCCTTACCCGGGCTCCTTTCGTCGCCGCCGGGCCTACTAGGGCTCCTTTCGTCGCCCCAGGGCACCAGACGAACGCGGTCTGCGTAGCCTCGACCGCCGCCGAGCACGGCGGTGAAGACCGAGTCCGGGCCGAGCAGACCCTGCACTCGCACTAGCGCGCGGTGGGCCCGCTCGTCGGCCACGCCGGTCTCGCCCCACAGGCCGGCCTGCATTCCCGCGTGCCGGACCACTCCGTCGGGGATGAGCCGCAGCCGGTCGATGCCCGCGGTGGGCCGAGCGGGCAGCCTCCCGGTGAGTGCGCTGACCCTACCGCTGCCGCGAGCTTGCGAGCGGGACAGGTAAGCACTGCCGGTGAGCCATCCATCGAGCTGCCAGCGGACCCGGTCGGCGAGGTCTGCGGCGGTGAGCAGCCCGTCGTGACGCCACACCCGGTGCAGCTCCTCGCCGGCCGCGGTATGCGCCTCGATGCCGAGCCGGGTAGCGGCGAGCCCATGCCCCGCCAGCCGCTCGTGCAATCGCTCGGCTAGCGCCCGGGCGGCGAAGGCGGCCATATCGACCCGTTCCAGCGGCGGGTCGTACTCGGCTGTGACGGCACAGTCGGGCGGGGGCTTGCGCACCGCGAGCGGCCGTTCGTCGTCCCCGGCGGCGAGGCGATGCGCGTACGCGGCGTCGAAACCGAAGCGGGCCATGACATCCCCGGCGGGAAGGGTGGCGAAGTCGGCGAGGGTACGCACGCCCAGACGGCGCAACAGGTCGGCGAGTTCAGGGCGGTCCAGGGTCGCGATATCCATCCCGGCGAGGAAGGCGGGTGTGCCTCCCGGCGGCACGATCCGACCAGCTCGAGCGGCGAGCATGGCAGCGAAGACGCCGTCGGCGATGCCGGCCTGAACTTCCACAGCGCAGACGAGTGCGGTGTGTTCGACGATCCGTTCGGCCGCCTCCGCCTCACCGCCGTAATAGCTGGACGGTCCACGTGCGGCAAGGGCGCAGGCGCCGGGGCGGACCACCTCCACCCCCGGCGCGAGCTGCTCGACCGCGGCGACGACCGGCTCAAACGCCCGCGCGTCGCGACCCGGATCGTGTTCGACCACGACCAGATGCGGACAGCGCCCCTGCGCCTCGCGTTTGCGCAGTCCCCGGCGTACTCCCTCGGCCCGTGCCGCTGGCGAGCAGGCCAGCACCCGGTTGGCGTGCAGCACCGCCACGGGACCGTGCACCCTCACGCCCTCGGTGATCCCCGCCGCGATCACCGGCCAGTCCGGGCACCAGAGCATCAACGTCCGCATGGCTCACGCCACGCTCGGGATGCTCGTCGATCTAGGGCGTAGTAGTCGCGTGCTTGGAGATCCACTCACGCGACTACGCCCTAGATCACGGGAGAGGTCGGACGCTGGTGCGCCAACGGCTCCGGGCGGCCACAGGCTGACTCGGCGGGCGCGGGCGGCGGCGCCGCGTCCCTGCGCGACCACCTCCACCTCGCGTCTGCGCAACCGACCCCGCCCCTGGCCCAGGCCGTGCCACTCGTCGCTGGCCACCTCGAGGGTGACATCGGCGCCGGGCCACTGCCCCACTGGGACGAGCACGCCGCCCCGCTGTCGGGCCCGAGCCACGAGCCGGCTGGCCACCTGCGCCGGAACTCCTCCGGGCGTGGCCGTGACGACGATGTCCACCCCGTCGAGCAGAGCCGCCACCACGCCCGCCCACTCCGGCCCAGGGTGGGGCACGAGCGCGAACCGCTCGACCGCCATCCCCGCCTCGGCGGCCGCGACCAGCCCGAGCCGGGGCAACCCGACCGCCACGCACCACGATCCCGCGGTGGATGCCTCGGCGAGCAGCGCGAAGAGCAGCGAGGTGGAGCCGGACGCCACCGCGATTGTGCCGCCCCGGCGCAGACTGCCGCCCGGAAGGAGGGGGCGCAGCGCCGCCGTGACCGGCAGCGACCGCTCGACACCCTCCTCCGCCCGCTCGCTGGCGTGCCGGACCAGACCGGCGGCCCGGATCTCAGCCAGCCGCGCCACCCGCCCACCAAGATCTGCACGATCATGAGCTGACCGTCGTGAAATGGCCCCGATCATGACCTCCAGGTCATGATCGACGATGGAGGGGTGCATTAGGACGGCAGGCCCTCGAGGGCCGGCTGATAGGCCAGACCGAGGGAGCCCGCCACCACTTCCACGAACTGTTCGGCGGCTCGGGTCAGGTCGTCGGCCTCGCGGGCGGTGACCGCTCTAGGGATGCCCGCCTCGGCCGCCGCCCGCTTCGACGCGCCTGCCGCGAAGAACACCGCCCACTCCCCCAGCTCCGGCGCGACCGTGGCGAGCAGCGCCCAGACGCTGGTCAGTCGGTTTCGTCGGCGTGGCTCCGGGCGGGCCCGGGCGGCGAGGACCGCGGCCGCGGCCCGCAGTGCAGCGAGGTGTGCGGTGGCGTAGCGCAATCCGTCGGCCGGAGTCCGCGCCGCCTCGACCAATCCCTGACGGGAGATGGCGAGCAGCTCGGCCGGAGTCCGGTGCGGCAGCATATGCGCGGGCACCGTGAGCGCCTTCGCCGTCGAGCGAGTGGCGCTGGCCCTCGCGGCCAGCGTCAGGCTCGGCATGATGGCCAGGCCGGTCGAGACGGTCATCTGAAATCCCTCCTCCGTGCCGGGACGGGCGGGGTGCCCGCCCTCGATGGGCCGCTGCCGAGGAAGGCGCAGCGTTGATGGTGACCGGTGGCCGGGCGGGGCGCTTCCCCACACCTCGCCCGACCACGGTCCGGTCGCTGCCCGCCACCCGGGGGTCGGATGGGCGACGAGCAACGCCCGACCTTCCCGGGCCAGACCCGCGAGTGCCCGGCCCGAGCTGGGAGCGATGCCGCGAACACCTCTCCCGTATTCGAACACATGAACCATATTCGAACACGGGTACAGAGTAAACCCACCCTCCGACAAGTTTTAGAAAGAGGGCCGGAAAGAGAATGGGACGTAAGGACCCACGCTCCAGAGACCCCTCACCGGGCCCGGTAGCCTCCACGGGTGAGCACCGTCGTTCTGGCCCGCCCTGCGACCCGCCCGGCCCTCGGCGTCACCATGGTCGTCGCCGCCGCCGCGATCTTCGCGCTCAACGGAACGGTCTCCAAGCTGTTGCTCCAGGGAGGGTTCGACGCCCCCCAGCTCACCACGTTTCGGGCGACCGGCGCATTCGCATGCCTGCTGATCCTGAGCCTCGTGCTGAAGCCCGGGCCGAGGCGGCTGACGGTGCGCCGGCAGGAGCTACCCAAGCTGATCAGTTTCGGCCTAACCGGGTTCTTCCTCGTACCGATGCTCTACTTCGTCGCGATCAGCCGCCTGCCCGTCGGCATCGGCCTGCTCTTCGAGTTCACGGCGCCGGTCTTCGTCGCCCTCTGGGTGCGCTTCGGCGAACATCAGCAGGTCAAGCAACGACTCTGGGTGGGCCTAGCTCTCTGCATCGGTGGACTGGTGTGCGTGACACAGGTCTGGGAGGGCCAACTGAGCCTGGACATCGTCGGCATCGGCGCAGGCATGGCCTCCGCTGTTCTGCTCGCCGTCTACTACGTCCTCGGGTCGAAAACGGTCGCCGAGCGGGACCCGCTCTCGGTGACCTGCTGGGCCTTCGGGGTCTCCACCGTGGCCGGGGCGATTGTGCGGCCGTGGTGGAACTTCCCCGTCCACCTCTTCGGCGAAAGCAGCGGCGGGGTGCCGATGTGGCTGCTCGCGATCTACCTCCTCATCTTCGGCACGATCATCCCGTACCTGCTCATCTCCGCATCCATGCAGCACCTGCCGCCGACCAGCGTCGGCATCATCGGCATGACCGAACTGGTGTTGGCCAGCATCTTCGCCTGGATCCTTCTCAATGAGGTCCTGTCGACGCCGCAGATTCTGGGCGGTCTCGTCATTCTCGCCGGCGTGATCCTCGCCGAGACGGCCCGCGCCAGCCGGGCAATGGCGCAGACCCCCGAAATCCCGCCCACCTGACCCGCGACCCACAATGAACGCCATGCACCCCAACGTCCAGGCCGTCCAGGAGGCGCTGGAGTCCACCGACGCGCACGGTCGGATCGTGCTGCTGCCCGACGCCGTACACACCGCCGCAGCAGCCGCGGCCGCGCTGGGCGTCGAGGTCGGCCAGATCGCCAACTCGCTCATCTTCAACGCCGACGGGGATCCGCTGCTCGTGCTCACCTCCGGCGCGCACCGCGTCGACACCGCCAAGGTGGCCGGGCTCGTCCAGGTCAGTACCGTCCGGAGGGCCACCCCCGAGTTCGTCCGCGAGCACACCGGTCAGCCGATCGGCGGAGTCGCCCCGCTGGGTCACCCCAAGCCCGTGCGGACGCTCGTCGACCTCTCACTCGCCGCCTTCGACGAGATCTGGGCCGCCGGCGGCATCCCACACGCGGTCTTTCCCACCACCTTCGACGAGTTGGTTCGGATCACCGCCGGTACGCCGGCCGAGGTGGCGTGAGCCACGTCACGCTACATGTCTGGCGGGTGCCGGCGCCGCGGCTGACTCGGGTGCTCTGGCGGATGGCGCTCGACCGTGGCCGACTGCGCCGCGCGCCCGGCGTCCGGTTCGTCAAGCTGCTCGGCACCGGCCGCGGCCGCCGGTTCGGTCCCAGCCGCGCCGATCCCACACGCTGGGCGGCACTCGTCGTGTGGGATGACGCCGGCGGCGCCGAGAGTTTTGACGCGACGAGGACGGCTGGATCCTGGCGGGCGCTCGCCACGTCGTACTGCCGTCTGGATCTTCGGCCGCTCGCCAGCCGGGGCACGTGGGCCGGCCGCGAGCCGTTCACGCCGACCGAGCCGTTCACGACAACCCAGCCGTTCACCCCGACCGAGCCGTTCTCGCCGACCCAGCCGTTCACGCCGAGCGAGCCGTTCACGCCGACCGAGAAAGCAGTGACGGACGGTCCGGTGCTCGCCCTGACCCGAGCTCGGCTGCGTTCGACCCGGGCGGTCACGTTCTGGCGCGCCATCGGCCCGGTCGCCGCCGCAGTGACCGTCGCGCCGGGTCTGCTCGCCACCTTCGCCATCGGCGAGGCGCCAATCGGATGGCAGGGGACGGTGAGTCTATGGCGACGTGCCAGTGATCTCGTAGAGTTCGCGTACCACCACCGCGATCACCGGCGAGTCATCGAACGGACACCGGCCGAGGGCTGGTATGCCGAGGAGTTGTTCGCCCGGTTCGCGGTGCTGGAGGTCACGGGCGACCGCGACTTGATCGGCTGGGCCGAGGAGAGGACCGTGCCACAAGCGATGAGGCCAGAACAGCGATGAGGCTAGAACAGCGATGAGGATCGTGCCCTGGACGCCGAACGACCTCACCCGGCGGCTGGACGAGGTCATCAATGTGTACGGCCTTGCGATGGGGTACGCGCCCGACCTCCTGGTCACGCGGCGTGGGTACGTGGCGTCCCACGTCCACCGGCGCGGGTTCCGGGCGGTCGCGTCCATAGATATGCACGGCACGCTGCTCGGTTTCGGCTATGGCTACACTTCCGAGCCCGGCCAGTGGTGGCATGACCAAGTCAGGGGCGCGATCCGCAAGGATCAACGAGCGGCGTGGCTGGACGACTGTTTTGAGGTGGTCGAACTGCACGTGCTCCCGGCCACGCAGGGACACGGCCTCGGTGCGGCACAGCTGCGCGCCCTGCTCGGCATGGCGACTGCAAAGACCACCCTTCTGTCCACACCGGAGGCGGACGAGGCGACGTCGCGCGCCTGGCGCCTCTACCGCCGGTTCGGCTTCGTCGACGTCGTCCGCGACTTCTCGTTCCCCGGCGACTCGCGGCCCTTCGCCGTACTCGGCCGGACCCTGCCGCTAGACCAGTGATGCGCTGGCTTCCGCTGGTACTGCTCGTCCTCGCCCAGATCGCCTACCCCCTTGTGTCTGGCGATTCCCGTGCCACGCTCGTCGGGGCCACGGTGGTACTGGGCTTTGCCGCATCGGTCGGGCATGCCTTCGCCACGAGAGGGGCTCGGGTGGGCGTCGTGTTGATCGCGGTGACGGCCGGCGGCGGGCTTGCCGTCGAGGCACTCGGAGTGATCACAGGTTTCCCGTTCGGCGCGTACGACTACGGCGACGCGCTGGGGCCGACGCTGTTCGGGGTGCCCGTGGTGATCCCGCTCGCCTGGACCTGGATGGCCTGGCCCGCTTGGCTGGCCGCCGGCCAGCTCGCCTCACGCACGGCCGCGCGGATCGGAATTGCCGCCGCCGGGCTGGCCGCCTGGGACCTCTTCCTCGACCCCCAGATGGTCGCCGAGGGCTACTGGCGCTGGACCACACCCGACCCGGTGACGCTGCCCGGAGTCGGTGACGTGCCGGTCGGGAACTACCTCGGGTGGCTCGCGGTCGCGGTGCTCATGATGGCTTCGTTCGCGGCCGCGGCCGGCCCGCGCGCCCAAAGGGTCGACCGGACGACGGACGCCCCGATGCTCGCGCTGTACCTCTGGACCTACCTCTCCTCGGTGCTCGCTCACGCGGTCTTCCTCGACCTACCCGCCTCGGCGCTGTGGGGCGGCATCGGCATGGGCGCGGTCGCGGTGCCACTCACGGTCATGCTGGTACGACGATGAGCCTTCTCCCGTGGACCCCGGTGTTCGCCGTCGGACTATTGACCGCCCACACCTGGGTCAACGGTCTCTTGCTGCGTCGGCCGTCGCCGGCTCCGTCTATAGTGGAGTTTCCCGTCTCGGTCCTGCTCCCGCTGCGTGACGAGGCCCACCGCGTGCGGCCGTGCCTGGAATCCTTGCTGGCGCAGCGCGGCGTGGCCGGCATGGAGATCGTGGTCCTTGACGACGGATCGAGTGACGGTACGGCCGAGGTGGTGCGCTCGGTCGCGGCCGGCGATCCCCGCCTTCGGCTCGTGACCGGCCAGCCGCTGCCGCTTGGTTGGCTGGGCAAGCCGTACGCCTGCCAGCAGCTCGCCACGCATGCCGACCCGGCCTCGCGGGTGCTCATCTTCATCGACGCGGATGTGGTGTTGGCACCCCACGCAGTCGCCGCGGCCGTGGGCCTGCTCGACGGGTTCGACCTCATCTCCCCGTACCCACGGATCCTCGCTGCCGGCCTCGGTGAGCGCCTCTTCCAGCCGCTGCTGCAGTGGTCATGGCAGACCTTCCTGCCGCTTCGCGTGGCCGAGCGCTCCCGACGGCCGTCGCTGGCCGTGGCCGGTGGGCAGCTTCTCGTCCTGACCCGGGTTGGTTATGAGCGCGCCGGCGGGCACGCGGCCGTGCGCGACGCCGTCCTCGAGGACATCGGGTTGGCCCGCGCGGTCAAACGCACGGGCGGGCGGATCGCCGTGGCGGACGGATCTCGCATCGCCAGCTGCCACATGTACGAGTCCTGGTCAGACCTTGAGCGCGGCTACACCAAGTCGCTGTGGGCCTCGTTCGGTTCGCCCGTGGGCGCGGCCGCCGTCGGGCTAATCCTGGTGACCCTGTACACGGCACCGCCGCTCGCCGCCATCGTCGCGGCGGCCCTGGGGGCGTGGATGTCGGCGGCGGCCGCCGTGACCGGCTACCTCCTCGGAGTTCTCGGCCGGGTGTTCTCGGGACGGGCGACGGGCGCGCGGGTCTGGCCGGACGCCCTGGCCCACCCTGTCTCCATCGCTCTTCTCGGGTGGCTCGTCGTCCGGTCGTATCGCTTCCGTCGCCGTGGACGGCTCACCTGGAAGGGACGTCCGGTCGAGATTGGACAGCCCCCGGAGTCTCTCCCGTGACTCGGGTCGTCGTGATTGGAGCCGGCGTGGGTGGGCTGGCGACGGCGGCGCGACTGGCCGCCGCCGGCCACCGAGTCGAGCTGTTCGAGCAGTCCGATGTCGTCGGCGGCAAACTTGGCCGTTACGTTCGCGACACACGCGACGGTGTCTTCCGGTTCGACACCGGGCCGAGCCTGTTGACAGTTCCGCGGGTCTTCGCTGACCTCTTCGCCGCCACCGGCACCACCCTTGAGCGAGAGGTCGACCTGGTGCCGCTGGAACCCTTGGTACGCCACGTGTTTGCCGACGGTGTGGTGCTCGATTCTTCGTCCGACGCCGCGGAGTTCGACGGCCGGATCGCGGCCGAGTTCGGCGACCAGGCGGCGGCCGACTGGCGAGCGCTGTGGCGCCGGGCGGGCCGGGTCTGGGACGCTTCGTGGCGACACGTACTGCGTTCCAATATGGACTCACCGCTGTCGCTGGCCCGGCTCGCCTGGCGGGCGGGTGATCTCGCCGCGATAGCGCCGGGTAGAACCCTTCGGGGGCTGGGCCGTTCGTACCTGGCCGATCCGCACCTACGGATGCTGCTCGACCGCTACGCCACGTATACCGGGTCTGATCCGCGCCGGGCGCCCGCCGCGCTCGTCGCTATCGCCTACGCGGAGATGGCGTTCGGAGGCTGGTACGCGCGCGGCGGCCTCGCCACGCTCGCCGACGCGCTCCTGCGCCGGTGTGAGGCGCTCGGCGTACACGTCCGTACCGGCGTCGCGGTGGACCGGGTCGTGACGGCCGGAGGACGGGTAACGGGCGTCAGGCTAGGCGGCGGGGTCGGCGACGAGGTCGGCGGCGGGGTGGACGTCGCGGCCGACGTCGTGGTGGCGAACGCCGACGCCTTGACCGTGTACCGCGACCTGGCGCCGAACCCGCACCGTTCGGCGAGGCTGGCCGAGCGCAGCCTCAGCGGGTTCGTGCTCCTGCTCGGCGTGCGCGGCCACTCGCCAGCGCTCGCTCACCACACGGTCTTCTTTCCAACGGACTACGACGCCGAATTCGATGCGATCTTCGGTCGCCCGGCACGTCCGGCTTCCGACCCGACCGTTTTCGTCACCGTCGCTGACGACCCGTCGGTTCGGCCGGAGGGCAGCGAGGCATGGTTCGTCCTGGTCAACGCGGCGCCCCAGGGAGACGATGAGACCTCGGTGGACTGGCGCGCCCCGGGGGTGGCCGACACCTACGCCGATCGAGTGCTCGCCACGCTCGCGGCGCGAGGTGCGGACGTGCGTGACCGAGTGCTCTTCCGCGAGATTCGCACGCCGGCCGATCTTGAAGATGCGACGGTCACCCCCGGCGGTGCGATTTACGGCACCCCACGCCACGGCCTTACCGGCCTGTTCCGCCCGCCCAACCGGGGCGCCGCCCGCGGCCTCTACCTCGTCGGCGGCTCCACTCATCCCGGCGGTGGGCTACCGATGGTCGCCCTCTCCGCCGAGATCGTCGCCGCCCGGATCGGTCCAGCGGCGAGCTAGCGCTGAGCTGCTCGCAGGGCGGTGCGAATGGCGCCGGTGAGCCGGGCCGCGCCGAGCAGGCCCACCACGACCCAGACCGAGACGACGACGGTGACCGCACCGGGGGCGAGATGCGGGTTGATGAACCAGGCGAGTCCGCCCAGGCCAAGCGCGGTGATCACGAGGATGACCCGGGTGGGCCGCTCGGCCACCGTGATCGCGCCGATGCCGGTCATGCCAGCCACCGCGGCGCGCGCTCGGGCGTACTCGTGCAGCCAGGCGAGCGCACCACACACCGTGACCAGCCAGCCGGGCGCGCCCAGCAACCACATCGAGAGCAGCCAGGCCGCCTCGCTCAGCCGGTCCGCAACCGAGTCATAGAAGGAACCCAACCGCGAGGTGCGATCAGTGATCACCGCCACGGCACCGTCGGCCGAGTCGGCGAGGGCCGCGACGAAGACAAGGCCGGCCGCGGCGAAGAGCCACGCTCCGCGGAACAGCGCCACGACCGGCACTGCGGCCGAGACCACCACGCCCGCCATCGTGACCGCACCGGGGCGGACGCCGATCGCGGCGAGCAGACGGCCGACCAGATAGCCAAACCGTAGCCACGTGCGCGCGAGTGTCGATGATCGACGAGGATCCATGCCGAGATGAAGCGTGGCCCAGCGCGCCGAGTACTCGTCCCAACTCAGCCGACCGCCGCGATCCACGCCCGCCCTCAGATCCGGGCCGCCAACGCCAGGTTCTGCCACACCTCGCGGGTGGCTGTTGATCGATTGAGGGTAATGAAATGAATGCCCGGCACACCCTCCTCGAGCAACCGGGTGCACATATGGCTGGCCTGCTCGACCCCGAGTTGTCGCACCGCCTCCGGGTCGTCGGCGATCCGGGCGAACTTCGCGGCGAGGGGGGCCGGGAACGGCGCCCCGGAGAGCTGCTCCGATCGTTCGATCGTGCTCATCTGAGTTACCGGCATCACCCCGGCGAGGATCGGCACATCTCCGCCAGCCACCACGACCCGGTCGCGCAGGCGAAGGTAGTCGTCGGCGTCGAAGAACATCTGCGTGATCGCGAAGTCGGCCCCGGCACGGCATTTCCGGATGAAGTGGGCGGTGTCGGTCGAGATGTCAGGCGAGCGAGGGTGCTTGTACGGGAACGCGGCCACACCGACGCAGAAGTCTCCCAGTTCCCGAACCAGGCGGACCAGGTCCTCGGCGTAGAGAACCCCTTCTGGGTGGCGGACCCAGTCCCCCATCGGGTCCCCCGGTGGGTCGCCCCGTATGGCGAGGATGTTGCTCACGCCAGCGGCGGCGAGTCGCCCGATCACATGACGCAGCTCCGTCACCGAGTGGTTGACCGCGGTCAGGTGGGCCATCGGCAACAGGGTGGTGTCGGTGGCCACCCTCTCGGTCGCGGCCACTGTGTTATCGCGCGTCGAGCCCCCCGCACCGTAGGTGATCGAGACGAAGGACGGACGCAGTGGCTCCAGCTCGCGGATCGCCCGCCACAGCTGCCTCTCCCCGTCCTCGGTCTTGGGTGGAAAGAACTCGAACGAGAACGTCACACCGGAGCGCACCAGGTCACCGATCGCCGGATGCCCGCCGGGCAGAGTAGAGGGGAGTCCAAGAGCCACGTATGCGACTGTAGCCGGCGCCTCTCATACCGTCGCCCGGTTCAGACCGAGCTGGGCGAGGCGCCGGCCGGAACATGGCCACGGCTGGGTACAGATGATGCAGCGCGCCGGCGCTTGGGGTTGGCCTGACGCGTCGTGTTGGTGCTCTCGGAAGAGACGGACGGCGAGCCGCCAAAGGATCTCCGAGCTCGCCTCGCGCGGCGGTTCCTCCGACGGGTTGTTGAAATCGATCTCACGGTGGACCACAGCGCTCCCGTCTACGGCCGCCCTATGCGGACGAGAACATCAAACTGTCTGACCCCTGGGGTACACAGGAGCCAGAAGGGGGGCCATTTGCGGGGCCAAACGATCTTCAAATGGGACCGGGATCGGCGGTGGGGGGGCCAAACAATCTTTCGGTGGTCGATGAGGAGACCAAGGTTCCAGACCGCGGAGGAAATGCATGCGGTACGGGTTTGAGGTACCCGAGACGATCGGCACGCTGCTCGCTCGCGTACGGGGTGAGCGCGGCATCAGCCAGCTCCGGCTGGCCGAGCGCCTGTGCGCCTCATCGGGCGCGGCCACGGTGACGCGAAGTGAGATCTCTCGATGGGAGCGGGAGGAGCGTATCCCCAGTGGCTACTGGCTTGGCTGGCTGGCCGCCACCTTAGAGCTCCCGCTGGAACAGCTCGAACGAGCTGCGGCCGCCGCCCGGCGACGCCGCCGAGCCCTTCCCATCCCGCCGCCGAACTGGACCGAGCATGTCGCCGGCGTCTACGTTCGCTCCGTCTCATGACGGTCCGGTCAACGGCAGCGGCGTGCGCACCGGCTACCGTCAATGGATGAGCCCCGTCGACCAGGCCGATCTGCGAGCGCGGGTGGAGAAGGCTCTCGCCACCTTTATCGCCCAGCAGCGCACGCTGCTCGCCGGGATCGACCCCGCCCTGGACCCGGTGGCGGACACTATTGAGGCGTTCGTGATGGGTGGCGGCAAGCGCCTGCGTCCTGCCTTCGCCTACTGGGGTTTCCGCGGCGCGGGCGGTGTGGACTCGGACGAGGTGGTGGGCGCCGTGGCCGCGCTTGAATTCGTGCAGGCCAGCGCGCTGATCCACGACGATGTGATGGACGCCTCCGACACCCGCAGAGGGGAGCCAGCCGTCCATCGGCGCTTCGCCACAATGCACGCCGACCATGGCTGGGAGGGCGACCCCGAGGCATTCGGTGCCGGCTCCGCGATCCTGCTCGGTGACCTCTGCCTGGCCTGGTCCGACGAGCTGTTGCGCTGCTCCGGGCTGGGCACTGGGGCGCTGCTGAGAGCCAGACCGGTCTTCGACCTGATGCGCACCGAGGTGATCGCCGGGCAGTACCTCGACGTACACGCCCAGGTCACCGCGGACAGTTCGCTGCAGCGCGCCACCACGGTCGCCCGGTACAAGTCGGCCAAGTACACCGTCGAACGTCCACTGCTGCTCGGCGCCGCCATCGCGGACGCCACCGTCGAGATCAGTAGTGCCTATTCGGCGTACGGACTGCCGCTGGGCGAGGCGTTCCAGCTCCGCGACGACGTGCTCGGGGTCTTCGGCGACCCCGCGGTTACCGGCAAGCCGGCCGGCGACGACCTGCGCGAAGGAAAGCGAACCTACCTCGTGGCCGCGGCGGTCGCCGCCGCCGACCCGACCACCGCGGCCCAGCTGCGGGAGAGCCTCGGCGACCTCGACCTCGATGACAGCGGCGTCAACAGGCTGCGCGAGATCATTGTCGGCACCGGTGCGCTGGACCGCACCGAGCGCCGTATCGCCAGCCTCACCGACGCCGCGCTGGCCGCACTGAATCGGATCTCCCTCGCCGACGAGGCCGCGGAGATGCTCACCGACCTCGCCCGGGCGGCGACCCGCCGCGCCGGCTGACGCAGGACCGCGGCAACCGGCAAGGCGCGCAGGCGCCGTGTGCGATCATGCGTGCGTGCTCGCCCGGGGCCAATTGACGGCCCACCGCTACGTCGGCCTGGCCGGTTCGGTGGCGCTGGCGTGGAGTGCCTTCCAGGTCGGCGCCCGCCCAGGACGGGCCGACGCAGACGGGCTCCCGAGTCTGGCCCAGACGCCCGCAGTCCTGATCTTCGTCGCCGGCCTTGTCACGCTCACCGCCGCGTGGTGGCGGATCGGTGTGGTCACCACCCGCCCCGGCGGGGCGAGCTTGACCGGCCGGTGGATGCTCGTCACGGCCGCGCTGTGGGCGCTGCCGCTGCTCGTAGCTCCGCCTCTGGCGAGCCGGGACGTCTACGCGTACGCCTGCCAGGGCGCCGTCCTCGCAGCCGGGCTCGACCCGACCGCCGTCACGCCGGACGCCCTGCCCTGCCCGTGGCTGGACTCGGCGCCGCTGGTCTGGCGGGACGCGCCGAGCCCGTACGGTCCCCTGTTCACCCTCCTGTCGGCCGCAGCGGCCGCCGTCTCCGGTGGCAATGTCGCCGTGGCGGTAGGGGTGCTACGGCTGGTTGCCCTCGCAGGGGTGCTCCTCGCCACCGGGTACGGCCGGCGACTGGCCCGCGCCTGCGGGGTCAACACCGCGCGGGCGGCGTGGCTCGGTCTCGCCGGACCAACGGTGGCCATGCACGCGATCGCCGGAGCACACAACGACGCGCTGCTCACGGGGCTCGCCGGCGCCACGCTGGCGGTGGCCATCGCCCGCCGGGGCATCGTCGCCGGCGTACTGCTCGGGCTGGCCGCCGCGGTGAAGATCACGGCGTTGGTAGCGTTGCCCTTCGCTGTCCTCCTGCTGGTGCCCGCTCCCCGGGCGTGGCGCCGGCTGCTGAGACCCGGAGCGATCGTGGTCGCCACCACCGCGCTGACCTATGCGGCGCTGGCCGTGCCCACCGGACTCGGGCTGGGCAACCTTCGGGGTCTGGTCCGCGCCGGCGAGCTGGTCCAGTGGACGTCTATTCCCACGGCGATGGGGATGAGCGTCGGCTACGCCTTGCGCGCGGTGGGCTTCGACGCCGGCCACGACAGCGGTACGGGGTACGACGCCGCCGTCGCGGTCGCCCGGGTGGCTGGGCTTGCTGCCGCGATCGTGGCCGTGGTCGCCGTGTGGCTAATGGCGTGGCGGTCTCCTTCGGATCGGATCCGCCTCGCTGTGGCCGGCACGGGTGTTGCCTTCGCCGTGGTGGCATTGTTCGGGCCGGTCTTCTACCCCTGGTACGCGCTCACGCCGCTGGCGCTGCTCGCCGTCTCCACAGTGGACGAGAAGGTCCGCGTGCGGCTGGCCGCGGCATCGGCCGTACTGGCCTTTCTGATCCTGCCCGACGGCACCGGGCTGGCGGCTGGTACCAAGCTCGTCGGCGCGCTGGCCGTCACGACCGCGGTGGTCGCGGTGGCCGTACGGTGCGCCCTCCGGCGGAGCCGGACGGCGCACCGTAACCCTCCCACCAGATCCACAGCGACAGGCTTATGAGCACCAACGTGAAACCGAACACCAGGTCCTCGACCGGGGCGCTGGCGACGCGGAGACCGACAATGGCATCCGGGTCGTAGCGCACGACCCCTCGCCGGGTCAGGATCCCGTTGAAGATCAGCTGGAAGACGACAATGATCGGGTACGCCACCCAGAAGACCCGCCGCAGGACCAGTCGCGTCCGCAGCACAACGAGGTCCAGCAGCAGCGCGCCGGCCAGACCGAGCGCGGCGGCGACCGTGTAGGTCATCGCTCACCGTCTCCGTCCCGAGCGGGCCAACCGGTCACCTTGCGGACGGCCTCGAAGCCGAGGATCGCGCAGATCGGGACGACGAGGAAGAAGAGCAACTCCTCCACCGGCACGCGCCCGGGCAGAGTGAGCCCGACCACCTGGTCTTGGTCATACGACCAGTGCCCGGCCGCGATGGCGGCGACATCCCACGCAACGAAGACGACAACGACCGGCCCCAGGGTGAGGACGAGTCGGCGCCAACGGCGCAGCACGCCCACCCGCAGCAGCGGTTCTAGCCATAGCGCAGCGAACAGGCAGATCCCGAGTACGCCGAGGTAGGTGAAACTGCGCATGCGGCCGCGTAGTGCGTCAGAGGCCGAGCGCCTGCGCGCGGCGCTTGACCTCGGTGGCCCCGTCGCCGCACAGCGCCACCGCCGGCGTCCCCGGCAGCGTGTCATCCGGCGTGTAGAGCCACCTCAATGCCTCTTCATCGGTGTACCCAGCGTCGCGAAGCAGGGTCAGAACCCCCGGCAGGTGCTTGAGCGCGTTACGTCCGGCGACCAGTTCCGCGGGCACACACAGCACGCCCTCGCGCCGCACCGCGATGAGGGCGCCGTCACGAATCATCTGGTGCACCTTGGTTACGGGTACCTCCAGCCGCTCCGCGAGGTCGGGCAGGGTGACCCACCCGGACGGCGGCTGTCGCATCTCGGTTGAGCTCTCGCTCACAGTCATGTCGCTCACAGTCACACAGTGCCACGAAGGCTCGGCGGCGCACCACGGGGGCGTCGAGCGCTCGGTGCTCGGGCGGCGCGGCGCCGGCGAGACTAGCGGCCGCGTGGTGGCGCTCCGGGCTGGTCGCGCCACTAGACTGCCTCCGATGGACACGAAGGTCGCCGATCCGCTGCGTGGAGCGCTCCTCGGAGGGCGCTACCGCATCGTGGGTCGGCTGGCCAGGGGCGGCATGGCAACCGTCTACCAGGCGCGTGATGAACGTCTCGAACGCACGGTGGCTATTAAGATCATCCATCCAGATCACGCCAGCGACCCGCATTTCCTCGACTGGCTATCCGACGAAGCAACGACCGTCGCCCGCCTCGCCCATCCCAACGTCGTGGCCGTCTACGACCAGGGCACGCACGAAGGCGCGCCATACCTTGTTATGGAGTTCGTGCGCGGACGCACGCTGCGTGAGGTTCTCCTAGACCGCCGCCGGCTCGACCCGGCCGAGTCACTCGCAGTGCTCGAGCAGATGCTCGCGGCCCTCGCGGTGGCCCACCGGGCCGGGCTCGTCCATCGAGACGTTAAACCGGAGAACGTACTCGTGGCGCCGCCACCCAACGGCTCTGGCGACCTGATCGACGCCGTTGTGAAGGTCGCCGATTTCGGGCTCGCGCACGCGGTGGATGCGGGTCGGTCGGGCAGCGGCCAGCTCATGGCCACGGCCGAGTACGTCGCGCCGGAGCTCGTCGCTGACGGTCGTGCCGACCCCCGCGCCGACGTCTACTCGACCGGGATCGTGCTCTTCGAGATGTTGACCGGACGAGTCCCGTTCGATGGGGCGCGACCGACCGACGTGGCCTGGCAACACGTGGACCACGACGTGCCCGCGCCGTCACGGGTCGTGCCCGGTCTGCCCCCGGTGCTCGACGCTGTCGTTATCCGGGCCACCTGCCGAGACCCATCCGGTCGTCCCCGCGACGCGGCCGCGATGCTCGCAGAAGTCCAGTCGGCCAGAGACGACGTCGGCGCCCTCGCCGGCCCGACCCGAGCCCTGGCACACCCGACCGTCGTCGTGCCGTCGGTGGAGCGCGCTCGGTCGGACCCACGTCCGTCGTGGGCCCGGCTGCCCGCACCTCGTGGGCCCGTGGCCGCGGCTCGTGGCTCGATGGCCGCGGCTCGTGGCTCGATGGCTGTGGCTCGTGGCTCCGTGGCCGCCGCGCGACGGCGGGTGGTGGAGCTTGCTCCCGCGCAAGGGATCCAGGGGGCCTGGGCGTCGACCCAGCGGTTCCTCGATCGACTGCGCGCGACGGAGAAGGGCCGCCGCCAGCTCACCGCGGCGCTGGTGGTGGTGGGGCTACTGCTGGTCGCGGGCGGCTGGTGGCTCGGCTTCGGCCGCTACACCGAGGCTCCCTCGCTGGTCGCCATGACCAAGGCGAGCGCGGCTGCCGAGGCGGGCCGACTGGGTTTTCAGGTCGACTACGGCGCCGGAACGTATCGTGAGGACGTCCCCATCGACACCGTGATAAGCCAGAGCCCGGTGGCCTTCGGAAGGATCGTCAAGGGTGGCACGATAACGCTGTCGCTGTCGCTCGGACCGGAGCGCTACGTGGTGCCGGAGGTGGCCGGTCAAGCCGCCGACTTCGCCACCGCACAGCTCAAGGAACAGCGCTTCGTGGTCCAGAACGTCGACGGTTACTCCGACACTCTCCCCGCTAACTACGTGGTCGGAACGGACCCCCCGGCCGGTACGCCGCTGAAACCCAACTCCGTAGTGAAGCTGATCATCGCCAAGGGCCCTTATCCCGTGCACGTTCCCACCGTCGTGGGTTTGCAGCTCGGTGAGGCGGAGAACCAACTGCGCGACGTTGGTTTCGACGTCGAGGTGCAACGCAAGGACGACCAGTCCCAGCCTCGCGACAAGGTGCTTGAGCAGAATCCGCCCGGCGGACAGGGCATGCCATCCGCGGCGGGCGTCAAGGTTGTCATCGTCGTCGCGAACGGCTCGCCCGGAACCCCCATGCCGAGCGTCCTTGACGTCGGCTGCAACGACGCCCGCAACCAGTTGCAGGGCATGGGATTCCAGGTCGATGTGCACGGCAACGACGCCGAGCAGGTGTTCGGCCGGGTTCGCGAACAGCGGCCAGACCCGGGTCAGCCGGTCGAGCCTGGCGGGCGGGTCGACATCACGTGCCGGATCTTCTGAGCCGGCCGGTCGGGGCGCACGCGCCGGCCGCCGGTGGATTGGCCACGACGGCGCTGCCCCACCTGGATGCCACGGCCGCCGAGGCGGTGCAGGTCTTCGTCTCCAATCCGCGCGGGTGGGCGCTCAGCGACGGCGAGCCGGCACAGGACGAGGCATTTCTCGCCGGCTGCGCCGACCGGGCGGTTCCCTCGTACATCCATGCCTCGCTCCTGGTGAACCTCGGTTCGCCGACAGCGGCCACAGTGGAGCGTTCGGCCGCCACGCTCGCGCACGGGCTGCACCGCGGCACCCGCATCGGGGCACGGGGGGTGGTTTTCCACGCCGGGTCCGCCGTCGACGACGGCTACGCGGAGACCGCGCTTCGCCAGGTCCGGGAGGTCCTCTTGCCGCTACTGGACATGGCCGCCGCGGCGGGCGGGCCACGTCTGCTGGTGGAGCCGAGCGCGGGCGGCGGGCGCTGCCTCGCGGCTCGAGTGGAGGACCTCGCCCCCTACTTCGAGGCGGTCGACTGGCACCCATGGTTGGGCGTGTGTTTCGACACCTGTCACGCCTGGGCGGCCGGTCACGACGTGGCCACGGCGGGCGGCATGGGGGCCACGCTGGACGCCCTCGTCGCCACCGTGGGACATGGCAGGCTCTCCTTGATCCACGCCAACGACTCCAAGGACGCCTGCGGCTCCCTGCGCGATCGGCACGAGACCATTGGGGTCGGTACCGTCGGCGAGGCCGCCTTCGCGGAGCTGCTGCGCCATCCCGCCACCGCCGGCCTCCCCGTCATCGTGGAGACGCCGAGTGCCGGCCACGTCGGCCACGCCGCCGACATCGCGACCCTCACCCGCCTCCGCGCCGCCCCCACCGCCGCCCCCACCCCGCGCACCCAAACCCCAAGATCGCGTCGATCTAGGGGTTAGCGACACGAATGGAGATCCACTCAGGTCGCCAAGCCCTAGATCGACGAGGAGGGCGCGTGATGGGGGTGGGGCGGGGTGGGCGCGTGATGGGGGTCACGACCCAGGCACAAGCCTTGTGTTGATCAGGGACTTTAGGTAACCCTTACTGAGGCAAGGCTAAGCACAGTGAGGGTTTCTTATGTACGTCTGCATCTGCGCACGGGTTCGCGAGTGCGAGCTTCGCACCGCCATCCGGCGCGGCGCTCGGTCGGAGGAGACCGTCGGGGACGCCTGTGGTGCCGGGACCGGATGCGGTACCTGCCTTGACCGCATCTGCGACGTGATTGACGAGGAGCGCCACACCGACACGCTCGTGGCATTGGCCGCCTAGGGCACCGCATCGTCATAGGCTGACCCCGTCGCGCCGTCGCGAGGGGGTCAGGACCACATGCAGGGTGACGAACGGGTCATCGAGTTCCTCAACGAGCAGCTCACCGCCGAACTGACGGCGATCAACCAGTACTTCCTGCACGCGAAGATGCAGGAGAACTGGGGCCTGACCAAACTCGCCAAACACACCCGCGCCGAGTCCATCGACGAGATGCGCCACGCCGACGTCCTGACCGACCGGATCCTCTTCCTAGAGGGGTTGCCGAACTACCAGAAGCTGTTCGCGCTGCGCATCGGCGAGACCGTCAAAGAGATGTTCGAATGCGACATGAAGATCGAGATCGAGGCGGTCGACCGCCTTCGGCGCGGCATCGAGTACATGCGCTCGATCGGCGACGTAACCTCCGCGCGGATCTTCGAGGACATTCTCGCCGACGAGGAGCATCACGTGGACTACCTCGAGACGCAGCTAGACCTCCTGGAGAAGTTTGGCGAGCCGCTCTACCTGCAGAACGTCACGGAGCATCCCGAAGCCGATTGACCCGCGCTAGGCGGACAGGTCGACCAGTGTGGCCAGGGCGGCGCGGTGGCGCTCGGGTGTGCCGAGTGCGATCGCGTCGCTCTTGGCGCGCTTGAGGTAGAGGTGCGCCGGGTGCTCCCAGGTGAACCCGATGCCGCCGTGCATCTGCACGCACTCCTCTGCCGCCCGCACAGCGACGGGCGAGCAGTGCGCCTGGGCAAGCGAGACGGCAACCGCCGTGTCCGAGTCGTCGTCCGCCACACAGCCGGCCGCGTAGCGGGCCACCGCCCGGGCCTGGGTCACCGACACCCACAGCTCCGCGAGACGATGCTTGAGTCCCTGGTACGAACCGACCGGCCGGCCGAACTGATGGCGTCCCTTCACGTACTCCACCGTCGTGTCCAGACACCATTCGGCGAGGCCGAGCTGCTCACTCGCGAGTACCGCCGCGCCGGCGGTGAGCGCTGCCGACCAGGCCCGCTCGGCCGCCTCGCCGTCGCCGAGCACCCGGCCCGACGCACCGTGCAACGACAAGTCGCACAACGGCCGGGTGAGGTCGAGGGACGGGATCGGGGTACGGGTCACGTCGGCCGCGTCGACCGCGAACAGCCCGTCGGGCGTGGGGACGATGAGAATATCCGCGGCGAGCGCGTCGGCGACGCTGGTCACCGTGCCCGTCAGTGAAGCTCCGTCCGCGTGGACAGACGCCCACACCGCCGCCCCGGGTGGGGTAGACAAGGGCAGCGCCAGAACCGCCGTACGCCCACCGGCGGCCAGGTCCGGCAGCAGCTCTTCGTCCTCGGAGGCGAGCAACGCCGCCGTGGCGAGCACGAAGCCAAGGTAGGGCACCGGCGCCACCGCGCGTCCAAGCTCCTCCGCCACCACAGCGGCCTCGCGCCACGAGGCGCCGGCGCCGCCGAACTTCTCCGGCACAGCGAGTCCGGCACAGCCGATGTCCGCGGCGAGCGTGCGCCACAGCGAGCGGTCGTAGGGTTCGTCGCTCTCCGTGCGGACCAGCACGGCCGGCCACGGGCTGCGGTCGGCGAGCACCTGGCGCACCGCCGAGCGGAGTTCCTGCTCCTCCTCGCCGTAGAGCAAGTTCATCGCGGTAGGTCCTTCCACGGGAGGTCCTTGTCGACCCGGATCTCGGATGGCAGGCCGAGCACCCGCTCGGCGATGATGTTGGCGAGGATCTCAGATGTACCACCCTCGATGGAGTTGCCTTTGGCTCGCAGGTACCGGTATCCGGGTGAGCGCCGCTCCCACTCCACGATGGATGGTCGGCGCATCGAGTAGTCCTCATAGCGCAGGCCCTCCTCCCCCAGCAGCTCCAGCTCGAAGCCCGAGATCTCCTGGTTGAGCCGCGAGTACGCGAACTTCACCGCCGACCCCTCCGCGCCCGGCTGACCTATCGCCAACTGCTCGCGCAGCCGTTGGGCGGCGAGCCTGCCCGCCTCCGCCGCGACCCACAACCGGATGAGGGTGTCCTGCTGGCCGGGCGTGCGCAGATCGGGCCGATCACGCCAGGTCCGCGCGACCACACCGATCATGCCGGCCTCGCGGGGCACCGCGCCGCCGCCGATAGCGACCCTCTCGTTCATCAGCGTGGTCTGGGCGACGCGCCAGCCGTCGCCAACGTCGCCAATCCGGTGCGCGTCGGGGATCCGCACATCGGTCAGGAAGACCTCATTGAACTCGGACTCTCCGGTGATCTGTCGAAGTGGCCGCACCTCGACACCGGGAGCGGTCATGTCGGCGGCGAAATAGGTGATGCCCTGGTGCTTGGGCACGGTCGGATCCGTGCGAGCGATCAGGATCGCCCAGCGAGCCTCGTGCGCGAGCGACGTCCACACCTTCTGGCCGTTCACCACCCAGTCGTCGCCGTCACGCACCGCCCGGGTGCCCAACGCGGCGAGGTCGGAGCCGGCGCCGGGCTCGCTGAACAGCTGGCACCACACCTCCTCGCCAGTCCACAGTGGGCGGAGCCAGCGCCGTCGCTGCTCCTCGGTGCCGTGGCGCAGGATCGTTGGGGCCGCCATGCCCAGGCCGATACCGATGCGTAGTGGCTCGTTGTTCGGGGCGCCGACCGCACCGAACTCGCCGTCCACCACGGGCTGCAGCGCCCGAGGGGCGCCTAGCCCGCCGAGCCCGACGGGAAAGCTGATCCAGGCCAGACCGGCGTCGAAGCGGGCGCGCAGAAACTCGAGTCGGTCGGTCGCCGCGTGGTCATGGCTGCTGAGAAAGTCGCGCACTCGATCCCGCAGGTCCTCGGCCGCGAAGTCCATCACTCGTCCCTTCGAACAAACATGCACTCGCTCAACATGCACCCGCTAAACATGCACTCACAGTGCATCGTACGACCTAAGTGGCGCCCGGCGAAAGTAGGGCGCGCACAGTTCGCGCCATCACCTGCCGCGCGGCGGCAACACTGAGCTGAAGGTCGTCGCGCAGCGCCGACCAGGCCGGCCATGTGGTAACGGCGGCAAGCGCGTGCAGCAGCTCGGCCGCGTCGGGCCCGGCCGCCGACAGCTCGGTGGCGAAGAGCTCGGCCAACTCTCCCTTGGCCACCTCGTACTGGCGGAAGCGGTTGGCGCGCAGTTGCGGCGAGAACGGCTCACGCAGCTGCGCTGCCCGCGCCACCGGAGCCAGAAACTCTAGGATCTGGGCCCGCTGCCGGCACAGCGCCTCCACCCGCCGGTCGAGCGGCAGCGCGGGGTCGATCCGTCGCGCCATCTCCCACTGCCGCTCGAGCTGACGCTGTCCGGCTGCGGCGTAGAGCGTCTCCAGGTCGGTGAAGTTGGCCCAGAGCGCGCGCAGCGAGACCCCGGCCCGCTCCGCGATCCGCTCTCCGCTCGGCCGTAGGTCGCCCTCGCCGAGAAGGGCCAGGAAGGCGTCTACGACGGCGCGTCGTGTGCGCATGGCGCGGGCGGTGCGGCCATCCACGGTCACGGGTTAGGAATATACACTCTACGTGCATAAGAGGTCCGGTGCGGCGTCAGAGTCTCACTCGGACGCTGAGTCTTAGTCATACAACGCGGCGAATACGTCCGCGTGGTTGCGGTGTACTACACCACGCTTCACCTTGAGGGTGGGCGTCAGCTCGCCGGCATCCTGGGTCAGATCGCGATCGAGGATCGCGATCCGCTTCACCTGCGTGGCGTGTGAGTAGCGGGCGTTGACCTCGTCGACCACACCCTGGATCAGCTCCCGCACCGCCGGATGGCGGGCGAGCGCGACCATGTCCTCGGGCAGCTCCTGCTGGCGCGCCCACGGCACGATCTCGTCGGCGTCGAGGGTTACCAGCGCCACCGGATAGGGCCGCGCGTCACCGAACATGACCGCGTGTGAGATCCAGCGCGACTGGCGCAGCTCGTTCTCCAGGTTGGCCGGGCGATGTTCTTACCGCCCGCGGTGATAATGATGTCCTTCTTGCGTCCGGTGATCGTGACGAACCCGTCCCCGTCAATCTCGCCTAGATCGCCGGTGTGCAGCCACCCGTCCACCACCATGTCCGCGGTCGCATCGGGGTCGCGCCAATAACCAGCGAAGACGTGCGGGCCACGCATCATAATCTCGCCGTCGTCGGCGATGCTCACCTCGGTGCCCGGCGAGGCGACGCCGACCTTGCCCAGCCGGTGATGCGCCAGTGTATTGACCGTGCCGAGGCCGGTAGTCTCGGTCATGCCGTAGCCCTCGAGCACGGGCACCCCGGCCGCGTGGAAGAACTCGAGCACCGCCGGCGAGATCGGCGCGGCGCCGCTGAGTGCCTGCCGCAGGCGACCGCCGAAGGCACCGCGCACCTTGGCGAAGAGCGCCTCCGCCTCGTCGAATGCCGCGAGCGTCTCCGCCAGCACCTCCGCTCCGGTCGCACGCTTGCGCCTGACCTCCAGGCCCGCGGCTACCGCGCGGGAGAGCCAAGCCGGATCACAGGCCGAGGCGAAGAGCGTGTACACCTTCTCGAACACACGCGGCACCGACGGCACGAAGGTCGGCTGCGTCTTCGCCATCTCGGCCACGACCTTGCGTGGGTCGCCGCCACAGTAGACCAGCTCCGCCCCGGAGTAGAGAGACGCGAACTGAACGATCTGGGCGAAGACATGGGCCAATGGCAGGAACAGGTAGACGACGTCGTCTCCGTCGAGGTAGGACAGTTCCTCGCTGATCGCACACAGGGTGAGCCAGTTGCGATGCGTCAGCACACAGCCCTTGGGCGGTCCGGTGGTGCCTGACGTGTAGATGATGAGGCAGGCGTCGCCCGGGTCGATGGCGGCCAGCCGGCGGTCGAGTTCGTCCTGCTGCGCCGGCGATCGGCCGTCCTCGTGCAACCGGGCCAACGTGTCGGTGGCCTCGGCCCCGGCCGCGTCGATGACGACGACCGAGACCAGGTCGGGCAGGCGCCCGCGTACGCGCTCCACCTTCGCGAGTTGGGCGGCGTTCTCGCAGATCACCGTGCGGGCGCCGGAGTTACCCAACACCCACTCGCACTCCTCGGTCGAGCTGGACGGGTAGATCGGCACGACTATCCCGCCCGCCGCGGCCACCGCCAGGCCGGCGTATGTCCACTCCGGACGGGTCTCGGCGAGCACACACACCCGATCGCCCGGCCCGACGCCGGTCTCGATGAGGCCCCGCGCGATCGCGCCGACCGTCTCGGCCAGTTGGCGAAACGACACAGAATGCCAGCCGGGCTTGCCCCGCGAGCGTAGGGCAGCGCGTTCGCCGTACGTCGTGGCCGCGACGAATGGCAGCTCCGCGATGGTCCGTACGGCGGCCGCGCTGACCGCGGGCCGTGTCGTCGTGCTCACGTCAGGTTCCTTCGGATGTGGATACAGGCTCGATATCGACGGGTACCCCGTTGAGGACGGCCGTGCCCGACAGCGGGTCGAGGCGCAGATCGTCGGTGAGCCGGTTCGTGTTGACCCCGGCGTGCTCGCGAGCGACCGTGAGCTCAACGCCGGGCAGGTCGTGGCCCCAGCCGTGGGGGATGCTGACGACGCCCGGTGCGATGTCCTCGGTGACCTCCACCGTCAGCTCGACCTGGCCGACCCGTGACGTCACGCGGGCCAGCCCGCCGGAGACAAGCCCCAGCCGCCTCGCGTCGGTGGAGTTGACCACGACCGTGCACAATGGCTTGCCCTTCACCAGGGTCGGCACGTTGTGCATCCACGAGTTGTTCGACCGGAGATGGCGGCGGCCCACCACGACGAACTCGTGGTCGCGAGGCAGCGGAACCTGACTAAGCCGGCGAACCTCTTCCGCGATCGGCTCCGGGCAGAGTTCAATCAGGCCGGACCGCGTGCGAAGGACCTCGGGGATGCGGGGCTGAAGCGGGCCGAGATCAACGCCGTGCGGGTTCGCGCGCAGCACCGCGAGCGACAGGCCCTGCGGTACCTCGCCGAACCAATCCCCGTACGGACCGGTCCGCAGGCGAAGGTCTAGCTGCCTCTCTGCGGCCGAGTCGCCGGTGAGTTCGGACCGAAGCACTTCCGGGTCGCGGCCGAACACCGGACTTGCCGTGTCGGCATTGACCCGTTGCACTGCTTGTCGCAGCTCGTCCTCGGCCAGGGCGTCGACGCCGGCCTCTGCGCCGAGTCCCGCCACGATCGCGGCCAGGCGGAGCACAATCTCACACTCATCGCGCATCTCCGCGGGTAGCGGCGTGGCCGGCGAGGAGAAGTTTGCGACATTGCGGACGGCGAAGTAGTAGAAGGAGAGATCGAAGTGGGCCTGCTGGCTGTGCGGAGGCGGCGGCAGGATCACGTCGGCGTGCCGGGTGGTCTCATTCACGTATGGGTCGACGCTGACCATGAAGTCCAGCGTGCTGATGGCTCGGTCGAGCCGGTCCGCGTTGGGTACCGACGACGCCGGGTTGCCGGCGAACGTGATGAGCGCGCGAACCTGACCCTCACCGGCGGTCTCGATCTCATCGGCGAGCGTCACGGCGGGAAACTCGCCGGCGACCTCGGGCAGGTCCCGGACGCGACTGCGCCACCGTCCAATCTGGAAGCCCGGGCCGTTTCCCCGCCCCCGATGTCCGTTGGCTGGCATCGGGAACATCGCACCGCCGGCGCGGTCCAGGTTGCCGGTGAGCACGTTTAGCACGTCGACCAGCCAGCTCGTCACCGTCCCGTACTCCACCGTGGTCGTGCCGATGCGCCCGTACGCGGCGGCCCGAGGCGCGGCGGCCAACTCGTGGGCCAACTCCCGGATGGTCGCGGCGTCCACGCCGCACCGCGGCGCCACCGACTCGGGCGCGAACGGCGCTACCAGTGCGCGCACATCGTCCACGCCATTCACGTGCTCGGCCAGGCCGCCCGGCGTGACGAGATCGGCGGAGAAGAGCTCGTGCACCATGCCGAGCAACAGGAACACGTCGGTGCCTGGCCGGATCGGTACATGCCGGTCGGCCGCCTTCGCCGTGCGGCTACGCCGCGGGTCGACCACGACCACGCGACCGCCCCGCGCCCGCACGGCTCGAAGTCGTCCCGGCAGGTCAGGTGCGGTCCAGAGGCTGCCATTGGACGAGTGCGGATCGGCGCCGAGAATCAGCAGGAAATCGGTGCGATCGATGTCGGGGACCGGGATGGCGAGGACGCTGCCGAACAGGTAGCCGCACGCCACGTGCTTGGGCATCTGATCGAGGGTGGACGCTGTGTAGACGTTGCGTGATCCGAGCGCCTTGCGCAATGTTCCGACATAGAGGCCGCCGGCGAGCGTGTGCACGGTCGGGTTGCCAAGATAGAGCGCGACCGCGTCGCGCCCGTGCGCCTCGATGACCCGAGTCAGACCGGTGTGGGCCGCGGAGAACGCCTCCGCCCAGGTGGCCGGGACCAGCTTGCCGTCCCGGCGGACGCGGGGCGACCGCAGCCGATCGGGGTCGGCGTCGAGCTGACCCAGCGAGGCGCCCTTCGGGCAGATGAACCCCCGGCTGAAGACGTCGGCGTCGTCGCCGCGTACCTTCTCGACCTGGTCGCCCCGCATGGTCAACTCGAGCCCGCACGTCGCCTCGCACAACGGACACGTCGTGTACACGACTCGTGACTCGTCGATCATCTGCTCCACCAGAAACCACCCCTCACCGGTATGCAACCGCGGCAGGTCGACACTCGGACAGTACGGGAACCACGACAGCTAACGACCGGGCACGTCCATCGCGTCGAGCGCCCGAGCCAGCTCCAGGCGTGACGAGACTCGAAGCTTGGCGTAGATGCGGGACAGGTAGACCTCGACGCTGCGCGGGCTGAAGTGCAGGGCTGTGGCGATCTCGCGGTTGCGCATCCCTTGCTGCACCAGCCGGGCGACGTGTTCCTCGGACTCGGTGAGCAGGCCGGCCGCCCGCCGTCGCGCCCTGGGCACCTTCGCTCCTAGCTTGCGGAGGCGCCGTGCAGCCAGCCGGCGCAGCCCGTGCGCGCCGAGCCGGCTGAAGGTCTGGTGTGCCTCGACAAGCCCAGCCACGGCGGTCGGATCCAGTCCACCAAGCACAAGCTGCGCCCGGGCCTGCTCAAACACGAGCCCGCCGGCATCCGCCTCCCGAACCGCCACCGCGAGCGCGTCAACGTCGCCGCGCACCAGCCCAACGGTGCGGTGCAGAGTGGTCATGGACCACGGCGATATGTGCGCCGACGTCGCATCGATGAGCTTCTGTAGCGTACGACGGGCGTCCTCGGGCCTGCCGTGCTCAAGCTCGAGCTCGGCCAGCCGGCTGAGCAGCAGCCCGATGTAGGTGGGCGTGCCGGGTCCCTCGGCGGCCGCGAGGAGCGTCGCGCGTGCACCGTCCGTGTCACCCCGCGCGCCCTGGAAGCCGGCCAGTGCCCATGCGTGCAGGCTCGCCACATTGCGCGCGGAAGGGCCTGTCCGGGCCGCCAGCGACGCGGCGAGAACAAGCTCCCCGCGCCAGGTCCGGATCTCCAGCTCGGCCGCGGTCAGCGCGGACGCGAGGGTCGACTGGTGGCGGGCTGCGAGTTCGGTGGTCATCGCGCGCATCGCCTCCAGCGCCGAGTCCCAGCGTCCGCCGAGCCAGTCCACCACAACCCTGGCGACGCCGAGCTCACCCCAGAACAGCTGCCGGCCATCCGCCTCCTGCGTCAGCAGCTCCGCCCTCCGCAGCCGCCGCGCCGCTTCAGGCAGCAGTCCGGCCAGCGCCTCCGTCGATGCCGCCACGCCGAGCGCCTGCAGTTGCAGTGTTATCGAGCTGCCGCTGGCCCGTTCGGCCCGGTCCGCGTACTCGATGGTCTCCGTGTGGCGAAACAGCATGGACGTCAGCATGCCGAGCTGGCCACAGACTACGACCTCCTCCGCTGGCGAGACCGGGGGCGTCGACGAGGCGAGGGCCGCCTCATCGAGAGCCTCGGCGGTCCGGTTGGCGAACACGAGCAGCACGGCTCGCTGGGCGTGCAAGGCGGCTGGGACGCCACGGGACCGCACCTGCTCGTCCGCGACCTGTATCGCCTCGTCGATCCGGCCGAGGGAGAACAGGCTGCTCAGCACCGCTGTCGCCGTCCGAAAGCGCTCCTCGCCCGGAGGTAGCAGGGCCAGCGCCTCACGTCCCGGCGCCACGGCGACGGCTGGTCGTGATGCCCGCGTCAACGCTCGGCACTGCAGCGCCAGCAGGCCCGGACGCTCAGGCGCCCCGACCTTGAGCAGTAGCAATGCTCGCGCGCAGAAGTCGGCCGCCGCCTCTGGGGCGCTACTGAGGGCGTGCTGCGCCGCCTCGGTCAGGACCTGTATGGCGAGCGCGTCTCCTGGCACCGCCGACTCGGACAGATGCCACGCCAGCTCGAGAAGGTCCACCGCCGCATCCTGCCCGCGATCGGTCAGCAGCCGATCGGCGACCAGCCGGTGCAGACGACGACGCTCGGCGGGTCCAATCTCGTCGTACACGGCGTCGGCGACGATGTCGTGCGAGAAGCGGTACCCGTGTTCGGGGTCGTTCACGACCACGTGGGCACGAACGAGGTCGTCGAACGCGGCCGCCACCGCGACGTCGGCGAGCGCCGCGACCTGTGCGATGAGTCCCATCCGCTCCAGACCCGCTAGGCGCAGTACCGCGAAGGTACGCGCGACCGCCCGAGCGTCCAGGCTCAGCGGCAGGACCCGACGCAACACCGCGGAACGCCGGGTCAGCCGGACCGCGTGTGGAGCGACCGTGAGATGGGCGCGATTCCCGTCGACCACCACCATCTGCGAATCCACCAACGACTGTGCGATCTCGCCGGCGAAGTAGGGGTTGCCGTCCGCACGCCGGTGCACCTCACCGATCAAATCGTCGTCAGGGACCGCCCCCAGTGCGGACACTACTACCGCGCTGAGGTCAACCCGAGAGAGCGTGCCCAGATCGACGTGGACCACGTCGACACTCTCCGCCAGACGGTCCAGGAGCTCGTGGGCCGCGGCGTTCGGCTCGGCGACGTGCGACCGCAGCGCGACGACCAGGCCGATCGGGGCCGACGAGAGACGGTGCAACACGACCCCGAGCAACGCCAGCGAGTCGTCGTCCAGTTCGTGGAGATCGTCCACGGCCAGCGCGAGCGGACTGGCCCCGCTCAGGGCGGTCAACAGCCGGGCCACGGTGGCACAGGCCCGCCCGAACGATGCCACGTTCGTCGCCTCTGGCGAGGTGGAGCCCAGCGCCTCTGGCGAGGTGGAGCCCAGCGCCTCTGGCGAGGTGGAGCCCAGCGCCCCTGGCGAGGTGAAGCCCAGCGCCCCTGGCGAGGTGGAGCCCAGCGCCTCCGGCGACGTGGAGCCCAGCGCCTCTGCCGCCGCGGCGCTCACGGACAGCTCCAGCGCGGCCAGCGCGTCGCGACGCAGGCCCTCGGTGAAACTGTTGTCTGCGCTGACGCCGCGCAGGGCGTTGCCGAGCGCGCCGTAGGGCACCTGCCGTTCGAGGCGGTCGGCGCGCACCCGCAGGACCCGCCACCCGCGCCCGGAGAGCCGATCGGCGGCCTCGGCGAGCAATCGCGACTTGCCGATGCCGGCCTCGCCCGAGACAACGACCGCGGTCAGACCGGCGCTGGGGACCAGCGCGACGGCGCCGAGCAGGAGATCGAGCTCGCCGTCACGGCCGACGAAGGGCGCCCGGGCGCTGATGCGAACCTCCTCGCTGTCAGACGTCGCCAATCTACCCGCACGCGCTCCGGGGCTGGGCGTCCGCTAACTGTTGCGGACTCCTAACTCGACCGCGTACGTCACCGGTGCTGGCATCAACGTACGAGGATTTCGACGACCGAGTGAGGGAGCCATGTCGATCGAGGGCACGTGCGCACCGCGCTTCGCGCAGGTTCGCGAGGAATTCGAACGCAACATCGCCGATCGCAGCGAGATCGGCGCATCCGTCTGCGTGACGGTGGACGGCGAGACAGTCGTGGACCTGTGGGGCGGAGTCGCCGAGCCAGCCAGCGGACGGGCCTGGGGCGCGGACACGATCGGCCACGTGTGGTCCGCCACCAAGGGCGCAACGGCGCTCTGCGCCCACATGCTCGCCGCCCGCGGCCAGCTCGACCTCAATGCGCCGGTGGCACACTACTGGCCCGAGTTCGCCAAGAACGGCAAGGACGGGATTCTCGTCCGCCACCTGCTCAACCACCAGGCCGGCCTGCCCGCCGTCCGCGATCCGCTGCCGCCCGGCTGCTTCTACGACTGGCAGCTCATGGTCGACGCGCTGGCTCGGGAGGAGCCGTTCTGGAAGCCGGGCACGCGCAACGGCTACCACGCGCTGACGTTCGGATTCCTGGTTGGCGAGGTGATCCGGCGGGCCAGCGGACGGACGCTCGGCGACTACTTCCGGGCCGAGGTGGCTGGCCCGCTCGGCCTTGACTTCTGGATCGGGCTACCCGAAGAGCACGAGGCGCGAGTCGCCCCGACGATCCCAGCCGACATGCCCGGCCCCGGCGACCCGGTCCCCAGCTTCTATGTGGCCGCATTGACCGACCCCACGTCGGTTCAGGCACTGGTGTTGGCCAACAGCGGCGGGTACATGCTGATGCCGGGCGAGTCGGACTCGCGGACCGCTCATGCCGCCGAGATCGGCGCGGTCGGTGGCATCACCAACGGCCGCGGTCTGGCCGGCCTGTACCGGCCGCTCGCCCTCGGTGGCTCAGCCGACGGCGTGTCGCTGGTCGGTCCCGAGCAGATCGCGATCATGGGCGCGGTCAACTCGGCCACGTCGGTGGACGCGGTCGTGCTGGTGCCGACGCGCTGGACGCTCGGCTTCAACAAGACCATGGACAACCGGTACCTGCCGGTGGCTGACCGGGAGGGCATCCTGCTCAGCGAGGAGGCCTTCGGTCACGCCGGCATGGGCGGCTCGCTCGGCTTCGCCGACCCCAGGGCGCGGATCTCCTTCGGCTACACGATGAACCATCAAGGATCCGGTCTGGGCGTCAACGAGCGCGGCCAGTCGCTGGTCGACGCGGTCTACCGGAGCGTGGGCTACCGCCAGATCGGCGACGACGGACCCTGGTACGCCTAACCCGCGAGGCCGGCGAGCACGAAGTCGGCGATCTCATCGCCCAGTTGCCGCGGTGACTTCTCGCCATCCGGGCGGTACCACTGCGGCAACTGGTTCACGATCCCGAACACGATCAGCGTGACGGTCTCCGCGGATGCGGACGCGGCGAAGACCCCGTCCTTCTGCCCGCGCACGACCAGATCCCTGACCGCCTCGTGGTAGCGCCGGCGGTCCGCCCGCAGCGCCGCCATCCGATCCCCGGCGAGCCGATGGCTCTCGCGGGCAAAGACGGCGGTCTCCTCGAGCCGGGCCGCGGTTGTCTCCACCAGATCCACCACGATGGCCCGGATGGCGTCCGGCAGCGGTCGGCCGGCGGCAAGGATCCGGTCCAGATCGGTGAGCTGAGTGCTGATCAGCGCGTGGTAGATCTCGTACAGCAGATCGTCCTTCGACCGGTAGTAGTGATACATCGCGCCCTTGGTGACCTCGGCGCGCTCGACAATCTCCTGTACCGATGTCGCGTCGAAGCCCTGCTCCGAGAAGAGCCCGACGGCGGCAGCCACGATCCGCGCCTGGACCGAGCCCGCCGCCCCACGACCCGCCGCGCCACGACCCGCCGCGCCACGACCCGCCCCGCCACGACCCGCGTCAGTACGACCCGCCGCGCTACGAGCTGTGCTCCGGCCTACCGCCACCGGGCCAGCTCCTGGCGCGCCACCGAACGGCGGTGCACCTCGTCCGGACCGTCGGCGATCTGCAGAGTGCGGGCATGCGCGTACAGGTTGGCCAATGGCGAGTCCTGGCAGACCCCGGCGGCACCGTACGCCTGGATCGCGCGGTCGATCACCCATCGGGCCGTCTCCGGCGCCACGACCTTAATCGCGGCGATCTCCATCGCGGCGCCCTTGTTGCCGACCGTGTCCATCAGCCAGGCGGTCTTGAGTGTGAGCAGTCGGGCCTGCTCGATGCGGATGCGGGACTCCGCGATCCACTCCTGCACGACGCCCTGCTCGGCTATGGCGCGGCCGAAGGTCTGGCGGGCCAGTGTCCGCTGGCACATGAGGTCCAACGCCCGCTCGGCCATGCCGATCAGTCGCATGCAGTGGTGGATGCGCCCGGGACCCAGGCGCGCCTGTGCCAGGGCGAAGCCCTCGTGCTCCCCGCCGAGCAGATTCGCGGCCGATACCCGTACCTGGTCGAAGACGATCTCGGCGTGTCCGCCGTGGGTCCGGTCGGAGTAGCCGAAGACGCTGGTCGAGCGCACCACCCGGACGCCGGGGGCATCCATCGGCACCAGGATCATGCTGTGCCGGCGGTGTCTTGGCCCATCTGGGTCGCTCAGCGCCATGACGATCGAGACTCGGCAACGCGGGTTCATCGCACCCGACGACCACCATTTGCGGCCGGTCACCACATAGTCGTCGCCGTCGCGCTCGATCCGGGTCGCGATGTTGTTGGCGTCCGAGCTGGCCACGTCGGGCTCGGTCATCGAGAAGCAGGACCGGATCTCGCCCTCCAGCAACGGACGCAGCCAGCGATCCTGCTGCTCGGCCGCGCCGAACATGGCGAGGAGTTCCATGTTGCCCGTGTCCGGCGCGGCGCAGTTCATCGCCTCGGGGGCGAGGTAGGGGCTGCGGCCGGTCAGCTCCGCGATGGGCGCGTACTCCAGGTTGGTCAGCCCGGCACCCCAGGGCGCATGCGGCAGAAACAGGTTCCACAGCCCACGCGCGCGTGCTTCCTTTTTGAGATCGGCGACGACTGGCGGCGAGTCCCACTCGTCCGGGCGCTCGGCGACCTGCGCGGCGAAGGTCGCCTCCGCCGGATAGACGCACTCCCGCATGAAGTCATCGGCGCGCTGCACCAGCTCGCGCCCACGGTCGCTGAACGCGAAGTCCATGGCCCCTCCTCAAACATACCGACCGGTCGGTATGTTTGAACTGTGCCGCCAGTGCGCGCAAATGTCAACCCGCCGAGGCTGGCCCGCCGAGACTGCCCGGAATCCTCAGCCGCGCAAGATCCCGGTGAGTATGTCGACGGCCGCGTCGATGCCTGCGTCGTCGAGGTCGAGGTGGGTGACCAGTCGCGCCGTGCGGGGTGCCAGGACCGAGATGAGTACGCCGGCAGCGCGCGTGGCAGCACCCAAAGCGGGTGCGCCCAGGGTCGACTTCGATAGGTCCAACGCGACGATGTTCGTCCGTACCTTCGCCGCGTCCACAACGCCGAAGGGTGCGAGCGCCTCCGCGAGCCGACGTGCCCGGACGTGATCCTCGGCGAGCCGCCCGATGTGGTTCGCCAGGGCGTGTCGCCCCGCCGCGGCGAGAATGCCGGCCTGCCTCATGCCGCCGCCCATGCGCTTGCGGATCCACCGGGCCTCGGCGATCCGCTCTACCGACGACACGACCAACGAACCGACCGGAGCCCCGAGCCCCTTAGACAGGCAGACCGAGAGCGTGTCGAAGAGTGCGCCATAGCTCGCCAGCGGTACCTCGTCGGCCACGTGGGCGTGCCAGATCCGGGCACCGTCGCAGTGCAGACCCACGCCCGCATCGTCTGCGACGCCCCGAAGCGCGCTGAGCGTGGCCAGCGGGATCACCGCTCCCCCGGCCCGGTTATGCGTCTGCTCCACCGCGATCGCACGCGTGGGTACGGCGAAGAAGCCATCCGGGCGCACCATCGCCGCCACATAGTCCGGATCGATCTCCCCGCCCACCGCCGGCCAGGTCCGCGACGACACGCCACCGATGGCCGCGGCCGCGCCAATCTCGTACGTCACGACGTGCGCGTCGGCGTCGCAGAGCAGTTCCTGCGCCCGCGGCACGAGCAACTGGATCGCGATCTGGTTGGCCATCGAGCCGGTCGGCGTGAACAGGGCCGCCTCGTGGCCGAACAGCGCGGCGACCTCCGCCTCGAGGGCGTTGACCGTCGGGTCCTCGCCGTACACATCGTCGCCGACCTCCGCGGCGGCCATCGCCTCTCGCATCTTCGCGGTCGGCTTGGTCACCGTGTCGCTACGCAGATCGATCATCGGGCACTCCTCGTCGGCCGTCGATCATGAGCTGACCGTCGCGATTTGGTGCCGATCATGACCTGGAGGTCATGATCGACGGGAGCGGGGTTAGCCGCGGAGCATTTCGGCGACGAGGAAGGCCAGTTCCAGCGACTGTTGCGTGTTCAGGCGAGGGTCGCAGGCCGTCTCGTACCGGCCGGACAGGTCCGACTCCTCGATCGCCTGAGCGCCGCCGAGGCATTCGGTGACGTCCTCGCCGGTCAGTTCGACGTGTATGCCACCGGGGTGCGACTCGAGCTGCTGGTGCACCTCGAAGTAGCCGAGCACCTCGTCGACAATCCGGTCGAAGTGGCGCGTCTTGTAGCCGTTGGACGACTCCATCGTGTTGCCGTGCATCGGGTCGCACTGCCAGACCACCTTGTGTCCGGCGGCAGTCACCTTCTCCACGATCGGGGGCAGCGCGTCGCGTACCTTCGCATTGCCCATCCGCGAGACCAGCGTCAACCGACCGGGAACATTGTCCGGATTGAGCCGCTCACACAGCTCGATCGCGGTATCCGGGGTCGTGCCCGGACCCAGCTTGACGCCGATCGGGTTGGCGATACGGGACACGAAGTCGATATGGGCTCCGTCGAGTTGGCGGGTGCGCTCGCCGACCCACAGGAAGTGCCCGGACAGCGCGTATGCCCGGCCACCCATGACCCGGGTGAGCGCCCGGTCGTACTCCAGCGCCAGCGCCTCGTGCGAGCAGTACAGGGTGACGGTGCGCAACGCCTCGTCGTCGGTCATGCCACAAGCTCGGATGAAGGCCAGCGCCCGGTCGATCTCGCGGGCCAGCGCCTCGTACCGCTCGCCGAACTTGGACGTGCGGACGAAGTCGCGGTTCCAGTCGTGCACGGCGTGCAGGTCGGCCATTCCGCCGCCGACGTAGGCACGGAGCATGTTCATCGAGGAGGAGGAGTTCGCGTACGCCCGGATCATGCGCTGCGGGTCGGCGAGACGCGCCTCCGGCGTGGCGGCGAGCGAGTTGATCATGTCTCCGCGGTACGCCGGTAGGCCGAGGGCATCGATGCCCTGGGTGCGCGGCTTCGTGTACTGGCCGGCGACCCGGGCGACCTTCACCACGGGCAGGCTGGCGCCGTAGGTGAGGACGACCGCCATCTGCAGCAGCGTGCGGGAGTTGGCGAGAAGGTGCGACTCCGTGTTGTCCACGAACGTCTCCGCGCAGTCGCCGCCCTGTAGCAGGAACGCTCGCCCTTCACACACCTCGGCCAACCGTTGCCGTAGGCCGTCCACCTCATAGGGCGCGACCACCGACGGCACGACGTTGAGCACCGAACACACCTCGTCGACC
>JAHRHA010000046.1 GCA_020027875.1 Micromonosporaceae bacterium | reverse complement strand
CTGACCGGGCAAGCGTCAACGGACAACAGCACGCAAAGGACCGCATGATCAACCAGACTTGACTCATCTTGCGGGCTTCGCCCGCTCAAGACCCCTAGCGCGGGGTTAAGGGCGATCGACGTGGGCTGGCTGGTCATCCGGCGACGACAGGCTCCGGCACGGTTGAGTCGAGTGGGACCTTCAGGGGGCGGTGCTCCAGCGTCCGTACCTGGCGGCTCGCGAGCATGCCCACGACGGCGAGCGCGACCACACCGGCGGCTCCCAGCAGCGCCGGCCCCGTACCGATGGCCTCGGCGATCGGGCCCGCCGCGACCTGGCCGATGGGGATGGCTACGAAAGAGCCCAGCGCATCGTAGGAGTAGACCCGGGCAAGCTTGTCGGGAGGAATGTGCTCCTGGATAGAGACCTCCCAGGCGATGCCGAACTGCTCGATCGCGACGCCGGTGAGGAACGCCGCCGGCACGAGCACGGCCACCTGCGGCGAGACCGCGAGCGCCACCAGGAAGAGAATCGGCACGACGCAAGAGGCGACGCCGATCAGTAGCAGCCGGCGGACCTGGACTCGCATGGCGATGATTGCGCCCACGACCATCCCGGTCGTCTGGGCGGCGAGCACGATTCCCCACAGCCACCGGCCGATCGTCTCGTCGGCAACAGCGGGGCCGAGAACCTGCACCGCACCGATCTCGGCGGCGTTGAAGAAGCAGAAGCCGAGAACGACGACCCAGACCCAGGTACGGGATACAAACTCCCGCCAACCGTCGCGCAGCTCCCGCAACGTGCTCGCGCGCGGCGCCGACCGGTCCCGATACGCCGGAACCCTCACCAGCGCGAAGAGGCAGGCCGCGATGGCGAACGTGGCCGCGTCGACGGCCAGACCCCATCCCGGCCCAACCGCGGCCACCAGCAATCCGCCGACGGACGCACCGACGATCATCGCCGCGTTGATGCCGAGCCGGTTGATCGCATTGGCCTGCCTGCGGATCTCCTCGGGCACCGTCTGCGCGATGAGCGCGGAGGCGGCCGGGAAGGCGAAGGCGCTGACGATCCCGTTGACGGCGCTGAGCGCGATGAGCCTCGGGATCGTGGCGGTGTCGGTTAGCACAAGCGTGGCGACCGCGCCCTGACTCGCGGCGGCGAGCACGCACGAGACCACCATGACGAAGTGACGCGGAAGGCGGTCCGCCACGACGCCACCGAAGAGGACGAACACGACCATCATCAGGGAACGGGCACCCACGACGAGGCCAAGATCGCTCACCGAGCCGGTTAGGTCCAGAACGGCGAAGGCGAGGGCGATCGGCGCGACGGCATTGCCAAGCATCGTGACGACCCGGCCGGATGCGAGATAGCGGAACGGCGCGTGTCGCAGCGGAGCCAGCGAGTTGCTCACGAGTCGGCCTCCATCTCGAAGAGGGCGATGCTGGCGTTGACTCGGATCGTGCCGGGGGTTCGGGGCGGCTTGGCCGCCCGGTGGAGATCGACGGAGGCGGCCTCGATGCGAGCCCTGATCCCACCCCATATCTCCGGGTCGATCCACAGCTCGGCGTCCGTGAAATGGCTGCGGCCGGGGCTGTGTCTCAGGTGCTTGGCCCGCCGGCGAAGCTCGGTCGCGAGCGCCGTGTACATCGCCCGCCGCTGCGGCACGTGGCCGGGAGTGCCCGTGCTCGGCGAGTGTGTGAGATCGCGCTCGATGACATAGCGGTAGCGCTTGGCAACCCCACCCCGGATGTGCTCCTCGCCGGCCGCCTCGATCGTGCCGGCTGCGTGGAGTTGGCGCAGGTGGTAGCTCACGTTGGCGTGGGTCAGCTTGAGCTCGCGCGCGATCTCGGCCGCGGTCATCGGCGCCCCGGTGAGGAGGGAGAGGATGCGCAGTCGGACCGGGTGTGCGAGCGCTCGTAGGTGGGCGGTGACCCGGTCGCTCCCATCTCCCAAAGACATGCTTGGGAGTCTAGTTGAGTGGCCGCCAACTGTCCAACGCTTATTGGGGAGTTCCGCCGCCCACGGGCGCGGTGTCAGCGATCCAGAATGGCGGTCACGCCTTGGCCGCCGGCGGCGCAGATCGAGATCAGGCCGCGCCCTTCCCCGTTCTCGGCGAGAAGCTTCGCCAGCGTTGCCACGATCCGGCCTCCGGTCGCGGCGAACGGGTGGCCGGCCGCGAGCGATGAGCCGTTGACATTGAGCTTGGCGCGGTCAATGGTCCCTAGTGGAGCGTCAAGTCCCAGCTTTGTCTTGCAGAAGTCCGCGTCCTCCCAGGCCTTCAGCGTCGCGAGCACCTGCGACGCGAACGCTTCGTGGATCTCGTAGAAGTCGAAGTCCTGCAGCGTCACACCCGCCCTAGCCAGCAGCCTCGGCACGGCGTACGCCGGGGCCATGAGCAACCCCTCCGCGCCGTGCACATAGTCCACCGCGGCCGTCTCGCTCGCGGCGAACCAGGCAAGCACCGGGAGTCGGCGCTCCTTCGCCCAATCCTCAGTGGCGAGAAGTACCACCGACGCACCGTCGGACAGGGGGGAGGAGTTGCCCGCCGTCATCGTCGCCTCGGCGGCACCCGGACCACGGGCGCCGAAGACGGGTGTCAGCCCGGCCAGCTTCTCCAGCGTTGTGTCCTCACGCAGGTTCTGGTCGCGGGCCAACCCCAGGTACGGCGTCATCAGGTCATCGAAGAACCCGCGCTGGTAGGCCGCCGCCAGGCCCCGATGCGATGCGAGAGCCAGCTCGTCCTGCGCGGCCCGATCGATTCCCCACTCGCGGGCGGTGATCGCGGCGTGGTCACCCATCGACATGCCGGTGCGCGGTTCGGCGTTGCGCGGGATGTCGGGCTTGAATGCCCGTACCGGGTTGAGCTTCGCGGCGGCCTTCAGTCGGTCGCCCAGCGACCGCGCCCGGTTGAGCTCGAGCATCGCTTGGCGCAATTCCTCGTTCACGGCGAGCGGCGCGTCGGAGGTGGTATCCACCCCGCCCGCGACGCCGACCTCAATCTGGCCGAGGGCAATCTTGTTGGCAACGGCGATGGTCGCCTCCAGGCCCGTGCCGCAGGCCTGCTGAATGTCGTACGCGGGCGTATGCGCATCGAGTCGAGAGCCGAGGACACACTCGCGAGTGAGGTTGTAGTCACGGCTGTGCTTGAGCACGGCGCCGGCGACGACCTCGCCCAGTCGTTGACCTGCAAGACCGAAGCGAGCCACCAGTCCGTCCAACGCCACGGTCAGCATGTCCTGGTTGGATGCATGGGCGTACGGGCCGTTGGAGCGGGCGAACGGGATGCGGTTGCCGCCGATAACGGCGACGCGACGTGCCTGCATCAGTCGACCTCCTAACCTACTCGTGAGTAGGCTATCGCCATGAGCGACCGTTACACCAGTTTCGCGAACTCCGGTGCCGGCCGGGCGATCGTGCAGCGGCTTGGACTGCCGGATCCACCCCGCCTACGGCGCTACCGGCCCGGCGATCCGCTGGTCACCGCGCCCGTCGCCGTTGGCGGAACAGGCCGGCTCGGCGCGCCGGCGAGCGAAATCCTTCGCGGCGCCGGGGTCGATGTGCTCGACTCGCCGGCGACGTCGGCCGACGTCAGCCTGGTCGGGCTGGCCGGTCTGGCCGGTCTGGCCGGTCTGGCCGGGCTGGTGTATGACGCGACCGGTCTACCCGACTCTGGCGCACTTCGCGGGCTGTACGACTTCTTCCACCCGCTCGCTCGGTCGCTGCAGCCATGCGGCCGGGTGATCGTTCTCGGCTCGCCGCCGGAGGAGTGCGCCACACCCGCGGAGGCGACCGCACAGCGCGCGCTCGAGGGCTTCGTCCGCTCGGTCGGCAAGGAATTCGGCCGAGGCACGACGGCTCAACTCGTCTACGTTGCCCGGGACGCTGAGCCCAATGTGGAGTCGACCCTACGATTCCTCCTGTCAGCCAAATCCGCGTACGTGTCGGGCCAGGTGATCCGGATCTCACCAGCGGCACCGACCACGCCGGTTGACTGGGAGCGCCCGCTCGAGGGCAAGGTCGCGCTGGTCACCGGCGCCGCCCGAGGAATCGGCGAGGCCATCGCGAAGGTGCTCACCCGCGACGGCGCACACGTCGTCTGCCTCGACGTGCCGGCCGCCGGAGACGCGCTCGCCACCGTGGCGAACAGTCTGCGCGGCGAGGCGGTGCAACTCGACCTCACCGCCGGCCACGCCCCGCGAACGCTGGCCGACCATCTGTCATCGAGGCACGGCGGCGTGGACATCGTGGTCCACAACGCGGGCATCACCCGGGACAAGACCCTGGGTCGGATGAGCGAGGACCAGTGGGACTCGGTGCTGGATGTCAATCTCTCCGCGCAGGAGCGCGTCAATGACATCCTCCTCGGCGATAAGCTCATCCGGGCCGACGGTCGGATCGTCGGCGTATCGTCCGTGAGCGGCATTGCGGGGAACCGTGGCCAGACCAACTATGCGACCAGTAAGGCCGGCGTGATCGGCCTGGTCCAGTCCCAGGCACGGGTACTGGCGAAGTGGAGCACCACCGTCAACGCGGTCGCGCCGGGGTTCATCGAGACGGCGATGACCGCCAAGATGCCAATCATGATCCGCGAGGCGGGGAGGCGGATGAACAGCATGTCGCAGGGCGGGCTGCCGGTCGATGTGGCCGAGACGATCGCGTGGCTCGCGTCGCCCGGCTCGGGGGGCGTGACCGGCAACGTGGTCCGCGTCTGCGGCCAGTCCCTCGTGGGCGCCTAACAAGATCCCGTCGATCATGACCTGGAGGTCATGATCGACACCATTCTGCGACGTTCACATCATGATCATGCGGATCTTGAGGGGTGAGGTGTGGCGATCGAAGAACTTAGCGCAATGCCCGACGTCGGCCGACTGATGAGGCGCGCTATCGCCGGCGCGGTGCGCGGCCGGTTAGGTGGCGCGCATGGTGACGGGCTGCCCGGGGCCGAGCTACTTGTCCGTGGCGTTGGTGTCGATCGGCAGCATCTTGCGCGGTACGCGCGGGTGTGCGGCTTCCGGCTGTCGGACACGCTGCCGGCGACCTATCCCCATGTGTTGGCGTTCCCGCTGAGCTTGGAGTTGATGACTCGCCCCGACTTCCCCTTCCCGCTGATCGGCCTCGTACACATCCAGAACACGATCGAGCAGGTGCGGCCGGCGACCGCGGACGAACGGCTGAATGTCGCTGTGCGGGCCGCGGACCTCCGCGAGCATGATCGGGGGCGTGTGGTCGACGTCGTGGCAACCGCCACAGTGGACGGCGCGGTCGTGTGGCGCGGGCATTCGTCGTACCTGCGCCTGTCTGGCCAGGGCCGCGGGCGACACGATGCACAGACCCAGATGGAGCCGCCACCCGCCGCGGCAGTCTGGCGAGTGCCCGTGCAGGTTGGTGCGGCGTACGCGGAAGTCTCCGGCGACCGCAACCCGATCCATACCTCGACGATCGCCGCTAGGACCTTCGGATTCCCACGACGGATCGCGCACGGGATGTGGAGCAAGGCGCGCTGCCTGGCGGCCCTTGAGGGTCGACTACCGGAGAGCTTCACCGTGGACGTCGCGTTCAAGCTGCCCGTACTACTCCCGGCCACGGTGGCATTCTCGTCAGCCCGCGACGCCCACGGCGGGTGGCAATTCGGGCTGCATGACGCGAAGTCCGGCCGGCCACACCTGACCGGTAGCCAAACCTAGCGGCGCATCGAAACGGGCTATGGCCACGACTACGCCCGCTGGCGCCAGCCCTCGCCACGAAGTAGCGCACCAGCGCCCATCCAGACCACGTTCATCAGCCGCGTCGCCGTGACATCGGGTTCCTCGTCCGGGTGTTCCACAACCCAGTCCGCCAACGCCTCGGCGGCGCCTACGAGGGCGTACCCCGTGGTCGCCACCTCGTCGACGCGGGCCTCCAGCCCGGCCGCCGCGCTTGCCCGCGCGAGCATCCCGGAAACCAGCTCAGCCATGCGGGCGCGCAACTGGGCGAGAACCCCGGCGAACGGCTCCTGCCCCCTCGCTTGTCGATATAGGACGGTCCAGCCGTCGCGATGCGCAGCTACGAAACCGAAGAAGGCTCTGAGCCCGCGCCAGAGTTGCTCGTCGGGAGCCAGGTCCTCGCCGGCGGCCGCGGCGACAGCCTCCATCAGCCGTACGCCTTCTCGGTCAAGGCAGGCGATGAAGAGCTCCTCCTTCGTGCCGAGGTAGGCGTAGACCATCGGCTTGGAGATCCCCGCCGCCTCCGCGATCTCATCCACGCTGGCCGCGTGAAACCCGCGCCGGGAGAACACCCTCACGGCTGCGTCGAGCATCTGCTGCTCACGGACCGCGCGGGGCAGGCGGCGGAACGACGGTACGGCGCGCATGCTGGACAGCTTACCTACTCGTGAGTAAGGTTACGCGCGAGTAAGTTATCGCGATGCGGACGTACGGAGGATTCCCGTGACCGAGTTCGACCCCGCCGACCTCTCGTCGGTTGACCCCGCCCAGTTCACTACGATGGTCAAGTCGGCGTCGAAGGACCAGCTTGAGGCGGTTTTGGCCAGCGACAGCCGCGCCAAGATTCTCGACGAGATCTTCGCCCGCTTCCCGGCCCAATTCCGCGCGGACCGTGCCGGCTCCACGAACGCGGTCATCCACTGGAACGTCACCGGCCGACCGGACGGCGGCTCCGACTCGTACGAGCTCGTTATCGCCGATGGCGCCTGCACGCTCTCGCCGTCTGCCGACGCCGAACCGAAGCTCGCGGTCACGATCAACGGGGTCGACTTCCTGCAGCTAATCTCCGGCAGCGCGAACCCGATGATGATGTTTATGACCGGCAAGCTCAAGGCCAAGGGCGACCTCGGCCTCGCTGCTAACCTCGCCAACCTCTTCGACCTGCCAAAGGGCTAAGACATGCCGGCCTTCGCCGGGGGCGATCAGCGCTTCAGCTTCTCGCTCCACCTCTCCGAGGAGCAGCGGGAGCTGCGCGATTGGGTGCACGGCTTCGCCGTCGAGGTCGTGCGCCCGGCCGGCGCAGAGTGGGACGAACGCGAAGAGACGCCGTGGCCGCTGATCCAGGAGGCGGCGAAGGTCGGGCTGTACGGCTTCGACTTCCTCGCCAATTGCTACGCCGATCCGAGCGGTCTCTCGCTCTGCATCGCCAGCGAGGAGCTCTTCTGGGGTGATGCGGGCATCGCAATGTCCATTATGGGCACCGGACTAGCGGTGGCCGCGATCTACGGCTCGGGCACGCCCGACCAGATGGTCGAGTTTGTGCCTCAGTGCTTCGGTGATGCGGCTGATCCCAAGGTGGCGGCGTTCTGCTCGACCGAGCCTGAGGCAGGGTCGGATGTGGGCGCCATGCGGACGCGGGCACGATATGACGAGGCGCGCGACGAATGGGTCCTCAATGGTCAGAAGGCCTACGCCACCAACGGTGGCATCGCCAACGTCCACGTCGTGACGGCGTCGGTGGACCCAACGTTGGGCTCGCGCGGCCAGGCCGCGTTCGTCGTACCACCGGGCACGGCTGGCCTCGTCGGCACGAAGAAACTGCGCAAACTCGGGCTGCGCGCCTCGCACACCGCCGACGTCTTTCTCGATGACGTACGCCTTCCGGGGTCCTGTCTGCTCGGCGGGCGTGACGCGCTCGAGGCACGACTGGACCGCGCCCGCACCGGGCAGCGTGCGACAGGTCAGGCCGCGATGCGGACCTTTGAACTCTCCAGGCCGACCGTCGGCGCCCAGGCGCTGGGCATCGCCCGCGCCGCGTACGAGTACTCACTGGACTACGCCCGCACGCGCGTCCAATTCGGACGGCCGATCATCGAGAACCAGGGCATCGCCTTCGCCCTCGCCGACATGCGCACCGAGATCGACGCCGCCCGGTTGCTGGTCTGGCGGGCCGCGTGGATGGGCCGCAACAACCAGACCTTCGAGGCCGGTGAGGGCTCGATGTCGAAACTCAAGGCCGGCGAGGTTGCCGTCAAGGTCACGGAGAAGGCGGTGCAGATCCTCGGCGGAGCCGGATATCTGCGCGAGCACCCGGTCGAGCGCTGGTATCGCGACGCGAAGATCTACACGATCTTCGAGGGCACCAGCGAGATCCAGCGCCTCGTGATCGCCCGCGCCATCTCGGGCCTACAACTGCGCTGAGCCGCTCATGCCGCCGGATCTTCCCTTCGCGCTCGCCACGCTGGCACGGCGAGGGCTGCTCAAGCCCGGGCGTCCAGATCGGATGCTCCGGCAGATCGTGGCGCTGCGCACCTGGGGGTACACGCTCGCCGGCGAGCTGCGTGGATCGGCGGCGCGCGCGCCCGATCGTACTGCGCTCATTGACGAGCGGGGTTCCCTCACCTACCGAGCGCTCGTCGGCCGCACGGACCGGTTGGCGCATGGGCTCGAGAGTGCTACGGGACTGCGGGCCGGCCACCGAGTCGGGATCCTCTGCCGCAACCACGGCGGCATGGTCGAGGTCATGGTCGCTACCTCCGCGCTCGGCGCCGACCCTGTGCTCATCAACACCGGCCTGAGTAGGCCCCAACTCACTACTGTCGCCGAACAGCAGCAGCTGCATCTGCTCTGCCACGACGCGGAGTTCGCCGACCTCGTGGGTGGTATTGGCCCCGAGGTCATCAGCCTCTCGATGTCCAGTGTGGAGGAACTGATCGCGTCCGCGCCCACCGGCTCGCTGCGCCGACCGCCGAGCGACGGCCGGACTATCGTGATGACCTCAGGCACCACCGGCGCGCCAAAGGGGGCGCTCCGCCCGGTCCCTCCCGGGATGGGTGCGCTCGCGTCGATCATCTCCCGGATCCCCCTAGGCGCCGGTGAGCGGATGTTGATCTCGGCGCCGCTCTTTCACACTGGGGCTACGCGGCGCTGCAGATGGCCTTCGCGCTCTCCGCAACCGTCGTGCTCCAGCGACGATTCGACCCGCCGACCACGCTGCGCGCGATCGTCGACAACCGGGCCACGGCACTATTCGTGGTACCGGTCATGCTTCAACGGCTGCTGGAGATCGAGCCCGTGCCAACGGATTTGCGGGTCGTCGCCGCCAGCGGGTCGTCGCTGCCTGGCGGGCTGGCCGCGAGGTTCATGGACGCGTACGGGGACGTGCTCTACAACCTCTACGGCTCGACCGAGGCATCGTGGGCGAGCATCGCCAGTCCGGCCGAGCTTCGCAGCACGCCCGGCACGGCCGGCCGACCACCGCGCGGCACCCGAGTGGCCATCCTGGACCGCGGTGGCCGCGAGGTCCCAACCGGACACGTCGGGCGAATCTTCGTCGGAAACGCAATGCTGTTCGAGGGTTACACGTCAGAAGCCATCAAGGAGATGCGAGGCGGCCTGCTCGGAACCGGCGACCTTGGCCACGTGGACGAGGCTGGTCTGCTCTATGTGGACGGACGCGAGGATGACATGATCGTGTCGGGTGGCGAGAACGTGTTCCCCCGTTTGGTCGAGGATCTGCTCGCCACCCTGCCGCAGATACGCGAAGTCGCCGTCGTCGGCGTGCCGGACGACGAGTTCGGTCAGCGCCTCGCCGCGTACATCGTGCTCCGCGACGGCGAGACGCTCGACGCCGATGCCGTACGCGAGTACGTCCGGCACAATCTCGTCCGCTTCTGCGTACCGCGTGACGTTGTTTTCCTCGATGAACTACCCCGCAATGCCACCGGGAAGGTGGTCACCCGCGACCTCGCCGATCGCGGGTGACCATAGTGGACACTTATGGGTAGAGTGTCAGGCCCGGATCGGTGCCGATGGCGATGAGCTGCTCGACGGTGGCCGGCGGCGTCGGTCGGATCGGATTCGTGTCGCCTGGATGCTTGGGATTCTGCGAGAAGAGCGTTAGGTAGGTCCCGTCCGGGCGGAGGACACCGACCTGATTGTGCCCGCCCACGCCGGGCGTCCCGCTGAGCCAACCCACCCTGGTCCCGTCGGGCCGCACCTCATGGGATTCGTAGAGCCCGCTCCCAGGGTCCTGGCCGCGCCCGAAGTCGTTCTCGGCCCCCTCGCGGGCCTGGGAAATCATGACCGTGATCGAGCCGATGCCGGCCGTGTCTTTAACGGCGATGCCGGCGTAGTACAGGGCCGGGTAGATGTCGGGCGCGAACTGGATCTGCGCACAGTTCGGGTGGACCTCGTCGGCGAAGTTCGCGCCAGGCAGGGTCGCTGGCAGCACGCGGTTGAGCACGATGCTCAGGCGCAGAATGGCCTCTTTCCTGGGCTCTGTCGGAGCCGGCTTTCCAGTCGGGGCATTGCCGACCGGCGGTTTACCGGGATCCGCGGGCCCCGTAGCCGACGTCGGTGTGGGCAGGACGGCGGTGCATTGGCCCAGCGCCTCGGGTTGCCCGCCCGGATCCGGCTTGGCCGACGTCGCCGCCGGCCCGGCACCCCCTACTCCGTACCCGGCGGTGCCCGGCACCCGCCCTCCCACAACGGCCACGGTGCCGACGACCGCGACCATGACCAACGCCGCGGCTCCCCCCGCGGCGAACCATTGCCGGTGGCGACGGGCGCGGTGCTCGCCCTCGATCAGGCCGTCTAGATCGATGCCGGTCGGTGGCGGCTCGGCCGCCGCCAGGCGCAGGGACTCGCTGACATGATCCATTACTCCTCCATCGTCGGGACGCTGACCAGTCGGGCCCGCAAAGCGTCCAGCGCCCGGGCCGTCTGGCTCTTGACCGTGCCTTCGCTGCATCCGAGCGCCTCCGCCGTCTCGGCGACCGAGAGGTCACAGAAGTACCGCAGGACCAGCACGGCCCGGCGGCGCGGTGGCAGTTCGGCGAGATGGGCGAGGATGGTGAGCTTCTCCGAGGAGTCGACCACGGTCGCGCCGCGATCGGGCACGACCGCGGTGGCGTGCTCCCGACGCCACGGCCGGCGCTTCTCGTCGAGCCAGGCCCGCAGCAGCATCCGCCGCACGTACGCGTCGGGCTGCTCCATAACAGAGATTCGCCGCCAATGACGGAGCAGCTTGACCAATGCCGTGGCGACAAGATCGTCTGCCATGTGCCAGTCCCCGCAGAGCAGGTACGCCGTGCGGCGCAGCCCGTCCATCCGGTGGATCACGTAGTCGCGGTAACCTGCTTCGTCCGCCGCCACCCGTCACCTCCACGTCTTCGTCCTCTCGCTGTTCAAACGGAACTCGCAGCGAGTCGGGTTGCCCGCGATGGGAGGCGAATATTAGCCTCCGCGCGTGGAGATCGCCTCGCGACCGGCCGTCCGGATCATCTGCCTCGACGCATCATCGCGGGTACTCGTGCTGATGTGGCGGGATCCGTCCGACGGCGAACTGCTCTGGGAGCCACCGGGCGGCGGCATCGAGCCGGGCGAGACGCCGCTCGCGGCAGCCCGACGGGAACTGACGGAGGAGACCGGCCTCGACCCTGACGCGATCATCGAGCCGCCCGTGATCGTCCACCGGGACACGAAATGGAACGGTAAGCGGTTCGTCGGCCCTGAGCCGTTCTTCCTCGCGCGGTTCTCGACTAACCGGCCCGCGCTGCGCCCCCGCGGCCTTCATGAGGATGAGAAAGAGAACCTGGTCGCCCACGCCTGGCTGGGTCAGGTCGAGGTCGCGCAGCTGCCCGACCGGATCGAACCTCCGCAGCTCGCGGCCGTCATCGTCGAGCTCGATCCGGACGGTCCGTGGCGACCCATCGGAGACAACGAGGCGGCCCACATTTGAATCGCGGGGTCGGCGCGAAGGTCTCGAGGAGCGCCTGCGCGGCATGATCGGTCAGGCGGGTGGGCGAACGCGGCCCTCGATGGCAGCGAGGGCGATGTCGGACCGGTAGTGCGCGCCGTCAAGTTTGATCTGACCAACCAGTTGGTACGCGTGGCTGCGCGCACTCGCGAGGTCGGGCCCCATGCCCGTACAGCCCACGACCCTGCCCCCCGCTGAGAGCATGACACCGTTATCGTCTCGGGCGGTGCCGGAGTGGAGTACGCCATCGGCCTCTGCCCCGAGGATGACGTCACCCGTCCTGGCCGCCGTCGGATAGCCGGCCGCCGCCACAACAACGACCACGGCAGCGCCGTCGCGCCAGCGCAGCGGTTCGTGCTGGCCGAGGGTGCCGACGGCGGCCGCGTGGAGCAGGCCGCCGAGCGGCGTCTCCAGGAGCGCCAGGACCACCTGCGTCTCGGGGTCGCCGAAGCGGGCATTGAACTCGACGACCCTGGGGCCCTGGCGAGTGAGCGCAAGGCCGACGTACAGCAGACCCTGAAAAGGAATGCCCCGATCCCTCATCACCCGTAGCGTGGGATAGACCACAGTGGACATCACGGCGTCGATTAGCCCGTCCGGGGCCCAAGGGAGCGGCGCGTAGGCGCCCATGCCTCCGGTGTTGGGACCCTCGTCATGGTCGCCGACCCGTTTGAAGTCCTGCGCCGGCAGCAACGGTACGGCGGCCTCGCCGTCGGTGACAACGAAGAGCGAGACCTCGGGGCCGTCGAGGTACTCCTCGATGACCACCTGTGCACACTCCTCCGCGTGGCTGAGTGCGGCCGCACGGTCGTCGGTGACCACGACACCCTTGCCCGCCGCCAGGCCGTCGTTCTTCACGACATAGGGCGGGCCGAACTCATCGAGCGCCCGCGCGGCCTCCTCGGGCGTCGTGCACACTAGCGCACGCGCGGTCGGCACGCCGGCCGCCGCCATGACCTCCTTGGCGAACGCCTTCGAACCCTCCAGTCGCGCCGCGGCAGCGGACGGTCCGAAACAGGCGATGCCTTGTGCACGGACAGCGTCGGCGACGCCGGCCACCAGCGGCGCCTCCGGGCCCACCACCACCAGATCGGCCCGCGCCTCGACCGCGAGCGCGGCAACCGCCACCGGGTCGGTGATGTTGGCCTCGCGCAGCTCGGCGATGGCCCCGATGCCAGGGTTGCCCGGCGCTGTAATCAGCGCATCGACCCCCGGATCGGCCGCCAGCGCCCGGGCAAGCGCGTGCTCACGCCCGCCAGCCCCGATCAGTAGTACCCGCACGACCACGGATCCTACCTTCCCCGTCGATCATGACCTGGAGGTCATGATCGACGGCTTTTCGCGACGGTCACATCATGATCGTGGAGATCTTGGGGCCGAGTTAGGCCGCGGCGGATTGCGCGATCGCAGAGCGGATCATGTACGGCACGTAGTCCGGCTCCATGGTGTCCGGCCACGTGAACCTCAGCGGTACGAAGCCGGCGGCGATGATCTCATTCTGACGTTTACGGTCACGGAAGACCGCCGTCGGAGTGTCGTGCGCGTCAACACCATCCGCCTCGCCGATGACGCGAGCGCGGGCGCGAAGCCAGGCGAGGTCCCCGATGGCGACGATGTTTCCCGCGGCGGAGCGTACGCGGAACTGAAGCTCGTCGGGCGCTACGCCGCCGTCCGCCGCACGGAGCCGTACTCGGGTTTCGAGCGGCGACTCAGCCCGCTCGTCTGCTTCCGCGAGCCACGGTCGCGCCCGTACGGCACCGCGGCGCCCGACGATCAGACACTTGACGAGATCGAGTTCCTCTGGAATCAAGATTCTTCGATTGAGACTGGAATCGAGCACACAGACGGCGGTCAGGCGATCGGTCCGAAGGATCAGGTCCGCGACCGTCCTCGCCGGCGTGGTCACCGCTATGCCGTCGACAGTCGTCGTGTCGTCCGACTGAAGCACCAGCTGATGCATCCTTACGCCGGGCTCGGTGCAGCGTCTCGGCCGCGCATGACTTCCGGGAAGGCTGATGTGGATTGCATCGTCTCTCCTCAATCCATGGATGCCTAGCAATTCCGCCGCCGTGCCGAGAACCGCTACCGCGTGCGAACCGGCGGAGAACAGCGCCGCCCGGATCAGAGCTGGACGGGGCGGATCGCCCTCGATCATGTCCGCGTCCACCAGATAGACGCCTTCGTTGAGCCGGAGCCAGCACCGATCGCGGCAGAGCGTTCGTACCTGGCCCTCGGTCACGCCGGCCTCCCGGCACTGCGCCGTCGTCACCACGCCCGACTGGCCGAGGGCAACCATCCTGATCACGTAGAGCGAATCCACACCGCCGAATGCTGCCCGCCGAACCGGCCCGCGGAAAGTCCCCTTCTCCAATCTGTGGATAACTAGTCGCCAAGATCGCGGTGATCACGGTCAGACCGTCGCGAAAAGCCGTCGATCATGACCTCCAGGTCATGATCGACGGGAAGCGGGGAGGAGGGAGTGGCGGATGACGTTCGCTTCCCGGCCAGGGCCCACTCCCACGACGGAGATCCGGGCGCCGGACAGCTCCTCGAGCCGCTCCACATACCGGCGCGCATTGTCGGGCAACTCCGACACCGATCGGCACTTGGAGATGTCCTCCCACCAGCCGTCGAGCTCCTCATAGACCGGTTGAGCGTGGTGGAACGCGGTTTGGGTCATGGGGATCTCGTCGACGACGGAGCCGTCGATCTGGTACCCGACGCACACGGGCAACCGCTCCAGCCCCGACAACACGTCGAGCTTGGTCAGCACCAGATCGGTGATGCCATTCACCCGAACCGCATACCGAGCGACGACCGCATCAAACCAGCCACAGCGTCGCTCGCGCCCGGTTGTGGTGCCGAACTCGACGCCGACGTCGCGCAGATGTACGCCGTTCGCGTCAAAGAGTTCAGTGGGGAATGGCCCAGAGCCGACGCGCGTCGTGTAGGCCTTGATGACACCGATGACCTGACTGATCTGCATGGGTGGGATCCCGGAGCCGACACAGGCGCCGCCAGCGGTCGGATTCGAGGACGTCACAAACGGGTACGTGCCGTGGTCCACGTCGAGCAAGGTCGCCTGCGCTCCCTCCAGCAACACGGTGTCGCCCCGCGACAACGCTCGGGCCAACTCGAGTCGCGTGTCGGCGATGTACGGGCGGAGCCGCTCGGCGTAGGCCAGGTACTCCTCGACCACGCCGTCGACGTCGATCGCCTTGCGGTTGTACACCTTGACCAGAACCTGGTTCTTCTCGCGCAGCACGAGGTTCAGCTTCTGCCGCAGGATGGCGGGGTCGAGCAGGTCCTGCATCCGGATGCCCATGCGAGCGACCTTGTCGCCATAGGCGGGCCCGATGCCCCGCCCGGTCGTGCCGATGCGTGCCGAACCCAGGTATCGCTCGACGACCCGGTCCAGCGCGCGGTGATGTGGCATGATCAGGTGCGCATCGGCAGAGATCATCAGCCGGTCGCAGGAGAGACCACGCTCTTCCAGCCCGTCGATCTCGCCGAGCAGCACCTTCGGGTCGATCACGACACCGTTGCCGATCACCGGCGTGCACCCGGGTGTGAGCACACCGGAGGGCAGCAGATGAAGAGCGAACCGCCGACCATCCGGGAGGATCACCGTGTGCCCGGCGTTGTTGCCGCCCTGGTACCGGACCACGTAGTCGACCCGCTCGCCGAGCAGATCCGTGACCTTGCCCTTGCCCTCATCGCCCCACTGGGCACCGATGAGCACGACTGCTGGCATTTCTCCCCCTCCCAGGGGTGGTCCCTCACCAAGCACGATCCCGGGATGTCAGGCTAACCATGCAGCGGTCGCGATTCGTGAGGGAGGTTCACACGTGCCAGATGTGGTGATCCTAACTCTCGGTGAGGGATCCGGGTGTGAAGGCGCAGGCTGCGGGTGTGGCGCCGCGGAGAAGGCGCGGGTCCCGGTGCTCGCCTGCGCCGACGCCCTACGCGGCGCCGGTGCAACGGTGGAGCTGATCACTGCGTGCGATGACGCCGAGATCGACACGGCGGTCAAACCGGTCGAGGCGGGGGAGAAACGGCTGGTCGTCGCGGCGGCCACCGACGCCGAATTACGCGCCGTGGTGCGCCGGATGGTACGACGATTCGCCCCACCGCCGTCGAAACGTCCGGCCGAGCTACCCGCCGACCGGACGGTGTTCGACCTGCCGCCGCTGGCCGTGCTCCCCCTCGCCCCGGCCGTACCTGACCTGGTCGCAAGCCTTGGCCTTCCGCGCGAGCCCGACGCCGTCGCGGCCGCAACCCTGGGCGGCCGCGAGCACCGGTTTGACCTGTTGCGCAACGACGCTGGCTCGGTCACGATGCACGGCTCAATCTTCGGCGGCGTCGACGAGAACGGCCGGGCCGTCGCGTGGCGGGGCCGCGTTGAGGTAGATGACGCGGTGCTCACCGACGGTGACGAGCCGGTGCTCGCCTGCTCCATCCGCAACGTGGGGTCATCCGATGTGGACGGTCTGCCGTTGGTGGTCGACGCCCGTTCCGACAGCGGCGTGGTCGAGGTGGCAGTGGCGATACCCATCGTCAAGCGGCGATTCCTGCGGGAGGCTTCGGTGCGGTTCGAGGTCCGCCGGGCGCGCGGACGGGCGGTGAGCGTGACTCCCCGCGACGGCGAGGTGCACTTCGTTGACGACGGCGTTTCCGGCGTACTCACGCGGAAGCGGGCCTGGTGGGTCGAGCGCGGGGTCTGGGCCGCGTACGTAGCGCGCACTTAGCGCGTACGCAAGGTGACGTGTCCATTACCCTGACCTACCGAGCCATGCGACGCTGGCCGGCAGGGAGGGGCGCGGGGTGGATCGGGACACGGCAGAAGACGAGAGCGTCGAGTTCGCGCCACACTCACCGTGGAGCCAACCTCCGATCCACCGGCCGGCGGCTCGCCCGCCCGAAGCCCACCCCGAACCGACGACGCCCAACACCCCGAACTCCCCGGTCGACCGACGAACTGCCGACGACGCCGACGGCGACGACGGGAGCGACAGCGGCGAGGGCGGCGACAGAGGCGAGGGCGGCGACGGCGAACGGGAACCCGACCAGCACAGAGCCCAGGACCCGGGCGCCAACGCCGGGCGTGAGCCGGTCCACCCGTACCCCGATTTCGAAGTGCCGCTGATGTACCCCGTGCCAACGGCGGAGGAGTTCACGACCCGGCGATCGGTCCGGCCTCGGGAGTGGGTGGCGACGACCGGCGTACGGGCAGCGGCGCGTCGGGGCACGTTCGGGTTGGTCCGCCTGCGCCCCAACCAGCGCGAACGCGAGGGGCGAGTCAACCTGTCGGCGGTCCGCCGGGCGTTTACTGGGCTACGCCAGATCACGGTGGTCAACCCCAAGGGCGGGGCCGGCAAGACCGTAGCGACGCTCATGCTCGGCCTGACCTACGGCCAGACCCGGGGTGGCTTCGTCCTCGCCTGGGACAACAACGAAACCCAGGGCACGCTGGGCATGCGGGCCCAACCCCACCTTCACGCTCGCACGGTACGGGACCTCCTGCGCGACCTCGACCGCTTCGGCGGTGGCAACGGCCGGATCGGCGAGCTTGCCGCGTATGTCCGGGCCCAGGAGGACGCGATGTTCGACGTGCTCGCCTCCGACGAGGCGGTCGCGGCGGGCGAGATGCTCACGGCCCGGGCGTTTCGAGATATCCGCGAGGTCGTCGGGCGCTTCTACAAGCTGATCCTCGTCGACACCGGCAACAACGTGCGGGCCGAGAACTGGCAGGCCGCGGTCGACGCCACCGACCAGCTCGTGATCACAATGTCGGCCCGAAACGACTCGGCGGAGACCGCCGCCCGCCTGCTCGACCACCTCGAACAGACCGGGCGGCGCGAACTTGTCCGGCGAGCCGTCGCCATCGTGACGATGCCGCCGCACCGCAAGGAGATCAATCCGCGCGCGATCGAGCGCCACTTCGGCCAGCGCTGCCGGATCGTGTTGCGAGTGCCCTACGACCGGCACCTGGATTCCGGCGGGCCGGTGCGGTACACCGCCGTCGCACCGGACAGCCGACGCGCCTGGCTGCGTGTCGCGGCGGCGATCGCTGGCGGGCTCTAACTCCGCGCTCGCCGCGCCCCGAACGTTGCGAGGGCCCCTGCAAGATCGCCGTGATCATGAAGTAGCCGTCGCCAAATCGCGTCGATCATGACCTCCAGCTCATGATCGACGCCAGGAATGGGGGTCAGCCGGCAAGTGCGTCGGCAGCGGCCGGATCGCAGTCCAGTAGGAACTGGGCGCATCTGGCCGCCTCATCGGCCTCGCCGATCGCGTCCGCGGCCTTCGCCAACGTGTGCAGGCACCGGAGGAATCCGCGGTTGGGCTCGTGCGACCACGGCACTGGCCCGGAGCCCTTCCAGCCGTTGCGACGCAGCTGGTCCAGACCCCGGTGGTACCCAGTGCGCGCGTAGGCGTACGCCGCCACTGTCCGGCCGTCGGCGAGCGCCCGTTCGGCCAGCGCAGCCCAGGCCGCGCTCGACGCGGGGAACCTGGCCGCGCGGTCCTCGGGGCTCAGGTCACGGGTGGCGTCGTAGGCCTCGTCGGCGGGCAGGAGCGTCGCCGGGGGCTGCGGGAGGAGGTTCTGCATGGTGATAGTCAACCCTGCCGGCCGTACCGGCGATAGCTGAACGGGTGAGGCCGGTTCCACACAACAGCGGTGGTCAAGGATCTTCATACGGATTTGAATCAGAAGTCCGGAGCCTCCCCAGGACCCGGTTAGCAGTGGCCCGGTTCGCCGGGTCACTGCCCATTTGGAGGGATTTGGCCAGGGGGGCATTGGTGGGCCAGGGCATCATGGCTGGCGTGTCCGACACCGCTCCCCATTGGTCCCGCGACTGGAGTCCGTACGAGATCGAATCTCGAGCCGAGCTTGACCACCACCTGGCTACCGGATCGCTACGAGGTCTCACTGTGCAGGGCCTGCGGCTCGACGTCGACCCACCGGACCTGGGCGCGGTGGAGGTCGCCGAGTCTCTCTTCGTTGGGTGCCGATTCCCGGACACCGCCACCGCTGCCGACGTCGTCCGCCGTGGTGGCAGCGTTGTGCCGATCTTCGAGGAGGTCCCCTACCCCACTACGCCGTCGCGGCTCTACACGCCCGACGACCTGGCCGCCGGGTTCGAGATCGGCGGATTCGAGGGCATGTACGACACGGTCGTGTACCGGCATTTCCTCGCACACGGCGGGCCGCTGCCCGATGTCCGCGAGGCACTCGCCCAGCGCATCCACGACGCCGGCATCGACAACGGTCTCGTCGACGCCGCGGCGATATGGGTCGGAGCGCGCGGACCGACCAGCGTCGTGGGCATCATGGGCGGCCACGCCGAGCGGCGGGGCTCACGCGCGTACGGCTTGGCCGCCACCCTTGCCCACCGGCTCGCCCGCGCCGGTCGCCTGGTTGTCACCGGCGGTGGCCCTGGTGTCATGGAGGCCGCCAACCTCGGTGCCTACCTCGGCCAACGCTCGCACACGGATCTCTTCGCCGCGGTTGATCTGCTGGCCATGGCACCGGACTTCCGCGACCACGACCCGTACACCGCCGCCGCGCTCGCGGTCCGGCGCGCCTACCCGCTCGACTTCATAGATCCGGTCTCCCGACTTGCGCTCGGTGGCCTGGGGTTGCCGACGTGGTTGTACGGGCATGAGCCGGCGAACCTGTTCGCGGGCGCGATTGCGAAGTACTTCTCTAATGCGATACGCGAGGACACGATTCTTCGGATGGCCCGCGGTGGCGTCGTGTTCGCGCCTGGCCGTGCGGGCACCGTGCAGGAGATATTCCAGGCAGCGACGAAGGCCTACTACGGCTCCGACGGGGCCAGCGGGCCACTGGTCCTCCTCGACGCGGCGTTCTGGCGAGACACGGTGCCGCTGGAGGCCCTGCTGCGTTCGCTCCTCGCGGCGTCGCCGCACGGTGACCTGTCTGGACTCATCCATGTGACGGACGACGTTTCCGAGGCGATCGCGGTGTTGACTGGCGGATGATCGGAGCATGGTCGGGTACGCATGGGTCGAGGGGCTCGAGGCGTACTGCTTTACCGCCGTCGTTGGCCTCGACCCGGACGAGGCCATCCGTCGTCTCGGCGGAAACCCTGCGGCGGCCCTGGGTCCGCGTACGTTCGACGAGTGCTTCTGGCCCGCGGACGGCCCACAGTGGGCTCAGGTGGGCGCGATCGACGGCGGGGTACTCGTCGCCGAACATAACGGATGGCGGGCCGAGGAGGTGGCCGGGGCGCTGTCGCGCGGCGCGCGCCTGGCCTGCTTCTTCCGCAACGTCCAGGCGGTGATGCACTTCGTGTACGCGGTGGACGGTGAGGTGCTCGCCGAGTTCGACCCGCTGCTCGACTCCGCGGCGGTCTCGGGAGCACGCCCGCGCGTGCTCGACCCGGCGATGCAGGGCTTGCCGTTCGGGCTGTTCGCGGCGGAGCCCTGCGCCCTGTCCTTGATGGAGCGCGTCACCGGCGTACGGGTCAGCGACGCATGGCTGCGGCGCCCGCAACGCGCCGCCCTTCTCCCACCCCTTGACATCAACCCGTCGATCATGACCTGGAGGTCATGATCGACGGGTTTTCGCAACGGTTTGGCCGTGATCACCGCGATCTTGGTGGCGCGGATATCTTGGCTACTTCGCCAGGGAGGTGCCGGTCGAGCGGAGGTCCTCGCAGGCCTGGACGACTCGCTTGGCCATGCCCTCCTCGGCCGCCTTGCCCCACGTGCGCGGGTCGTAGGCCTTCTTGCTGCCGACATCGCCGTCGACCTTCAGGACGCCATCGTAGTTGCGGAACATGTGGTCGGCCGTCGGGCGGGTGAACGCGTACTGGGTGTCGGTGTCAACGTTCATCTTCACCACTCCATAGTCGAGCGCCGACCGGATCTCCGACAGCAGCGAGCCGGAACCGCCGTGGAACACAAGGTTGAACGGCTTCTCCACGCCGTACTTTGCACCGACCGCCTCTTGAATCTCCTTGAGGATCTCCGGTCGCAGCTTGACGTTGCCAGGCTTGTAGACGCCATGCACGTTACCGAAGGTCAGCGCCGCCATGTAGGTGCCCTTCTCGCCCAGGCCCAGGGCGGCGGCGGTGGCGAGGCCATCTTCGGCGGTGGTGTAAAGCTTCTCGTCGATCGCGCCGACGATGCCGTCCTCCTCACCGCCAACGACACCTACCTCGATCTCCAGAATTACCTTGGCCGCGGCACACTCGGCGAGCAACTCCGCGGCGATCTGCATGTTCTCCCCGAGTGGCACGGCCGAGCCGTCCCACATGTGCGACTGGAACAGCGGCTCCTCGCCCCGGGCGACGCGCTCTTTGGAGATGGCCAGCAGCGGGCGTACAAACTTGTCCAGCTTGTCCTGCGGGCAGTGATCGGTGTGCAGGGCGACGTTGACGGGGTACTTCTTGGCGACCTCGCGCGCGAACGCGGCGAAGGCCACGGAGCCGCTCACCATGTCCTTGATGGTCGGCCCGGACAGATACTCGGCGCCGCCGGTGGAGATCTGTAGGATGCCGTCGCTACCCGCGTCCGCGAAGCCGCGCAACGCCGCGTTGAGCGTCTGCGACGAGCTTACGTTGATCGCTGGGTACGCAAAGCCACCCGCCTTAGCGCGGGAGATCATCTCGGCGTATACCTCAGGTGTGGCGATAGGCATCGTACCTGCTCCTTGATCTTGTTGGGTCCCCCGCGCACGGTCGCCGCGCACGGTCGCCGCGCACGGTCCCCGTGCGCGTTGACTGTGCGCCGGGCTCGGACCGCGCTGTCCCTCCGTCCGGCAGTATCCCGCAGTCGCCGGCAGCTATGCGCATCGACCCTCACGATCACCTGTCGAGATCTAGGCCCTCGGCGTTGTGCGGGCGCGGGCGTCGGTTACGCCGTACCGTGAGAAGGGACGATCGGGAGGAGCCCCACGATGATCATGCCCGATGAGGACTTCCCGGCCGACGAGGCCGATGTAGCCGACGAGGTTGTGTCGACCGACCACCTCGACCCCGAGGAACGGGACATCGAGGCGCCCCCCGAAGACGCCGTTGAACAGGCCACGCCCGTTGACCCGACCCTGGAGCCGGTCGAGGTGCATCGCGGCCTCGAGGTCAATGAGTACGACGCGGTGGAGCAGGCCCGCGTCGTAGAACTGGATGACGACTATCGCTGATGGCTCAGCTGGACCACGTGGCCGTCGGATTCGTCGCCACCCATTCACCAACGGTGTCGTTGCGCAGCGCGTCGAACAGCTGCTCGGCCGCCTCGGTGGGTTCCAGGTTTCCCGTGGGATCGCCCTCGCGGGTCGTCCCAAGCCGAGTCGGCATGCCGATACCAACCACGGTATCGACGGCATCGCGAAGCTCCCAGGCCAGGTCGACCGGGCTTCGCCCGCGGGTGTCGACCACAACAGAGGACCTAGCGGACTCGTAGAGAGTCCTTAGCTTGTCCAGATCCGTGAATGTGCCGGCCGAGATCCCGTGCCTGATGAGCGCGGCGACGAACTGGGCGTTGTGTCGTTCGCGGTCCTGCGCAGCGTTCGGCAGGTCTCTGCGCTGCCGTAGGTAGTCCTTGATCTCCGCGCCGGCGAAGCGGCGGCAGCCGACGTCGTAGACCGTACCGGTGTGGATGGACTTCGTCCGCTGGTCTACGCAGAAGTCCACGCCACCCAGGCCGTCGACGAGTTTGGCCAGACCCTGCATCTCGACAATCGCGCCGCCGTCGAAGTCCGCTCCAGTCAGGTCCTTGACCGTGTGCGCCAAGAGCGCGAATCCGCCAAAGGCGTAGGCCGCGTTGATCTTCGTTCGCATTCCCATGAAGTTCGCCTCGGGGTATGCCGGAATCGCCACCTCCAGGTCCCGCGGGATCGTGATGAGATAGACGGCGCTCCGGTCTGCGGGAACGTGAGCGAGGATGATCGCGTCCGTACGGGTCAGAGTGTCTGCGGACCATGATGGGAGCCGATCCACACCGGCGACGAGAAAGTTCAATGCTCGCCCGGCGTAGTCGGGTGCGGTGTGACCAGCGGAGGGCGTCGGCGCCGGCATCGTGGTGAGCCACGCGCGGCCGACTGTGGGCACGGCGACGACCAGCGCGACCGCGATCGCGGCCGCTCCGGATCGGAGGAACGTGCGGCGGCCGCGGCGGCGCCTCGCGGCGGCGTCGATCGCCGGCACCAACCGCGATGCGTCCGGGACGTCCTGCTCTTGGCGGGCGAACGCCTCGCGCAACTCATTCTCGATCATCGATGTTCTCCGCCCATGGCGAGGGTCGTCGTGGCCGCGCTCAACCGAGCGCGGAGGGTAGCGAGAGCCCGGGAGATGCACGACCGCACGGTGCCGACGGCGCAATCCAGCACCGCGGCTATCTCGTTGTCGTCGAGTCCCTCGTAGAACCGCAGCACCAGGGCGGCCCTCTGCCGGCGGGGAAGGGTGGCCAACAGCGACCACACCTCGTCGCGCTGCACCGCCGCGTCGGCGTGATCGGGGGTGGTGGCCATTGCGGGCGCCGACTCGTCGTGGTCGGGCCGCAGGACGACCCGGCGTAGCCACGGCCCCCGCCGCCAGTCCAGGTAGGCGTTGGTGAGCATGCGTTTGACATAGATCTCGGGGACGTCCGCAGCCGCGACCCGCCGCCACTTCAGCTGAACCCGGACCATCGTCTCCTGCACGAGATCTTCGGCCAGGTGTAGATCACCAGAGAGCATGACGGCGTAGCGCAGAAGGGGCTGCAGTCGGGCAGCCACGAACTCGTCATACGTCACGCACACCTCCGCAGCGCTACGACTCTAGACACGGGTCCGAGCCCCCGAAACATTGCGCGGGCGGCGGGTCTTATCGGAAGGAGAACGCTGAGTAGCCCACCACTCGCGACGGGTCACCCGCGGTGTCGGCCGATGTGCACCGGTGCAGCAGACGCGGCGTGAGCCCCTCCTCCGCCGCCCACCCGACAAGACCGCGCAGCGCGTACACGCCACACGCGTCGCGTACGCCGATCTCCTTGGCAGCGAGGTCGAGGACCGCGTGCGCGGTCCGCTCATCCTGCCGGTTCGCGGAGGCCTCGTCGAGGTAGTGCGATAGATCGCTGCTGCAGACCACGACGGTCCCGTCGGGCGCCACCGCCACCGCGGCCGCGACCATCGCGGCCACCTCATCCACTGTGGCCTGCCCGACCACCACAGGTAGCACCGGTACGTCGTCAGGGAGCGCACGTTGCAGAAACGGCAACTGCACCTCGAGCGAGTGCTCCGGCCCATGCGGACCGTCCCCTATCGCGGCGCGCCCGGCGCGCACCAGCGCGGCACAGCCATCCATATCGATGGGAACGGCACCCAGCGGAGTCAGCCACGCGTCCGTGCCCGGCACCGCACATCCTTTCAGCGGCGCATAATGCGCCGGACCGATGAGTACGACGCGACGAACCTCGGGCCCCCGCGCGCGCAGTCGAGCGTACACATAGGACGCCGTAGATCCGGAGAAGCGATAACCGGCATGCGGTACGACGTACGCCCGCGCAAGGGGCTCGTCCGGCTCAATCGGCGGAGTGTCGAGCATCGAGTCGACCAGCCGCGCCAGGGCGTCGGGGTTTGCCGGGTAGAACTGGCCGGCGACCGCCGGCTCCCGGACCGAGGCGCTCACGGTGCCTCGATGAGCACCGGCAGTCGGCGCGACCCCCACGTGCCCACGGGCCCGTCGTAGACGCCGTGGAGCGTGGCACCGCAGTGCTCGCACGCGCCGTGCTGGTCGAGTGAATACCCGTTGATGACGTACCAGTCGCGTGCTACGACGGGCTCGCCACACCCCGGGCAGCTCGTCGTCTGGCCGTCGGGATCGTGCACGTTGCCGGTGTAGACATAACGGAGACCGTGCTCCAGCGCGATCCGGCGGGCCCGGCGAAGGGTCTGCGGTGGCGTATGCGGAACGTCGAGCATCTTGAAGTCGGGGTGGAATGCGGTGAAATGGAGCGGCACGTCGGTGCCGAGGTTCTCGATGAGCCACGCGCACTCCTCGGCGATCTCCGCGTCGGAGTCGTTGTGGTCGGGAATCAGGAGCGTCGTGATCTCAAACCATACGTCCGTCTCGTGCCGCAGGTATCGCAGCGTGTCGAGGACCGCGCCGAGCTTGCCGAAGGTGACCTTCTCGTAGAAGTCTTCGGTGAAGCCTTTGAGGTCGATGTTCGCCGCATCGATGTGGTGGTAGAACTCCTCGCGAGGCGCGGCGTTCATGAAGCCTGCGCTCACCGCGATCGCCTTGACGCCGCGCTCCCGGCAGGCGTCGGCGACGTCCATCGCGTACTCCATGAAGATCACGGGGTCGTTGTAGGTGAACGCCACCGAGCGGCAGCCGAGTCGCTGCGCGGTTGACGCCAGCGCCTCCGGAGAGGCCGCGGACGACAACGTGTCGATCTCGCGTGACTTGGAGATGTCCCAGTTCTGACAGAACCGGCAGGCGAGATTGCACCCCGCCGTGCCGAAGGAGAGCACCGACGAGCCTGGCAGGAAATGGTTGAGCGGCTTCTTCTCGACCGGGTCGATGCAGAAGCCCGACGAGCGCCCGTACGAGGCGAGCACGATCTGGTTGTCGATTCGGCCGCGGACGAAGCAGAGGCCGCGCTGGCCCTCGCGGAGCTTGCATGCGCGGGGACACACATCGCATTGGATTCGGCCGTCGGCGAGCGGGTGCCAGTGGTGAGTCGCGACGGTGTAGGGGTCAGCGAGGCTCAGCGCGTCGGGCTTGGCCGGCGCGGCTGGTGCGTCCGATGCGACGCTGACGTCCGATGCGACGCTGACGGGGCCGGTGGTCATTTAGCTGCACACCTCTCGCCACCCCACGCTACGCCGCGCGCCCGGGCGGGCCAAGCTACCCCATCCCATTCTCCGTCTGGGCCGGCACCCCACCGTCCCGCCCGGGTCCGCTCGTTCTGCCGCCAACGGGGACACGGCCGGTACGTCCGACGAGTGCGGCCTACGCGGCGCCGCCAACCGTCGTGTATGGACACACGCCGACGCCGCGGCCAGAGCGGGGTCGACAACACGCGCCGATCGGCCCGCCGCCGAGGTGGCGGGGCCGCACTGTGTGCGCTCGCCCAGCCGACGATCAAGTGCCGGGGTCGCGACCGCCAGTGGATGATCCACCCTGCCGGCCCACGCGGCGCCGCGCTTGATCGGGTCGCTTGCGGGTGATCCGCCCCGCTTGAAACCGCAGCGGTCAGGCACCGCTCAGCATCGGCCGGTACCCTGGTTCGCCGTGGAGACCGGAACAGCGAGCCTAGCCCTCGCCGACATATTGGCCATCAATCCGCTCGACGCCGCGGACCTCATCGTGACCTTCGGAATGGTCGGCGTGCTGGCGATCATCTTCGCCGAGACGGGGCTGCTGGTCGGGTTTTTCTTCCCCGGCGACTCGCTGCTGTTCCTGGCCGGAATCGCCGCGTCGCCCTTCGCCAACGAGATCTTCCCGGGCGCTCAGCTGAACATCTGGGTGCTGCTGATTGGCGCGCCCATCTGCGCGATCGCGGGTGCCCAGCTGGGACACCTTCTAGGGGCGAAGTACGGGCGGCGCCTTTTCGACAAGCCAAACTCGCGCATCTTCAAGCCCGCGTACGTCGACAAGGCGGAGTACTACTTCAACAAGTTCGGGCCAGCCAAGGCCGTGATCCTGGCCCGGTTCATCCCCATCGTGCGTACCTTCCTCAACCCGGTCGCGGGTGTACTCGAGATGCCTGCTCGCCAGTTCTTCCTCTACAACGTGGTCGGGGCAATCCTGTGGACGGACGGGATCCTGCTCGTCGGCTACTTCCTGGCCAAGAAGATCACCGATTACATCCCAGCCGAGAAGATCGACTCCTACCTGCTCCCGGTGGTGATCCTGATCGTTCTTATCTCGGCGCTGCCGATCTTCATCGAGATTGGGCGCAACTGGCGCAGCAAGAAGCGCGGCGCCGACGCGGAGCCGGCCAACGGAGCCAACGGGGCCACGGAAGGCGCCGCCGATGCGGGCCGCCACCGCGCCTAATTTCCCCCAAGATCCGGTCGATCATGACCTGGAGGTCATGATCGACGGCATTTGACGACGGTCAGCTCATGATCACGGGGACTAGGGGCCGCACGCCCCATGTCTGCGATAGATCTTGGATCCATCTCGGGTAGGGCGCACCGAAAGCTGTCCAAGATTTGCTCGGTCTTAGTTCGCCCGCATCGATAGCTCGACCCGTCGCCCGCACATCAAGATCTCCGTGATCATGAGCTGACCGTCGCGAAACAGCGTCGATCATGACCTCCAGCTCATGATCGACGCGATCTTGGTGGGGTTAGGCGGCGCCGACGCGGAGGAGCGCCTTGAGGAAGATCGTCTGAATCTGCTCGGGGCTGGTGAGCGGGAAGAAGCCGCCGCCGACGATCTCAGCGATCCCCTGCAGGTTGGCCGCATCGACCTGGCCGACGCCGATGCCGATGAGCACGACGCGGATCGGTTTGGTGGGATCGGCGAGCTTCTGCAGCTCCTGGTTGAACTGCTCCCGGCGCAGGGTACTGCCGTTGCTGTCGCCGCCGTCGGTCAGCACAACGATGATGTTGGGCCGGGTCGGGTCATACCCGTCCTTCATGACCTTGTACGCGGCGAGCAGGATGGCGTAGAGCTCCGAGCGGTTGGTTCGGGTTGGGCGGGCCCCAGCCATCCGCTGGTCGAACTCCTGCTTGCGGGCCGGGGTGAGGTCGTCGATAGGCAGCACCTCAAGGTGCTGTGAGGCGAACGCCCACATACCGACGCGGCTGTCCGCGGTGAACAGCTCGAGCCCACCCCTGGCCGCCCCCGCCATCACATCGGACCGGGTAGCAGCCCCGCTTGCCGTCTGCATGACGGTGCCCATCGACGACGTGATGTCGAAGAGTGCGAGCGTCCGCGACGGCGAGTTGGCGGCGCTCCACAGTCCGAGCGCGCGCTGCACTCGTTCTGTGTCGTCGACATTCGCACCGACGAAGGGGTCCAGGCTGGTGGCGGTCGTGGACGGGAACCCGGCACCGGCCCGCCCGTCGGGACTGCGGAACGCCTTACGGGCAAGCTGATCGGCGGCCGGGCGTTCCAGCACAGCGCCCCGAAAGAGCTGAGCCGCCTGCGAAGTTTCGCGGGAGACACCGGAACGGATGGCGTACGGGTAGTCAAGCTGAGGCGCGGCGGGGTCGAGTTGGACGGCTACCAGCCTGAGCGGGGGATTCGTGGCGTTGTACGCCAGCACCGCCTGCTCTGAGGCGGGTCCCGCGTTCACCTTGGCCCCGAAGGTGCGCAGGAGGTCGGTCGTACTCGGGGTCTTCACGACGCTGCGGAAGGTCTTGACCAGTGCGGGCAGGTCCTCGTCCGTCGTGGCCAGCGCCTCGCCGAGCACCATAGTCGCGGCCAGGCTGGCCGTCTCGCGTCGTGGCTCAGCGATGCCTAGCTTGAGCGGTCCGCCCTGGCCAAGTAGTGCCTTGACAGTCGCGACCTGAAGCCGACCGGACGGCCAGCCAACGAGCTTCGCGGCCGCCTCCGGCATGGCGACGACCACTGGCGAACTGGCGATGGACCGGACGTCCGCATCGAAGGCCGATCGATCAACCACCTGCACCCTGGTGAGCCATGCCGTCGAGTCGGGTACCCAGACCGTTGGGATCGCGTCCTCGGACGGCGTGGGTTCGGGCGCGGCCGCGACGTCGATCGCGCTGCCCGCGTACACGGTCAAGCTGCTCGCGATGCTCGGCGATTGCGCGCCGTCGACCGTCAGGTTGATGCATTTCCCGCTCACCTGCGGTCGTATCGCCATCCACGCGGAGCCGACATCCGCTAATACAGGTGCGATCTCGGGAGTAGCCACCACGCGGAGCGGAACGGACCCCGAACAGCCCGCGGCGCCCGCCGCGACAATACGCACCGTGACGACCGTCAGGGCGATGATTGTCACGATCGCGCCGACCACCAACGGTGCGCGGCGCCGCCCCCGACCCGTTGGGCCGTAGGTGCGATGGCGTCCGGACACGTTTCCCCCAGTTCGCAAGCGGTTCTGCGCCAGCGTACGGAACAACGGGCATTTCGCAAACCAACGTTAGGTTTCGCCGCCCAGGCGCGAAGTGCGACCAGACACGGTTACTCTCAGTGACGAATACGGGTCAGACCGTACCGGTGTCCACAAAGTCGGTCGGGCATTCCGGAATCTCACGCCCGGCAAGACCTCCGGTGAGGAGCAAGGCTCGGTACGTCAGGAGCGCTGCCTCCTCCAGGTTCACGGCCCGCCGGTGTGCCATCTCCAGGGTCTCACCCAACACCGAACAGCCGTGGTGGGCGAGGATCACGCAATTGGTCCCGTCCACGACTGCCGCGGCGGCGACTGCGGCCAGCGCGCTGCTGCCGGGCGGGTGGAATGGCGTCGTGGCGATGCGCCGGACATAGAAGGCGTGATCGGTTGTCACCAGCCGGATCCGCTCGCCGAGGGCGTCCAGGAGAACGGTCAGCTGTGGGTGCAGGTGGATGATCGCGTTGACGTCGGGCCGGGCCTGATAGGTGGCGGTGTGCAAGGCGAGTCGGTTGTCGGGTCGTTGCGCGGCTCACCCACGATTGACCCGTCACTTACTCGTACGCGGACGAAGGAGTCCTCGACCAACTCATCGAGCCACGTGCCAGCCGCGGTCACCCAGAATTCGTCCGACCCCGGCTCGCGGGCGGAGAGATTGCCGCCACTGCCGACGACCAAGGCCACACGCGCGACATCCTGTCCCACCCGAGCCAGTTGGTCACGAAGCTCACGCACGCTCGTGCCTCAGCGTCATCGGGCGAACGCCATCGGGCGAGCACGCCGGCACTCTCGCGCCGGCGTGCGGGCCGCGATATTCAGCGAGCCGCCTTCTTGGTGGCGCGCTTGCGAGGTGGCGTAAGCAGGTCCGCGATCGCTTGGATCGCCGACGGTACGAGCCGGTAGTAGGCCCACACGCCGCGCTTCTCCCGCTCCAGCAAGCCGGACTCGGTGAGGATACGCAGGTGGTGGCTGACGGTCGGCTGCGAGAGACCGATTGGGGCGGTCAGGTCGCAGACGCACGCCTCGCCATCGGGCGAGGCCTGGATGAGGCTGAGCAGGCGCAGGCGCGCCGGGTCGGCAAGTGCCTTCAGGACACCGGCCAGTCGCTCAGCATCGATGCGGTCGTAGACTTCGCCGTTCAGCGGCGAGGCCTGGGGCAATATCAGTTCGGCCAGCGCAGTTCGCACGAGTTACATCCTTCCACCACGGACCATCGATTCGCCCACATATCCGTGACTATCGAACCGACAATTCTTGTTGACTGAAGAGTCAGGCATGGAGGTCCAGATCGGTGAGCGTGAACGCCGACCGAAACTCCAGCCCCGCCGCTCGAACCGCGTCCCCCGCGCCCCGATCGACAATTACCGCTGTTCCAACGACTTCGGCGCCGGCCTCTCGCAGTGCATCGACCGCGTTCAGCACGCTACTGCCCGTAGTCGATGTGTCCTCGACGGCGAGCACCCGACGCCCTGCTACGTCTGGGCCCTCGATCCGCCGCTGCAGACCGTGTGCCTTTCCCTCCTTGCGTACGACGAAGGCGTCCAGCGCCCTGCTTCGCTGGTTCGCCGCGTGCAGCATGGCTGCGGCCACCGGATCGGCGCCCAGCGTTAGTCCGCCGACCGCGTCGAAGTCCCAATCCTCGACGAGATCAAGCATGACCTTGCCGACGAGCGGAGCCCCAGCATGGTGCAGCGTGAGCCGGCGCATATCGACGTAGAAACCCGCCTCTGCGCCCGACGAGAGCACCACCCGACCCCGCACGACGGCGAGATCATGGATGAGTTTACGCAGGTCGTCGCGCTCCGACATGTTGATTAGCCTATCTCCCCCGCGCCAGCGAACGGTGAAGCCCCGCTGTGAGTTTGAGGTGTATCCGCGTGGCCACCGCGCCGGCTCCCCGCCGCGGCCACGCCGCAGCCCCGCGGCGGCCTTCAGTCGCGGCCGATGCGGCCACGGGTGTCGCGGGCCACGCGCTGCAACAGCGGGCGGGGCAGGTGCCGCAGCCCGAACACCGCGACCTTGTACTTCCAGTTGGGCACGCTCACGACCTTGCCCCGACGCAGGTCCCGGAGCCCATCCTGGACGAGCTCATCCGCGTCCAGCCACATCCAGTTGGGTGTCTTGGACATGTTGATGCCGGCCCGTTGGTGGAACTCGGTGCGCACGTATCCGGGGCAGAGCGCCATAACCCGTACTCCGAATGTCGCCACGGATAGCGCCACCGACTCGCTGAAGTTCGTCACCCACGCCTTCGTGGCGGGATACGTCGACCCGGGCATCGCGGCGCCGAAGCCAGCAACCGACGAGACGTTGACGATCGCGCCGTGGCGACGCTCCACCATCCCGGGAAGGGCCGCGAGCGTCAGTCGCATCACCGCGTGCACGTTGAGGTTCAGCATCTCCGTCTCCCGCTCCACGGACGAGCGCAAGAACGGCGTGTTGAGGCTCAGTCCAGCGTTGTTGACGAGCACGTCCACCGGTCGGTTTGGATCCTGCAGCCGCACCGCCACCGACTCCTGGCCGTCGTCGGTGGCGAGATCGGCCGGGATGACATCGACCTGCACCCCATGCTGAGTACGCAGCTGCGCCGCGTTCCTGTCGAGCCGGGCCGCGTCCCTGGCCACGATTACGAGGTCGTGACCCTCCTGGGCGAGCCGGCGCGCAAAGGCGGCGCCGATCCCAGCGGTCGCTCCGGTCACGAGGGCGCTGCGTGTGGCCACGGATTTCTCCCTAGTTCACGGCTGCGGCGGTCCACTCGGTGGCTGCGGCGGGTACGGGGTCTGCGGCGGGTACGGGGCCTGCGGCGGGTAGCCGGCGGCGGGGTCGCCGGGCCACGTCGACGGCGTCCAAACCTCCTGCTCCTTGCGGAAGAACTCGTTAGAGGCGGGCAGGGCCAGCAGGACGATCACGACAAGCAGCGCGATCAGAACGATGATGGTCGCAACGGTGTTAACGGTGTTCTGCCAGGCCGGTATCGCGTTGGTGATCCTCTCCTGGATGTCTGCGTTCGCCGGGTCCGACCCCAGCCCGGCGAGCGAACTCTGCACGGCTGTGCCGGCCAGACTGCAGCCGTAGCAGAGGACACCGATGCCCGCGATCACCCAGGTGACGATGCGGGCGGGGTTCTTGCCCCTACCTACAAGCACGCCGAGAACGACGACTCCGACGGAGAGCAGAGCGGAGACGCTCACACCGATGACGATGCCGACCGTAGTCGCCGTGGCGATGGTCTGCGCCTCCGGCCTGTTAGCGAACTCCTTCTGCACGACGTCTTGTACCGGTCCGAGCGCGAGCAGTGACACCCCGACCGACGCGAGCTGAATCGCGCCACACAGGTAGAGCAACGCGCTCGCCGCGGCAACTACGCCAGGGCGCGGCTTCGCGCCAGGGTTGACGACCGTGTACGACATGAGCGGGTCCTTTCCCAAGATTCGTCGCGCACACGCTACCGGCCGACGCCGGATGGCGCGACCCAGGCGCCCGGCGGTGCCGACCCTAGCCGACCCAATCAATCGGCGGCGACCACGATCCGCCTCCGCCCGGGGCGGAGTCGCCTGGCGCGGGCCAGCCCCCGTCCGTCGGGGTGGGGTGAGGTGAGGTTGGTCACACGCGGACCCTAGCGCCTCTTCGCGGCGGGCTAGGCGCGGCGGGAGACGGTGAGGCTCTGGGCGCCGCGGGGAAGGTCAACCACAACCGTGTCGCCGTCGCGGATCCCGCCGCCGAGGAGTGCCTTCGCCAGCTGATCACCGATCGCCGTCTGGATGAGCCGGCGAAGCGGCCGCGCCCCGTAGATCGGGTCGTAGCCGTGGCTGGCGAGCCACTCGCGAGCCGGTTCGGTCACCTCCAACGCGAGCCGGCGATCGGCCAGCCGCGAACGCAGGGCACCAAGTTGGATGTCCACGATGGACTCAAGGTCGTTCCCGGTCAGTGCGTGGAAGACCACGATGTCATCGAGGCGGTTGAGGAACTCGGGCTTGAAGTGAGTCCGGACGACCGCCATCACGGCGTCCCGACGCTGCTCGTCCGTGAGAGTCGGGTCGGCGATCGCGTGCGAGCCGAGATTGGACGTGAGGATCAGAATCGAGTTGCGGAAGTCGACAGTCCGTCCATGCCCATCGGTCAGGCGGCCGTCGTCGAGCACGCTGAGCAGGATGTCGAAGACCTCCGGGTGCGCCTTTTCGACCTCGTCCAGCAGCACGACCGAGTACGGGCGGCGGCGCACCGCCTCGGTGAGCTGTCCGCCCTCCTCGTACCCGATGTAACCCGGCGGAGCGCCCACGAGACGTGCCACGGAGTGCTTCTCCCCGTACTCGCTCATGTCGATGCGGACCATTGCCCGTTCGTCGTCGAAGAGGAATTCGGCCAGCGCCTTCGCCAATTCGGTCTTGCCAACGCCGGTTGGTCCGAGGAATAGGAAGCTCCCGGTTGGACGGTCGGGGTCGGCGATGCCCGCTCGTACCCTGCGAACCGCGTCGGATACGGCCGCAACCGCCTCGGGCTGGCCGACAACCCGGTGCGCCAGCGATTCCTCCATCCGCAAGAGCTTCGCGGTCTCGCCCTCCATGAGGCGGCCGGCCGGAATGCCGGTCCAGGCCGACACGACGGCGGCGATGTCGTCGGGGCCGACCTCTTCCTTGAGCATGGCGCCGTCGTGCTGGAGTGCGCGCAGCTCATCCTCGGCCTTGGCGAGCTGGCGCTCCAGCTCGGGAATGCGGCCGTAGCGCAGCTCGGATGCCCGTTCCAGCTCAAGGTCGCGCTCGGCCCGCTCGGCCTCACGGCGCAGCGTCTCGAGCTGCTCCTTGGCGGCAGAAATCTTTGAAATGTGTTCCTTCTCAGTCCGCCACCGGTCGCCGAGGGAGGCGAGCTGCTCGCGTTTGTCGGCAAGCTCGCGGCGCAGGGCAGCGAGGCGCTCGGCTGAGGCTGGGTCGGGCTCCTTGGCCAGCGCCATCTCCTCGATCTCGAGTCGGCGCACGGCGCGCTCGATCTCGTCGACCTCGACCGGGCGCGAGTCGATCTCCATGCGGAGTCGGGATGCGGCCTCGTCAACGAGGTCGATCGCCTTGTCAGGCAGGAACCGGTCGGAGATGTAGCGGTCGGAGAGGGTCGCCGCCGCGACGAGGGCCGAGTCCGTGATGCGGACTCCATGGTGGACCTCGTAGCGCTCCTTGAGGCCACGAAGGATGCCGATGGTGTCCGCCACGCTGGGCTCGCCGACGAGGACGGGCTGGAAGCGGCGCTCCAGAGCCGGATCCTTCTCGATATGCTCGCGGTACTCGTCCAATGTGGTCGCGCCGACCATCCGCAGCTCGCCTCGAGCGAGCATCGGCTTGAGCATGTTGCCCGCGTCCATGGAGCCCTCGCCCCTGCCGGCGCCGACCACGGTGTGCAGCTCGTCCAGGAACGTGATGACCTGGCCGTTGCTGTTCTGGATCTCCTCCAGCACAGACTTGAGGCGCTCCTCGAACTGGCCCCGGTACTGCGCGCCGGCAACCATGGCACCGAGATCGAGGTTGACGAGCCGCTTACCGCGCAGGCTCTCCGGCACGTCGCCGGCCACAATGCGCTGGGCCAGACCCTCGACAATGGCGGTCTTGCCCACGCCGGGTTCGCCGATGAGAACCGGGTTGTTCTTGGTACGGCGGGACAGCACCTGGACGACGCGGCGGATCTCCGAGTCGCGCCCAACGACGGGGTCCACCTTGCCCTCGCGGGCCCGCTCGGTGAGGTCTACGCCGTACTTCTCCAGGGCCTGGAAGTTCTGTTCCGGGTCGGGAGTCGTGATGCGACGGTCGCCGCCCCGCACGGTCGGGAAGGCGGCGACGAGGCTCTCCTCGGTCGCGCCGGTCTCCTTCAGCGTGCGCGCCACCGCCCCGCCAACCCGGGCCAGCCCGGCGAGGATGTGCTCAGTCGAGGTGTACTCGTCGCCGAGCGGGCGGGCGATCTGCTCGGCCGCGCCCAACGCGTTGACGAACTCCCGCGACAATGTGGGCTCGGCCACGCTCGGGCCACTGGCCCGGGGAAGATTCTCGACCGCGCGGGCGGCCGCGCGACGCACGTCGGCGGGGTTGGCCCCGACGGCGCGCAGGAGAGCTGTAGCGGTCGACCCGCCCGTGTCGAGTAGAGCGAGCAGGAGATGCCATGGCTCGACCGTGGCGTGGCCGTTCTTGCCGGCTATGGCGACCGCGGAGGTAATGACCTCGCGGCTCTTCGTGGTCAGGCGTTCCGTATTCATGGCTCCCTGGGCTTACCTAGGATCGTGGGATTTCGCCTACTAGGACGCAACCAGAGTTGAGCCTATTCCACTCAAGTCTGCGGCGCGAGTTGCGGGCTACTCGTTGTCGAGGACTTGGGCTGCTTCGACCGGGTCCAGGAGGTTGAACCAGACATCTTCGCCGAGGTCGGCGTCGCGAAGGGCGACCCAGGTCCAAGCGGTGCAACGAGGAACAAGCAGCGCGCAGCAATTGCCGGCGTATCTACTTCCCGATGAAGTTGTAAGCCTGCTGTCGCGCGGCTTGGGGATCGTATCGGGCAGGGATCACTGCGCCACCTCGATGGCCACTTGGGTCCAGCGGACTCCGGAACCCGCGCGCGTGCCGAGATAGACCGTGTTCTTGGTGTGCGCCGAGGCGACAATCGTGCCGTCGCACATCGTCGTGACCGCTTGCGGGAGCGGGGACATCTCAATGTAGTGCCAGGCCGTGTCCACGAGCGCGATCCCATGCGGACCTGTCACCGCCGCCAACCCGCCGCCTATCGCGGCCACCTCGTACGCGTGGTGCTTCGACGTTGGCGCACTGACGGTTCCTTTCGGCACCCATTGACCGCCCTCGAACAGCCAGAGCAGCGGGACGCCGACCTCCTTGCGGCGCATTGGGGCCGATCGGCCGTTCGCGCCAACGCCACCATCGATCATGTAGCCGACGAGCCAGGGGTCGTGCCCGCCGGCGGAACTGCTCAACGTGATTAGGTCGGGCCGACCGCCCGGATGCTCCGGCACACCGTGCCGCCGCCAGATCGCTCCGCCGTCGGTACTGACAGCGGTAAAGAACGAGCCGTCTTGCTTCGACACCGACCAGAACAGCCCACCACCGACGTGTGTTGTCGCGGGAGCGTAGCCGGGGATTTCGGGCGTCGTCAACGGTAGAGTGCTCGAGCCGTCGTAGCGGCTGTGCGCGCACCCACTTCGGCACAAGATCGCATCCATAGCAGGCGGATTCAGGCCCGGATGAAATCGAAAGGTTGCGCCACCGTCGGTGCTCTCGTACGTCGCGTCGGCGTCCGCCAACAACACGATCGTGCGCGGATCTATCACCCACATGTGGGGATCGCTGGTCTGACCGCGGGGATCAATGAGGGCTCGCCACGTTCGGCCACCGTCCACCGTCGCGAACAGTGCGGTGGTGTAACGGGGGTGATCGTCGGTGCCGACGGGCTGGCTGCGAACTGACGTTGCGTATCCGTGGGTCGCGCTCGCGAACTCCACCTGGTTCACCTCGTGTCCGGGCGGCCCCGGCACGCTACCCCGCCGGACCTCTGTGATCACGCTGGTGGGCGGGCTCGAGGCCACGGTCACGTTTGGTGACGGGGAAGGTGCGGGCGCCGCTCCCGACGGCGCCCGCCTCGGGCCACCCCACTGTTGGCAACCTGCAGACGTGAGCACCGTGAGCGCCGCGCACATAGCCACGCGTATCGCTGCCTTCATGCCCATCAGAGTCGTTGACCTGACCGTCGGTTCCGTGGGTGGATCGTGGTGGCGAATGGCGGCCATATAGCCACCCTTCGCAGCCACGATCCACTTCTATCGGGCTGGCGTCAGGGCCCCACCTCGAGGATCAGTTGGGCCCAGCGGTGGCCCGGCCACCACTACGAGGCCGCCGCCCACCGGAGCGACGAGAACGGACGTGGACTCGGGATCGGGGCGCCGATGGTGCCCATAGGAACCCACCGGTCATCGCCCCACAGCCACAGCAGCGGCACACCTACGTCCTTACGGCGCCGAGGCGCGACTGACCCAACACCGCCAGCGTCGCCACCCAGAAAGCCCACCAGCCACACATCCTGCCCGTCGCGTGACGCCGTCATCCTGAGCGAGACCGGCTCGCCGCCGGGGTGCGCAGCCACGTCACGCCGCAGCCACGTCCTGCCTTGGTCGCGGCTGAGGGCCGAGTCGCCGGCCTCACCGTCGGTTCCGTGGAATCGACGGATACGATGTTGACCATGAGTATGCGGGCCACCACGCAACGGACCGCGCTCGTGACCGGGGCGGGGCGCGGCATCGGTCGCGCCATCGCCGTGAGGCTCGCCGCGGCCGGGCACCGGGTCGCGCTGACCGCCCGCAACGAGGCCGAACTCGAGGAGACGGCGGCGCTCTGCACCTCGGCAACGCTGGTCGTGCCGGCCGACCTGACCGAACCGCGCGCCGTCGACGACGTGTTCGCCGCGATCGAGTCCGAGCTCGGGATGGTGGAGATCCTCATCGCGAACGCGGGTGCCGGCACGTCGGCGCCACTGCACCGGATCAGCGACGAGGAGTGGGAGCGGATGCTCGACCTCAACCTCACAGCGCCGTTTCGATGCATCCGCCGGGCGGTGCCGATGATGACCGCCGCCGGGTACGGGCGGATCGTGGTCCTAGCGTCCGTGGCCTCCAAGCGCGGGGAACCTTACGTGGCGGCCTACACGGCCGCGAAGCACGGGGTGCTGGGCCTGGTTCGCTCCGCCGCGGCCGAACTGGCTCGCACCGGCGTGACGGTCAACGCGGTGTGCCCGGCCTATGTGGACACCCCGATGACGGACGGGACCGTACGGACGATCATGGATAAGACGGGTCGTACGGCGGAGGACGCGCGCCAAATTCTCGCCGATAAGCAGCCCATCGGGCGTTTGATCACGGTGGAGGAGGTCGCCGACGCGGTCTGGTTCTGCGTCCAAAATCCCGGGGTTACTGGTCAGGGCATTAACGTCGATGGCGGTGCGATCCAGTCGTGACGACGTCATCGCGGTCATCGGCGCGTCATGACTCGCGCCATCGGTGGTGGTCAGTATGGTGGGCGGGGTGAGCCGGCGGCATAGCCTGACTTACGCCGCGATCTTGACGTCGATAACAATTCACGAAGAAGTGTCCGCAGCGGTTTCGTGACCAGCCACGATGCCACCGATATGGCCTCTGACCTGCCCAGACACGGCTTAGCGCGGCGCAACAGAGCGCACCGTGGCGCGACCTAACCTGTGCCGGATCTGTGCCCGATGATCACGGTATTGGATCTGGCTCGGCGGCGAGTGTGGCCTCATCGAGGTACAGCCACTCGTCGTGCCAGCCGGAAGGGTGCTCGACGGCCAAAACCGCCCAGTCGTAACCGCCCGAAGCGAGCAGCCGCGACAGCGCACCGATCAGCGCGTGGTCTGACTCCCCGGCGGAGTAGTCGGCACGATCGAGACCGAATTCGTCGGCGAGTACCGGCCAAGGTTGGGCTCCAAGCCGCAGCACCGACCGTGGCTCGACTTTGACGCGATACAGAATCGGCCCGCCGAACCCGAGCATCGTCAGGTACCGGTGGGCGTGTTCGCGGTCCGCGGCCCACCAACTCCGGTGCCCGAGCCATGGAGCTTCCCGGTGCGCCCGATAGAGGGTGATGCTCATCGCATCGGGTGACCTAGCCGGCGATACACGGTCTTCTTCGTGACGCTCGCGGCGCGGGCGATGTGCTCGATAGGCACGCCCTGGGCCTGGGCCGCGGCGATGAGTTCCGTCAGCCTCGTGTTGGCTACGTCGATCCGTGCGGCCACTGACTCCAGCTCGCGCAGCGTGCGGCGCTGGGTGTCGTCGGGAGCGAACGCCGGTCGAGCCATGGCAACAGAGTAACCGGATACCTTGACACTCTCAATCCTCGCATGTTACCGTAGACATGTAGCCGGATAACGGCGAGACAACTCCAGAGCACAGACCACTAGCCAGGAACCGGGACCCGCGAGGGCAGCAGGAGGGCTATCGGGAGAAGACCCGCGCCAGCGTGCGCGGCGCACAACCCGCCGCGAGATGCGGCACCTGTCCTCCACTCCCGCCCGTGCAGCCGGTGCGACTCCGGCTCGGGTTCCGCGACCCGGCGCAGGACGACGCCGGGCGGTCGAGCCCAGGAGGACTCAATGACCAGTACCACCAGCAACACAAGCAGGTGGCCGATCGTCGTCGCCTCTGTGGTCGCGTGGACAGTCCTGCTGTACGCGATCGCGGTGAGCTCCACTCACATCATCGAGACGGCGTTTCGGATCGGCCTGACCGGTTGGCTGGCGTACACCGCGCCTCTCCTCGTCGATGCTGTGGCCATCGTCGGGAAGCTGGGCCGCCTCGAGCGGTTCAGCGATGAGACCCGCCGGTCCTCGCTGTGGCTGTTCATGTTCGGTGGGGCGATCAGCCTCACGTGCAACGTGACGGCCGGTGAGAACCTCGGCCAGCAGATCCACGGCGCGATCGTCGTCGTGGTGATGGTCTGGCTGGAGAGCCATGTCACCAAGATGAAGCTCCGGCGCGAGCTTGAGCAGCACAACCCGCCGCACGCTCCGGCTGCGGCACCGACCAGCCCCGGCATGCCGCCGGTGGTGGCCGAACCCGCCGAGGTCCTCGCCTACCGCGAGGCTGCGGCGGAGCTCCGCAAGACGTCGCGGCTCTCGGGCCTGAACGCGGCGGAGTAGCACGAGGAGGGGCCGGGAACGCCGATAACGCTCCCGGCCCTCCGTGCACGGTACCGCCCGGCGACACCTCGGTGTCGGATCGCCGGGCACGAGTGCTCCGAAACGGAGCGCTGACAAAGGCGGCCCCGGACGCGGCGATCGCAACGCCGGCCGGGGCCTGACGACCTACACAGGAGGTCGCTGTGAACCACGATCCCACGCCCGCCGGCGACGAGTACGCCGGCAACCCCATCATCGACGAGGCGGAACGCTCGATCCGCGCGTTCGCGCTGCCCGGCCACGAACACGAGATCACCCGCGATCAGGCTCGGGCTGTGCTGGCCTGGTGGCAACACCACAGCGAGCTGTCGCCGCGCGAGGTCGACGCGATCCTGCTACGCTTCCCATAATCCGACGCCGGGTGGTTGTCGGGGTCGATGGGAAGCGACGAATGAGGCGCCCCGCGTTTCTCCGGCGCCGCGCAGAGGTCAGACATGGCTGGTGGTGTGAGGCCGGAACCGACGACCGTGAGCAGTGCACCATGCCGCGCCGGCACACCTACGTCCCCGCGTTGACGCTGGATGACCAGCGGGTAACCCCGATGGTCACCGAGTCACCGAACGGTCTGATCATCGAGCTGTGGACCGATGGCGGGCGGATCCTCGCGCTGGATCGGCGTGAGGCTCCGAGGTTGGCCGACCAGTTGGTCCGGCTCGGCTGCATCGCCAACGGCGAGTGGCCGCCGGACACGGATTACTTCGTCGCCGACTGACCGCAGAAGACAGATAGCGCCCGGCGCCCCCGTGAGGGGATGCCGGGCGCTTTCGTCGTTTGGGGGTAGGCCCGATGATCAGCAGATAAAGATCTTGGCTCAAAATCGCGTACAGCGGGCGGATCGGTCAACCATGGGCCGGCACCGCCTTCCATAGAGGACGGCTACGCCCTCGGTCGATCGGAGTGACGCTGGGTCCGTAGTTTCACCCAGGCTCGCGGATCCGCGCCCCTCGATTCTCTGGGCACACTAAGCCGCTACCTTGGTCGCACCGAGCTAGCGCAGTTTTACCGATGCCGGGCCGCTGTTCCCAAATTCGGTCTGGATGTCGAAGAAGCAGTCGGGGCCGCAGTTCACTCCGGTTGAGTGAGATGCAAAGGCCGTCACAATGGCCCTGCCGCCATGGAAGGGTCCGCTGCCAGGATCGGGCAGGGCGGACACGATGACGTTGTTCGGCGTGCTGCCGTCACAGGTGAGGAGAGACCGGCCGAACAGAGAGCCGCTGGCACGACTGACGTCCTGACCGGAAGCCTGAATGACCTGGACAGACACCTCGTCGGAAAACGGGTCGTTAGGCAGAGGAGCGCAGACGACCGTGACCGGCACGGTAACGAGGACTTTGTTGGTGAGGCTGGCCGTGGCGCCTACGGTAACCGTCACCGGTGGGGCGTCGGCGACGGATGGAACTGGGTTGAGCACAAGCAACAACAGCGCCGCTGTCGCTACAACGAACAGGTTTCGTAAGGCGAGGCCACCCCGCCTGGCGTGCGAAAACCTTGACATGTTCCTCCCTTTGAAATCTGGCGTGTCGCCTAAGTTAGACCCTGACCAGAGGCAACGAGCGGATGATTTGCGGCGGGGCCCGCCGCGGAGAGCGACCACCACGACCAGCAGGCCGTCTATGGGCCACCGCGTGAGCCGGCGACCCGAATCAGTGCGGTCTATCGGGACGGCTCGTAAGGCCCCGCAGGACGATCTGCGGCTACCTGCGCGCGAACTCCA
>JAHRHA010000253.1 GCA_020027875.1 Micromonosporaceae bacterium | reverse complement strand
GTCCCGCAGCCCCTGTCCCGCGCACGTTGGCGCGGGTCTTGTCCCGATAGCCCTCCTGCTGCCCTCGCGGGTCCCGGTTCCTGGCTAGTGGCCTGTGCTGTGGAGTTGTTTTCTGATCTGCCTCTAGTATAGCATACGCGACCCATGTTTACGATGGTCGAGGTAGGTACATGAGGACGCGTTTGCCCAGGTCAGAGTGGGTGCGATGGGTTGCGATCGGCGTTTGTGCTGGTCAGAGCGTGTCAAGAGACAAACCGGGCGACTTTTGTTGACCATGTATTCTGTCCGATTTAGTCGGGTCAAACCGGACGGATAATTATAACGATTTGGTACAGGCAAACCAGACATTGGCCTGATACTGGGGCACGCGGCGAGTTGTCCTAGTTTGTCGCCCTACGCAGAACCGGGGCAAACCAGACACGGAAATACGTTTCCGCAGGTCACAGCCCTGACGCACCTAACATCGGGGCAATTTGGACATTGTCCGTGGGAAGGGTGTTTGATCATCTTGGTCCCATCGGAAAGAACCTGACAGTCGGTGAAAAGCCTCGACCGACAGCGGGGCGGTGCTCTTGCCGACCTCATTGTACCGAGGCCGCTCGATGTCTATCGCCCAGCGTTCTGCCTCCAGCGCTAATGCCTTGGACGCCAGCCACGTGATCTCGGTCCGTGCCACCATTGGCCACCAGCGCTTGATCCGGCGGTGCTGACTCATGCGCGTACGTGGTGCGAACGTCGCACCGACATAAAGCAGGCTGCCGGCTGCATCATATAGCCGGTACAGCGCAGTGCGAGTCTCAACCACCGTGCCGCTTCCGGTATCGGGTGACCGCCTCGTTGATGGTCGCGGGCGTCACGCCTAGCGCGTCGGCGATCTCGCGGTGGGTGCGTTTGTGTACGCCCACCGTCTCGTGCACCGCCTCGAATATCGCTGCCTCGCCCACGTCGCCCAGGATGGCGCGTACCGCGTTTGGAATCGAGCGCACCAGCCTGGCGCGTTCGATGGGCGGCCGCTTCGACAGTGACCGCAGTAGGGTGATCAGTTCGTCGAGACTGGCGGGAGGTGCGGTCATGACTATTACAATAGCGGGTCACGACCAACTATGGATGATCGGTTGACGGCGCGACGGTAGTCGATCTGTCATCCTGCGGGCATGAACGACACCGCTCGTGACATTTCACAGGTCAAAGTCGTCTACTCCGACGGTGGCCTGTCCGGGTTCGCCCACCTCGCCCACCTGGCCGCGACCTTCGTGACCGCAGGACTCTGGCTGCCCGTGTGGGTGATCACCTACTGGCGTGCGCCCGCCCGCCGTGTCCAGATCATTGCCGGTGCCGGCACGCCGCCTGGGGTTGTCGAAGCGGCGCGTGCTGAGGCGGAGGAACTCAGCCCGGGGGAGCGGCTCTACGTCCGGCGCTACCGGCTCAAGGTGCTTACGGTCGCGCTGTCACCGATCATCTTGGCCGTACTAGCGATCGGCGGGTTGGCTGTCCTCACCTGAATAGCCTTGGGCCCCTGGTCGCTTTATGCGCCAGGGGCCAAGTGTCATGCTCTCTACGCGGGGGCGTTCAGCGCCGCCGTGGGCACCAGCCGGCCACAATCCGGCTGGTGTTCTGCACGCAGGGCACTGGACAGGACATCAGACAACGCCGCGACCGCGGTACGACGTTGCCCGTCCGTCAACGCCGCGTACCCCGCTGTCGTGGCCGGCGAGGCGTGGCCCATGAGTTCCTGCGTCACCCGCAGATCCCGGTACTCGCGTTGAACCACGGTGCCGAACCAATGCCTGAATCTATGTAAGGTCACGTCCGCCAGCCCGATCTTGGTGAGCATCCGGGATGTCCGCTCGGACAGTGTGTCGCCGTCGAGCTGGTGGCCGCGGTACAGGAACAGCGGCCCCGAGTCGTCGCGGACCTCGGCCCACACCATCGGGTCGGTGGGTACCGATCGGGTCTTGCCGCCCTTGCCGAGGATCAGCACCCGTTCCTCGGTAACGTCCTCTCGGTCGGCCCGGGCGACTTCGCTGGCCCGCATGCCGACGGCGGCGGCGAGCAGGACAGCGCGGTACCAGGGGCGGTCGAGTTCGTCGAGGGCGTGGCGTAGCTGGGCGTCGGTGACGGGCCGGGGTAATCCGCCGGGGGCGCGCGGCCGTCGAATGTCCTCGGCGGGATTCCAGTCGAGTCGCTGGGTGTGCCCGCCAGTGGCCCAGCGGTAGAAACCCACCATGTGCGACCAGTAGGTCTCGCGGGTCTTCGGCGCCCAGCCTTCATGCCCGAGCCACAGTTCGAGCTCTTCGGTGCTGGCCAGGTCGAGGCCGTGGGGTAGCTGCTGCGCGAGGCAGCGTAGGACGCGTTCGCGTCCGCGGATGGTTTGCGGCGACATACCTGCCGCGCGGAGGTGGGCCAGATGTGGCCCGATGAGGTCTGACATGCGGGACACCCTTCCGTCGATCGAAGATCCGTTAAACCGTCTTACGTATTGAGACGGTGAACAACACGGCCCGTGCTTAACGCTTTTACGTTCCGTTAGTTCGATGGAACGGACAGGCCATGGGCACGTTCGGACGATGGCCACTAAGCCGGCACTCGCTGACGATCGACGCGCATGGGGCGACGGATGGACGAATGCCCCGGACCGGATGGCACCGGGCGGGAGAATCGCGAACGGGGATAGGCCGCCTTAACCCGACGGCGGCGCTCCGGTGTGGTCAACGGGCCGCCGTGCAGTAGCCAGTCGCGGTCGATGCCGAGCCCCTCGAAGACGGCCTCAACCACGTCGACGATGTCTCGGGGAATCCGTCCCCGTTCCCAGTTGCCCCAGCTCTGCGACAGCAGGCCACACTTCGCAGCCGCCTGCTCGATGGTCAGGCCTGCGTCCGCCCTGGCGAGCATGAGCCGATGCCCGAAGGTATCGGCGGGGACGCGACCGACAACCCGGCCCTCCCGCGCGTCTGCGTTCTCGTCCATGTGCCCCATCGTCTGTCACGACCAATTGATTTGGCAATACCAAGAGAGTAGCCGATCCAATACAGATTGGCTCTTGCCCAAATGAGTTTTGGTGTGCCAAACTTCGTGGCATGACCCAACCAAGCCCGCTGTACCGGCTTCTGGAAGAGAAGCTGGGCCGTCCGCTGGCGGATGTCGTCGCCGAGCGCCGCAGCACACAGTCGTGGTCGGAGATCGCGCGGGCGCTCATTGAGGTCACCGGCGTAGAGGTCAACTCGGAGACGCTGCGCAACTGGTTCCGGGATCGCATCACGGTCGAGGTGAAGGTCTCATGACCGAGATCGCCGAGTGCCTAACCATCAGCGAGGCGTCGCTGCTCGCCGAGTGCGAGGAAGTCATCGAGCGTGGCATGGGCGTGTTCATCGAGGTCGGCACCGCGCTCATGGCAGTTCGCGACAGCCGGCTGTATCGCACCGAGTTCGCCACCTTCGAGGAGTACTGCCGCGAGCGGTGGCAACTGGAGGCGTCGCACGCCTACAAGATGATCGACGCGGCGAGGGTGGTTGAGTTGATCTCCTCCCCCAATGGAGGAGAAGATCTTTTACCGGCAACCGAGCGGCAGGCCCGCGAACTCGCCCCGCTTCTCGACCTACCCGACGAACTCCGCGACGTGTGGCAGCGCGCTGTCGAGCGCACCGAGGGCAAACCCACCGCCGCCGCGATCCGCCAGATCGTGCGCGAGGCCACCGACGAAGCCGAGGCGCAAGCCGCCGAGGCTCGCCGACAGCGTGAGGTCACCGACGAACTCAACTCGATCACAGCACGCATCGATCCCGAGAAGTTCCGCGACGACCTCGGTGTCGACATCACTTGGCCCGTGATCCGTGCGCTGGAAAAGCTCGTCCAGATGCCAACCCCGAGCGACGTCGCCACGCTCTGGCCGGCGCACCTCCGCGATCGCCTTGACGCCGTCATCGGCCCAGCGCACGAATGGCTCGCCGATCTCTACAAGAACTGGGGATCAGCAAATGAGTGACTTCACCGCCGCCGTACGCGACTTCGTCTCCACGTCACTGACAACCGAGTCTGCTCTTGACCCGACTGCGCTGACCGCACGATTTATTAAGGGTCACGCCAAGCTCGTCAGACAGCACACCAAGGACTTGGTTCGTAAGGCCGTCCGTGATGAGATCATCCGGCGCACCAAGGAACGTCCGGAAGACCACGGCCAAATGGCACTGTTCCCCGGACTGCCCGCCGCGATCCGAGTGGACGAGAACCGATACGTCCCCCGTGATCGGGCTACATGGGCTGATCTTCTCGCTGGCCGACAGGAGCGAGTGGAGAACATAGCAAACGCCGAGAAGGCACTTGCGTTGTACGACAACGATATTGAGCGGCTCCGACCGTACATGGCCGATGACCTTGGCGTGACCGTCGCCGACGCCATCAACGAGATGGACGCAACTAGCGATCCCGACGACGAAGCCGCTGAGTCCGATGAGGACCAGCGATGACCCGCCCACCTGGCCGCCGGGGACGTGGTGGGCGGGCACCCCGTACCCGCAAAGGCGGCGGCCGCTCCAAGTCCAAGAGCTGCCTGCTGCTCGCCCTCGCCTTCCTTACCCTGCCGGCCCTCGTCCTGGCGGTGACCCGGTGAGCGACGACGAGATCTTCGACGGCTGCGCCGGCGGCATCTGGCGATTCATGCACGGCCTGTTCTGGCTGGCCGTCGCCGT
>JAHRHA010000252.1 GCA_020027875.1 Micromonosporaceae bacterium | reverse complement strand
TTCCTGGCCTGCTGAGTCACCCGGGCGCCGGTGGGATCGGCGGTCACGCCGAGGACGTGGACCTGACGGGTGGCCAGTTCGACGAAGAAGAACACGTAGCTTCGTTTGAGCAGCACGGTGTCGACGGTGAACAAGTCGCAGGCCAGGATCGTGTGGGCCTGGCAGGTGAGGAAATGGCGCCAGGTCGGCCCGGCCCGTCGTGGCGCCTGATCGACGCCAGCCCGGTTGAGGATCTTCCTCGCGGATCTGTTGGGACACGGGTGGCCGGCCGGGCCGACCGTGCGGGTAGGTCCATTTGCCAGTGACCAGCTGCCGGTGCCAGCGGAGCAAGGTCGCCGGGGTCATGCCGAAGATCGGCCACCGTGGACGGGGCAGCAGCCGCGCCATCGCGGACAGCCAGGCCCGTTCGGCGGGTCGGTAGCGCGGTCGTTGGACCTGGCGGCGCAGGACCGCGATCTCTTGCCGCAACACGAGAATCTCGATGTCCTTGCTGATGTCGCTGCGGGCCATCACCGCCAGTAGCTCCAGCACGCGACGCAACATCATGTACAGCAGGGACAAGGCCATGCCGACCATCCTTGCGCCCAGACGGTGATCAAACTCCAGCCGAGGATGAGCAGCTCACAGCCCTGACCCCGTTTGCGAGCCCCACCGGGAGGTGGTCGGAGGCGCAGTGGTGAGGGCAAGAGATGCATGTTGAGGTGAACGGGACGCGGTTGTGGTTCGACGTCGATGGGCCGGCGTTCGTGCCCGACGGTCCGCGGTTGCGCGAGCGGCCGACGCTTCTCCTTGTGCACGGCGGACCCGGCAGTTACGACCACTCCTACTTCAAGCCCCATTTCAGCTATCTGGCCGGCGTGGCGCAGGTCGTCTATGTCAACCTCCGCGACCACGGCCGCTCCCGCGCAGCACGACCCGGCGGACTGGAGCTTCGAGCTGTGTGCCGACGACCTGCGTGCCTTCTGCGACGCCGTTGGAATTGTCAAGCCGGTCGTCCTCGGTCAGTCCATGGTGGCTTTATCGCCACGCTGTACGGCGCCCGCCATAACGGCCACGCGGGAGCGCTGATCCTGCAGTCCACCGCGGCTCGATTTGACCCGGGACGCCTGGTAGACGGGTTCCGATGGGTAGCGGGTGACGAGATGGCCGAGTTCGCCCGGCGAGACTACGGCGGCGATCGAGTCAGCGATGAGGAATAGGCGAGAGTCTTCGCCGCCTTCGGGCCTCAGGTCACGAACAAGGCAGAGCTGGCACGCAGGATCCAAAACCTCGACGTGAGCGCGCCCGGCATGGAACTGCTTCGACGGCTCGACGCCGTCGACCAACCGGCCCGGATCAGCGGCCCGACCCTGGTGTGCGTGGGCCAGGTCGATCCCGTGGTTCCGGTGGCGGCCGCGAGCGAGATTGTGAACGCATTGGCACCGGGGATTGGTCAGCTCGACGTGATCGACAGAGCCGGTCACTTCCCATGGTTGGACAGACCGATCGCTACCGGTCAATCATCACCCACGTTCGTGATGTCGGCGACACCGCGACGGGACAACACCGAGACGCCAATGCTGCACCAGACGGCTTAGAGCGACTCGATGCCGTCTGGCAGATCACCAAACCGCCCGCGGATTCGGCTGACCAACGCTGCCGCCAGCGGTGCCCCGGGATGGCGCGCCGCGATGAGATCCGACGCGGCGCGGAAGTTCGCGGCGTCGGCGTTAGCAGATCTGACGGATAAGCAGCCGGTACGAAGCGACCGAGGCCGTGCGGACACGAGCGAACGAGCGACTCGCGGCATGAGCCCCGTAACGCGGTTTAGTCAAGTGGGACGGGGGCTCCATGCCGTCTCCTCTGCTCTGCCAAGCGTTTCAACCGGGTTCGATTCCACGCGGGAACTGATTGAGACGTCAGGTGGTGGCGTCCTTAAGGTACCGGCCGGGGGTCAGGCCTACGATGCGCTTGAAGTGCCGGGTGAGGTGCGCCTGGTCGTAGAAGCCCGCCTGCGCTGCGGCCAGGGTGATCGGCAGCCCCGCCATCAGGAGGGACTTGGCGCGCCGGACCCGAACCTGGGTCTGGTAGGCATGGGGCGTCATTCCCACGGCCTTCCGGAACACACGGCACAGGTGGAAGGCGCTTAGGCCGGCGAACCGGGCCAGGGCTTCCAGAGTCACGTTCTCCTCCACGTGCTCCTCCAGGTACTCCCTACTGCGTCGTACCGCCCCGCGTTCCCGGCCGGGCGGGCCGGGCGCCTGTGGGGGTATCGCGTGGCGGCCGACCAGCAGGACGAGGGCCCCGACCAGGTTCGCCTCCCGTTCGAGCATGCTCGATGCGGGTGGCTCCGAGAGCCGGTGGAAGCGGCGCAGACGCGCCGTGACCTCCTGGTCCCGCACGACATCCCCGCCGAACTCGGGCATCGTGGGCTTGTCTCCGGGGAACTCCGCCATGATCTCGCGCATGAGGTCCGGGCGCGGGTAGAGGGCCCGATACGTCCAGGAAACCTCCGCAGGGGGACCGCCGGCGTGGGCCTCCTCCGGGTTGAGCACGATCAGGTCGCCGGGGCCGATTACGTGCCTTTCCCCCCGGTACATGGGCGTGGCAAGGCCGTCCTCCGTGAGGGCGATGAAGAACTCCTCGTGCGCATGCGGGCGGAAGGCGAACTCGCTGAGGGTGGCCCTGAACAGCTCCACGCCGCCGAGGTCTGGTGCCCGCCACATCCGAGCGTCGTCGGCCTCCTGCGGGTTCGAGGAGGGGCCGGAGGCTCTCGTCACGGGATCAGCCTAGCCGGCAGCAATCTCGTACAAGACCGGAGCGCCGGCTCCACCTAGGATCCTCGTGAGAACCGGCACGGAGTCTTGGAGGAGGTCACAGGTGGAGGCGCGTGTCAGGGACCAATCTCGCCCGTCTACCGCGGTGCCAAGCGATCTGTTGATCCGCACGGCGCAGATCGCCGCCGACTGGCTCCAGTCGCTCGACAGGCGGCCGGTCGCTGCGTCGGCAACCGTCGACGAGCTGCGTTCCAGTCTCGGTGGCGCGCTGCCCCGCAGCCCCGTCGACCCGCTGGTGGTGGTGGAAGAGCTGGCTCGTGCGGCCGAGCCGGGACTGGTCGCGATACCCTCGGGTCGCTATTTCGGGTTCGTAATCGGCGGAGGCCTCCCGGTCGCCGTCGCGGCCGACTGGCTCACCTCCGTCTGGGACCAATGCCCCGGCTTCTACGCGTGCGGCCCGGCCGCATCCATCGTCGAAGAGGTGACCGGTGCCTGGCTCGCGCAGTTGCTCGGGCTCCCGGAGCGCGCGTCATTCGCCTTCGTCACCGGGTGTCAGATGGCTCACGTCACCTGCCTGGCCGCGGCACGACACCACGTCCTGCAAGCTGTGGGCTGGGACGTCGAGGAGCTGGGCCTGAGTGGGTCCCCGCCCATCCGGGTCCTGGTAGGGGCTCGACGCCACGTGAGCGTCGACCGCGCCCTTCGGTTCCTGGGCATCGGGAGGGCTTCATTGACGGTCGTCCCCGCCGACGGTTCTGCCCGGATGCAGGTACCCCGGCTGCGCGAGGAGCTCGCCGCCGCCGGCGGCGCGCCGACGATCATCTGTGCCCAGGCCGGTGAGGTCAACACCGGCGCCTTCGACGACCTTGACGAGATTGCCGATGCCGCAGCCGAGACGGGGGCGTGGCTCCACATCGACGGGGCCTTCGGCCTGTGGGCCGCCGCAAGCCCAGCGCTTCGCCATCTCGTCAAGGGCGCCGAGCGCGCCGACTCGTGGGCCTTCGATACACACAAGTGGCTGAACGTCCCGTACGACTCTGGCGTGGCCTTCTGCGCGCACCCGGGCTCTCACCGGGCCGCGATGACTGCCACCGCCGACTACCTGGTTCAGGGCGGTCCCGGGCAACCACGAGACGCTATGGACTGGACTCCTGCCTTCTCGCGGCGAGCCCGGGGGTTCGCCGTCTACGCGGCGCTCAGATCCCTCGGGCAACAAGGCGTCGCGGAACTGGTGGAGCGGACCTGTGCGCACGCCCGGACGTTCGCCGAGAGCTTGACCAGCATACCCGGCTGCCACGTCCTCAACGACGTCCTGATCAACCAGGTGCTCTTCTGGTTCAAGGATGACCAGACAACAGACCGGGTTCTCCGCCGCGTGGTAGACAGCGGCGAGGCATGGATGAGCGGAACGACGGTCGACGGTCGACGGGCCATCCGCCTGTCGGTGTCCAACTGGCAGACAAGCGACAGTGACATGGCCCGCACTCTTGAAGCCGTCCGGAACGCTGTGACCTGCCAGGCCCGGCACAACGAATGACCTCCATCAACGGTCAACTCACCGATCGGGCCTCGTGGCCTGTGCGGACGCGGTGTCGCCCTGCGGCCGGGCCCGCTCGCATCGTTGTACCTTGATGGCATGAGCTTGGATGTCTCGCGGGTGGTATTCACATTACACGTTGGCAGGCACCTGTTGGCCCTCATCTTCGGATTGCCCAATGACGAAGGTGGATCCGTTGTCGTCCTGCTTCACGAGGAGGAATGGTTCGCCGTCTGGGTACCGGCCGACGGACGGGAGGTGACACATGTTGCCGCTTCAGCCGACCGCGGGTGCGGTGTCGTTGTGAGGTGCCCCGGCTCCGTTGCGTTGGGAGTTGGCAAGATCGAGGAAGACTTGATCCGTGAAGCCTCGGTCCTGTCCTTCTCCCTGGTCCCAGCCGGCGTCAGCGTTTGCTGGGTTCCGGTTCCCACCGGACATCATCATGGTCGCAGTCCGCTGGTACCTGCGGTACAACCTCTCCTACCGCGACGTTGAGGAACTGCTGGTAGAGCGCGGTGTTGAGGTCGACCACGTCACGGTCTACCGGTGGGTGCAACGGTTCTTGCGACACGAGGTCGCACGTGGTGAGTGAGCTCGTCGAGGAGGTTCGGCGCATGTCGAAGACGTAGCTACGGGTCAGTGTTCGACCCCGTCC
>JAHRHA010000128.1 GCA_020027875.1 Micromonosporaceae bacterium | reverse complement strand
TGACGGGTGAGGGCCAGGAAATCAGCCCCGCGGGATGACGTCGACCCGCTCCTCCACGGGCACGTAGGCGTTGTGGCCGGCCGGCCGAATGGTCACCGTGACCAGCGTCGAGATCACGGTCCGCTGCGCGGCCAGCGGCGCGGCCTTCAACCGGGCCCGCACGTCCGCGCCGGGCTCGAGCACGACCCGCAGCGCCGGCGGGATGCTGGCCCGCTCGGCCCGCTGATCGGCCTGACGGATCTCGCGGGTGAGCGAGGCCTCGATGACCGCCAACGACTCGTCCGATGTCCGGCCGGCGGCGGCGCTAACCCGCCACTCGTCGAGCCGGGCGCGAAGGCGGGCCGCCTCACCGCGGGCCGCCATCACCTCCGCGTCGGCACCCTCGCCCTGGGCGCGCAGCGTCGCGTACACGTCGGGCCGGGCCAGGTAGGCGACCACGAGATCGAATACGTACGTGTCGACCGGCGCGCGGCGGGCGCCCACGTGGCCTAGCGGGCACACGTAGTCCGTCGCCCGCGCCGTGATCGGTCCAGAGCATCGGCCGCACGTGGCGATGTAGGTCAACAGATACTTGATTCGCCCGGGTCTGGCGTTGATCGAGCGGGCCGGGTCGGTCAGCACCCGCACGGCCGCGTGGTGGGTGGCCTCGTCTACGATCTCCGGCCATGCTTCCGCGTACACGCCACGCGCCCCCTCGTGGCGCGTACCGCGGCCGGGCCGGTGTACCCGGGTGCCTATGTAGACCGGCGACACGGCGAGATCACGCACCCGCTGGCGGTACCAGGTCGACCCGCCGCCGGGCGGCGTGACGCCGCGGGCGTTCAGGTCGCGCACGATCGCCGAGATCGGCTCGGCCCGAGCCGCTCGCTCGACGATCTCCCGCACGATCGGCGCGGTCGCCTCGTCCTTTTCCTGCCCGGTCAGCTTGCCCGTGGTCGGGTCGTAGGTCCGCCGGTAGCCGTACGGGCACGGCCCCGCTGGCGGTCGACCCATCACTGCTGCGGACGCCACGCCGCGCTTGATCCGCTTGCTCATCTTGCCCGACTCGTGCGCGGAGTCGACGCCGGCCGTCGCGAGGGTGCGCCAGTCGGTGTCGAGGGCAAGATCATATGTCCGCTCGTCGTTCGTCACGCGGATGCGCACGCCGCGCACGCGGCACTGATCGAGCAGAGCGGACCAGCTCGTCAATGAGCGGTCACCGCGCGAGGCTTCCCAGAGCACGAGCACGTCGAACTCGTCGCGCTCGATCGCGGCGAGCACGAGCGCCCATTGCTCGCGGGTGCGCCTGGCATAGCGGCTCGCGCTGCGGCCGTCCGAGTAGGTGGCGACTACCGCGAAGTCGCACGCCGCCGCGTCGGCCAGGCATTCGGTCTTCTGATCGTCGATCGACTTCTCGTCGTTCTGCGATTGGCGCGCATAGATCGCGGCGCGTAGTTGCCTCGTGGGGGTCATGCTGGTAGCATACAGGATAGGTCCGCAGATCGAGACAGTTCAGGCATGGCGTCTGGCCGGGCCGTACGAGCGGCCCCACCACGACGATGGCGTCCCGTACGGCGACAGCGAGGTGGGCCAGCCGGCGGGTGCCGTACGACAGTGCGGTGAGCGTCGCGGGCGCAGCGAAGCCGACAAGGACAGCGAACGTCGCCTGTCCCGGGCGCAGCGGAGTGAGATCGACCTCTGGGGCCACCCGCCGTACCGCCTCGGCGGCGGCCACGCCTCGCGGCCTGTGCGCGTCGGTTGGCAGAAGGCCGCCGGGTAGGACGTCGGCGAGTCTGGCCACGCCATTCACGTCCGGGTCGAGGTGGCCGACGCCAGACTGAGCGAGCGTGCATGCAATTGGCACAACCAACTGACTCGAACCTGTGATCAACACCTGGGCGGCCAGGCGGCGGCGGATCGCGGCCGCCGCGGTCGAGGTGCGCGAAGGAACCTGACCCTGGCTGGGACCCAGCCCGTTGTCGCGGACGCAGCCGCGGCCAGGTCCCCGCATCGCCAGGGCCGCGACTTCATGATCGAGCCGTCGCCGGGTGGCGTCCGATAGTTCGGCCGGTCTCAGCGCGTGCGCGTCGATGACTAAGCCAGCGGTGCTCAGGGTTGTGAGCAGGGACGCGACGTCGTCGGCCGGGATGCCTAGCCGAATCGCCTCGCGGAGCAGGTTCGCTTCGGTTCGGGTGCCGTCGAGGAGATCGAGTATGCGCGCACAGCCCGGGTCGCCGAGCTCCAGGACGACCGCCCGTCCTGGATCTGTGCCGGGCTGGAGCCGGTGCGGATCCCGCCACAGCCGGCGGAGTGCCGGCAACAGGGTGGGGCGGCGGGCGGGGGGTCGGCTCATGGTGCGTCATGGTGTCACTGTTCGTGGTAGTCCGTGCCGCGTTATCCACAGGACGTCCAGGTTTCCCCTTGTTGTCCACAGCGACACGCCGCCCTGTCCACAGGGACAGGGCGGCCGGCAAGGCCTCCGCCATGCTGCATGGTCCGCGCGCAGGGTCGCGGACGTGTCGGGGTGGTGTTAGGCGGATGCCTTGCCGAGGATGCGGTTGACAGTCGTGCCGCAGACCGGGCACTTGCCCTTGGCCATGTTCATCCCGGTCTTGCTGACCTCGACCGTGCCCTCGAAGTCCCGCTTCTCCTTGCACTTAACGCAGTAACCGTTGTACGTCTGGGCCTTTGTGGCCACGGTGTCCTCCTCCGTGGATCATTCGCTTGTGGCGAGTGTGCCGCGTCTGTTGTCCGTTTCCGGTCTAGACACGCCGGCGCGGCCGTTGTGATGGTCGCGCAAGGTTTTCCCGTTCCGCTCGCGAGTTCACGGAACCAGTCACGGAATCTTCTCCGCAAACCACCATCAACCTACCTACGTGCTTCCGTGATCGCGAAATTGGCCCTTGCGGGGGGTGGGGATCGGCCGGCTACGGTCCCGACGTGGGCGCACTCCCCCCGGTCCCTAACCCCCGCGGCAGCGCCGCCGCAAACTTGCGAGCGGCGCAGCTAGGCCCTGCCGCGAGCGTACGCAAACCGGTCGTAGAGGTCAGGCGAAGTCCTCGCCGTCGCCGTACCGTGTCCGCCTACCGCGACGGTGAACGCGTCGTCGTGCTGATCCCAGCCCAGTTCTCCGGCGCCGAGGAGCGGGAGTGGGTGGACAAGATGGTCGCCCGTCTGGCCGCCCGGGAGCGGCGCGGCCACACTGACGACGCGCTGTATGAGCGGGCGCAGCGGCTGGCCGAGCGCTATCTCGCGGAGCACTCGCACGCGGCTACGCCATCGAGCGTGAAGTGGGTACGCAACCAGAACGGACGGTGGGGCTCCTGCACGCCCGCCGACCAGAGCATCCGCATCTCCGAACGGATCCAGGGATTCCCCGATTGGGTGATCGACTACGTGATCCTGCATGAGCTGGCCCATCTCGTTGTTTCTAACCACAACGCCCAGTTCTGGGCGCTGGTGGCCCGCTATCCTCGCGCCGAGCGGGCCCGCGGCTATCTGGAGGGGGTGTCGTCCGCGGCCGGGCTGGGCTTCAGCGAGGACTAGCGCTTCCGGGAGGACTAGCGCTCCCGCGAGGGCTAGCGCTCCCGCGAGGGCTAGCGCTCCCGCGAGGACTAGGTTGGGTCGGTGCCTCGCCGCGTCGTCGTCGCCCTGCTGGCGCCTCCCGTCTGGTCGCCGCCGGGCATCGACCCGGTGGCGTGGCGGCTCGCGCTCGCCGAGGACGTTCTCGACGTACTCGCAACATTGGCCGAGGTCGAGGCAGCCGTGGCGGTCGAGATCGCGGATTCGGAGTTGCTCACGCGGGTGGGTTGGCCTGGGTTGCGGTGGTACGCCGTGCCTGCGCTCGACGTCGCGACGGTGTTCGCGGCGGTGGCGTCGGACGGGTTCGAGCAGGCAGTACTGCTCGTCGGCGATGCACCGGACATGCCCGGGATGTTGATTGCCAAACTACTCCGCCCACTAACGACCCGTCCGATCGCAGCGGCACCCGCCGTGGGTTCGTTTGCTGTCGATGGCTCGGGCGGGCTATTTGGGCTGGGAGCGGCTTTGCCGGCGCCGACCTGGCTACCCGAGGCCCCCCTGGACATGCTCACGCCGCAATCGCTCCGTCGATTGGCACCTCGGGCAACGGACGTAGCACCCGCGTCAGGCTGGCACCGACTGCGCTCGCCTGAGGACCTCCGGCAGCTGGATCCGCGCCTCGAGGGCTGGGACGCCACCCGAGCACTGCTCTCGGCCACGCCCCGAGACTCATGATCCGGTCGATCATGAGCTCACCGTTGTGAAAAGGCGTCGATCATGACCTCCAGGTCATGATCGGCGGGATCTTGGGGTCGGCGGGATCTTGGGGCCGACGGGGGGGATCTTGGGGGTTAGTCGGTGGGCGGGAAGTCGGGAAAGGTGTCGAGATCGGCTTGGGCGAACGCTTCGGGATCGGCGAAGTCGTCGTCGCTGGGGAGCAGATCGGGGTGGCCCCAGAGCGCGTCCCGGCCGTCGACCCCCCGGTGATCGGCGAGGGCGGCCCAGAGAGCGGTGGCCTCACGCAGCCGGCGCGGCCGGAGTTCGAGTCCGACGAGCGCAGCAAAGGTCTGCTCGGCCGGGCCGCCCGCGGCCCGGCGGCGCCGGAACGTCTCGGCCAGGCGTACCGCATCCGGCAGGCGCTCCGCCGACGCCCTCTCGACCACGTGGCAGACCCAACCCTCGACCAGGGCGAGCGCGGTCTCAAGGCGGGCGAGGGCCGCCTTCTGTTGGGGGGACTCGTCGGAGCTGAAGATCCCCTCGAGCTGGACCTCACGCATCGATTCCGGATCGCTCGGATCGATCCGGCCGACGGCCTCCTCGACGGCTTCCCGATCGACCGTGATGCCGCGTGCGTACGTCTCGACGGCGTTGAGCACGTGGCCACGTAGCCACGGCACGTGGCCGAAGAGGCGCTGGTGAGCGGCCTCCCGTAGCGCGACGTAGAGCCGCAGCTGGTCCTCGGGGATCTCCAGGCCTTCGCCGTACGCGGTGATGTTGGCCGGGATGAGTGCGGCGGTGCCGGCCGGGCCGAGCGGCAGCCCGATGTCGCCGGCCGAGAGCACCTCTGCCGCGAGCGAGCCGAGCGCGCTGCCGAGCTGGCCACCGAAGACCGCGCCGCCGACCGAGGAGAGCATCGCCGCCATCGGGCCCATCTGGTCTCTCATCTGCTCGGGCACGAGGTCGCCCATGGCGCTCGTCATCTGGGCCGCGACCGGGTCGCAGAGCTTTCGCCAGACCTCGAGGGTGTTGGTGAGCCAATCTGCGCGCCGCCATGCCTCCACGGCCCGGATGCCCGAGGGCAGGGACGACTCCGGTTCCAGCCAAAGGTCGGCCAGCCGGAGGTCCTCCTCGAGCGCGGCGCGTTGGGGCGAGGCGACGGCGGGGTCATCGCGCAACTGAGACTGGGCCACCTGCAGGGCGAGTTCCCAGTTGACGGGCCCAGAACTGGGGTTGGCAAGCATCTGCTGAAGCTGGGCGAGGAACGCCTGAAGCTGCGCCGGATCGTTCGGATCGGGCCCGCCAGAACCACCTGGCAGAGCGAACCCGAACGGGGGGTTGGTCATGCCTGCAACCGTACTCGCCACAAGCAGGTTCGCCCTTTTGGTGGCCAGGCTCACACGGGCGGCCGTCGTCCGGAGACTGGGGCTCACTCCGCTTCCCACTCGCGGTCGCTACGCTCGCTCACATGGTGCTTGGAGTGGGCGGGGCGGCATGAGGCGGCGCGGAAACACGGTGCTCGTCGGCGCGCTGATCGTGGTTGCCCTGACCTTTTTGGTCGGGCAGGCCAAGGTGCCCTACGTGCAGCTCGAGCCGGGTCCGACCTACGACACGTTGGGCAAGGACGAGGCTGGCAAGGACGTGATCGTCGTCAACGGCGCGACGCCGACTAGCTCCGCCGGACAGCTCCGCTTCGTCACCGTCGGGGTGCGGCCGGAGCTGACGCTTCTCGAGGCCTTGCAGGGTTGGTTGCGAGACAACGACGCGGTGGTGCCGCGGGAGCTTGTCTACCCGCCGGACCTGACGCAGGACCAGGTCGATAAGCAGAACGCCGAGGACTTCTCGAAATCCCAGTCGGACGCCGAGACGGCTGCGTTGACCGAACTCGGATACCCCATGCGGATCGCGGTCAAGGAGGTCACCGCCGGCTCGCCGGCGCAGGGCAAGCTCAAGCCGGGCGACGTGATCACCAAGGTGGACGGCACGGCCGTGGACTCGCCGGACAAGCTGCTCGAGTTGATCCGTGCCAAGCCCGTCGGCACGACGCTCACGTTCGAGGTGACCCGCGCCGGCAAACCACAGACCCTGAAGCTCGCGACCGTGGCCGGAGACGGCGGGGTGCCGCGGGTCGGCTTCATGCCGGAGATCATCTCGTCGGCGCCGTTCAGCCTGGACATCCCCATCAAGGGCATCGGCGGCCCCTCGGCCGGTCTCATGCTGAGCCTGGGCATCATCGACAAGATCAAGCCTGAGGACCTGACCGGCGGGAAGATCATCGCGGGTACGGGCACCATCGACGCGATCGGGAATGTCGGACCGATCGGGGGCGTGCCACAGAAGCTCGTCGGGGCCAAGAGTGCTGGGGCCGCGTACTTCCTCACGCCTCAGGCAAATTGCGCCGAAGCGGTCGCTAACGCCCAATCCGGGCTCGCCCTTGTGCAGGTGGGGACGCTCGACGAGGCGCTGGCGGCGCTTGAATCCATCCGCACCGGCGGGCAGCCGACACTCTGTCCCGGGGCCAACTCCTGATCCGTTCTGCAGCTCGTTCTGCAGCTCGCTCCGGAGCCCGCGCCGCAACCCGCGCCGCAACCCGGCTGTGCCGGGCGAGAACTCTCAGGCGGAACCCGTAGTCTTGCCATCGTGGTTATGCGAAGCCCCCTGCCCAGGGTCAGTCGCCGAGGCAAAGTAACGATCGCGGTGGTCGGCGCCGCCCTGTTCTTATTGATATTCCTGGACCAGCTGGTCGACCTGTGGGCCGACTGGCTGTGGTTCGGCGAGGTCAAGTACACCAATGTCTTCGGCGAACTCCTTCGTACCAAGATCTGGCTCTTCCTGCTCTTCGGCCTCGGCGTCGCCGTCTTTGTCGGCGGAAACCTGTACCTGGCCTTCCGGCTGCGTCCGCTGCTGCGGGCCAACTCGCCGGAACAACAGGCGCTGGAGCGGTACCGGATGCTCTTGTCCCCACGTATCGGCCTGTGGATCGCGGGGGTGTCGGCGGTCGTCGGCCTGTTCGCTGGCATCTCCGGGCAGGGCCATTGGCAGCAGTGGATGCTCTTCAGAAACGGCGGTGACTTCGACATCGCGGACCCGCAGTTCAACACCGACGTCGGGTTCTACGTCTTTGACTATCCGTTCTGGCGTTACCTGCTCGACGTGGGCTTCACTGCTACGGCGCTGGCGATCCTCGGTGCGCTCGCCGTCCATTACGTGTACGGCGGAGTGCGCCTGCAGGGCGTCGGCGACCGGATGAGTGTGGGTGCGCGGGCCCACCTGACCGCGCTGGTGGCGTTCTTCGTGCTGCTCAAGGCCGTGGCGTACTTCCTCGACCGGCGGGCGTTGCTGCTGGAGTTCAACTCCGGTACGGACCTGTGGGGCGCTGGATACACCGATATCAACGCGGTGCTGCCGGCGAAGGAGATCTTGACCTACATCTCGATCGTCGTCGCGGTCGCCATCCTGATCTTCTCGAATACGGGCATGCGAAATCTGGTCTGGGCCGGCGCATCCCTGGCTCTGCTGGGCATCGCAGCGGTGGCCGTGGGCGGTATCTACCCGGCGATCGTCCAGCAGTTCACGGTGAAGCCGAACCTGCAGGACAAGGAGGCTCCGTACATTTCGCATACGATCGCCGCCACGAGACAGGCGTACGGCCTCAATTTCGAGCGAACCGCGTATAGCGCCCAGACGGAGATTCCTCCGGCGTCGCTCGCGAACGACAAGACGATCGTGCCGACGATCCGCCTGCTGGACCCCGCGGTGGTCAACGAAACCTTCGCGCAGTACCAGCAGATCCGTTCGTTCTACGACTTCGCCGAGAAGCTCGACATTGATCGCTACCTGGTCGACGGGAAGTTGCAGGACTTCGTCGTCGGGGTCCGTGAGATCAACTACTCGAAGCTGACCGACCAGCAGACCAACTGGCTGAACCGGCACACCAACTTCACGCACGGCTACGGCTTTGTGGCCGCGCCGGCGAACAGCATCTGTGACGGTGCGCCATTCTTCGTGTCCGGGCTGATCGGCTCGGGCGCGGAGACTGGTGAGAACCCCAACGCCTCCAAGTGCGTGGCCGCGAGCGAGACGATCAAGGTGACGCAGCCGCGGATCTATTACGGCGAACTCGCCCAGGCAGGCGACTACGTTGTCGTGGGCAAGGCGCCGAATGGCACAGACCGGGAGTTCGACCGGCCGGCCGGGCAGAGCGAGCAGCAGTTCACCTACGCGGGCCAAGGCGGCGTGCCAGTTGCCTCGCTAATGCGGCGCGTCCTGTATGGCCTGCACTTCCGGGAGGCCAACTTCCTGCTCTCGGACGTCTTCAACGACAACTCCAAGGTCATCTACGTGCGCAACCCGCGCGAGCGGGTCGAGAAGGTGGCCCCGTTCCTCACGTTGGACGGCGACCCGTACCCGGCGGTGGTTGGTGGTCGGGTGACATGGATCCTGGACGGCTACACAACCTCGGCGACCTACCCGTACTCGCAGCGGGTGGATTTGCGCGCGGCGACCTCGGACACCACGTCCGGGACGGGCACGGTCCTGCAGGCCAAGCAGAACATCAACTACATCCGTAACTCCGTTAAGGCCACTGTGGACGCCTATGACGGCACGGTCACTCTCTACCAGTTCGATGAGTCAGACCCCATCCTGACCGCCTGGAACAAGGCGTTCGGGGGCAACCTCATCAAGCCGAAGGCGGATATTCCGGCGGAATTGGCGGCACACTTCCGCTACCCCGAGGACCTTTTCAAGGTGCAGCGCGACCTGTTGTCAAAGTTCCATGTCAGCGACCCGCGGCAGTTCAACTCGGGCCAGGACTTCTGGGAGGTGCCGGACGATCCGGCCCAGTCGGGGGCAGCGGCGGGCAAGCAGCCGCCCTACTACCTGCTGACACAGTTTCCCGGTCAGCAGACACAGCGCTTCCAGCTCACCGCCGCGCTCACGCCGACAAAGCGGCAGAACCTCTCCGCTCTGCTGACCGGCGTTCTGGGTACGGACGGCAAGCTGAAGCTCGAGCTGTTGGAACTGCCACGCGAGGGTCGAATACCCGGGCCTGGGCAGGCTCAGCAGAACATGGCCAACGACGTCGACGCCCGGTCTCGGATCACCCTCCTCGGTGGTCAGGGCCAAGCCCAGGTCGTGTACGGGAACCTGCTCTCCCTGCCGTACGGGGGAGGCCTGCTCTATGTGCAGCCGGTCTATCTCAAGAGCGCGAATGTGGCCAACCCGTTCCCGCTCATGCGGCTGGTGCTGGTGAGTTACGGCACCCAGGTTGGGTTCGACACGACGCTACAAGGGGCGATCAAGCAACTCGTTGACAAGGGTGCCCAGAATCCGCCGACGACGGGCGAACAGCCCGGCGGAGAACAGCCCACGCCCGGCCAGCAGCCGGGCCTGACTGCCGACATGGCCGCCGCGATCGCGAAGATCGACGCTGCGCTGGACAAGCTCCGGGCGGCGCAGCAGTCGGGCGACTTCACCGCCTACGGGCAGGCGCTGGCCGAACTGGAGGCCGCCACGAAGGAGTTCGAGGCGGCACAGGCGAGAGCGAGCGGCGCCACCCCGGCGCCAACCCCCTCGCCTTCGCCAACCGGCTAGCCCCGCAATTCGCACATGGGGTGCGGTGGCTCTCTGCCGCTCCGAGTCATGACTGTCGGCGCTGGCGGGGGCCCTCGGCCTGTTCGAAAGCTTCCAAGGACAGGGTTTCGAGTTCGGTAACCAGCTCGCGTAGCCGTCGGGCGTTTTCGAACCAGGGCCGGTAGCGCTGCTCCTGGTCTGGTGTGAGCTTGCGCGTAACGGGCTTGCCGTCGCTTCTGCGGATCCAGCTCACGTAGGGACCGTGCAGTTGAGGTGGGTCGGCCTTGCACCGGCACACGGCCTTGCCGCACGCGGTGCTGCGAATCACGACGCTGCCGGGTAGGGCGTAGCCGATCTCGACGATCTCCTGCAGGATCTCGCGGACGCGGGCCTGGTGCGGTGACTGGTGCGCGGTCATGACCTGTTCAAACCCTCCTCGGCGTGTCGATCGATCTCTTGAATGTAGAGCATTCAGGATTGAGGTGGTGGCGACACGCAGGAGGTCAGGCAGATGGGGATCCGTTACGGGGCGGCCAGTTGCGAGCAGGCGTTGGGGGCGTTGCCGGTGGTGGTCGGGTTCTGCCGCCGGCTGGACATCGCCGGCATCATCGACCGGGCCGCGCCGGTCCGGGAGATCGCCTACGCCACGCACGGACAGGTCATCGAGGCGCTAATCGCCAACCGGCTCACCTCGCCGGCTCCGATGATCCACGTTGGACCGTGGGCGCGGGAGTTCGCAGTCGCGCAGGTGCTCGGCCTGGACCCGGACCTGCTCAACGACGACCGCATCGCCCGGGCCCTGGATGCGCTGGCCCCGGTGGCCGAGCAGGTGACCGGCTCGATCGCAGCGGCGGCGATCGCCTCCTTCGGTGTCGACGTGTCGCAGATCCACTGGGACATGACCTCGATCAGCCTGCACGGCGCCTACGCCGGCTGTGACAACGAGTTCCCTCAGCCGCGCTTCGGCCACCCCAAGGACCGCCGACCCGACCTCAAGCAGGTCCAGGCCGGCATCGCCAGCGCCGCCGACGGTGCGGTGCCGGTGTTCTGGCAGCCCTACAGCGGCGGCGCCGCCGAGATCTCCCAGGTCGTCGGCGCGATGGAAGGCATCCGCCGCGTCGCCGGACCCCGCAGGTTCCTGCTCATCGGTGACACCAAGCTGTTGTCCTACGACAACATCGCCGCGATGATCGCGGCGAAGGTCACTTTCCTCGCCCCAGCATCGAAGAACTTCGTGCCCGCCGAGGCGCTGGCAGGCTGCGACTACGCGAAGGCCAAGCCCGTGACCTACTTCGCCGAGCGTGACGCCCACCTGCCCAAGAACAAGCGCGGCCGCTACCGGGTCTTCGAGGACACCATTACCGTCACGGGCAAGCGCGACACCGACCCGCAGTACGCGCTGCGTCGCATCTTCGTGCACTCCTCGGCCCGCGCCGACGCCGCCGTCAACGCCAGGACCAAGAAACTCGACCGGGCCCGTGACGACCTCGGTCGGCTGTCCCGTGGACTGGGCTCACGGCACTACCCCACGGCCGAGGCTGTCACCGCCCGGATCACCACGATCGCCCGCGAGCGTCACGTCGGCGACTACCTGCGCACCACCGTCGGAACAGACCACAATGGACGGCCAACCCTCGACTGGCACTTCGACCAAGCCGCCCTCGACGCCGAAGCAGCCACCGACGGCTGGTACGCCCTGCTGACCAACCTGCCCAAGACCGTCACCCCGGCGCAGGTGATGGCCCGCTACAAGAAGCAGCCCGCCACCAGCGAGCGGCGCTACCACGACTTCAAAGGACCCCTCGCCGTCGCGCCCGTGTTTCTGCACACCAACCGGCGCATCAGCGCCCTCATCGGCGTCGTCTGCCTGGCCCTGCTCATCTACTGCCTCATCGAGCGGGAAGCCCGCCGCAATCTCGCCCCGGCCATTAAGCTCGACGGCCTCTACGCCGGCCGGGCCGCCAAGCCCCCCGCCGCGCTGATCCTCACCGCCCTGGCCTCGTTGCGGCTACGCACCGCCGCCGACGGCACCCCCGAAATCCCGCAGCCCACCACCCTCCAACGGCGGCTGCTAGACCTGCTCAAGATCGATCCCAGGCGCGTTCCCTGACTCCCGCCCCACCGCACCCCATGTGCGAATTGCGGGGCTAGCCCGCCGTTTGCGCCGGCCTTTTGCGCCGATCAAGGGCTTGGAGCGGTGGTTTGATCTCCAAACTCCCGCCCCAAGCCCTTGATCGGCGAGGCGGGATTGACGCGGTGGGGCAGCGGTTGCCCAGGTGGGGCATGTGTCACACATAACGGGTTTTGCCCCGTAGGGCTCTCGTGCGCTACTCTTGCGGAGCCAACGCGGGGTGGAGCAGCTCGGTAGCTCGCTGGGCTCATAACCCAGAGGTCCCAGGTTCAAATCCTGGCCCCGCTACGACGAAGTACCAGGCCAAGGGCCATGTTCTCGAGATTGAGAACATGGCCCTTGATCGTTTGACCCTCATTTGACCCTGGGACTTAGGCCCACGAACTGGCAGCATCGAGTATCGGGCCGGCAGGACACCGTCGTTTGATGGTCTTGGGCGACGGGCTGATCGTGCAGCCCAACGACCTGCGACGGCGGATTGAGGACCCATTCGCATCGAGGGGGGGGTCAAGTCCCCCGCAGCTCCATCCGCGTAGCAAACGTGGGGGCAAACGCGTGCACAACGCGCCCTCTGAGCAGGGCAACGCGCGTCACCACGATGTGGATGTCGGTCGCGTGGCAACGTTCTTGTGCGCGGCCTCTGGCGCAGGCAGAGTCTTGCTGGCGCCGGGGATGACTGGCGCCGCGCGGCTTACTGCGAACCGCCTTGTTGGTACACCGCCGGGAGCGATGTGGAGTTGGTCGAGCAGCGCGCGGACTCGACGTTCGATCTCGTCGCGGGGACTGGCCGGACCGCTTCGACGTCGAGGCCGGCCGGGTCGTCGAGTTGCCACTCCTCGTAGCGCTTGCCGGGGAAGAAGGGGCAGCCGTCGCCGCAGCCCATGGTGATGATGCCGTCGGCGGCGCGGACGGTCTCGTCGGTCCACGGCTTGTGTTATTCGTGGGAGATGTCGATGCCTCGTTCGGTTATGCCGGCGACTGCGGCCGGGTTGACAGCGGTGCCCGGCTCCGATCCGCCGGACCAGGCGATGGCTCGGACGCCGGCCAGGTGCTCGAAGGACCCGAGGGCCATCTGACTGCGGCCGGCGTTGTGCACGCACAGGAACAGCACGACCGGCTTGCCGTCGTTGTGCAGGCCGTCGACTCTGGCCATGGCGCGAGGCCGTTGCCGGGCGAACCGTTCGGCGATGAGCGGACGCGCGCAGAGTCGAGCAGCAACGCCGACTGTGAGCCGGGTCGGGCGGGCTACCGTGGAGAGGCATGACGGAGCGTGCCCGCGACGCCGGCGACGAGTTGATCCCTATTTCGACCAGCGCGCGCTCCTGCGCGTCACTAGACCTACCCGGCTGCTCGGCGCAGCCCCGCGGCGGCGTCCACATCCTCGCTGGCGGCAGACTCACCGTCGCCGGAATCATCCGCCAGCGTGTCGTCATCGACATGGGCGGGGTGGCTGTGTCAACCAGAACTGGCCCCAGAGTTCTTCTCTGATTTGGCCCCACCGCGCGGGCTGGGCGGGTGGGGGAGTTCTCCTCGGATTTGGCCCCACCTGGTGGGCTGTTGAGTGTGGCTTCCCGCTCGACGACAGCGCGGGCCTGGGCCGCGACGATCTGGGTGTCGTGGGCGACTTTGGCG
>JAHRHA010000127.1 GCA_020027875.1 Micromonosporaceae bacterium | reverse complement strand
GGCCAGGTGGGCGATGCCGACCTGATCCAGCGCGGCCAAAGCCTTCGCCCGGCGGTGGCGCCGGGGGAGCCAGCCCTGCCCGTTGACGAGCGCCATGGCCACGTTCTGCGCTGCCGTCAAGTGCTTGAGTAGAAAGAACCGTTGGAATATGAAGCCAAACTCCGCGCTACGCAGCGCCGCCGCACGCCGTTCGGAGAGCCTCGTGATGTCACGGGGACCCAGCTGGTAACTGCCGTCGTCCGGCCGGTCGAAAAGGCCGATCAGGCTCAGCAGCGTACTCTTACCCGAGCCGGACCTGCCGAGGATAGCCACGCTCTCACCACTGTGGATCGTGAGGTCCACTCCGGACAGGATCTGCCTGGGCGCGCCCTGGCCCGTGAGCGTCTTCGTGATGCCGGTGAGCTGGATCAGCGGCGTGGTCACGCTGTACCTCCGTGTAGTCGCAATCGTGGCAGGCTCATTTCATTACCGGTCCGCGGTCGCCGGCGTTCTGCGCTGGGGGAAGGTTCGGACCCGGTACGGCCACGGTCTCGTCACCGGTGAGGCCGGACTTGATCTGGATGACCCTATTTCAATAGTGGCACTTGCGCCGTTGATGAGCCGCACGTTCTTCGATGCCGTACAGACAAGGCGCATTCCGGTCGCCTCCGACGGGTCAGTGCCGCCGACGTTCTGCGCTGGCGTGCTGGGCAGGATCACGACCTTCCCGGGAGGGGCTGATGGCCCGGGGACAGCCGGCTGTGCCGGGGGCGGTGGGTTGTGCCGCGCGGAGCTAGCTCTGGATTCGACTGCCCCGTCGCGGAGGCGGTGCACGCGGTCGACGCGATCGACGCGGCGAGGGCCGCCGCGAGGCCGAACCCGCGGAGAAGGAGCCGTTCTCGCACCGTATCCCCCACTTTGGCCGTTCAGGTATGTGCCCGATGTCGCCGTCATTATGCCCGCCTCCGCCTTGCGACCAGGTCCCCGAAGCGCCGGCGTCTAGGACGGCACTGGTCATTGATCAGCCGGAGCCGGGAACCCACGGCCGTCGGTCATGGATCGGGCGACGCTCATGAGGAACTCGGTGTTGTTGCGGGTCTTGCTGAGGCGTTCGACGAGCTGCTCCATTGCGTGCGTCGAGCCCATGGGCTGCAGCACCTTGCGCAGCGTGTGTACGACCGCGAGCTCGTCCGGCGCGAGGAGGATCTCCTCCTTGCGGGTGCCAGACGGGTCGATGTCGATCGCCGGGAACACACGCTTATCGGCGATTTTGCGATCGAGCTTGAGCTCCGCGTTACCCGTACTCTTGAACTCCTCGAAGATCACCGTATCCATCATCGAGCCGGTCTCCACCAGCGCGTTCGCGATGATGGTGAGCGAGCCGCCGTTCTCGATGTTGCGGGCGGCGCCGAGGAAGCGCTTCGGCGGGTAGAGCGCGGCCGAGTCGATCCCACCCGACAGGATCCGGCCTGACGCCGGCGCCGCCAGGTTGTAGGCGCGGCCGACTCGGGTGATCGAGTCCAGCAGGACCACCACGTCGTGCCCGAGCTCCACAAGGCGCTTGGCCCGCTCGATGGCGAGCTCCGCGATCGTGGTGTGGTCCTGCGGCGGCCGGTCGAACGTCGAGGCGATGACCTCGCCCTTGACCGAGCGCTGCATGTCGGTGACCTCTTCTGGCCGCTCGTCGACGAGGACGACCATGAGGCGACACTCGGGGTTGTTCTGCGCGATCGCGTTCGCGATCGCCTGCTGGATCATCGTCTTGCCAGCCTTCGGCGGCGAGACGATCAGCGCCCGCTGCCCCTTGCCGATCGGCATGACCAGGTCGATGACCCGGGTGGTCAGGATGTGCGGCTCGGTCTCCAGCCGCAGGCGCTCCTGCGGGTAGAGCGGCGTGAGCTTGTAGAACTCCGGCCGGCGGCGCGCCTCCTCGGGATCCATCCCGTTGATGGTGTCGAGCCGCACGAGCGGGTTGTGCTTGTCCCGGCGCTGCTCACCCTCGCGGGCCGAGCGGACCGCGCCGGTCACCGCGTCGCCGCGGCGCAGCCCGTACCGTTTGATCTGAGCCATCGAGACGTACACGTCGTTGGGGCCGGACAAGTAGCCCGAAGTCCGCACGAACGCGTGGTTGTCGAGCACGTCGAGAATGCCGGTCGCCTCGGCCAGGACGTCGTTGTCCGCGCCGCGGTCGGCGGGCGCGTTCGATGCGGGGCGACCCGCTGGGACATTATTCGGCGTGCGGCGTGGCCTGTTGCCTGCCCGGTGCCGCACCGTTGAGCCCGCATCGCTGCGGGTGCTCGCCGTGAGGTCAGTGGTGCTCATTGGTTCTCCTTCGCGGAGTTGGATGCACATCGAGCCGCCCCGTATTTCGATTTCGACAGAAGTCGACGGGTCGCCGCTGAGACGCGACGGGCGCGATGGCAAGGACGTACCCGGAGGGGCGTCGCTGTAGCCGGATAGGCTCGTGAATGCGAACACCTGCGCCGGATCAGAACATCCCAGGGGGCGGATAGCCGCCACGCCCGTCCGGGACTGTTGTCAGTGTAGCGCGTATTACCGCGTTGGCAAACCGCCGTTCGGTTCGCGAAGTCTCTTGAGCCGGAGGAAGCGAGGCCGGTCTGCCGTGTATGACGACGTGCGCTGATGCGGGGGCGACCGCCGCGGTGGCGCGAGGGTTACAACCCCGACGCTGGCACACTCGTCGACATGTTCGCCGAGCCCGTTCCGGATCTACCAGATATCCGGGCCGACCTGACCGCGAGGATGATGCTGCGGTCGGTCGGCCCGTGGCCGCCGCCGCAGGCGCCGGTGCCCCTCCGCCGGCCGGCCACGAACCGACCAATGCGTCGACGGGCGGCACGGAGGTTCCCACGCTGGCGCCGGTGGACGGTCCTACCCTCGCCCGGCCCCCGCCCGGCTGGCTGCATCTCGGCTGATTCTTCATTCCGCTAAGTTCTTCGCCCGCACCGGCAACCGACCACCCCGTCGCGTGCGTGCAGTCTGCATGCGATTCCGACGATGGGGAGGAGTCACCGGTGTCTGACACCGCCGACTTCGACGCGTTCTACCGGGGCGCCCGCCAGCGTGTGCTGGGCTTCGTCTACGTGCTGACCGGCGACCTCGCCGAGGCGCAGGACGCGGTCCAGGAGGCGTTCATCCGAGCGTGGCAGCGGTGGAGCGCGATCAGGGAGTACGAACGCCCAGAGGCCTGGGTCAGGATGGTCGCCTGCCGCATCGCGACCAGCAGGTGGCGCAGCATGCGGAGCCGCCTCAACGCGCACCGGCGTCACGGCGTGGCCGCTCCGGTAGCGGTGCCGGGCACCGAAACCGTGGAGGTCGTTGCCGCGCTTCGGCAACTCCCCGACGAGCAGCGCGTGGCGATCGCGCTCTACTACCTGGTCGGTCTTCCCGTTATCGAGGTGGCACGGGAGACCGGTGCACCGGTCGGCACGGTCAAGGCACGCCTGGCCAGAGGCCGGAAGGCGCTCGCCGGGTTGCTTTCGCTCGATCCATTGGAGACGTTGGGAGGCGGCAATGCCTGACGAGCTGACCGAGATGATGGGGAGTGTTTCTGCGAGCCTACCGGCGGTGTCGTGGACCGCTCCCGACGACATCCGCCGCGCCGGCCGCCGCCGGCAGCAGCGCCGGGCCGTCATCGTGGCCCTGGCCGTGGTCGTCGCGATCGCCGCCGGAGCTGGTACGGCGTACCGATTCGTCGGGTTCCGAGGCGCCCCACAGGTGGGGTCTACCGGGACACCGTCAGGTTCCGCAACGGTGGGCCCCACCGCCACGCCGTCGACGCCGCGGAGCGTGCCCGTGCCGGGATCCGCCATGCTTCAGCTGGACGACCTGCCGGCTGACTGGCGCGTTACCGACCAACTCGTTGGTGGGCCGAGTGGACCGGACGGCCTTCCTGAAGGTTGGCGGGGTGACAGCCAGTGGATCTTCTTCGATCCATACTGTGCTCAGTGGACCAGCTTGGACATCCGCGGCTACCTCGGCCGCCAGGGCATTCGCTGGCACGACTACGAGGGGCCAGGGGGCGGCGGGCTCTTCGAGGTGGTCGAGCGCTACGCCGACCCCGGCGCGGCCGCGGCCGTGATGGACGAGGTGAGACGAGTCGTCGAGGCGTGCGGCGCATACCAGATGCACGTGTCCGACCTGACTCCGGGGACGATTGGCGACGAGTCGTGGACGTTCACGGCCCGTACCGCCGACGGCCTGTCCGGGACGGAGGCGGCCTACTTTACGGTCGTGCGCAAGGGTGAGCTCGTCGCCTTCGTGAATGGCGATCCCGACCGGAAGCTCGGCCCCCGGGTAGCGCAGCGGCTCTGCACCGCGACAACCACCTGCTAACCCTGCCTTGCCATCGCGGCCGTCGATCTAGGCAGCGAATGCCAGGGCTTCGGCCCAAGGGTTCGATCGGCTCGTGGGGAACTGTGGACCTTGGGATCAGGACGGTTGGCCTGCTGCCGCTGGGGACCCAGGTCGTATGTTGTACTCCATGCCCAGTTTGTCTGGCCAGGTCGCGGTGGTCACCGGAGCTAGTAGAGGCGCCGGCCGGGCGATCGCTCGCGTCCTTGGACAGGGTGGGGCCACCGTATACGTGACAGGGCGGAGCGTGCGTGGGGAACCCGCCGTGGCCGAGTATCCGAACGCGATCGAGGACACGGCTGACGAGGTGACGGCGGCCGGCGGTCGCGGCATTCCCGTACGGTGCGATCACACCGACGACGCCGCGGTGCAGTCGTTGTTCGAGCGGGTGCGGTCGGAGCAGCAGCGGCTCGACGTACTCGTCTGCAATGCGTGGGGCGGCTACATGCCGTACCCCGAGCACCAGGACTGGTACCAACACCCGTTCTGGGAACAGTCAATGCAGCGCTGGGACGGGATGTTCACCGCCGGCCTGCGGTCGCATCTGGTCACCTGCCGATACGGCCTGCCGCTCATGCTCGATCAGCAACGTGGCCTGGTGATCCTCACAACGTTCACACAGGGCCGCAAGTACCTCGGAAACGTCTTCTACGATCTTGCGAAGAATGCCGCCTGCAGAGCCGCCGAAGTCATCGCAGGCGAACTGGGCGAACGCGAGATCGCGGTCCTCGCGCTCTCGCCCGGCTGGATGCGGGTCGAACGAATGACCGGCCTTACCGAGCATCAACTGGCCCAGACCGAATCACCGGAGTACATCGGCCGAGCCGTCGCCGCCTTGGCAGCCGACGCGGCGGTGATGCGTCGGACCGGACAAGTCCTGACCGTAGGAGACCTCGCACGAGAATACGGGTTCACCGACATCGACGGTCGACAACCCATCGCGTACCCCATCGTGCGCTGAACGCGACGCGCCGAGCCGCCGAGGCGTCTCGCCCACACTCAGAAGCAGTTTGCGTCGTGACGAATCAGAGCTGCGTCGGCGTTGGTCACCGGAGGGTGGGGAGGACCTCGGTGGCGATGGCTTCGACGATTTCGGGATTGTCGGCCCAGGCGGGGTCATCCGGACGCGGATGGTGGAAGACGATGTCGGTGAAGCCCAGGTCGCGGTAGCGGCCGGCGAAATCGGTGAACGCCGTAACGCTGGCGAGTGGTCGTTCGTCGGTGTTGCCGGCCAGGTAGATCCGCGCGATCTCGCTGGCGGCGCGGCCAACGACGTCGCAGTATTCAGCGAGTTGTTCGCATTGTGCCCGCACCACTCGCTCGGTCCCCGCGGGTGACCGCTCCCGGTGGGTGGCGTCGCCGTAGGTGATCCAGGCGTCGGCGTAGCGGGCCACAAGCGACAGCGTCGTTGAGCCGCCGGCGGCGATAGCCAGCGGCACACGTGGTCGCTGGACACAACCGGGGATCATGCGGGCGTCGTTGACGGTGTAGTGGGTGCCCTCGTGCGATGTCGCCGGCTGGCGCAGGAGGCGATCGAGCACGTGGACGAACTCCGCCAGCCTCGCGGCAAGCTGCGCCGGGGTCGGATGACCGCCGCCGAGCACGGTCGCGTCGAAGCCGGCCCGGCCGGCGCCGATGCCCAGCGTGAGGCGGCCACCCGAGATGTGGTCGAGGGTCATGGCCTCCTTGGCGAGGGTCACCGGGTGGCGGAAGATGGGCGAGGCGACCATGGTGCCCAGGCGAACCCGGCTAGTCACGGCAGCGAGCCCGGTGAGCCATGGGATCGCGGCGAACCACGCCTGATCGCGGTACCGGCGCCAGGACAGGTGATCGTAGGTCCACAGATGGTCGTACCCGAGCTGCTCCAGCCGTCGTGCCCGCTCGACGGTTTCGGGCCACGGATCGGTCGGCAGCATCAGGACGCCAATTCGCACCTGACGATCGTAGGGGCACGGATGCGGCAGCGGGCGAGGTCAACGACACCCGGATCGACTCGGCCGGTTCACGAGAGCCCGCGCAGGTCGGCCATCGTGACTGCCTCTCGGCGTACCGCGTCGTTGGCCAGGCGCAATCGGCGGCGCTCACCGTCGTCTTGGATGCCGAACTTCGCGTACAGATGCAGCAGGTGTTGTTTGACTGCGGCCTCTGTGACGACGAGGGCCTCGGCGATCTCGCGGCTGGATGCCGGCGCGGTGAACATGTCGCCGGCCAGGAGCGGCCGGCACAGCCGTATGAGCACGTCACGCTCGCGGCGGGTCAGGTCCGGGACCGGGTCGGCGGCCTCGGTCCGCGGCGCCGCTGGCGCTTGTGGGGCCCGCGCCCGGTAGACGAGCCGGGCGGCGCCGACGCGGATCTCATCGCCGTCGCGGAGCGCCCGCTCCTGCCAGATTCGCTGCCCGTTGACGAACGTGCCGTTGCGCGAGCCGAGGTCGCGCACGCACCACCCGGCGGGGTAGCGCTCCAGGACCGCGTGCATGCGGGACAGGGTGCGGTCGGCGGGCAGCGCCAGGTCGTTGGAGCCGTCACTGCCCAGCGTCAGCCGTTCCCCGACGAGCGGTACGAGCTGCGGACCGGCGCGCGTCCACGTCTCGAGGTACGTCGTCATCGCACCGCCGATCCGAGGCTTATTCGGAATGCATACCTGCCGGCGAGGTTGTCGCCACCGACCAGCATCTCGTAGCTGCCGGACCGAGTCAGGGTCACGGGCCCATGGACCGCGCAGCCGAGCTCGCCGGCGGCGACCTGGCCACCGCCGGCCGCGGTGACGCGCCACGGCAGCAGATGTGCGCAGTTCTCGGCGATGCCCTGTACGAACAGCCGGGCACCCGCAGGTGCGTCGAACGCGAATCGGTGGATCTGCCCGGACTCCAGTTGCAGGAAGCCCGCCCGAGGTACGCGCTCGCCCAGCCGGATGGTCTCCGCGCCGCTGATCGTGGACGATCCGCCGTCGCCGGTACCACCGGGCGGCCCGGAGCTCACGAGCATTGCCATCGCCAGCGCACCGACGGCCAGCGCTGCGGCCGTCCCGAGCAGGCCACGCCGGCGGTCGCGCGTGGGCCGCCCCAGCGCGGCAGCGTTCAACGGCCGCTCACGAGTCGCGTCCTCGACCGGCGATCGCCTGTGCCACGTGGCATCGAGCGCGGTCGCCGTGGCCGTGACCGGGTCGTCGGTCTCGCCGACGAGGCTGAGCAGCAGCGCCCGCGACGACGGGCGATCCCTCGGGTCCTTGCGCATGGCGGCCGCGACCACGCCGCGCAGACGGGGATCGAGATCGGCCAAGTCGGGCTCGTCCTCGACGACGCGCTTCATGAGCGCGTACGGCGAGCCCTCTCCGAACGGTGAGCGCCCGGTGCCCGCGAACGCCACCACCGCACCCCAGGCGAATACGTCCGACGCCGCGGTGGACCTGCCGCGGGCAAACTGCTCCGGGGCCATGTACGCCGGCGTACCCTCGACGTGGCCGGACGTGGTGGAGGCGGCGGTCGCATCCAATGCCCGCGCTATGCCAAAGTCGATCACCTTCGGTCCGATTCGCGACAGCATCACATTGCTCGGCTTAAGGTCAAGATGGACTACGCCGGCCGTGTGGATTCCGTTGAGGGCCGCGGCCACGCCGATCGCCAGACCATCCAGAGTGGACCCACGCATCGGTCCGCGTGCGAGCACCTCGGCGGCGAGCGTCGGCCCATCGATGAACTCAGTGACGATGTACGCGACGCCGGCGTCCGCGCCCGCGTCCAGCACCTGCGCGGTGCAGAACCGGGCAACGCGCCGGGCGGCCGCAGCCTCGTACCGGAAACGGTTGAGGAAGCGGCCGTCCCGGGCATACTCGGCGCGGATGACCTTCAGTGCGACGGGTTGGCCGTCTGGTCCCCGCGCGAGGAAAACGGTGCCCATGCCGCCCTCACCGAGGCGACCCAGCAGCCCATAGTCGCCGACGCGACGCGGGTCCGACGGAGCCAGCGGCGCGGCCGCGGTCGGCGCGCCGGTGGCAACGGCCGCGGCCAGCGTGCGGTCAGCCCCCGATGCTTCGGCGCCGCCGTTGGTGTCCAACGCAACCCGCTCCATGCCCGACGCGGCTGGTCCGCCCCGCTTGGATTGTACGGGGCGGACCATAGCCGCGACCGATCATGCGATCGTGAAGCGGAGGCCCTCGGTGTCGTCGCCAGTGATGGCGTAGAGGTATTCGCCGGAGGCTGGGGCCGGCACCTCGAAGCACACCAGTCCGTCGCGCGCCGTCGCGTGCGGCCCCGGGTGCAGCTGCGGGTTTCCGCACAGCGTGGTGATCCCGACGCTCGAACCGTCCGGCAGTCCAAGCCTGTTGCTGAGCCCGTAGAGAACGGCGAGCATGCCCGGTCCGTCGTTGGTGACCGAAAAGCGTAGTCGCAGGAACTCGTTGCCAGCCTTGGCCTCGCCGTACCCGTCAGGGTTGTCGGCCCGAAGCTCGCCACCCTCCACGGTGGCGTAGAAGGCTGGGCCATTGCTGGCCTTGCCGCTGACCTGGAACGATCGGGGTTCCAGCGAGACCAGGCCGTCCGCGCCGGCCAGCGGTACGACGGCCTGTCGTTCGTCGGCGCTGCCGACGGTCAGCACGGCGTCGGATAGCCGGAACGACTCGTCCGCCACGAACGCGATCGTGCCCGACTGGCGAGCCTGGCCGGGTACCTTCGGCAGCTCCTGCTGCGGCCCCGCCTGGGTGTGGTGCTTGCCGGCGGAGCTGAGCACCATCGGAGCCCGGAAGGCGGTCGTCGACGGGCCCAGGTTCTGGAACATCGCCTCGATCGTCACCGAGGAAGGCTTCATCGCAGCCGGTGTCGTGGTCGCCTCCGGCGACACGACCGTCGCGGTGCTGAGGGTGACCTTGAAGCCACTGTGCCAGAAGGACTTGCCGACCTCTATTGTCTTGCCTTCGGCCCCAGCACCTCCACCGTCACCGGCCCCGTCGCCACAACCGATGAGTGTCAGCGCGGCAGCCAACGCCAGCGGAACTGCGAGTGCCGTGCCCAGCCGTACCTTCATTCGAACCACCCACCTTCCGTCGGCACGGGCCGCGCCGAATCGCGGGATCCTGGTTTGCCGGCGTCGTAGTCACTATGTGACCCAGGCGTGTCCGGTCGCGATCGCGCCAGCGCCACGATCTCGTTGCCGCGGCGTCAGGCTCAGCTCACCATCTGGCAAGGCCGCCGTATGACCGCACTCATATCGGGCAGAACACCTCGATGCGGATGGCGCGACGACCAGTCGCCCTGGTCGTCGGTCGCCCCAAGGGATTGAGTGACCGCCGTGTCGGTCGCCGACATCAATCGCATATATCCGGTCTATCGGACAGCAGCGTGCGAGCAGCGGCAGTAGCGAACGCGTTGCCGGGTCAGGACAGCGCCACGATTCGCCGGGTGGGCGCCCTCGTCGAGGTCGTGGAGCCGGAGTCAGTCCAAGCCGAACCTGGGCTACTGGCGCATGCACGGCGAACTGCTCGGCCTCGGCCACTGGGTAGCGCCCTCGACGGTGTGGCTCATCCTCAAACGCTCGGGCGTGGACCCCGCACCCCGGCGGGCCGGCCCGACCTGGACCCAGTTCCTCGCCACTCAGGCTGCCGGGATTCTGGCCACCGACTTCTTCCACGTCGACACCATCCTGCTCCGCCGCATCTACGTCCCGTTTCTCATCGGCTGGGGACAAAGTGAATTCCGTAGTGCTATCGCTCTCGGGCCAGTCTTGATCTCTACGGGAAGGTGGTCGGCGACGGCGGCGAGGTGACACCGGACAAGCCGGCCTGGTCGCTCGTCATGAAAACGGCAGCTCAGGCGCAGTGACCGGGTTTACGGGCGCTACAAGGCACATCACTCCGAACCCTGGAAAGGTGGGCCCGCAAGGATGGGTGATCGAGTACTGGACGAGGCGCGAGTTGTTCTTGGCCGCAGTCCTCGATCTATTGAAGAAGAATGTCCTTGAGCTTCAGGCCGGCGGCCAACGCGACGATCCTGATAATGGCCATTGCCCGGATGCCGCCCCGGTGACCAGCGGCAGCCTTGAGGTCGCGCCGGATCTCCGGATGACTTAGCGCCTGCCTGATGTCGGTGCGCCGGTCGGCATTGTGCAGCGCTCGCGCGACCCGTCTGATCCAGGCGGGTCGTGTGGTCATGCGCGCGCGATGCTCTATGGCCGCTATGACCGCAGCACGTATCTTGTGGTGCTCCAAAGCATCGAAGGCAGCGCCGCGCACCCCGTTGTTCTCAAGCATGAGCCAGATGGTGTGTAGCCGTCCGTGGGCGGACCAAAGGGACCTGCGTACCGCTGAGGTGGTCATCACCGCGATGAGAAATCGGTGACCCAGCCGTGCCCACATTAGCCGCCACACAATGAGGCGCATTTACGTCCCTTTCTCCGCACCTATGACCGTTGTGTGTCGATGCGGCGACGTTATGGACCCTGTACCGGGCCAAATCTAGTGATCGGGTCCGTGAGCTGCTGTTTGTGGCGATGGTCAGGCGAGGCCGTGGCGACGCAGAATCGTGCGCACGGACGTCGGCGACACCCGCTCGCCGATCTTGCGACACTGCGACATCCCCGACGCATGCCGATCGCTATTGGCCACCACCCTCACGTGATGAGGGCTGCGGTGGCGATCGACTTGCTCGCCGCCGGCCTCGGTACGGCGACATGCCTCCGGTTCGTCGAACTACCGGACGTAGGCCCGAATGAGCTCGGCGGCGGCCCTTTCCGTGTCGCGCGACCACACTCGGATGACGGTGGCCAACGCGATCGCGCTGCCGTAGTGGACCTCCTGCCCGCCGTAGTCGAGCATCAAGTGGTTCAGCGAGTCGAAGGCCTGCCCCATGGTCGCGGACCTGAGTATGTCGCGGGCGGCGCGGTCGCCCGGCCCGCGGATCAAGAATGGCGTAAGCCGTCTCGCGAGCCCTGCCGGCGCGTGCGGACTCGGCCCGCCGAGAAAGCCGTCGAGTAGGCCGAGAGCAGCGCCGATGCAGCTGCTCACCTCCGCTGATCGCCGATTCAGTCGACCAGCGGATGCTCGAGCTCCTCGGTTCCAAGGCTCAGCTCTTCGACGCGTACGTGCGGCACAGTGCCATCGCGCAGGCCTCTCCGGGCGCGGTCGACATCTCCGAGGTTCAGCTCGGGCGGACCATCGTGGCGCAGGAACAGCATCGGCTGGCCTCTGCTCCGGTGCGTCCTGTGGAGTCTGCCGACCAGCCGTGATCCTCGAGTCCGTGCCGACAGCCGCGGGTCGTCCTCGGCGCAGTCTGCCAGTCCAACCCGATGCCGGCTGCCGCACTACGGCCGCGGCGGGATCTAATGGCCTCGGAAGGCCTCCTCCAGCCACCATGCGCCTCGTGACGAGCGGACCTTCGCGTCAACGACGAGGGGCGTATCGCGCGAGCCGTCGAGCCAGGTCTGTACTGTCTCGAGATCGGAAGTCTCGCGCACGGTCACACCTAGGCACCCGAATCCGCGCCCGATCGCCGCGAAGTCGGTGTCGGGGAAGGTCACGATGTCGAGGGGGTGTCCGTCCGGTCCGAAGTGGTGGACCTCCGCGCCGTACGCCGCGTCGTTGTACACCACGACCACAATCTGGGGGCCGAGGCGTACAACGGTGGTCAGCTCGGCGATCGACATGAGGAAGCCGCCATCGCCGAGCGCGGCCACGGTCAGCCGGTCGGGGCGGGCCACGGCCGCACCGACCGCGCTCGCGAGGCCGAGTCCGATGGACTGGTACGCCTGGGTGAAGACGCAGCCCGCCACGTCCGGGATGGACAGAAGCATCGCGGGATACCCCATGAAGTTGCCGGAATCGATCGCGACGGTCCGGTCAAGCGGCAACAGATCGTCGAGGGCGATGGTCAGTGTCCGCGGGTCGATCCGGCCATCACCGGACTCGTCTACATAGGACACGTCACGCCATCTCACCTCGGTGGCGATGCGGGCGCGGAGCTTGTTCGACCGGAACCCGGCCTGCTGCCAGTCCCGGCCGGCGAGGTCGTGCTCAACAACCTCGGCGACCTGGACGACGTCGCCCGACACGCCCAGGTGGATAGGTCGGTTCACACCCAGCGCGGACGGGTCCCGGTCGACCTGGACCACGACAGCTTCGGGTGAGATGAGCCGACCGTGGCGGGTGGTCCACATGTTCAAGGTGGATCCCCACGCGACCACGAGATCGGCCTCACCGATGAGCGACGCGGCGAGCGGCGAGGCGAAGCCGCCCGAGACGTCCAAATACCACGGATCGCCAGCGAATAGGCCCTTTCCGGCCATGGACACGGCCAGAAGAGCACCACATCGGTCGGCAAGGCGGGTGATCGCGCTGCGCGCAGCGTCCACCGGTTGACGGGCCGCGCCCCGGCCCGCGATGAACAGCGGGCGTTCGGCGCGGGTAAGTGCATCGGCGAGTGCCCGACCCTCCTCCCGTAGCGGCGTTACCGGCGCGGGTGCCACGGGCACGCTCAGACCCTCCGGAAACGGCGGCGCCGGCTGCGCCTGAAGGTCGAGCGGCATGCCGAGAACCACGGCCTCGCTGGCCGATTGCGCCGTCTGGTAAGCGTCAACGACGTCCTCCAGAGCCGACGCCGCGCTGCGCAACCGCACAAATCTGGCACCCACCGCGGCCGCGATCGCACCGAGGTCGATGTAGAAGTTTGAGCGGGGGTTCGGTGCCTCCGGTGCCACGACAACGAGTGGAGTCATGCTCTTCGCCGCCTCGGCGATCCCAGTGATCGCATTCGTGACTCCTGGGCCTTGGTGGACAGAAAGCACTCCCACCCTCCCGGAGACTCGTGCGTACGCGTCGGCCATGGTGGCTGCCCCGCCTTCGTGCGACGCAGCCACAAACCGGGCGCCGGAGGCGACCATCGCGTTGGTCAGGTGGAAGTTGCCGGAACCGACCACACCGAAAACGTGCTTTGCTCCGAGTTCGGCCAACAACCGGCCGACCGCCTCCGCCACCAGCATCGCTCAGCGCTCCACGAGGGCCAGGATCCGCGTGGGACTCCCCGAACCGGTCACGATCGGCAGAGGCGCGACAACGACGACTGCGCTGTTGGGCGGTAGCTGGTCGAGATTCCGGAGCTGGGTGAGCCCATACTTTCCGTGACCCAAGAGGAAGGAGTGGCACGGGAACGGCGGCTCGAACGAGTGAGCCGCACCGGCGTCGGTGCCGACCGTCTCCACGCCCACTCCCTGAATTGGTGCCTCCACGGCTAGCCAGGCAGCGCACTCCGCCGAGATGCCCGGAGTGTGGCCCTCGTTGATAAAGGCGGAGTCGTCGTTTGACCGGGCATCCCAGCCGGTCCGATACAGCAACCATCCGCCGTCGGGCAGCGCGCCGTTCGTGGCCTCCCAGGCCTTGATGTGCTCGATCTCAAGGAGGAAATCCGGGTTCGCGGCCGCCTCCGAGGCGAAGTCCAGGACTGCGACCGGCGCGATCAGCCGGGTGATCGGCACCTGCGACACGTCGGCCGCGTCTCTGCCGGTGACCCAGTGGATGGGCGCGTCGAGGTGGGTGCCCGTGTGCTCCCCGGTCGAGATGTTGTTCCAGTACCAGGCAGGGCCACGCTCGTCGTAGCGGCTGATCTCGGTCAATGAGAAGCGAGCGGTCTGTCCGAAGGGCTCAGGTAGCCCGATGATCGGCGTCTGGGCTGAGAGCGGAGCAGTCAGATCGACAATCTGGACTCGGCCGCCGGCGACGGCGTTGACGAGGTCGATAAGGAGTCCCATGCGCCGACGCTAGGCCCGCGCGTGGCGCCAGACAAGTGATCGCCGCCAGTAGCCACCGGGGCGGCGACGGTGACCTGCGCCAGCCTTAGCGGCCGAGGCCGGCATCGCGAGTCCTGATGATCGCCTCGGCCCGGCCGGCGACCTGAAGCTTGGTGAAGATGTTGGATACGTTGTTGCGTACCGTATTCTCGGATAGTTCGAGCCGGCGCGCGATTTCGGGATTCGTCAGATGCTGGGCAACCAGCGAGAGGATCTTGCGTTCCCGGTCGGACAGCTGCGGAAAAGCATCGGCCGGCGTTGGCCTCATTCGGCTGAAGTAGTCGGCGATGCGCCGGGCGACGGCGGGCCCACTGTCCGCCGAGAGTGCCTAGACCGCATGCTGGTCCGCGGTGAACGGAACCTGCTTGCCACGCTGAACGAGTACGTCACGCACCACAACGAACATCGGCCGCGCCAGGGCCGAGACCGACCACCGCCCAACACGGATCATGCTCCCTCGGCACGGCTTGATGTGGCCTCCTCGCGGGTAAAGCGAGGAACGATCCTCGGTGGACTGATCAGCGAATACTCCCAGGCAGCGTAGCCCAAACCGAGTTTTCGAGCGGGACAGGCGTGGGCGACAGGCGGTTGGGGTCGTAGGCTTCGCGGCGTGGCGGTCGCAACGGTGGTCAATACCTGGGCCAGGCTCATGGTGCGCTGCTCAGGTTCGGCGGGCCTGCTGACCGCGGCACAGTTGGGGGTCGGCCACGGGCTGGGCATTATCGACTGGGAGCCGGGCCTCCAGGGTGTGGGCAACGCCTGGAGCCGACTGCTGACCTGGTTGGCCTTCGTGTACGCGGCAGCGGTTCTGGGCGCGGTCGCAGCGGGCCGGCGCAGCATCATTTCGGCCGGCGCGGGTGTCGCGTCCTGGATCACGGCTGCGGCCGCGGCGGGGCTGGGCGCCGCGGCCTCATTTCCATTGGTTTGGCTGCCGGTACGGGCAGCGCAGCCAGCCGTCACCACCCGCCCCGAGCTGACGATAGCCATCACCATCGGCGTCGGCATCGTGGTGGGCGTCGTCCTTGCTGTCACGGCACTGGCCGCGCCACCGATCGCCCGCAGCGTCGGCGCCGGTGTGGTTTGGGGATGGTTGTTCGCGGTTGTATCGGTGGCGGTGACAATTGCCACGCACCGCGAGCAGATGTCGCCGCGGCTGGGGCTTGTCGACGTGCCGGATCTGCTCACGCGCGCCGACTGGTTGGTCGGGCCAAACCAGATGATCGTCGTCGCGGGCGGATTGGCGGCCGGCATCGCTTGGTTCGCCCGCCGGGCGAGTGCGCCACGGGTTGCGATCGCGCTGTCGGGACTCGCCGGCCCGGCACTGATCGCGTGCGCATATGTCATCGCCGGTCCGGGCTTCGGCGACCAGACCGACCAGATCAAGCCGTACGTCGTTTCACTCATCGCGGCGGGTGCCGGCCTGCTCGTCTCCACCGCGATCGCCGTAGCTGACCGGCCGCCGGATACCGAGCCGACGCCCACACGCGCTGCCACGGCTGAGCAGATAGCAGCGACCGCTCCAGTCTCGCCGGCCGAGCTCGAGCAGGTCAGCCCGGTCCGTCGGACTGGCCTGGGCTAATCAGCTGAGCGAACTTCCCATCGTCGTCATTGGCGCCGGCCTCGCCCCGCAGATCGACCGACCCTCGCGTACGCAACGGCCGTCCCTGCCCGGATCCACCGTCGTAGCCTGCGGATCGATCCGGACTGCCGGGCGAGCACGATCGGGACACCCGCGGCCTGCGCCGGCGCGAGAAGGAGCGCGTCGACTGGGTGCACAACTTGGTCCACGGTACGACGCCAGAACCCGAGGTCAAGACTCGTCGCAAGCGCGCCTCGGGTCGTTAGCGGACCCGGCGCGGCGCGCTGGCGACGCCCTCATTCCAGACGCGGTCCACGGCGGTCACGCAGTACGCGTACGACCCACCGCTGGCGGCTGTCCGGTCCACCCACGTCTGCTCGCCTTCGCCAGTGCTGCGGCTGGTAGCCACCAGGCTCGCGTTCGAGTCGGTCGCGCCGCTGGCGGGCGCCGTTTCGTCCACGCGGTACACGGCGAAGCCGGTCGCGGGCGTTCCCCTGCCCGCGCGCCAGGTCAGCGTTACCGCGCCGGTCGCATCGCGGCGTGCGGCGGTGAGGATCGGCGCCGTGGGCGTCGTGCCGGGCAGGTGCGCCATCGTCGGCACCAGCGCCGGACCGGCGTAGTGGGTGGAGCGGTAGCGGGTGACTGCGCCGAGCCGGTCTTCGCGGAGGTCTTTGGCGCTGAAATGCACGCTTCCGCTGACCGCGTGCCGTCGGTTGAGTGCGAGCTGCCGGTCCAATTCGCCGGGATTCTGCCAGGCGCCCGTTTCGCCCACGCGATAGTCGGCCTGGCCGATGTAGAGCTGGACCCGGGTGCCGGCGACCTGTTTCGACCACCATGGCAGCAGCTCGGCGTAGTCCGCGCGGTCGAATCCGATGTGCCAGTACAGCTGCGGCACGATGTAGTCCAGCCACTGTTCCTTGACCCACATGCGCGTGTCGGCATAAATTTCGTCGTAGCTCTGCAGGCCGCGTGTGGCCGACCCGAGCGGATCCGTGGTGCTGTTGCGCCATATGCCGAACGGGCTGATGCCGAACTTCACCCACGGCTTGACGGCCTTGATGCGCTGGCTCATCTCTTGCACCAGCTTATTGACGTTGTCGCGGCGCCAGTCACCCTTGCTGGCGTATCCGCCGCCGTACTTGGTGAAGGTTGCCGCGTCGTTGAAGTCCTGACCCGCCTCCGGGTACGGGTAGAAGAAGTCATCAAAGTGGACGCCGTCGATGTCGTACCGGGCAAAGGCGTCGAGCATTGAGTCCTCGACAAAGCGGCGAGCCTCTGGGATGCCCGGGTTAAAATAGAGCCGGCTGGCGCTCGTACCAGCCGGGTAGACCACGGCCCATTCGGGGTGCTGGCGCAACGGATGGTTCGGCGCGAGCCGGTTCAGGTCCTTCCCCGCGCCCCCCCTCGGTGCCGGCTGCGTTCCTCGGTACGGGTTGAACCAGGCGTGGAACTCGAGGTTCCTCGCGTGGGCCTCGGCGATGATGAAGTCGAGCGGGTCCCATCCAGGGCTGCGCCCGTCGAGCCCACCCGTGAGCCAGTTCGACCATGGGGCGAAGGGCGATGGCCAGAGCGCGTCGCCGCTGGGTCTGACGTGGACAAAGATCGCGTTGTGGTTGAGACGCTGGGCAAGGTCAAGCCAGCCCCGATACTCCGCCTTGACCGTCTCGGCGTCGAGGCCTGGCCGGCTAGGCCAATCGATGTTGTACACGGTGGTCAGCCACATACCCCGCAGTTCGCGCGGTGCTTTGGCTGACCGACCGGCACATGCGGGAGGCTGTCCGGGCGTAGTCGCGCCGGACGCGACGCTGCCATGGTCCAACGAGGTGGGGCGCGTGCGCTCGGTCCACCGCATGGCGCCGACCGGCACGACGACGGCCAGCGCGGCGCACACCGCAACGGCGGCGACCAGCCTGACCCGCGTGTGATTGGGGGGGACGGGACCCATCGGCAAAGTCTGCACTACGGCACGCGCGCGCTGCGCGATCGGTCCGGGCTTGATTTCGCAACAGGAACTGGTCGCACTCGTCGAGAGCAGACGGGAGGAGCTTGAAGGGTGCAACTTCAGCGTCACGGCTTTGACCAGCAACGTCGGGCGGCTGGCACGATGTCCGTCGTGGTGGTGCACACCCTGGCGTTCATGATCGTTCGGCAGCTACTCGGACTTGTCCGACTGGGTCCTTCGCCCGAGGCGAAGGACGTGGAGATCGCGGCGCAAGCTCGGTGTCGGGATCTCCGCGACCTCGGTGCGCTCGATTCTGCGCCGGCAACGGCTCGGGCCGGCGCCGCGGCGTGGTGGGCCGACGTGGCCGAAGTTCCTGCGCGCCCAGGCGGCTGGGATGCTGGCGTGTGACTTCCTGACCGTGGAGACGGTCGGCCTGACCAGGCTGTACGTGTTGTTCTTCATCGAACTTGACCGGCGGCGGGTGCATTTGGCCGGAATCACCGTGCACCCGACCGGGGAATGGGTGACCCAGCAGGTTCGCAACCCTTCTGATGGCCCTGGACGAGCGTGCCCACCGATTCATGATGGCCTTTCATGGTGGCGCCGCTCGGGTCTGGCACCGACGTATCAGGGATCGGAACGCGTGTCATATCCGACTGAACGGCAGGCGCGGGCCTATCCGCATCCACGATCACACGGCTGACCGTCCAGCGGCAGGACGAGGCGAAGGCGTTCAACAACCGTGAACTGTCCGGTGTGGACTATGTGTACCTGTGGGTCGACGGCATTCACCTGGGTGCGCGCCTGGACGAGGAGAAGCTCTGTCTGCTCGTCATGATCGGGGTACGGGTCGACGGCACCAAGGAACTCGTCGCACTCACCGACGGCTACCGGGAGTCGACCGGGTCGTGGGCCGACCTGCTACGCGACTGCAAACGGCGCGGCATGCGCGCCCCGGTCCTCGCCGTGGGCGACGGTGCGCTCGGGTTCTGGGGCGCGCTGCGCGAGGTGTTCCCCGAGACCCGGGCGGAGAGGTGTTGGTTCCACAAGATTTCCAACGTTCTGTCGGCGCTGCCGAAGTCGGCTCACCCGGCGGCCAAGCGCGCCCTGGCCGAGATCTGGAACGCAGAGGACCGCGACCACGCCCGACGCGCCGTCGCCGCGTTCAAACTGGCCTACGGCGCCAAGTTCCCCAAAGCCGTCGCCAAGATCACCGACGACCTGGACGAGCTGCTCGCCTTCTACGACTACCCGGCCGAGCACTGGATCCATTTGCGCACAACAAATCCCATCGAGTCGACCTTCGCCACGGTGCGGCACCGCACCAAGG